>JAKBAM010000097.1 GCA_021809105.1 Actinomycetes bacterium
ACATCTTCGAGACGTTGTCGGCGGAGACGGCGACGCCGCTCACAGCTCCTCCGCCAAGCGACCCTCCATGCGGGCGAAGACCTTGTAGCCGATGGCGAACATCACGACGGCGGAGGCGACGAAGTAGGCGGTGGGCAGGAGCGGCGGCAAGGTGCCGTTGTACATGACGGCCCGGAAGGCCGTCGACATGTCGGTCATCGGGTTGATCTTGAGGATCGTGAGGATCAGAGGGTGGTGGCCGATCTGGCCGAGGGGATAGATGATCGGCGTCCCGTAGAACCACAGCAAGAAGAAAATGGCCATGAAGTGCTCGACGTCGCGAAAGTAAACGTTGATGATGCTGAACATCAGCGCCATCCCGCAGGCGAACACGGCGTTGACAGCCATGAGTAGCACCACGATCGGCAGGAAGGGCAGCACCCGCCACTGCCCGAAGACCACCAGGATGACAGTGAGCAGGCCCATCTCGATGCCGTGGGAGACCAGGTTTGAAAGAGTCGTTGCGGCGGGGAGCAGGTCGCGGGGGAAGTACGTCTTCTTGATGAGGTTGCCGTTGCCGATCAGGCTGCCGATTGATCCCATCACCGTGGACTGCACGTAGTTGAAAGGCAACATGGCGCACAGCAGGTACAGCGAGTAGATAGTCAGGCCGCTCGGCGTGCCCTTGACGGCGTGGGCGTGGAAGAAATCGAGGAAGACGACGGTGTAGACGAGGGTATTGACCAGGGGATTTACGAGCGACCAGGTCCATCCGAGGAACGACCGCTTGTACTTGGAGCGCAGCTCCCGCAAGGTAAGGTTGGCCAGCAGCTCCTTGGAGCCGCGGTACTCAGCGATGGTGGTCACGGGCGGCGAGTCTCTGCACCGACCCCGCCGACAGACGGGGACGACGGATGCGAGATCGGCATCTGGCCGATCCTAGCTGTCGACTCTCCCCCCGCTCCGGCAAGGGACCGCCTGGGTGGCCTGCGCACGCCCAGGCACATTCGGCGGATACCTCGGGTCCTTCGGATTTCGTCCGACCGGTGGTATGGTGCCATGAACTCTGCCGAACGAAGATGGGTCTTCATCGGACGCGCCGGCATGGCTAAGGGGTACAGTGGCACGCAGGCGGCGAGGAGGCAGACGACACCAGGGCGGGATGTTCGATCTCCTGCGGGCGGGTGCGGGCGCATCTTGGAGGAGTAGGGCGACGCGATGATCGATTCCCGCTTCGACCCCACACCTGCAGACGGCGCCGGTGACGCGTGGCTTGCTCAGCATGCAAGCGTGGAGGAGGCGTTCCGATACCACTACGTCAGCCTGCTCCAGCAGGCGGAGCGTCGGCTCGGGTCCCGTCAAGATGCCGAGGACGCGGTGCAGGAGGGCTTCGAGCGGGCATTCAAGGGCTACGCCGGCTTCGGTATCAACGGGGACTATCGAGTAGGTGCATGGCTGTCTCGCATCGTGCGGAACGTCTGCGTGGACCGCCTCGAGGGCCGTGAGAGGGAACGGCATCTCGTCGATCGGGTCGGTCGGCTCGTCGAGCCGGACCTCGATCCTGCCAGCTCGGTCGCCGACCCGCCGGTCCTCCGGGAGGTGCGGTCCGCTTTGGCGAGCCTGCCCACCTCGCAGCGCGACGCCTGGATCCTGCGCGAGCTCGACGGGCTGGAGTACGCAGCCGTTGCCGAGGCGGCTGGCATCAGTGAGGTCAACGCCCGAGCACGCGTCAGCCGAGCCCGCGGCTCGCTCCGGGCGCGGCTCTCCCGGCTCCGGGCATCGGTGGCCTGCATCTCCGGACCGGGGTTGGTCGCATGGGCTGCCAGCAGGGCGCGCCGTGCCACGAGTCATGGCGACCACGTCGCCTCAGGCGCCGCCGGCGCCCCCGGCGCCAGCCAGATGGCCAGTCAACTCGAGTTGAGCGCTTATCAGGTGGCTACTAGCCCTGTCGCGCAGTCGGTCATCTCGGCTGGTGGCTCGGTGCGCGGCCTGGTGGCTACCGCCGCTGCGGCGGCGACGATAGCGACCGGTGCGGCGGTGGCGACCGGCAGCGCCAGCCCGCAGCGGGTGGTTACGACTTCGGTGACGACACCCGCCGCTCTCGGCACCCCGCCGGCCGTCGGCCCGGATGTCTCCTCCTCCCTGCGGCCGGTGGTCGGCGCGACGCCCCCGACGACAGCGACACCCTCCACGACGTCCACCACGAGCATGTCCGGCGCCGTGACGTCGGTCCCTGTGCATGCCGGGCCCCCGGCCACCGTGACGTCGGTGAAGGTGGCACCTACTCCGGCTGGGCCTAGTTGGCTCCTGCCGGCGCTCGTCGCCGGAGGTGACAGCGGGTCCGACGGCAGCCGACCCTCGACCCCAGCTTCAGGGTCGACGTCGACTCCAGCTTCAGGGTTGGCCGGGACTCCTGGGCCGAGCACGCCGACGACGGTGACCACGACCACGGTCCCGCCGCCTGCGCCATCCTGTCCCTGGATATCCCCTCAGCTGTCCGCTCCACCGCCCGCTCCTGCCAGCTCCAGCGTCGCCGCGACGATCGTGACGCCCTCGGTCGACCTGACGTCTGTCGGATCCACCCCGGCCTTCGCCATCGGTACCGGCATGACGCAGGCGGGAATTAGCGCCGCCAGCGCAGTCTTCGTCGAGATGGAGGCTTGTACCCCGCCGGTCTCAGCGGCGCTGCGCCTCACGATCGAGTCGGACAACGAGACAGCGGTCGCCACCGGCGCGCTGGTGGACACCGTGGGCACCGACGCAGAGCCCGGGTATCTCTTCCGCGGCGAAGTGGTCCCCGGCGGGTCCGGGATGCCGGGTGGGTTGACCGGCTCGTTCGTCGCGCAGCTGGCGATCGACCGAGCCGCCAACACGGCGCAGCTCACCGTCGCCTTCCTGACTGACCCGGGTATCACCGCGCCCTAGCTCTGTCGTGGCTATGCTTCGGGCGCCCATCCTGTCCTCAGGCCCTATGCCGGAGTGCAGGTGGTGCACGTACCCAGAGATTGGCTGTCACAAACCAACCAAAGGTCAGGTTAAGAGAGCGTCGAGGAACCGCTAGGGCGGTCTCCCGGCATCCGGGATCGCAGTTCTGAGCCCGGGCAAGCGAAAACACCCTTCACGAACCAGCGATGCCGGGTCGGGCGGGGGTCCACAGCGGTCACCGACCGCACATCACAGGAGGCAATAAATGGCAGGAAGCGGAAGGCTCCGCAAACCTGGCGCTATCGTCGCAGCAACTGCGGCGTTCATATCGGTAGGTGGGCTCCTTGCGGTCACCGAAGGAGTGGCTTCGGCCGCGCCGACCGTCTCGCCCATCACGTTCTTCCCGCCGGGGGCTGCTGCTCCGCAGGTCGGGCAGGGCGGCACCGGCACCGTCCCCGATCTGGCGGTCACTGTCCAGGGCGCCGCCGCCGGCGACAATCTGGTGATCAACATCGCCCCCAACGGGCAGACCAACAACCCGACCGACCCCACCCGCCAGGTGAGCTTCGGCCCAGCACCCTCGGTCTACGATTCGCTCGGCCCCAACGGCAACACCGGCCCCAGGTTCGCCGAGATACTCCAGACCAACCCTGGTGATCCGCAGGGCGTCACCGCCCAGGACGAGTTGATCCTCCACGTCCTCAGCCCCGCTACCGATGGCTCGGCTTACACCGTGTACGTCGGCGCGTCACCGCCAGGCCTCGCGCCGCCAGCGACAACCCCCTCCGGCACGGTAGGGGTGTCTACTCCGATCACCGTCAACGCCGCCTCCCAGGCAGCGCTCGGCGCCATCACCACCATAGGGGTGTACGTCCCAGCTGGCGGTAATTATCAGCTGCTGACGACTCCGTCTCTGGCTACGGTCGGTACGGGCCAGATCATCGCCAACAACCCGTCGATCGCCATCCCTGACTCGGGTGCCACCAACTATCCGATCAGCAACGTGACCTTCACCGAGACTGCTCCCGGGCAGCTGGGTGCAGGCGCAACCAGCCTGGCCCCGGCTACGGTGACCCTGGCCCTGACCGCCCCTGTTGGCGGGACCGTGCAGACGCTGCAGTTCGATCCCTCCAGCCATCCCACCGTCACCGTCTCAGGCGGTACCGGGGCTGGCATCGGAGCGGCGTCGGTGTCGGGAGGCACGGTCCAGTTCAAGATCTACGCCCCCTCAACCCTGGCCCCTGCCAGCTACACCTTCAGCGGATTGGCGATCGACGCCATTCCCACGGCCAATGCCCTTCTGCCTGATGGGCCCATAGTCGGGACGCTGTCTAGCGCCCAGACTCCGCCTTTCGCGCCCCAGAGCTTCGTGGTGGCTGGCATCTCGGCCACCCCGCCGGCCATCGCCGGTGCGGACGCCGACGGGACGGCTATCGCCGCCCTGGATGCGCGGTTCCCGCATACCGGTGGTATCGGTACTTGCGTCCCCAATGGTGCCGTCGTGCTCGCCCGTGACGACAGCTTCCAGGACGCACTGTCTGCGTCGTTCCTGGCTCAGTACCTCCACACCGGCATCCTCTTGACGCCTTCTGGTTCGCTG
>JAKBAM010000098.1:0-1261 GCA_021809105.1 Actinomycetes bacterium
GATCTGCGCGCCAGTCTTGCGTATGGCGCCGGCTTGGTGGACGCACACTTCGTCGACGTGGCGTGAGCCTTCGGGTCTCGAGCCTGTAGCGCTGGTATGGCGCGAAGGGCGTGTGGTTCGCGGGGGCGAACATTTTTTTCCGCAAACCTTACAAGCTGCGGCCAGAGACGCTTTTTGAGCGGGGTCAGCTGGACGCCGAACGTTCCGATGCCCGTCGAGTTACCGCTCAACGGGACTTCGGCGATGCCGGTCAGGAGGCTCGCTTGTCGGTGAACACCTCCCTCTCAAGGCGTTCCACCCTCGTGGCGAGCTCCTCCATCCCAACGCCACTGGCGGCGTCGCGGCGTTGCTCAAGCCACTGGCGGATCAGCACGCTGGGACGGACGTGTTGCTCGACGGCGCGCTCTCGAACCCAGTCCAGCAAAGACTTCGGAACCCGGAGCGAGGTAGTGACCATCGGGTCTGTTTCGGTCTCGTCCTCCCACGCGGCACTTTCCATATCGGTGGCGAAGTCGTGGGCCTCGGCGTGCGCGGCGATCTGGTCCAACCTGGTCATCGTAGTCACCTTCCTTTGCGCCGAAAGGCCCGACGCTCGGCATCTGTCATCTCCCGTGCGGTGACCACATAGCTACGACCGTCCAGCGCCTCGGCAAGCACCACGAGCAAGTGGCGTCCAGCGTCGGTGGCGGCGAAGAGATACTCCGTATCGTCGCGACCTCGTAACACGAGCCGGGGCCTCGTGTTAACGACCTGCTCGACCTCATGTGGTGTGACGGTGTGGGCAGCGATGTGGTCTTCTGACTCGTCGGTCCAGCGGATCTCCCGCACGCCGGAAGTCTACCGCCTGCAATGCGTCGCAGTGTACGAATTCGGTGAAGCGCCACGTGGACACTTGTGGCGACCGGGCCTCGTCATAGCCCTCGAACCGATGCTTATCGCGGATGGTGCCGACGACTATAGGGTCGACTCCGACGGATGAACCTTGCGCACAGCAAGCGGGAGCCGAGCAGCGCACAGTGAGCACACGATCGCAGTCACCGACGACGGCCCGTTGATCCTCACTGCTTTGTAGTTCGCTGATTGCGACTCCTGGTCGACGATCCGCTGACCGTGGCCGTACGCCTGCTGGTGCCCCGTGGAGCGTTGGTCCAATAAGAACCAAAGCCGCATCCGATCTGCTCGCATAGCCCTTCTGGGCCTCAGGTGCCTCATCGACAAGCCGCGACGGGTTGAGGTCTGGGCGGTGAAGTCCCGCCCTATG
>JAKBAM010000098.1:1361-4493 GCA_021809105.1 Actinomycetes bacterium
TGCCACTCCGGCTACGTGACCCTTGCTGCTGTCGAAAAGCTCCCACCTGTCGACGATCGGCATGTAGATGTCGAACAAAGCCCGGAGACCGGCGGACCATCTGCGTGCCAGTCTTGCGTATGGCGCCGGCTTGGTGGACGCACACTTCGTCGACGTGGCGTGAGACTGAATCCCGACGAGAATTTCAATACGAACGGTCGTCCGGCACGCTCTAACCGTGTGCACGCCGAGTGCCAGGACGACTGAGGGCCGATTTTCCCGAGTTCGACCGCCCCTTCCCCATCTGGCCTTCGGGCCTCGAGCCTGCAGCGCTGGTCTGGCGCGAAGGGCGTGTGGTTCGCAGGGGCGAACCTTTTTCCGCAAACCTTACAAGCTGTGGCCAGAGACGCTTTTTGAGCGGGGATGTGAGGGCGTCGCGGAGATCGGTGGGCGTTCGTCAACCCGATCCGGTAGAAGGGTCGCTGGGAGGGGCTCTCCCGACCGCTCACTCATAGTTCGGTTATCCTCATACTTCGGTGCTGCACCGATGTATGCTTTTAGCCGATGAATGACGGAACCGGGAGTCACGGTCGGACGCCGCGTCTTGTGGCGGCAGTTCGGGCCGTGCTTCCTCGCGCCGCCATATTGAAGGTATCCGATATCAACGGATCGGACGCGATCCTCGTGGTCAGCTCCCGGCGGCTGAAGGTGCGCTGGGTGGGAAGAGGCGGTCTTCAAGAGGTACGCGACGTCCTCGGATTACGCGACCGCCCGGACGTCATTGTCGGTTCCGAGATCTCCCTCGCTGCGCGCGCCTTGGCCACAGAATCGGGCCTCGGCTGGGTTGATGAGACGGGAGCTGCCGAAGTCGCGGTTGGCAACATTGTCGTCTCCCGCACCGGGTCTCGACGATCGAAGGCCTACCAGCCCAGCTGGAGTCCAGCCGTTATCGGGGTTGCCGAGGCGCTGCTATGTGGTGTCCCCGCGACCGTGGCGGCCGCGGCCGAGGCGACGGGGCATTCCACTAGCTCGGTTGCCGAGGCGCTCGCCGCACTATCGAAGTGGGGACTGCTCGAGGCTGGAGCGTCGAGAGGTCCCCGATCGGGGCGGAGGGTCGTGGCCCCGGACCGTTTGTTGGACGAGTACGCCCAAGCAGTGCGTGAACTACGACCGAAGCCAGAGCTCCGTTGCGGGGTCCTTTGGCGAGACCCTCTGGCCAGTGTGAAGCAGCTCGGCGAGAAGTGGGACCGCGCCGGCCTCGAATGGGCCGCCACGGGGACGGTCGCTGCGGCCGTGCTGGCTCCCTACCTGACAGATATCACGGCAGGCGACGTCTATGTCGACGCCAGAGGCGAAGCCGACCTTCGCAACGTGGCGCGCGACGCTCAGCTCGAGCCTATGGATGGTGGCAGACTCGTGCTCCGGCCGTTCCCTACTCAATCGTCGCGTCGGCTTGCCACTGACGACGGGGGTATAAGGGTCGCCCCGTGGCCCCGTGTATATGCAGACCTGCGCCAAGTTGGCGTCCGTGGCGAAGAGGCAGCTGAACACCTGAAGGAAGTCCGCCGTGGCGAATGATGATCCTCCTCGCTCGAGGGCGGCACGTCGAGCTGCCGAGGACGCGCTTGTCCGGGTGGTGCACCACTACGGCGAGACCGCTGAGTTCGTGCTGCTCGGCGGATTGGTCCCCGAACTCCTCTGTTCCGGAGCAGGAGTGAGCCACGCAGGTACGACCGACGTGGATGTCCAAGTCAACCTGGAGATAGCGGCTGGATCGACCAATATGGCCTGACTCGAGCAGGCTCCTCGGTAACGCCGAGTTCACGCCCGACACCGAGCGGATCTGGCGATGGCAGACGGACATCGACGGTCAGCGGGCCGTTGTCAAGTTCGAGCTGTTGGCTGACCTGGACGACGCGCCAGCCGGTGCCGTGGTCAGCTTCGACGAGTGCGAGAAACTTGGCGCAATCAACCTCTGGGGAACAGGATTCGCGGCCCGCGACTGCTCGCCCCGACCGATGCGAGCGCGGATCGGCGGGGTCAACTATAGGGTCGAGGTGAACGTCACAGGCCTCGCAGGTTTCCTTCTCGCGAAGATTGCGGCGGCGTACGGGCGCCGGAAGGAGAAGGACTGGTACGACATCGCCTTCGTGCTCCTCCACAACAATGAAGGCGGCCCGGAAGCAGCGGCCAGACTCGTGCGTGACCGATTCGGAGGCGACTTCGTGGGGGCCGTCAGGACCGCGCTCGATGATCTTGCCGCCAACTTCGCCGATCCGGAGGCTCAGGGTCCTGCCGCTTATGCTTCCCAGATGGCTCTCGACCAGCCCGGTCTCGATGAGATCCAGCTGCGCGCCGACTCGGTCGTCGCTGTCCGGGCCTTCTACGCGCACGTCCCAGAAGTCACGTAACCGGACCCGTAGTCGATGTTCAGCTAGAAACGAGCCTCGGGCCGAAGAGCCAGAATGGCTCTCGTGGACTCTGACCCACTGTAATTCAGCCGGCTCCCTTGGTAGTCGATCACCCTTGGCACCACGCCAAGTCTCCTCACAACCGACGGAAGCGTCAAGTACGTCAAGTACATCGCTTCCGGTGTCTCTCCTCCTATGCCGGAAAGGCCATGCGCTGCTTGCCTGGGGAGGTGACCTGGACCACCCGGCTGGGCTCGAACGCCACGCTCTACAAGCTTGCCCCGCCGCCGACGGGCAAACGTGGCCGGCCGAAGACGCCAAGCAGATCATCGGAGTCGGCCAGGCACGCAACCGGGTGCAGCGCGCCGTGGAGACAATTGTGCCCTTCGGGCTCCTCGTCGGTACGCTAGCTGTCTGCTGGTATGCCACTGCCGGCCACCATCCCGACGACCTACAAGCGGCACGCCGACTGGCCCCCCGGTATCGAGACAAAGCCCAGTCCTCGTAACACCCGCCCGATGACGTTTCCCGCTCCCCCTCCTCAATACGGGCCACCCCCGGTGGATCCGGGCGACTCCGAGGATCGGCACCTTGGTGTCGATCCGGCCACGGCCGTGGTCGCGTGCAGCTCTCAATTACAGCCGGCGGCGGCTCTCGAACGCCGCCCACCTCCAGGCGCGAAGCCGCTGCGTGTCGGCCCGCCCGTGCCCTGGCGCGCCGCCTTTTCGCCCTACGCAGGAGT
>JAKBAM010000050.1 GCA_021809105.1 Actinomycetes bacterium
CGCCCTTTCAAGGCGGCAGCACGGGTTCGAATCCCGTTGGGGGTGCTCGTATAAGTCCTGGTCACGGGCTTGCGGGGCGCCTTCGGAGGTGCTCCGAGGGGGCGGCGTGACCTGGACGTGACCTGAGGTCGCCGACCTTGTAGGTGAAGACCACGGCATCGGGGCCAACCTTCACCCACGTATCGAGGTGGTGGTCCGCTCCGGCAGCAGGTGCGGAGGCATGACGACCCGCCGCCGGCCGGCAGTCTTGGGCGGCCCGAGGATCACCTCACCGCCTCGCAGGTGCTGCACGGAGCGCTCCACGGTGAGGATGCCGTGGACCAGGTCGATGTCCTTCCGGCGCAACGCCAGCAGCTCGCCTCGCCGCAGCCCGCACCATGCGGCAAGGAGGATGAGCGCCCGCCAACGCGGCTCGATGACGTCGGCAAGCGCGGTTACTTCTGCCATCGTGGCGACCGGGCGCTCGGCGCTGCGGTCCTGTCCGGCACCACGGACCCGGCACGGGTTGCGCCACGATGATCTCGTCGGCGATGGCGGTGTTGAGGATGGCTCGGAGAAGTCGGTAAACCTTCCGTGCCCGACCCGGATGGACCGCCGAGATGCGCCGTCGAGATTGACGTGGACGACAGGGGGCGGCATGGACAGCTCCTCGACGAGGTCCTTGCGGTGCACTCCAAGCGGGCGGCAGAGATCGCGAGCACCTATCCACCACATGTCAGATTTGTTGGTACGATCGTCTGGTGGACTACGTTAAACCGGTGGAAGCTCTTCTGCCGGGAGTGCAAGGCAAGGTACTCGGAGTGCTCGCCCGCAACGACGCCGAGTTGAGCATGCGGGCGGTCGCCCGGCTCGCCGGGGTCAGCCCTCAGCAGTCGTCGGTCGTGCTGGGCCATCTCATCGACCTCGGGATCGTCGAGCGACGAGACGTGCCCCCAGTCGCCCTGGTCCGACTCTCGCCGGACAACGTCGCCGCCCAGACAGTGGCCGCGCTCGCCAACCTGCGCCAGACCGTCCTCGACCGCCTGGCCGACCTTGCAGCCTCGATCAGTCCCGCCCCGGCGAGCCTGATGGTGTTCGGCTCCTTCGCCCGAGGTCAGGCTGGCGCAGCGAGCGACGTCGACGTCCTGGTCGTGCGACCGACCTGCGTACCCTGCGACGACGACGGATGGACCGACAGTCTCGGCGCCTGGAGCGACCGGGCGCGCCGGGTCGTTGGCAACCCGGTCAACCTGATCGAGGTCAGCGCCGACGAGCTGCCGACGCTCCTCGGCCGCCCAGCTCCGTCGCTCTGGTCCGAGATCGCCACCGACGGGGTGGTACTGCTCGGCGCACCAATCAACACGGTGGGCGTCGCCTCCTGATGGCGCCCCAGAGCCGGGCCAGCACCCGGCCGGCGTCCGCCGCTGACGCCGACGCTTGCCTGGCCAAGGCGGCTGAATTCCTCCGGGCAGCCCGGGACGCCCTCCATCTGGGCAACCACACCGCAGCCACCGGCAACGCGGTGCACGCCGGCATTGCCGCAGCCGACGCCATCTCCGCAGCCCGATCCGGATCGATCTGGCGCGGCCCCCACGACCAGGCCTCCCTTTACCTCGAGCGCTCCGGAACCGACGGCAAGCAGGCCGCCCGCCACCTCCGACGACTCATCCCGCTCAAGACCCGGGCCGAGTACGACCCAGCTCCCGTCCGGGCCGCCGACGCCCGAGCTGCGGTGACCGCAGCCGAGCGCATGGTAGGTATCGCCGAGGCCGCTATCCGGCCGCCGGCGTGACCACAACGTGACCTAACGAACGGTCACGAGGGGCATTTACGGGTAAATGGCGGTCAGGCCGTACCGCCTCTGACCTATACAAGGGGTTTTGTCCCTGATCCCCAGGTCCGGAAGCCGTCTGATTCACCCTTTCAAGGCGGCACGGGTTCGAATCCCGTTGGGGGTGCTGCTCTCCGTCAGCGAGCGGCATTTCTCCTGGTCAGGAGGAGGGTTTGACACGCGTCTCGTTGCGACCCCTGCGGGCCCTGTTTCGAACCCGCGACGCTTGCGCTCAAAGTCCCAGGCCTAGGTCGGGGCCTTCCAAGCCCGTGTCGGGAATTCGGTCGGCAACATCCAAGGAGCGCAGACGCCATCGCTCGACCTGATCGCACAGGCGCTGGTAGCCGTCCTCATCGAGCCCGAACTCCACTGGCCTGAGGCGCGTGAACCGGGCCATCATGTCAACGAAGACAGTCACGTCGAAACCGTGGTCCTTCTCCTTGGCCAGAGCGAAGAGCCGATCCAGTCCGTAGACCGGCTCCATCGCCGCAAGATCCACGAAGTCGCGGGGCTCCGCCCGACCGAACACCGCCAAGACCTTGTCGACGGCCAACTCCTCACTGGCCAGGGTTGGCCCAAGCGGGCCGACCTCCGGTGTGAGCAGGCGCGCGTCCGCGGCGAGGTCGAGCTCAGTCCGGCCGCCCAACCCAACCACTGTCAGCCTGGCAAATCCCGGAGCGGATCGCGCCACCTCTGCCTCGAAGCCAGCGGTGCGCAGCGCGCGCAACGCAGCCGGCAGAAGCTGGTCGACGGCGGCGGGCTCGAGTCCGAAGAAGTCCAGGTCCTGGGTACTGCGAGCGACATTTCCCCGGGAGATGAGCGCAGCCCCACCTGCGAGGACGAAGTCCTGCGCCTCGGGTAGCGCCGCCACCAGCCGAGCGACCGCCTCCTGGAGAGGACTCAGCAACTGACCTCGACGCCCCTATGCCGCCTGAACCAGCCAGCCCATGCCTTGCGCACCCATGGCGGCAACACGATGTCGTCCCACATGGCGAGGAGTTCGTCGACGTCCACGAAGTAGCGGACATCCTCGTCGGTGCCCTCTTGTAGGACCTGTTCGTAGACTCGCGCCCGGTCGATCGGATCGGCAAGGTCATACTGAAGCGGCGGCCCGCTCCACCGCACATGGTGCGGCAGTGTGACCTGGCCTGACGCCTTCACCAAGCCCGGACCGTCGGCGTCGTCGGGGGCTGCGACAGGGCGTGACGCTGGCCCCAGCAATACAGTCCTCGTCCGTGCCATGCCAAGATCCTACGATCTTGGGGTCGGACCCACGTCGAACCGTGCCATGGAGGAAGTGGCCTTCGTTTGCGAGCGGCCTCCTCGGGGCCGTGAGACGCGTCCTACATGCCCTCGTCATCGAGTTGGAGGATGCGCTTCTGTACGATCGTGAGGTTCGAAAGCCGTCCCATAAGGGGTGCACCGTTCATCTGGGTCGGTCTCTGAGGCCGACCGGCAGACTCGGCTCACGGCGCCCGATTGTCGTAGTCAGATCCCAAGGGCCGGCCCTTCGTGACCGTGCTCGCGCCGCCTGTCGGGAAACATTTCCTCAAGCATGAACCTGGTGCGCGGCGCCAGGAGGTACCCGGGGTACGTGGACTCCACGAGCCTCAATCCCTCTTCAGCCGTTGTGAAATCGCAGAGCTGGTAGAGGGTCCGGATGTCGTCCTGGTCGCGCTCGACGCGAGATGCAAGCAGCTTCATCGCAAGCAGGAATCGCGGCGATGCGGCCGCTACTTGCAGGTGTTGCCCTTCGAACACCTCGCGTCTGTCAGGGTCTGCGCCCGGGACGAACGCCTTGGCCCCATCGTTGAGCCAATCCTCCGCCAAGCCGAGCCGCTCGGCAACCCGCCGAGCGGCTCGGCGAACCTCACTCGTCGGGACGAACACCGCATCCACCTCGACCGTCGCCCGTCGCCCGTCGAGCGTCGTAGGCGACAGCCATGGCGGCCCCACCAACAACGAAGACATCCGCTCGCGTCTCGCTTCGCCCGAGCTCCTCGTCCAGCGCATGGAAGGCTCGGATGACTCCATCTCGGTCGAGCAGCACAGTCAGGCGTAGGTCAGAGCAGCGGCGGTGATGAACACCCCGCGGCGGGCGAATGAGATCGGCGCATGAACCAACGCGTCAGCGTGCAAGGACCGAAGCCCCGACACGAACCACCATGTGTCAAGGAATCGGCTGGACTCGTTCGCCCAGGCTGGAACTGCGACCGACGCCTTCGTACACAGGTGCTCCACAAGGGCGGCCAAGAGTGCGTCAAACCAGCATCGGTTGTGCTGTCCGGTCGCTCGGCGACGAGGAACGGACGGTCAGCAGCGTCTGAGCGATCGAAGACCTCGACAAACGAGAAGGCCAGCCGCCGAGCTTCTGCCAAACCCCACTCCTGATCCTCTGCCCCGAGACTTACCGCCATCCGTGCAGCCACGTCTCGAACTATCACTCTCACCGGCCTCTCCCGTAGCCATGGTCTGACGCATCTGACGCATCTCATGCTACCTCATATCAACAGAGGCGGTCCGACTCGGCAGTATCGCGTCGTCTTACAGGTCCAGATCGCTCGTTGCACAGGCGTGAGGTTCGCAAGCCGTCCCACAAGGGGTACTCGCGAAAGTGCTGGTCAGGGGCGGTGCACGGGGCGCCGGCGCTTCGTTCGGGACCGAACGTGACCCAGGCGGCTCGCTGCGTCAATCTGGCCTAGGCGAGCTTGGAGATGGCTGCGGCGATGGCCGGGTCCCGTTCCGCCGACGCGTGTTGGTAGATGAGGGCGGTCTGCGGGCTGGCGTGACCCATGTACACCATCAGCTCCCGGGTGCCGGCGCCCGCGGCAGCCGCGAGACTGCGCTGCGAGAATGCAGCCCGACGTCGCGCTAGCTCTGGTTTCTGTCGGTAACGGCGTTGTTGACTGGGCAGCTGCCTTAACTGCGGCCGCGCGCTGCGAAATCGCAGAGGCGACATAGCCACGGTTGCGGACGGTCGTGACTGCGGTCGGACCGCTCATCGGCTCTTGCGGGGCTGACGGGCCGAGCGCGGCGATCGCTTCGACGGCGCCGACGATCGCCCGACGGCTGTGCACCGTGACCGGCGTCTACCGCTACGCCGAAGAGGAAGGCCTGATCGCCCACTCCACGGAAGTCCCATGTCCGCCGGCCGCGCATCGACTACGAGTCCCACGCCATCGGACTGGACCGCAACGAGGTCGGCGCCCTGCTGGTCGCCGCCGGCCTCGGCCCCGCCGCCGAGCACGCCCTGGTTTCCCTGCTGGCCCTCAACGGCCTGCGGGTCTCCGAAGCGATCGTGCCCGACATCGAGGCCCTCGGCGTGGAGGCGGGGCCATCGGACCCTGACGGTGCTGAGCAGGGCGGCAAGACCGTCAAGGATCGGGGCAAGTCGGCGAGACTGGTGATCAGGTTCGACGTTCAGCGCTCATTGTCCTACCCCCTGTGCTACCGTGCGCGCATGGCGCAGCGTGACAAACGGTCCGTATCGTTCCCCCCCGAACTGGCGCGAGCCATAGACACCGCCGCGACGGCGTCGGGCACATCGTTCAGCGGCTGGATCGCCGAGACGGCATCGCACCGGCTGCGGTTGGAAGCCGCACGGCGTGGAGTGGCCGAGTGGGAATCCGAGCACGGACCGCTGACGGAGCGAGAGCTCGCCGAAGGACTAGCGAGAGCGCGGGAGCTGCTTGGACGCCGTAGCGCCGCCAAGAGACCGGCCTGATGGCTGGCGTCACCTACGACACCGGCGCGCTCATCGCAGGGGACCGCAACGACCGTCGCATGTGGGCCCTTCACATCGGCTTCATCGCCGAGGAGGTGGTGCCCAGCGTCCCTGCGCCGGTCGTCGCAGAAGCGTGGAGAGGCGGTCCCCGCCAGGCCAGCCTGGCGAGGATGCTCGCCGGCTGTGAGGTCGAAGCGATGACGTCCGACCTGGCCCGTCGTGTCGGCGAGCTGGCCGGCCGAGCCAACCACGAGGACGTAGTTGACGTGGCTGTCGTTGAGGGCGCTGTCAGGCGGGACGATGACGTCGTCCTCACGTCGAATGAGACGCACATCCGCCAAGTCATCGAGGCGACGAGCAAACGGATCCGCATCGAGACCGTCTGAGCAATCTGCAGCGCCGGCCCGCCTAGGCCTGAGCAGTACGCCGAGTCTGCTGCCCCCCGCAAGGTCGCCGCCCCTTGATAGGAATGCCATTTTGTGACCGTGGAGACGATTCGTCGATGCAGCCACGTGGGTCCGTGCTGCGTTGCCCCTGTGATCCCACGGAGTCAGGTCTCAGCGTCAACTCTAGTCTATAGAGGCGCAGGTACCTGTCCCCACCGCGAGTCCTCGGAGTCACGGTTCAGCCGCCCGAGGGGTGCGGCACTCCAACCGACAGTGCTCGTCATGGCCGAGCACCAGATGGAGTTGCGTACTGCGGAGCATGTCAAGCTTGACCGCGACGGAATGGTCTCCGGGGGTCACGTCACCGTCCACTCCTCCCCGATCTTCAGGGTCGTGATCCTCGAAGGGGGCGCCCTGGCCGCAGGCGAACCCGACCCTGGCATACCGACGCCGCGGTCCGCTCCCTGCTCGGAGAGCTGCCCTACCGGCTGGGTGGGCCAGCGGCGTTCGCCAGCGGCGTTCGCCACCGTCGCCGACCAGGACCGCCGCTCGTCGGCTCGTCGACCACGCAGCTGGCCGCGCTCCTCGAAGCCCACGCCCCATGCCTGATCCTGCTCGACGAGGCGCTCTAGTGCCTGACCAAGGCGCTGGCCGTGCCCACCCACGAAGGCACCCTGGCGGCGACGGCCCTGACCTTCATCAAGAAGCTGCGCACCGCGGCGGCCGCCGTCCCTCGGGCCGCAGTGGTCGCCACCCTCACCAGCTCCAACCTCGAGGACTACGCCAGCCTCGCCGGCGAGGAGATGCAGGAGCGCCTCGAGCTCGAGGGCGTTCAGGCCACGGCAAGGCGCTCCGTCGGTTGTCCCGTGACCTCAGCGATCAGATCGAAATCCTTGTCCAGGTGCAGGACGCAGAGGCCTGCCAGCTCGGCAGTGGCGGCGACGATGAGATCCGGTACCGAGGGGCCACGATGCTGGCCGCGGTCAGCGAGCAGCATCTGCACATCGAGGGCGCGGTCGTCGATGGCAGGCGTCTGGTGCTCGAGCGGCATCGAAGCAAGGGGCGGCCGGCGACTGGCCTCTCGGAGTTCGGCCCCTGATCGAGCGGAGTATCCCACCTCCAGACGGGTGACAGTGGCGATACGGACCAAGCCCCGCTCGATTCGTTCCGCCCAAGTGGTGGCATCGGGAGTGGTGCCGAGCCGAGCCAGCGCGGAGGTGTCGATGAGCCAGTCACTCACTCCCAGGCGCCCTTCATGACCTCGAGGTCGGCGAGGTCTGCGAAGGTCTCAGCGAATCGGTGGAGGTGCTCGACCGTCACCTTGCCCCCCGCGTTCAGGGCGTCTTGTGCGAATCGACGCCGGAGGTACTCGTTGCGAGAGAGCCCCAGGCGAGAAGCGCGCTCGTCGAGGGCTGCGACGACAGCCTCCGGAACGTCACGGACGAGGACATCAGTGATGGTGTCACCTCCAGCGATAGCTGATGATATCATCATAGCCGAGTAAGCGCCGTCAGCACCGGGTTGTCCTCCTCGCCCTCGACGATGTCCTCCGCGCCACACCGTGGGTCCTCTTGAAGGATCATCAGGTTCGTGGCACCTTCGTCGCCTTCGAGGATGTAGGTCATCGTGAAGTAGTTCTCCGGCTTGTCCTCCCGATCGGGGCGGGGAGCGAACACGCGAGGCGGTTCGCGGCGTCGACGTGAATAACGGCAACCCACTGCTCGAAGGTCTGCGCCTACCACTCGCTATTTAGGCGGATCTGGGCGCCGACGCTCCAGTCGGTCTGCAGATCGCTGCCGGGTCCCGTCGCACATGCACCGTCGAGCCACCTTCCGAGAAGGCGTCAGTTCGCACACTCCGCACGATCCTTCTGACGCCGGCCGACGCGGGACGCTGAAGCCAGTCGGTGACGCCAGGTCGATGGGTCGGGCGCCGCCTCGGGCGAGCGGCTCCGGGGAGTCGTCGGTCGTGCTGGGCCACCTCATCGATCTTGGGATCGTCGAGTGTCGAGATGTTCCCCCAGTCACACTGGTCCTGCTCTCGCCGGACGATGTCGCCGCCCAGACAGTGGCCGCCCTCGCCAACCTGCGTCAGACCGCTCCTCGACCGCCTGGCGGACCTTGCGGCCTCGCTCAGTCAAGGCCGGCCCCGCCAGCACCTGTAGGTGCCGACTCCAGCGGTCAGTGCGAGGCGCCGACGATGGCAAAGCGGATGCCCGGCAAGGCAGCTCCGCGTGCTGATGGGTGAGAGTCGCCTCGGAGTCGGCGTCACCCTGTCGACGGTCCTGGTGGGAAACCAATGTTGGAGGAATTGCAATGTCAGATAAGCCAACTCGCGGTGCACCGGCGCTATCAGGGAGTCGGCCGTATACGCCGCTGAATATCCTGCGATGAGGACTCCTGCCTTGTCACCGCCACGTCCGTGTTACCCGAGCGACGAAGTAGTCGGCAGGTTTCACTGGCGGATCGATGCGGATGGCCCTTTGCCGGCGACCCTGATCGACTGCCGGGCTCAGGCCGGGGCGAGCCGCCGCCAGGCGTCGAGCGGCAGCGGGCTGCCCGGGGCGGTGATGACCTGGATGCAGACGTGGTCGGCTCCGGCCGCTCGGTGAGCGTCGATCCGCCTGCCGATATCGGCCTCGTCGCCCCAGGCAATCAGCGCGTCGATGAGGTGGTCACTGCCGGATGAGATGTCGTCATCGGTGAAGCCGAGCCGCTTCCAGCTGTTCGCGTAGTTCGGAAGGCTGCCGTAGCCCTTGGCGAACGGGCGGCCGGTCTGGCGGGCCGTAGCCGGGTCCGAGTCGAGGATCACCCCCTGCTCCACCGCGAGGAGGCCGTCGCCGAGGGCCGCGCGGGCGATGGCGGTGTGCTCCGGCGTGACGAAGTAGGGGTGTGCCCCGGCGGTGCGGTCCTTGGCGAGATGCAGCATCTTTGGTCCGAGCGCGGCCACGCAGACCTGCTCCAGCGGGACCCCCACCGACTCCAGCCCGTCGAGGTAAGCGGTCATCGTCGCGATGGGCCGACCCCACTGCTCGCCGACCACGGCGCCGTGGCTGACGCCGACTCCCAGCAGCACCCGCCGGCGGTGATCCTCCGCCAGCTCGTTCCACCACCGGGCCACGTCGCCCGCCTCGTGTCGCCAGATGTTGAGGATGCCGGTAGCGATCGTGACCGTATTCGTTGCCTGCAGCAGGCGGTCCAGGTCGTCGAACAGTGGTCCTCCGACATCGGGCACCCACAGGGCGCTGTATCCCAGCCTCTCCAGCTCGCCGGCGGCGTCGACGATCTGGGCGGCGTCAGCGGAGCGGAGCTCCGCTGACCACACACCACGCCCACTGAGCTTCATTGTCATCCTGCTCCTCCGACAGTCCAAATATCGGGCCTTCCGAGGGCGTCGGGGTGAATGCCCGCCGCCAGCCGCGGGCGGACCCCGGGTTGCATACGGGAACCGTCGTCGCCGGGGGGCACTAAGCGACCAACGCCGGCACGATGACGGCGCGTCCCACGATCTTTCCGTCGGCCAGGCTCCGGTAGGCGTCCAGCGCTTGGTCGAGCGGGTACGTCGTGGTCTCGGCACGGAGGAGACCGCGCGCAGCGAGCGCCAGGACGTCGGCCAGCTCGGGGCGGGTGCCCCAATAGACCGACTGCACGGACACCTCGTACGCCGGCCGCAGGAAGCTGAAAGGTAACGTCCCGCCGCCCACGCCGACGACCGTCACGTCTCCGAGCATCCGGGCGCACGATGCCGCGAGCGCCAGCGTCGAATCCAACCCAACGAAGTCGAGCACCACGTCTGCGCCTCGCCCACCGGTGGCGGCTCGTATTTCACCGGCAGCTGCGTCACCGGCGGTGATGGCGAGGTCGGCTCCGGAGGAGCGCGCCAGCTCGAGCGCTTGAGCCCTGGTGTCGACAGCGATCACCTGAGCGGCTGATGTGGCCTTCAAGATCTGCACTGCGAGGTGCCCGAGGCCTCCGACGCCGATGACGACAGCGGTCGACGTTGCACCCAGCTTGGCGAGAGAGCGGTGGACCGCGTGGTAGGGGGTGAGGCCGGCGTCGACCAGCGGGGCGGCCTGCGCCGGCGTCAAGCCTTCGGGCAGGGGCAGGAGATGACGCGCCGCCGGCACGAGCAAGTAGTCCGCCATTCCGCCATCCATTCCCAGGCCAGGACCGGCGCCGAGGCCCGGCATATCCTCGCAGTAGTTCTCCGTGCCGTCGCTGCATCGCGGGCAGGTGCCGCAGCCCCATGCGCCATAGACGGCAACCGGCTGACCGAGCTCCAAGCCAGTCACGCCGCTACCGACCGTGTGCACCCAGCCAGCGTTCTCGTGGCCCAGCGTGAACGGCAGGGAGAATGGGACGTTGTCCCCCGATCCATGCATCATGTGCAAGTCGGAGTGGCAAGCCCCCGCTCCCCCGACCTTGACGACGACCTGGCCCGGCCCGGGCACGGGATCCTCGACCTCGACGAGCTCGGCCTCCTCGTGCCACCTGGTCATCTGCAAGGAACGCATAAGCAATGCATAGCAAAACGACAGCATCGCCAGCCCCACCACCGCCGGCCTCGCTTCGCCCGGCGAACTACATTCGGGTGCCGTGACTGCGAACGTTGCGGAGAGCACCCGCTGGAACGATGACGCGTGGACGAAGGCGTGGCCCAAGCGCGAGGTCCTCACCGACAGCGTGACGCCCCTCCTGCTCGAAGCAGTCGGCCTCGTGCCCGGCGAACGGGTGCTCGATATCGGCTGCGGCGGCGGGAAGGCGACCATGGCGGCATGCCAGCAGGTCCAGCCCGGTGGCAGCGTCGTCGGCGCGGACATCTCCGAACCCCTCTTGGCACTCGCAGGGCGGAGGGCGGAGGGCATGGACGGGATCGCTTGGCGCAGGGCCGACATGCAGACCGATCACCTCGCGGAAGATCCGTTCGATGCGGCGATGAGCCAGTTCGGGGTGATGTTCTTCGACGAGCCGGTCACCGCATTCGCCAACATCGGGGGTCATCTGCGGCGGGGAGGCCGGCTCACGTTTGCGTGCTGGCAAGCGGTCGATCGCAACCCGTGGTTCGTGGGCCCAGCACTCGCACCGTTTGTGGCCGCTCCTCCTTCCCCCGCTCCAGGCAAGAGCGTCACCGGTCCCTTCGCTCTCGGCGATCCCAGCCTCGTACAGCAGGTCTTGCGTGAGGCAGGCTTCAGCGGAGTTCGGATCGACCAACGTTCCCACGAGGTCGACGTGCCCGTAAGTGCGGTCATCGACGACGCCCAACTCACATTCATGGGAGTCGGTACCGACTTCATGGAAGCGGCTCGCAGAGCGGTCAGCACGATGATGGGGAGCTTCGCGATCGGCGGCGGGCTATACCGTTTCCCCCTGGCCTTTCAGATCGTCACCGCCGGACTCGACGGCTGACTGCTGAGACTCGGAGGATCCATGCCGAGAAGCCTTACCTGCCTTCACATGAACCACATCAACGTGATGGTTGAGGACTTCGAAAAAAGCGTCGGCCACCTCCGGGATCTATACGGGGCACAGCTCAACCTCGAGCTTCCCGGCGAACACTGGCAGGCGTGCCTCATCACCATCGGCGGCATCATGTTCGAGGTTTTCGCTCCGAGGGAGTATTTGCTGCACGCCCGATTCGGGCCGCATTACGTCGGCGTCGAGTATCAGGTCCCCGACGCCGACGAGGCCCGTACGGAAGTCCTGGCGGCGGGCATGCGGGTGGTACGAGAGCTGGGCGTGGCCATCCACGTCCATCCCGCCGAGGCGTTCGGGGTCGCCTGGGAGTTCTTCGGTCGCAGCTTCCACGACGATCCGCCACCCGTCCAGTACAGCGATCCGCCCAAACCGCTCGCCGATTGGCGCGAACACCCCCTCGGCTACGCCGGGCTCGAGCGCTACAGCGTTGCGGTGTCGGACCTGGAGTCCGCCACTGAGTTCTTGACGGACTTCCTCGGGGCGACCTTCGCCTACGAGCGAGCCCGGCCGGCAGTCGCCTCCCGAGCCGTCGGATTCGCGCTGGCCAATACCGTGGTCGAGCTGATCAGCCCGATCGGGCCGGGGCCAGTCGAGCGGCACATCGCCCGCTACGGCGACGGTATCCGCTCCACGGTGTTCGCCGTCCGCGACCTGGATCTGGCAAGGCGCTACTTCACAAGGCGCGGCATCACCGTCCACCCCGGGGACGCTCCCGGCTCGTTCGCGATCGCTCCCGAAGACAACCTCGGCCTCCTGTTCGAGTTCTCCGAATAAGGGCTGACCGGAGCGACTCCAGAGGGAGATTCCGACCGAACTGGCCTTGCGCCTCTCGCGTGCTGTAGAGCACGGTCCACGGTACCCGGGCTCCCGCACCGCGCGCGGGGCCTGCCACCTAACTATCGATGGGCTGTCCATTCGGTGGAGCGAGCCACGTACTCCGCGAAGAGCGGGCGGACAGAACTGAGCTCCAAGCCAAACGTCGCCGGATCCGGACGGGTGCTCGGCTCCCGGTTCTCGGCGTTGCGCGCCCACCATCGCCGCATCGCCGACTCGAACCCATCGGTGACCGGGACACCCAGCCACGCGTACAGCCCGCGAACCTCGCCGATCGGGTCCGCCTGCATGGCCCGGAAATCGATGTCGTAGAAGCGGTGGTCGGCACCGCCCGCGCGAAACTTCAGCGCTCGCTCCATGCCGAGCGACCAGTGCTCGACGTTGAGCTCGCCGAGATAGCACCGGTCGAGATGGTCCGTGAAGACCCCGGCGATGTCAGCGTAGACCTCGGAGACGGACAGGATCACGTCGGTCGGGTCACGGTGGGTCATGACGAAGCGGGCGTCGGGAAAGGCGTGAGACAGGTGCTCGAGGAACAGGATGTGCGTTGGTGTCTTCAGCCGCCAAGGCTTAGGCGCCTCGCCCCACTGCAGGAGCTTGAGGACCCGGCGCTCGTACAGGTATGTAGAGGTGAGGTCGGCACCGAGCAGCCAGGACGAGTAAGTGGGGATCTGCGCGAACGCCTGGTAGATATGCGTCTTGAAGTCAAGGGCCATGAGGTCCAGGCACTCCATCGGCCCGTTCACGTCAGAGGGGACATGCTCCTTGGTCCCTGCTTGCTCGCCCGCCGCCTGCTGGATCCGAGGGTCGGGCCCGACCACCGTCGAGGGCGGTGGGCACGGCTGGGATGACTCCCACTGCCGGAGATAGCGGATGTCGGGATCCTGCGCCAAGAGGAACGACAGCGCGGTAGAACCCGTACGGGGTAATCCGAGACCGATCAGGGGAGCCACGATCGGGACCTCGTCGATCTCAGGATGCCGGCGGTACCAGTCCTCGATCTGGAGGCGCTGGACCAGATGACCGACGATTCGCTCGTAGAGGAAGGCCTCGCCTACCGCATTCAAGCGGGCCTCGTCGCGCAGCGAGCGCACCAGCACTTCGAGACCCTCCCGAAAGGAGCCCTCGCCAAAGTCGTGCAGCCCAGTCCGAGCGCCAGCCGCAGCCATCAGATCACCGTCGGCGACCACCACCACCCCCTGAGCATGTGGTACGGACCATGTCACGCCGGCAAGGGGACGTCAAGGAGACCGCTTCCCACCTGCCATCAAGGTCGGGAGCTGATCGACAGGCGAGGTCGAGGGTGCACTGTCATCGATGGTGTCGCTCATTATGATGCACGACTGTTCATGCGCACGGCCCACCGTCCGACACATCTGAGGCACCGACGGAGGTGGCCGAGGCGGATCCTCGTGGCAGCCAACGTCATGGTGGCCACGAGCTTGATCGCCGCCGGCAGCCTGTACGGATACGTCCGCTGGAGGCTTGATTCCATCACCACGGTGGCCGCGCCACACCTGACCAAGGTGAGCGCCACTGCCAACGACAAGCAGTCAGCGGGTGGGCTCCCCCCTGAGAACATCCTGCTCATCGGCAACGAGACCAGGGCTGGCCAGAACGGGTTCGGCAACCCGATCATCTACAGCGGCTCCCTGAGCGACGTCATCATGATCATCCACCTCGACCCGGCAACCGGGCACGCTTCGCTGCTCTCGATTCCGAGAGACCTCTTCGTGCCCATGCCTGCGGGCAGCCCGGTAGGGCCGTACCAGAAGATCGATGCGGCGCTCAATGATGGGGTCAACGGCCCGGACAATCTCATCGCCGCCATCACCCAGGACTTCGGGATCCCGATCAACCACTACATCGAGTTGAAGTTCGACGGGGCCGAAGCGATGGTCAGCGCTCTCGGAGGCATCAAGGTCGATTTCCCCGACAAGCTCTACGACGCCACGTCGAGACTCATGATCAACTCGACGGGCTGCCAGCTGCTCAACGGCGCTCAGGCCTTACAGCTCATCCGGTCCCGCCATATCCAATACGATGCGCCCGGGTCCCCCAGCAACCCCGCGCAGTGGCCTGCCGACCCGCAGTCGGACCTGTCTCGCATCGCCCGTGACCAGCTCGTCATGAGGATCCTCGTCAGCACCGCCAAGTCGGAGGGCCTTACCAACCCGCTGAAGCTCAACAGCTTCCTCGGGGCCCTGATCAACCAGATCATCATCGACCCCGGCCTGAAGAGCCAGATCGGTGCGATCGTCACCCACTTCCGCCATCTCAACCCGGCCACGGCGCCGGAGCTGACGTTGCCGGTCACGCTCGTCGGCGGTCCCAACAGCTACTACTACGCAGGCGCCGATATCGGGGATGTGGATTTCGCCGTCCAGCCGGCAGACAACGCCACTATCACCGCCTGGAACAGCGAGGCCTTTCCCCCGGCCGCCACGCCGACCGCCGTGAGGGTGGACAATCTGACCTCGACCTACCACCTGGCAGCGACAACCGCGGCGGGCCTCGTGGCCGACGGCATGCCCGCGACAGTCGGAAGCAGTCTCCGGGTGCCGGCGAGCCAGACCGAGACCCTTGTCGACTATCCCCCGGGCGGCCTGGCCCAAGCGCTGACGGTCGAGAGCCACCTCGCCGGTGCAGCGGTCCTCCAGCTCGACCCGACCGTCCCCCCTGGCACCGTAACCGTTGAGGCCGGGAGCGTCTTGTCCACCACCCCGCCGGCATCTCCTGCGTCGCCGACCACGACCCAGCCGGGTGCCGCCCCCACCTCGACCACGCAGGTGACGGTCCCCACCCCGGGCGGCCAGACGCCGAGCCCCTCCACTGCGTACATGGCCACGTGGGAGCCCCGAGCCTGTAGCTAGAGGTGGGAGGGACCGGGCGCCGTTGGGGTCGGTGCATGCCCGATGAAGCTGGCGACACGTGGGATGTCATAATCATCGACGGTGGGCCGCCGGGAGAGAACGTCGCCCAGTACGCCATCCAGGGCAGCGACAGGACCGCGGTCATCGTGGAGGCCGAGCTGGCGGGCGGCGAGTCCTCCTGTGCTGTCCTACCCGACGATCAGCGAGGTCCGGCTCCGGCCGCTCGAGTCGAGGCGCTGAGGCGGGGACCGGGGGTCAGCGCGATCGGCGCACTCCGGGGGGTGCCAGCGCCGCTTCCGTGAGCGCTGCTACATCGTCGGCGTACATGGTGGCGGCGGCGGGTCCGAACTGGACCACGGCCATGAGCGAGGACAGGAGGATGGCGACCAGCCCGTTGCCGATGACGTAAGGGTCGATGTCGGAACGCACGTAGCCGCTGGCCTGCTCCGATCTCAGGCGCTCGGCGCACACTTTGCGCAGCTCGGCCAGAGCCGGGATGTCGAGAACCCGGTCGGTCACACCCGGCTCGAGGCCCCCGAGCAGGCGGCGAGCCAGCGGATGCTGGTCGATCCCTGCCATCAAGGTGAAGAACAGCGCCTGGCGCCAGTCCCGCTCCTCCCCTTGGCCCAAGGCGGCGGCCAGGCCCTCCCCGATCATCGCAGCGGCGTCCTCGTCCACGGCGGCAAGGAACAGTGCTTCCTTGCCGGGGAAGTAGGCGTAGGCGACGGTGCCCCCGAGTGAGGCGTCCCGAGCGATGTCGGCGACCGATGTCGCCCGGTACCCGTCCCTCCCGAAGCGAACGATGGCCGCGTCGAGGATGATCCTCCTCGTCTGCTCCCCCTTGCTCGACGTCGCGCTGCCGGCGGTCGTGCCCATGCCAGAGAACCTAGCATGAATTGAGTACTTGAGCTTTTCACTCATTTCCTCTAGGATGGAGAGTGATGAGCGAAACCAGCGATCCCGACCGCCAATCTCGCCGCCCGGGGAAAGCCGTGCCGACCCGGAGGATGTCGTTCGAGGCATCCTTCCGCGACGTGCCCAAGCACTTTGCGGGCGACGGTGATCTCATCGGTAGCCATCTGACCGCCGCGCTCTCCTCTGTGTTCCCCGACGGCGAGGAGTTCTTCGTCCGGTCGGTGCGCCACTTCAGGGATCAGATCACCGAGCCGGCCTTCAAGAAGCAGGTAGCCGGCTTCATCGGCCAGGAGTCCGTACACGGGCGCGAGCACCGGGTGTTCAACGATCGCCTGGACGAGCTGGGCTACCCGGCCAAGCGGCTGGAGCGAGTCACCGACCGCCTCTTACGGGCCCGGGAGCGGGTGCTCTCACCCAAGTCCAACCTGGCGGTGACCGCGGCCCTTGAGCACTTCACGGCCACCCTGGCAGAGCTGGTGCTGACCAGCGAGGAGGTCCGCGATCAGCTCGGACATCCAGCCGTCCGTGATCTCTTCGTGTGGCATGCCTTGGAGGAATCCGAGCACAAGGCGGTGGCCTTCGATGTCTACAGGGCTGTCGGCGGCGGCGAGCGCATGCGCGTCAACACTATGAAAGTTCTCCGGTGCGCCTTCGTGATCTACATCGGCTCCAACATCGTGCTGTCACTGGCGCGCGACGGGGACTCTTTCAGGCGTGGCAAGCTACTCCGCAGCCTGAGGCTGTTCCGCCGATCACCGCTCGTGAGCAAGGAGGTGTGGTCGACTTTGAAGGAGTACGACCGTCCCGGCTTCCACCCGGAGGATCGGGACACCAGCACCCTCATAGAGCAGTGGCGCACCGAGCTGTTCGGCGCTGATGGGACGCTCAACGACAAGCTGGCGACCGCCAGCGCTTGAGGAGCTGACGACGGTGGAGCACCTCGACGTCGTGGTCATCGGTGCCGGCCTGTCGGGCATCGGCGCCGGGCACTACCTGCAGGCCAAGTGCCCGTGGGCCTCCTACGCGATCTTCGAGGCACGGGACGCCATCGGTGGGACCTGGGATCTCTTCCGCTATCCAGGGATCCGCTCCGACTCGGACATGTTCACCCTCGGCTACTCCTTCCGGCCTTGGGATGGTGAAAAGACCATCGCGGACGGCGAGTCGATCCTGCGGTACATAAGGGACACCGCCAAGGTCGAGGGGATCGAGGAGCGCATCCGCTTCAACCACCGGATCGTGACGGCCGAGTGGTCCACCGACGAGGCGCTCTGGCACGTGAGGGCCACCAACACCCTGACCGGCGAGGAGGTGGAGCTCACCTGCGGGTTCCTCTTCTCCTGCAGCGGCTATTACCGCTACGACCAGGGTTACACGCCGGACTTCCCGGGGATCGACCGCTTCGAGGGCCGGATCGTCCACCCGCAGGCCTGGCCTGCCGACTTGGACTATGCCGGCAAGAAGGTCGTCGTCATAGGCAGCGGGGCGACCGCCGTGACTCTCGTGCCGTCGATGGCCGAGACGGCCGGGCACGTGACGATGCTGCAGCGCTCAGCCACCTACCTCGCTGCGCTGCCGGAGAAGGATCCGGTGGTCGAGGTGTTGCGCCGATGGCTGCCGGCGAGGGTCAACCGTCCGGTCATCAAATGGTTCAAGGCCTTGACCACACAAGGCTTCTACGTGTTGAGCAGGCGCCGGCCGCAACTAGTGAAGAGGCTCCTCCGCCGGCAGCTCGAGCGGCAGCTGCCCGAGGGATACGACATCGACACCCATTTCACACCCAAGTACAACCCGTGGGACCAGCGGGTATGTGCCGTCCCCGACGGCGACTTCTTCAAAGCTATCCGCAACGGGTCGGTGGACGTGGCCACCGACCACATCCAAACCTTCACCGACAAGGGCATCCTCCTGGCCTCGGCCCAGGAACTGGAGGCCGACATCGTCGTGACCGCCACCGGCCTCGACCTGCTACTGATGGGTGGCATCGAGGTGGCCGTCGACGGCGTGATGATGGACTTGCCGAGCAAGATGACCTACAAGGGCATGATGCTGCAGGACCTCCCCAACTTCGCCTTCTCCTTCGGCTACACCAATGCCTCGTGGACCCTCAAGTGCGACCTCACCTGCGATTACGTCTGCCGGCTGCTCAACCGGATGCGCAGGGACGGTGCGCGACAGTGCACGCCGGTCGACCACTACGGCACCGCTACCGCCGAGCCGTTCGTCGGGCTCGACGCCGGCTACGTGCGAAGGGCAGTAGACCGACTGCCCAAACAAGGCACGAACTTCCCGTGGAAGGTCCACATGAGCTACCTACGCGACTACCGAGCCCTCAAGCTGAGCGGCCTCGACGACCCGGCGATGGTCTTCTCCAATCCTGTGCCCGAGGAGGTCGCGTCGGGCTTCGCCGGCTCGGTCGCCTAGCTTGGTCCGAGTGAGAAGGATCGTCGTCGCCATCGACGTCGTGGCGGTGATCGTCTTCGTCGTCATCGGGCGCAGCGCCCATCACCACGGCGAGTCCATCGGCGGGATCGTGTCGACGTCCTGGCCGTTCCTTGTCGGGCTGGCTGCCGGCTGGGCGGTACTGCGGGCGCGCCGCATGCAGGGCGCCACGGTGCGAGAGGGTGTCGTGGCGTGGCTGGCGACCGTAGCCGTAGGGATGATCCTGCGCGTAGTGGCGGGGCAGGGCACGGCCGTCGCCTTCATCATCGTGGCCCTCTGCTTTCTCGGCGCCGCGATGCTCGGCGGTCGCGTGGTCGCCGACGCCATCCGGAGGCGGCGCCGGGCACCGAGCGTCGTGAGCTGAGCTGCCCGCCATGCAGGCCCCGGCAGCCTGGCGGGCGCTGAGCGGCACCGAGTCCGGCGATGCCGGTCCGCTGCGGCGCATGAAGCGCACGGCCGCCGCTGCGCTGGTGGTCGCCGCCGCCGTCTTCGTCCTCACCTACGTGGTGAGCGGCGGGAGCGGCGGGGCGCTGGCATTCGTGCGCTCCGGTTCCGAAGCAGCCATGGTCGGCGGCCTGGCCGACTGGTTCGCGGTCACCGCCTTGTTCCGCCGGCCCCTCGGGCTACCCATCCCCCACACTGCGCTCATCCCCAGGAAGAAGGACGAGCTGGCCACGAAGTTGGGGGACTTCGTCACCGGTTACTTCCTCACCCCTGAGGCCCTGCAGCGCCAGGTGACCGACACCGGACTGGTGGACCGGGTGGGGACGTGGCTGGCCGACTCGGCCCACGCCGCACCGCTTGCGCGCGACCTGGCCACGGCTGCCGAACGCGCCCTCGCCGACCTCGACGGCGCAGACGTGGTCGACTATGCCGTCCACCTGGTCCGTCGCCACCAGGCCGCCCGCAGTTGGGCGCCGATCCTCGGCCGGCTATTGGAGACCGCGGTGGAGGGCGGAGCGCAGCGGCCGTTCGTCGACGTCCTGGCCGCCCGAGGCCGGGATTACCTCACCTCCCACCTCGACGAGCTGCGCCCGACGGTGCGGCGCTTCATAGAGGAGCGCAACTGGGTCACATGGCTGGTCACCAGCGATCGGTTTGTCACCCGCCTGCTCCGCGACGCGGCGCGCGAGCTCGACGCCATTGCCACCAATCCCGAGCACCCCCTGCGCATCGCCGTGGAGGGGTTGCTACTCGACGTTGCCACCGACCTGCGCGACGATGAGCACCTGGGCGGGAGGATCGACGAGATCGCCGCCAAGCTGCTCGGTGACGATCGCTTCCGCGAGGTTATGCACGATCTCGTCGGTGACGCCTTGCGCTCGGTGCGGACGTCGCTGGAGCCAGACGGCGAGCTTACTGCCCGGATCGCTTCGCTCATCGTCCGGCTCGGTCGGCGTGCCGTGGCCGATCCGAGGATGCACGCCGACGTCGAACGCTGGACCAGCGACATGATCGGCCACGCGGTCACACGTTACGGCGGGGAGCTGACCCAGCTCATTCGCCGCCAAGTAGGCGACTGGCCAGCGGTCGCCGCGTCCCGCCGCATCGAGCTGGCGGTCGGCCGGGACCTCCAATACATCCGCATCAACGGCACCGTCGTAGGCGCCCTCGCTGGCGTAGCGATCCACGCCGTCTCCCTGCTGCTGCCCGGCTGAATCCAGACCTCGGAAATGGTGGGCCGGGTATGGTGCCACGACCGGCGGCCTCCTCCCTGCGGAGACGGGTCGCGGCGATTCCCGCTAGAGTCTTCTCCCAGCCCTTGCGGGCTGGCGGATGGTCCTCGACCCCCGTCGTCGCAAGGTCCTGTGGTGCAGTTTGGAGTGCACGCCGGCCTGTCAAGCCGGAGGTCGCGGGTTCAAATCCCGTCAGGACCGCGGTCGGATAGCTCAGTTGGTAGAGCGCGCGCCTGAAAAGCGCGAGGTC
>JAKBAM010000099.1 GCA_021809105.1 Actinomycetes bacterium
ATCTAGTGGGTGGACACCCTGCCTCGCAGGGTCAAATGCTGCGGCTACTCGCCTCGTACCCGCTTGATGATCTCCTCGGCCACCGACTGGGGGACCTCCTGGTAGGAGCCGAACTGCATGGTGTAGGTGGCCCGGCCCTGGGTGCGGGACCGGAGGTCGGTGGCGTAGCCGAACATCTCGGCGAGGGGCACCTGGGCCCGGACCACCTGATTGTTGCCCCGCTGGTCCATGCCCTCGACCTTGCCCCGCCGCGACGACAGGTTGCCGATGACATCACCCATGTAGTCCTCCGGGGTGACGACCTCGACGCTCATGATCGGCTCGAGCAGGATCGGGTGCGCCTTGCGGGCCGCCTCCTTGAAGCACATCGAGCCGGCGATCTTGAACGCCATCTCCGAGGAGTCCACATCGTGGTACGAGCCGTAGGTGAGGATGGCCCGGATGTCGACGGTCGGGTAGCCGGCCAGCACGCCGCCCTGCATGGCGTCCTGGATACCGGCGTCGACGGAGGGGATGTACTCCTTCGGGATGATGCCGCCGGAGATCTTGTCGACGAACTCGTAGCCCCCGCCCGGACCGGTCGGCTCCAGGGTCAGCACCACGTGGCCGTACTGGCCCTTGCCGCCGGTCTGGCGGACGTAGCGGGTCTCGACCTTCTCCACCTTGTCCTTAATCGTCTCGCGGTAGGCGACCTGCGGCTTGCCGACGTTGGCGTCGACCCTGAACTCCCGCAACATCCGGTCGACCAGCACCTCCAGGTGCAGCTCGCCCATCCCGCCGATGATCGTCTGGTTGGTCTCCTCGTCGGAGCGGACCTGGAACGTCGGGTCCTCCTCCGACAGCGACTGGAGGGCCTTGGACAGCTTGTCCTGGTCGTTCTTGGTCTTCGGCTCGACCGCCACGTGGATCACCGGCTCGGGGAAGTCCAGCGACTCCAGCACGATCGGGGCGTTCGGGTCACAAAGCGTGTCGCCGGTGGTGGTCTGCTTCATGCCGACCAGGGCGACGATGTCACCGGCGGAGGCGACGTCGCGGTCCTCACGGTGGTTGGCGTGCATCTGCAGGATGCGCCCCGCCCGCTCCTTGCGGTCCTTGGTGGAATTGAGGATGGCGTCGCCCTTACCCAGCCTGCCGGAGTACACCCGGGCGTAGGTGAGCTTGCCGCCGGACTGGGGGTCCGTAGCGATCTTGAATGCCAGGGCGGAGAAAGGTGCATCCGCGTCGGGCGGGCGCTCCAGCTCCTCTATCCCCTTGACGTCCATCCCCTTCGTCGGGGGGATGTCGAGGGGCGAGGGAAGGAAGTCGACCACCGCGTCGAGCATGGGCTGAACGCCCTTGTTCTTGAAAGCCGACCCGCACAGGATCGGCACCACGTTGCCGGCGATGGTCCAGGTGCGAAGCGCCTTGCGCAGATCGTCGGCGGTGATCTCCTCGCCCCCGAGGTACTTCTCGGTGATGACATCGTCGTAGTTGGACAGCACGTCCATCAGCTCGGAACGGTAGGTCTCGGCCTGCTCGACCAGGTCGGCGGGGATGTCGACCACGTCGAAGGCGTCCCCCTTGGAGGCCTCCTCCGGCCACAGCAGCGCCTTCATGTTGATCAGGTCGATCACACCCCGGAACCCGGACTCGGCACCGATCGGCAGCTGGATCACCGCGACAGTGGCGTCGAGGCGGTCCTTGATCATGTCGACGCAACGGTAGAAATCGGCGCCGATGCGGTCCATCTTGTTGACAAAGCACATCCGCGGGACGTTGTACTTGTCCGCCTGGCGCCACACCGTCTCGGTCTGGGGCTCCACGCCGGCGACGGCGTCGAACACCGCCACCGCTCCGTCCAGCACCCGCAGGGACCGCTCCACCTCGACGGTGAAGTCGACGTGGCCGGGGGTGTCGATGATGTTGATCCGATGGCCGGCCCACTCGCAGGTGGTGGCCGCGGAGGTGATGGTGATCCCCCGCTCCTGCTCCTGGACCATCCAGTCCATGGTGGCCTGGCCCTCGTGGACCTCACCGATCTTGTAGTTGATCCCGGTGTAGAAGAGGATCCGCTCGGTGGTGGTCGTCTTGCCCGCGTCGATGTGGGCCATGATCCCGATGTTGCGGTACTTGGCCAGGGGCATCTGTCGGGTTGTCGTCGCTTCAGCCATCGCTCACTCTCGCCGCGTCAGGGGGGTTCAGGCCGCGGGGCCACGGCGGGCCCAGCAGGCGCGTAATACCATTGTGCCCGATCAGGGGCATGCAGCGGCGCGGGACCGACCACCGCCGGCGGAGAGCGGCCAGGAGCCGCCGCCGGCTACCAGCGGTAGTGGGCGAACGCCTTGTTGGCCTCGGCCATCTTGTGCAAATCCTCACGGCGCTTGACCGCAGCACCGACACCATTGGAGGCGTCGAGCAGCTCGGCGGCCAGCTTCTCCGCCATGGTCTTCTCCCGGCGCTGGCGGGAGTAGCCGACCAGCCACCGGATCGACAGGGTGGTGGCCCGGCGGGGCCGGACCTCGACCGGCACCTGGTAGGTGGCGCCACCGACCCGGCGGCTGCGCACCTCCAGCTGCGGCTTGGTGTTCTCCAAAGCCCGCTTCAGGGTGGCGATCGGCTCGGCGCCGGTCTTGTCCTTGACCGTGTCGAGGGCCTGGTAGACGATCGTCTCGGCCAGGCTCCGCTTGCCGCTGGTCAGCACCTTGTTGACGATCTGGGTGACCAGGACCGACTTGTAGATCGGATCGGGGAGGAGCTCCCGCCGCGGTGCGGCTCCCTTACGGGGCACTTTGCCTAACCCTTCTTGGCGCCGTAGCGGCTACGGGCCTGCTTGCGGTCGCGCACACCCGAAGTGTCGAGCGTGCCGCGGATGATCTTGTAGCGGACACCGGGGAGATCCTTGACACGCCCACCGCGCACCAACACGATGGAGTGCTCCTGCAGGTTGTGGCCGACACCGGGGATGTAGGCGGTGATCTCCACCCCGCTCGTCAGGCGGACACGGGCCACCTTGCGCAGCGCCGAGTTGGGCTTCTTCGGAGTGGTGGTGAACACCCGGGTGCAGACCCCGCGCCGCTGCGGCGCGCCGACGAGCGCCGGCGTCTTGGTCTTGACCGACTTCTGCTCGCGGCCCTTGCGGACCAGCTGTGCGATGGTGGGCAAAGCAACCTCTCGATGAGAACTGTGGGTGGCCGGGGGACGCCCAGCGAGTCGCGTGAGCATCAGCCCCGTGGGCCGTCGAACATGGTAGCGCGCTCAGCGGGGCTGTCCACCCGGCCCCCTGCCCCGGGGCTCACGCCGGGTTCGCCCGGCCGCCTTCTCCATCGACTGTTGAGGGAGCCGCATCCTGGCCGGCGCGCGCTGGACGGGATCAGGTGGGCAGGAGCAGCATCTTTGCGAGCACGCCTTGCACCTCGGCCAGCTCCTCACTGGACAGCACGATCTCGGGCGCCACCCGGCGGAACCGCTGCGCGGCCACGGTACGCACCTGCTCGGTGATCACCCACCCGCCCCCAGCGCTGACGGCGACCCGGTGCAGCCAGCCCGGCCGCTCCACCGACGTCAGCGGCAGTACCGACACCAGCGCGCCGCCGGTGAGGCCCAAGTGGAACGCCGAGGAGACGACCACAGCAGGCCGATCCTTGCCCTGCTCGTGACCGCGTACCGGCTCGAAATCGCAGAACCACACCGAGCCGGGCTCGATGGGCGGCCGGCTCACCTGGTAGACCACTCGTCGGTGATCGCTGCGTCTGCCGCTGCCAGCTCGTCGGCCTCTGCGAGGTAGTCAGACCAACCCTGCGGGTGCTCCGTCCGGTACCGCTCGACGGCAGCAAGCGCGGCTGTCTTCCAGTGCTCGTCGAGCAGTCGCCGGATCGCCTCGTCGGCGCTCGCGCCCCCAAACTCCTCCCGAGCGAGACGCTGTACCCGCTGGCGAGTCTCATCACTCACACGCAACATGGCGCCAAGTCTACAGAGTCGTATACCTAGGTGTAAACAGGGGTGGCTGCCCTTCGCACCGGGTGCTGGTCACCGACGAGACGCTGACCCGATTGGCCGAGAAGGCGGAAGCCGGCTTCGACCTCGACCGGCTCCGACCACGCCCGCCGGGCCGCGGCCGAGCACCTCGCCCATGCTGCCTGATCATCCGAGCGGAGGCCGTAGCCACCCTGGACGGGAGTGGGCTGTGGGGGTCGGAGGTGCTGACCGGCCGGGTTCCAGCCGCATGGGCCATTTCACCAACTCGGAGCCGGACCGATACCCAGACACGGTCAGCTTCCGGCCAGCACCCCGACGACCGGCGACATCGAGCCGCAGGGCA
>JAKBAM010000051.1 GCA_021809105.1 Actinomycetes bacterium
GCAAGGTCGTCACCTACAACCTGGGCTGCCCGGCCGGTCAGGTGGACACCGCCGCCTCGATGGAGCAGGCGGTGTTGTCGTTCAAGAACGCCGGGGTCAGCGACGTATCAGAGGTCGGGGTCAATGACTGGGGGATCTTCACTCAAGTTGCACAGCAGCAGAACTACAAACCCCACTACGTCCTAGACGACAACGCCATTCCCGCCAACAACACGACCACCGGTGCGGACGCCCCCAACCCCGCCAACCTCAACGGGGCGGTCGATGTAGTCACCGCCAGCGCTTACGGCGAGCAGGCCACGCCCGGCTACGTGCCTTCAGGGGGTACGGCGAAATGCAACGCCCTGTACGCGGCAGCCGGGCAGCCGAGCGTCTACAAGCAGCAGGATGGCTACGGCGGTGTGGCTTGTGACTACCTGTGGTTCGTGCAGGCTCTCCTCGATCATTCATCCAAGCTGGGGGCCGCCACTCTGGCGTCGGCGTTGCACTCGGCGGGGACGATCGACTTCTCGTTTCCCGAAGCGCCGATCGACTTCTCCGCCGCTCCGGCCGGCGCCGCCTACGGGGTCGGCTACTGGCGGGCGGTCGACTACCTGAGCTCGTGCACCTGCTGGCAGGTACCCAACCCGACGTTCCACCCGCCGTTCAAGTGACCGCCACCTCCGACCGTGACGTCGCCCTGAGCGTCGAGGACCTGGACTTTTCTTACGGGCAGCTGCAGGTGCTGTTCGGCGTGTCGCTCGACGTGTACGAAGGCGAAGCCTTGGCCTTGCTCGGCACCAACGGGGCCGGGAAGTCGACCCTGCTCAGGGTCGTCGCCGGCCTGGAGAAGCCGTCCAAAGGGACGGTCAAGTTCCACGACAGCGACATCACCGGGATGGCCGCCGAACGGCTAGCTGGCAAGGGGCTGCTGCTGGTGGTCGGCGGGCGAGCGGTGTTCTCCGACATGACCGTCGACGAGAACCTCGAGATGCAGGCCCTAACGTCCAAGTTGGGTCGCGCCGCCACCAAAGAACGTCTCGACGTGGTCTTCTCCACCTTCCCTGCTCTGGCCGCCAGGCGCCGGCAGAAGGCCGGCTCTCTCTCCGGCGGTGAGCAGCAGCAGGTGGCGGTGGCCAAAGCGTTGCTCCTCGACCCGAAAGTCCTCTGCATCGACGAGCTGTCGCTCGGGCTGGCTCCGGTGATCGTCGGCGAGTTGCTGGAGGTGATCCGGCGCATCCAGGCGACCGGGGTCACCCTCGTCGTCGTCGAGCAGAGCCTCAACATCGCCGCGGAGATCTGCGAGCGGGCAGTGTTCCTCGAAAAGGGCCAGGTCCGCTTCGAAGGACCGACCCAGGATCTGCTGGCGCGCGACGACATCGCCCGCGCCGTGTTCCTCGGGTCGAAGCACCCTGAAGAGCACGAAGAAGCGACCTGATGATTTGGGTGTTGGCTTCGCCTTCGGATCGCTGAAAGACGAACCGGCAGATCGCCGTCCGGGTTGAAGGGAGTTTGATTGGAACGCATCTCGTTGAACGATGGCTGGCGCGTCAGGCCGAAGCCGGAGATGGTCGAGGAGCTCATTGGCGCCGGGGCGGAATGGATGCCGGTCCGGTTGCCGCACGACGCCATGATCGGCCAGCCCAGGACGCCCGACGGCGAACCCGGCCTGGGCTACTTCACGGGTGGCATGTGGCAGTACGAGAGAGAGCTCCAAGTTCCGGAGCAGGATCGGGGGAAGCGGATCCTCGTCGAGTTCGAGGGCGTGTACCGGAGCGCCATCGTCTACGTCAACGGGGTGGTAGCCGGCCACCGGCCCTACGGCTATTCGCAGTTCACGGTGCGACTCGACCAGCTCCTGCAATTCGGTGGCACAAACCGTATCCGGGTCGAAGCCACCGCTCGCGCCGACTCCCGCTGGTACTCCGGGGCCGGGATCTACCGGAGCGCTTATCTGGTTACGGGCGGTCCGGTGCACGTAGCCATGGACGGCGTCCGCATTCTTGCGCCGCTGGTTGACGAGCGGGCTACGACGGTAGAGGTGTCTACGGCTGTCGAGAGCGACGCCATGGCCCCGGTGAGCACGCGGCTGTCGACGGAGCTCGTCGACCCGGGCGGTGAGGTGGTCGCCCGGGACGAGATCCCGGTCACTACCAGGGCCGGGGGGTCGGTCACGGTGCGCCAGATGATGGTCGTGTCCGGCCCCTCCTTGTGGAACGTCGACTCACCGCACCGCTATACCTGCCGGACCCGGCTGCTCGCCGACGGTGATGAGCTCGACACCGCGACCACCACCTTCGGTATCCGCTCGATTGAGGTCGACTCCGCCAGGGGTCTTCGGATCAATGGGGCCGAGGTCGCGCTTCGCGGTGCGTGCATTCATCACGACAACGGCGTCATCGGAGCGGCCACCATTCCCCGGGCCGAGGAGCGCCGGGTAGAGCTGCTCAAGGCAGCCGGGTTCAACGCGCTGCGCAGCGCCCACCACCCGATGAGCCCTGCCATGCTCGACGCCTGCGACCGGCTCGGGATGCTGGTGATGGACGAGGCCTTCGACGCATGGACCTCCGGCAAGGTCGCCGACGACTACGCCCGCTCGTTTCCCGAGTGGTGGCGCCGGGACCTCGACGCCATGGTCACCAAGGACTTCAACCACCCGAGCGTGGTCCTTTACTCGATCGGCAACGAGATACCGGACGTTGGCAATCCGGCCGGAGCGGCGCAGAGCCGGGCCATGGCCGACGCCATCCGGGCCTTGGACCGCACGCGGCCGGTCACCAACGGGATAAACCCGTTGCTCGCCGTGGGCCTGGACGCGCTGAGGGCCTCCGTCATGCCGGACGACACCGACGGTCTTGCCGCAGCGACCGAGGAGATGGATATCAACGCCATGATGAAACTGTTCGAGGAGCACCTGCCACTGCTCCTCCAGCAGGAGGTCGTGAACGAGAAGCTGGAAGAGTCCTGTTCGGCCCTCGACGTGGTCGGCTACAACTACTCCGATTCGCGCTATGCCCTCGACCATCGGCTCCACCCGAACCGGGTGATAGTCGGGTCGGAGACGAACCCGCCGAAAATCGACGAGCTCTGGAAGCTGGTGAAGGACCATGCCCACGTCATCGGGGACTTCACCTGGACGGGGTGGGACTACCTTGGCGAGGCGGGCATCGGCCGGGTCGAGTTGGAGGCTCCGGCGGAAGGCGCACTCCTATGGGGTCCCTACCCGTATGTCACCGCCGGGTGTGGGGATATCGACATCACCGGGTTCCGGAGGCCGATCTCGTACCTCAGGGAGATCGTCTTCGGCCTGAGATCCGACCCCTACATATGCGTGCAACCGCCAGAGTGGTACGGCCGCGAGCCGGCGATCAGCGGGCCGTGGTCCAGCCAGGGGGTGGCGTCATGGGGATGGACGGGTCACGAGGGCCGGCCGGTGCGGATCACCGTCTACGCGGACGCGGATGAGGTGGCACTGGTCCTCAACGGGACGGAAGTCGGCCGTGCCCCGGCCGGCGAAGGTCATCGCTTCCGGGCCCAGTTCGATCTGAAATACGAGCCGGGCGAGTTGGCCGCCGTGGCCTACAGGGCGGGTCGAGAGGCCGGGTGGTTCTCCCTGCACACAGCCATCGGCCCCGAAGTGCTCCAGCTCGTCCCCGATCGCCGCACCATCCGGGCCGACGATACCGATGCGGCCTTCATCGCCATCGTCCTGGCTGACGATTCGGGGAACGTGCATCACGGAGCCGACCGACCCGTGACGATCAGCGTCGAGGGTCCGGGCGAGCTGCTGGGCTTCGGAAGCGGCAACCCCCGCTCCGAGGAGAGCTTCGTCGACGCCGTCCACGTCACGTTCGAAGGACGAGCCCTCGCCGTCGTGAGGCCGACTGCCGCCGGCACCATCATGGTGTCGGCGACGGCCGACGGGTGCCAGGCGAGCACGGTTAGCGTCGAAGTCCTATGAGGTGCGGATGTACCCGTAGGGGGACGTGGACGCCCCGCTGAGGAACTCCAGCCCGTAGCTTTGTATGGTGGTCCCGGCCTGCTACGGGTCTGGCCGACGAAAGGGGACTGGAGCGATGCCGCACGCGCGACTGGAGGATCTGCCGTCTGGCGGGGGCGGGAGGTGGCCATCTGCCGGCGACGCCTTCCGCTCGATGCAGTGGGGTGACATGGAGGTCGGTCTCACCACGGTCGACGCGCCGCTCGACGGTACCGAGCTGGACCAGCTCGGGGGCATGCCTGGAGGTATCTGCGTCTGCCCGCACTACGGGTACGTCTTCGAGGGCAAGATCCGGGCGACGTATCCCAACACCGGCCTGCCGGACGAGGTCGCGGTCGGGGGCGAGGCGTACTTCTTCCCAGCCGGCCACATACTCATGTACGACGAGCCGACAAAGGCAATGGAGCTCAACCCGGCTTACGCCCTGCAGCAATGCATGGATGCCACCGAGCGCGGCATCAGGAGGATGATGGGCACCGAAGAAGCGGCTGCGCCGGGTTGACGGCTCGCGTCCCTACGATCAGCTGTGTGGAGGATCTTGCGGCCGCGGCCGAACCGACATCGCGTTACTGGGGTGACGATCGCGTCCTGCTCGATGAGGAAGAAGCGCGACGCCGCCTTCTGGAGGCGACCAGCCGATGCATCGTCAGACGGGGGGATGCCCGGATCCGGATGGCCGAGGTCGCCGATGAGGCCGGGGTGGCTCGCTCCACGGTGTACCGGTATTTCTCCACCAGGGGCGACCTGATCCTCGGGCTTTTGTTGAAACGGGTCGATGCCGCCCTCGAGGCGGTGGTGCGTTCACTCCCCGAGCCGGGTGACGCCGCGCGCTGCCTCCCCGACCTGATCCTGGAGCCGATCGGGCTGGTCGACGGTAATCCGCTCAACGAGGCGCTCTTCTCACCTGGGAGTGCCGCTTTCGTGTCGTCACTCGAGTTGGGCTCCGAGCCGTTGGCCGCGGCGTCGGTGCGCCACTTCGGCCCCCTCCTCGAGAGGTGGCAGGCGGAGGGCCAGGTGCACGCCGACCTGGATGTGGACGAGACGATCCGGTGGATCAACGCCGTGGCGTTGCTCTGCTTGTCACCGCCTTGGAGGAGCCGCACGAAAGAGGCCAAGCGGGAGTTCCTCGAGCGCTATCTCGTCCGGGCCCTCGTGGTCCAAGGGCGCCCCGCGAACCAGGGGAGGCGATCGGACATTTAGCATTTCCTGTCCGGAGGAAGGACAGTATGCTACGATTGTCTGCGCACCAGCTGTTCGGGGAAAGCGCCGGCGCCGGTCGGCCGCACACGGGGAGGTGGCCACGTGCCTACCTACGACATCGTCATCAAGGGCGGGACCGTCATCGATGGCCTGCAGACGCCGAGGTACAAGGCGGATGTCGGCATCGCCGACGGCCGGGTCGTTCGCATCGGGCGCATCGACGCGTCGGAGGGCGCCGAGGTCGTCGAGGCGGCGGGCAGGGTGGTGGCGCCCGGTTTCGTCGACCTGCACACCCACTACGACAGCCAGGTCTTCTGGGATCCGTGGTGCACCATGTCGGGATGGCACGGGGTGACCAGCGTGGTCATCGGCAACTGCGGCTTCGGCTTCGCGCCCTGCAAGCCGGAGGATCGCGAGCGCGCCATGCTCAGCCTGGCTCGCAACGAAGCGGTGCCGCTCAAGACGATGAAGGCGGGCATGCCCTGGGACTGGGTGACGTTCGAGGAGTTCCTCCGCAGCGTCGGCCGCACACCCAAGGGTGTCAACGTCATGTCCTTCGTGCCGCTGGCTCCGCTCTACGGTTATGTCGTCGGTGTCGACCAGGCCAAGGAGCGTCGCTGCACCGACGAAGAGCTCGACCGCATGTGCGAGCTGCTCGTCGAGGCGATGGAGGTCGGAGGCTGCGGTTTCAGCACCCAGATCCTCGGCGACGCCGGCAACGTGCAGCTCGACTTCGACGGCACGCCGATGGTCACCGACATGATGACCGAGCGGGAGTTGATGGCGTTCTCACGGGCGCTCGGGAGCATGGGCAGGGGAGTCGCCCAGATCACCGGCTCACTCGACTGGGCCGAGCTGATGGCCCGCGAGAGCGGCCGGCCGATCATCTGGAACGCTCTCCTCGCCGACGGCGCCCTCAACCAGCATGGCGGCCAGCAGCTGTCCCACCGGGACGCGATCAAGCGCCTCACCTACATGAACGAGGAGGAGGGGCTGCGCGTCTTCGCCCAGGCCCTGACCACCAACTTCGCCTCCGAGTTCACCCTGGAGGACTACAACCTCGCAGACGCTATCCCCTGCTGGCGAGAGGCGTGTATCGGCACCATCGAAGAGAAGATGGTGAAATTCGCCGATCCGGTCCGCCGGCAGGCCATGAAGGAGGTCCACGACTCCCGGGGTGGCCTGTTCGGAGCCGGTTACGACCTGAGCGAGATCAAGGTCCACTGGATCTCCAGCGACGTGCCGAACGCTCGGGAGCTCAAGGACACCTACGAAGGTTTTACCATCGCCGAGGTCGCAGGCCGTGAGGGCAAGCACGAGATCGACGCCTTCCTCGACGTGGCGGTTGCCGGCCAGCTCCGGGTCGGCTTCGCCACGCCCATGATGATGACCCCGCCACAGTCCATGAAGGAGATCGCCACCTCGTCGGTCGCCCTCCCCGGGGTCAGTGACGGGGGTGCCCACACCAAGTTCGTCACCACGGCCCGCTACGCCACCGAGCTGCTGGGCTACTGGGTACGCAAGCACCAGATCATGTCGCTGGAGGAGGCCCACTGGCGGTTGTCCTACTACCCGGCTGTCGCCGCCGGGCTCAAAGGGCGGGGCTTCCTGGCGGAGGGGATGGCAGCCGACGTCGTCGTCTACGACCCCGAAACCATCGACAGCCTTCCGGCCGAGCGGCTCTCCGACTACCCGGCCGGGGAATGGCGACTGGTCCAAAAGGCGGTCGGCTACGACCGGATCATCGTCAACGGCAAGACCACCTTCATCGACGGCGAGTGCACCGGCGCCACGCCCGGCAAGCTTCTCCTCCACGGTTCGGACTGAGGCGGATCATCATGACCACTACCGAGATCGCTCCCATCTTCGACGCCGACAACCACTACTGGGAGTCGAGCGACGCGTTCACCCGGCACCGCAATCCCGCGTTCATGGACCGGGGGCTGCGCGTGGTGGAGGTCGACGGCAAGCTCCGCTACCAGGTCCACGGCAAGCAGCACCCGATCCTTCCCGGCCCGGGCGACGTCCACCTTCGGCCTCGCCCGGGCGCTCTGTACGACTACTTCGCCGGCCGGAGCGACAAGGCGTCCCTCGCCAACGAGCTCACCGCCGAGGAGCCGGCCGAGCACCCGGAATGGTTCGACCGGGACGCACGGCTGCGGTGCATGGACCAGCAGGGTGTCGAGGCGGCGTGGATGTTCCCGTCGCACGCCGTTTGCATCGAGGGCCCGATGCAGCCCGATATCGAGGCATCACTCGAAGTGCTGCGCGCCTTCAACCGCTGGCTCGACGAGGATTGGGGTTTCGCTTACAAGGACCGGATCTTTGCCGTGCCCTTCCTTTCTCTTTCCGACCCCGATGCTGCGGTGCGGGAGCTGGAGTGGGCGATCTCCAGGGGGGCAAGGATCGTCAGTATCCGCAACGGTCCCGCTTTCACGCCGGCGGGCAGCAAATCCCCGGCGGACCCGATGTTCGATCCATTCTGGGCGCGTGTCGCTGAGGCGAAGCTGGTGGTGGCTCCGCACGCCGGCTTCGATGACGGCTACCGCGAGGTGGACGAGGCGGTCGCTCGAGCGTGGGGCTACCGCGGCTCCCGCCACGAGAGCGACGGGGGCAGTGATGCGCTCAACCTGTCGGAGCCGTTCGTGGATCTACTCCAGAAGCACCGTCTTGTCGAGGACTTCGCCATCGCGCTCGTCGGCCACGGGCTCTTTCAGCGCGTTCCGGGCCTGCGCGTTGCATACATCGAAAACGGCGCGACCTGGGTGCCGGACCTCCTGCACAAGCTGGAGCTCTACGGGGGCCAGCACCCTGAGCTGTTTGCGAGCTCACCTGTCGAGCAGTTCCTGGAGCACTGCTGGGTCGCGCCGTTCGTAGAGGACAGCGTGAACGACTTGGCACGGCACCTGCCGGTGGAGCGGATCCTGTTCGGTTCGGACTGGCCGCACGCCGAAGGCATGGCCCAGCCTCGCGACTTCCTGCGCAACATCAGCTCTTTCTCCGACGCCGAGCAGCAGCGGATCATGCGCGGCAACGCACGAGAGCTGACCTTCAGCGGGACCTGACCTTCACCGGGACTTGAACTTCACCGGGACTTGAACTTCACCCGGTCCGAAGCTTCAGCGGCTTCGCAAGCTGGAGCGCAGCACGAACTTCTGAACCTTCCCGGAGGCCGTGCGGGGAAAGTCTTCTACTTGGACCAGCTCTTCGGGCCATTTCTGGCGGGCCAGCCCGTTGCGCTCCAGGTGGCCCCGCACGTCGCTCAGTTCCGGGAAGGGGTGCCCGGCGAGCATCCGGATCACCGCCGCGGCGTGCTCACCCATCCGCTCGTCGGGCGCCGCCACGACGGCGACCTCGGCGACGCCCGGCATGCCGAGCAGCACCTCTTCGAGCTCGGCTGCGCTGATGTTCTCCCCACCGCGGATGATCACATCGGAGATCCTGTCGGTGATGCAGAGGTATCCCTCGTCGTCGAGGATCCCCACGTCCCCGGTGTGGTACCAGCCGTCGGCGTCGAAGACCTTCGCCGTCAGCTCGGGGTCGGTGTAGCCGAGGAAGAGCTCGGGACCGCGGGAGAGGATTTCTCCCGGTTCGGAGGGGCCCACGTCGTGCCCGTCGGCGTCTACGAGCCTCATCTCGTTGCCGGGCAGCACCGGCCCGTCGGTAGCGAGACGCTTTTCGAGGCTGTCGGCGTAGGTGCAGCCGGTGATCGAGGGATGCTCCGTTGATCCGTACATGCGGTACACGGTGATCCCGAGGGCGCTGGCGCGTTCCGCTATCGCTCGGGGCACCGGAGCCCCTCCCATTCCCTGGTAGGCCAGGCGCCCCAGGTGCTCCTCGGTGAAGTCCGGGTGCTCGAGCAGGCTGGTCAGGAAGTAGGTGGCTCCTCCGTTGGTGGTCAGGTCCTCCTTGACCAACAGTTCCAGGACGACGGCCGGATCCCACAGATCGAGGAGATGCACCGGGCGCCCTCGATCGACGGGGATCAAGAGAGCGGAGAGCATCCCGATGGCGTGGCTGATCGGGTTGGCGATGAGTGCCGGCCGGCCGTCCGGCGTGGCGGTCGCCCCGAGCTGCTTGACCTCGGCCAGGATCGTGTGGTGCGAGTGCACGACCCCCTTCGGGTTGGACGTGGTGCCCGATGTCCAGCCCACCAGCGCTGGACTGGAGGGGTCAACTGCGGCCGCCGATCCAATGGGAGGACCGCCGGCCAGATCGCGAAACGACGTCATGCCCGGGGGTGCCTCTGCGTCCACCACGACGACATCCATCCCTCCGAGGTCCTCGATCGCACCCAGGTTGGAGAGGTAGTCCTGACGCCCGAACCGGGACGCAGTCACGTGCACTCGTGGTTTCGACTCGCGGAGAATGTAGGACAGCTCGCGGCCGCCATATATGTGGACGATCGGCACGATCACCGCTCCCAGCATCGCGGCGGCGTAGAAGGTCGCCGCTCCCTCGATCCAGTTGGGTGTCTGGAACGACACGACGTCGCCGGGACCTACTCCTCGCGAAGCCAGCCCCGTGGCGACCCGGGCCGACAAATCCAGCACCTCGCCGAAAGTCCCTCGCCACGGGCGGCTGGAGGAGTGGCATACGAACGCCAGGTCGGCGTGTTGTGCGAGGCGGGCGTACAAGCGTTGGCCGAGTGACTCCTCTACCCACCATCCCTCCGCCGTGAAGCGCCTGTGGTCGTCTTCGCTGACTTGGCGGAGGGTCCAGTTGGAAGGTGTCACGGGTCGCAAATGCTCCTTGTGTAGCTCGGGACACGGCACCATCGAAGCCAACTTACCGGCGGGTTGTGCCTTGACTGATAGCCCATAGTCTGGCATGGTAGAAGGATGTTCTACCATGCAGTCGTCGGTCTGGCCTAATGACGACCGCCGATCTCCTCCCGCAGCGTTGCTCGTACATCGCCGGGCGGTGGGTGGAAGGCGGCGACGCTCTCCCTGTCGAGAACCCCGCCGACGAGTCGCTGGTCGCGGAGTTGTCGAGCGCGCCGCTCGAGGAAGTTCGGCGAGCGGTCGCCGAGGCCCGCCACAGCTTCGATCGGGGGATCTGGGCCGACCGCACCCCGCGCGAGCGAGCGGCCGTCCTACATGCCCTCTTGGACCATGTCGAGTCCCTGCACGAGCCTCTCGTCGCCACCATGGTGGCCGAAGCGGGTCAGCCGGTGGCGTTCGCCGAGGCCGCCCAGTACTCGATGGGTATGGCGCTGGCCCGCAGCACCATCGACCTGTACCTGTCCCTGGCCCACGAGGAGGCCAATCCGGTACCGGTAGACGAGCTCCTTCGCGGTCGGCTGGCGCTGAGCGTCCGCCGCTACGAGCCCGTCGGCGTCGTGGCTGCCATCACCCCGTACAACGGGGCCATCATCATGGCTTTCCAGAAGCTGATCCCGGCCTTGATGGCCGGCAACTCCGTGGTGCTGCGTCCGAGCCCCCTGACGCCGCTGTCGTCACTGGTGTTCGGGGCCGCGGCCGAAGCGTCCGGCTTGCCGGACGGGGTGCTGAGTGTCGTGGTGGAAGGCGGTGCCGGCGGCGCCGAGCTGCTCACCACGGATCCCGCCGTGGACATGGTGTCCTTCACCGGTTCGACGGCTGTGGGCCGCCAGATCCTGGCGCAGGCTGCGACCACGGTGAAGCGGGTGGCGCTCGAGCTAGGCGGCAAGTCGGCGCAGATCTACCTGCCCGACGCCCTGCACCGCGCCGCCGCCGGGGCGGCTCAGGTTGTGGCCATGACAGCCGGCCAAGCTTGCGTGGCCGCTACCAGGATGCTGGTCCCTCTGGAGCACAAGGACCAGGTGCTCGATGCTGTGTCGGCTGCCTTCGGCGCCATCAAGGTCGGTCCGCCGAGCGACCTCAGCGCCATGATGGGGCCGCTGATCACCGCCGCCCAGCGGGACCGTTGCGAGCGCTTCGTCGCTCTGGCCGAGGAGCACGGTGGCAAGGTCGTGTGCGGGGGCAGCCGGCCGACCGGGTTCGCGAGCGGTTACTTCTTCGAGCCGACTGTGCTGGACCTGCCGGACAACTCCAACCCCGCCGCTCAGGAGGAGATCTTCGGGCCGGTGCTGGGAGTCATCGGCTACAAGGACGTCGACGACGCGGCCCGAATTGCCAACGATTCTATATACGGGCTATCCGGCCAGGTCTATGGCGCCGACGTAGCCGCCGCCACGGCGCTCGCCAGGCGGATCCGCAGCGGGGCGGTCAATGTCAACACCGGGCTGTTCAGTGCCTACGCGGCGTCGGGCGGTTACAAGCAGAGCGGCCTCGGCCGCGAACGCGGGATCGAAGGCATACGCTCGTTTCAGGAAGTCAAGCATCTGTGCATAGGCGAGCTACCGAGGTAGCTCCGAACAAGGGAGGGAACATGACATCGGATCTCAACTTGGACTGGCTCATCTCGGTCGACGACCACGTGCTGGAGCCGGCCAACGTATGGGTGGACCGGGTGGCGGCCAAGGACCGGGACCGCGCCCCCCACATGGTGGTGGAGGGGGACATGGAGTTCTGGGTGTACGACGGGAAGCGCTACCCCAGTTCGGGCCTCTCTGCGTGCGCGGGGAAGTCGAAGGAAGAGTTCTCCCCTGAGCCGGTCACCTACGCCGAGATGCGTCCGGGTTGCTATGACTCGCAGGCTCGCCTGGAGGATATGGACCGCGCCGGCATCTTGGCGTCACTTTGCTTCCCGACGATCACCCGCTTCTGCGGCCAGCTGTTCGCCGAGGCGAGTGACCGGGAGTTCGGGCTTGTCTGTCTCAAGGCTTACAACGACTGGATGATAGAAGAATGGTGCGGCTCGGCACCGGGCCGGTACATCCCGCTCATCCTGATCCCGATATGGGATCCGAAGCTGGCAGCGAAGGAGATGGAGCGCTGCTCCGACAAGGGCGCCAACGCGTTCGCATTCTCGGAGAATCCGGCGCCCCTAGGCCTGCCCACCATCCACGACAAGAACCGGTACTGGGATCCGGTCATGTCGACGGCCTCGGAGCTGCAGATGGTTGCCAGCATGCACGTCGGCTCGTCGTCACAGGTACCTCAGATCGCACCGGACTCCCCGTTCATGGCCAACCTGGCCTGGGGTGCCATCCGCACCTCCGGGGCCATGCTCTCGTGGCTCTTCAGCGGCATGTTCACCCGGTTCCCCGGCCTCAAGATCGCCCTTTCCGAGGGAGAGATCGGCTGGATCCCGTACTTTCTGGAGCGGGCGGAGCAGGTTCTCGACAAGCAGCGCTACTGGGTCCAGCGGGGTGTGCAGTTCGGCGAGCACGCCACCACCGATGTCGATCTGTCGACCCTCAACGTCAGAGAGCTGTTCCGCAACCACGTGTTCGGCTGCTTCATCGACGATCACCACGGGATTGCCAGCATCGACGAGATCGGTGAGGACAACATCATGTGCGAGACGGACTACCCGCATTCGGACTCGACTTGGCCCAATTGCATTACGGCGGTCAAGAAGCAGATCAGCCACCTGCCGGCTGAGACCCAGTACAAGATCCTCCGCGGGAATGCCGAGAAGCTGTACCGGTTCACCCCGGCCGAGCCGCCGGCTCTCACCGGTGCCTGAGGTGGGCCTGCCTGTCACGGTGGATCGTGACGTGTGCATCGGGAGCGGCATGTGCGTCATGTACGCGCCGTCCACCTTCTCGCAGGACCAAGAAGCGAAGGTGGTCCTCTTCGACCCGGAGGGTGACGGTGACGAGGCCGTTCGCACCGCGGTCGAGGCCTGCCCCACCGGAGCGTTGGCCCTCGCGTCGAGCGAGGAAGCGTGACGCTCGACGGCAAGATCGCCATCGTTGCCGGAGCCGGCTCGGGGGTCGGACGGGCCATGGCCCTCCGCTTCGGCGAAGAGGGGGCCTCAGTCGTCTGCGCCGACATCGACCTCGATAGGGCCAAGGAGACGGTCTCGGAGATGGAGGCGGCGGGCAGGGTCGCAGTCGCGGAGCGGTGTGACGTCTCCCAGGAGGAGCAAGTCGCGGCCACGATCGCCACTGCGGTGGAGCGGTTCGGCCGGCTGGACATCGTGGTCAACAATGTGGGGATCCCGACGCCCCGCCTCGGCATGATCCTGGAGGAGCACAGCGTCGAGGACTTCGAACGTCTCACGGCTGTCAACTTCCGGGGGGTGTTCCTCGGGTGCAAGCATGCAGTGCTCCAGTTCAAGAGGCAGGGGACCGCCGGCGTCATCCTCAACACCGGCTCGGTTGCAGGCCTGGTCGGTTGGGGCGGCGCGGTCTACGGCGCGACGAAAGGTGCGGTTCACCAGTTGACTCGCGCGCTTGCGATAGAGGGAGCTCCGTTCGGGATCCGGGTCAACGCGATCTGCCCGGCCGGGATGCCCTTTACCCACTTCATGGCAGCCGGGGGCGGAGTGGATCCGTCGAGTCCGGAGATCAGTCGGGCGGCTGAGCACGTCAGTGCCATCCACCCCCTCGGCAGGGCCATCACCGCAGAGGACTGCGCAGAGGCTGCGGTCTATCTGTGCTCGGACCGAGCGAGCAACGTCACCGGAGTGTTGCTCCCGATCGACGGGGGGTACGTAGCCCGATGAGCGCCACCAGAGAGATCCTCGACCTGGACCGGGTCCGCAAGCTGTTCGACCTGACCAGCAACTACAACGCTTTCAACGGCGGCAACTACCGGGACGATCCGTATCCGATCTGGCACTCCCTCAGGGAGCAGGCACCGGTCCACGAGGGCACAGTGCACCAGCTGAGTGGCGTGGCTGACGACATCACGTTCCACGGCCTGCCGTATCCCGAGAGTCCGCACTTCTCGGCGTTCACGTGGGCGGCCTGCGATGCCATCTACCGCAACGACAAGGTGTTCGCCTCGTCACCCGAAGCCGTAGACGTGAAGAGCGGCCAGGTGAGCCCGACCAACAGCATGTTGGCGATGGGCGGGACACAGCACCGCCGCTACCGGACGCTCGTCCAGCCGTCCTTCTCCCCGGCCAAGGCCACATGGTGGATCCAGAACTGGATTGAGAAGACGGTGCACACCCTGATCGACAGCTTCGAGGCGGAGGGCCGAGCGGAGCTCAACGTGGGTTTCTGCGCCGCGATCCCCGTGCTCACGATCACCGGAAGCTTCGGGGTGCCGGTAGAGCAGGCCTTGGACATCCGGGAGTCCCTCAGCCGGCCCGAGGAGATGGTCAAGATCATCGCCCCGATCGTGGCGGCTCGCCGTGCCAGCCCGCAGGACGACCTGATCAGCGTCCTGGTCGAGGCAGAGATCAAGGACGAGGAAGGGCAGTCTCAGCGGCTGACCGACGCCGAGATCTACTCGTTCGCCATCCTGCTCCTGGCTGCCGGTTCGGGGACCACCTGGAAGCAGATGGGCATCACGTTGACCGCGCTCCTGGAAAGGCCCCAGGTCCTCGAAGCTGTCAGGAAGGACAGGTCGCTCCTCCGGAGCGCCATCGAGGAATCGTTGCGGTGGGCGCCGACCGACCCGATGTTCTCCCGCTGGGTTACCGAGGACATCGACTTCAACGGCGTCCGCCTCCCCGAGGGGGCGGTGATCCATATTTGCCTCGGCGCCGCCAACCGGGACCCGGCGCGCTGGGACCGGCCTGACGAGTACGATCCGAGCCGCCCGCTCAAGGCGACCATGGGCTTCGGCAGCGGTCCGCATGTCTGCTTGGGCCAGCATGTGGCGCGGGCCGAGATGACAATCGCTATCAATGCGCTTCTCGATCGCCTTCCCAACCTGCGGCTCGACCCTGACGCCGAGCCGCCGCAGTACGTCGGATTCTACGAGCGGGGGGCGACCGCCATCCCCGTGATCTTCGGAGAGCAGGGGTAGCAGCAGTGGGTGAAGAGCAGTATCAGGCGCCTGACCTCCAGATGGTGGGTGAGGAGCACGTCCGCCGGTACCGTGAGACCAACGGCGAGGTCGGCTACCTGTGGAACGGAGTCCCCTCCCTTCTATTGACCACGACTGGGCGGCGCAGCGGCCAGCCCCGCACCAACGCTTTGATCTTCGGGCAGGACGGAGACGACTTCTTGGTCGTCGCATCAATGGGGGGCGCCCCGAACCATCCCAACTGGTACGTCAACCTGAAGGCCCGTCCGGAGGCCAAAGTCCAAGTCCGGGACCGCCAGCTCGAGGTGGTCGCCCGCACTGCCACCGATGAAGAGAAGCCCCGGCTGTGGAAGATCGTCACTGACGTGTGGCCAAACTACGACGTGTACCAGTCGCGGACGGACCGGGTCATTCCGGTCGTCGTGCTCACACCGTCGAACCAGCCTTAGGACGGTCACGATGTCGGAGGGAGCGTTCGAAGGTATCAGGGTGGTCGAGCTGGCCCAGTGGGTATTCGTCCCGGTGGCGGGCGCCATCCTGGCTGACTGGGGAGCCGACGTCGTCCACGTCGAGCGGATCGAGGGGGACCCGTACCGGGGGCTGGCCACGCAGGGGATCGGCAGCGAACGCGGCGGCGTCAACCTGTCGCTGGCGCTGGCCAACCGCGGCAAGCGGTCAATCGCACTGGATGTGCAGCAGCAGGACGGGCTGGGCGTGATGCACCGGTTGGTAGAGGAGGCAGATGTCTTTCTCACCAACCTGCGCCCCAAGGCACTGCGCCGGCTCGGCCTGGATGCCGACACGCTGACCACCCGGTACCCGTCGCTCGTATACGCCCGGGGCCACGGTTACGGCCCCAAGGGCCCGGATGCGGATCAGGCCGGCTACGACGCATCTGCCTTCTGGGCCCGAGGAGGCCCGGCGCACATCCTCACCCCACCGGACAGGGATTACCCGATCGGCCAGCGCGGGGCGATGGGCGACCGCACTGCCGCGATGGCTTTGGCCTTCGGCATCTCAGCTGCGTTGCTGAAGCGGACCCGGACCGGTACGGGCTCGGTGGTCGACGTGTCGCTGCTCGCCACCGCCATGTCCATGTTGTCGTCGGACCTCCTGGCTGTCCTCGGAGGAGACACGCCGAGCGCCTCCAGCGGCCGGGGCCCGGTGGTCAACCCTCTGGTGGGGACCTACAGGACGAAGGACGGCAGGCACATCCAACTCGTGTTCCTGGAAGCGGACAGGTACTGGCCGCAGTTCTGCCGGCTGATCGGCCGGGAGGACCTCCTCGCCGACGCCCGCTTCGCCAACCTGGCCTCGCGCCGGGAGAATGGGGCGGCGTGCCAGGCTGCGCTCGACGAGGAGTTCGCCTCGAGGTCCTTCGCCGAGTGGAAGGAGCTCCTCGCAGGGATCGATGCACCGTGGGCGCCGGTGCAGTCGCTGCCGGAGCTGGTGGACGACCCACAGGTGGTGGCCAACGGCTACGTCGGCGACGTCTTGGTGGACGGCGAGGTGGCTTACCGGCTGCCGGCCGTCCCGGTGCAGTTCGACGAGCGCTCGCCCACCCTCCGCCGCGCTCCCGAGCACGGCGAGGACACCGAGACGATACTCACGGAGCTGGGATACGGCTGGGACGAGATCATCGGGCTCAAAGAGGCGCAGGTCATATTGTGACCTCGCTGCCCCGGCCGGTCCCTGTCCCCGACGATGCGTCAGCCGGCTTCTGGGCGGCAGCCGCCGAGCACGTGCTGGCTTTGGCCAAGTGCTCACGCTGCGAAGCCATCAGCCACCCCCCCGACGTCGTCTGCCCGCACTGCCGGAGCACCCGGCCTGGCTTCGTGTTCACACCGGTGGACGGCCGGGGCACGATCCGCTCCTGGACGATCATGCGCCAGTCGTTCCTGCCCGGCTTCGACGGGGAGGTGCCGTTCGTGCTCGTCGACGTCGAGCTGTCCGCCCACCCCGATATCCGCCTGATCGGCCGGTTGGTCGACGGTGCCGAGGCCCCGATCCGGCTCGGAGCGGAAGTACGACCGGCCTTCGAGGACATCGGTCAGGGATACTCTGTGCCCGCGTTCGCGCTGGAGCAGCCTCGATGACCGGTCGGTTCGAAGCCAGCAACCAGGTCGCGGTGGCCGGCTACGCACAAAGCCCCGTGACCCGCCACTCGGACCAGACGCTCGGTGCGCTGGCCATGGAGACCGCCCGGAGCGCCATAGAGGATGCCGGGCTTGTCGTGGGGGACGTCGATGGGTTCGTCACCTCCAGCCTCTTCCCGACGGCCGGCGCCCACAGCGCCGAGGACGGCGTCAGCGTGGTGTCGGCCAATTGGCTGGCTGGTCACCTCGGCGTCAACCCGCGGTATGCAGCCGGCTTCCAAGGGTTCGGACAGATCCCCGGCGCCGTCTCCCTGGCCGTCAACGCAGTGGCCAGCGGTGCGGCCAAGTACGTGCTGGTGCACCGGGCCCTGCACAATCCCCGCGGCCGCTACCACGAGAACCCGATCGAGGAGGCGCCCGGCTCGCAGCAGTGGACGGTGCCGCAGGGATACTTCGGCCCGTTGGCGATGATCGCCCTCGCCTACAACGAGTACGTCCAACGCTATGGGGCGTCACGCGAGGCGATGGCTGCGGTCGTGAGCGAAGCGCGTAAGAACGGGGCCCGGATCCCGTGGTCGTACTGGCACGCCAAGCCCCTCCCGGCCAGCGAGTACCTCGACGCCCCGATGATCAACGATCCGATCTGTCGCTACGACTGCGACATTCCCGTTGATGGGGTGGCGGCGTTCCTTTTCACCAGCGCAGAGCGGGCCCGGGATCTGCCCCACCAACCCGTCTACGTCGCGGGCTACGCCACGGGCGCCCCGATGAGGCACCGTCTCCCTCTTCACTGGCCCCTCGACGACATCATGGAGGTCGCTTCGGAGACGACGAGGCGCCTCTGGGAGCGATCGGGCGTGCAGCCCCGCGAGGTCGACCTCCCGCAGGTATACGACGGCTTCTCGCCGTTCGTCTACTTCTGGATGGAGGCCCTCGGCCTGTGCCCGGCGGGGGAGGCCCATCGGATGGTGCTGGACGGAGGTATCGACAGTGACCGCGCAGGGGCTGTGCCGGTCCTTTCCGGGGGAGGAGCCCTGGGCAACGGGCGGATGCACGGCGTTCCTCAGATGCTCGAGTGCTACCTCCAGTTGGCGGGACGCGCCGGTGAGCGACAGCGGGCGAAGGCGTCCATCGGACTGGCATGCCATTCGTCGCCGCATTTCGGAGGAGCGGTGGTGTATGCCTCTGAGCCCTTCTGACCCGGTGGCACAGATGTCCTGGGTGGAGCGCGCCGCTGATCGGTCCCCGGTGGTGCAGCGGTCCAGGAGCCGGGGGGTGGAGCAAGCAAAGACCATCGTCCTGGCCGCACGACGCCTGATTGCGCTGAAAGGCACGAGCTTCACCACTCAGGAACTGGTCAAGGAAGCGGGCATTGCCCTGCAAACTTTCTACCGGTACTTCTCGAGCAAGGATCACCTGCAACTAGCTGTGATCGAGGACATGGTCGAGGAGGCTTGCGAGCGGTACAGAGAGCAAGCGGCCCCGCTCGGCGATCCCGTCGAGCGACTCCGCTGCTATGTCACGGCCGTGATGAGTGAGTTCCAGCGGGGTACCGGCCCTAGCTTTGTGACAGGGGAGCACTGGCGGCTGCAGATGCTCTATCCGCAGGAAGTGTCCCGTGCCACCCGGCCCTTCGTGGACCTCCTGCTCGAATCGATCGCCGAGGCGTCCACCGCCGGCGCTTTGGATTCGAGGGATCCGGAGCGCTCGGCGTGGCTCATGACGCAGCTGGTGATAACCGTCTTCCACCACTACGACTGCGCGGGCCTCGACGAGCCCTGGGAGCAGGTTGCAGACCGCCTCTGGGAGTTCTGCCTCGCCGGGTTGGGAGGCCACCGGTCTGGGCGGGAGCAAGAGTCCAGCTAAGATCGACATCGAAATCGGCTGTCGACCACGACGCCTTCACGATGGGGACCCACAGCACCATGAGCGACGCAATGCTAAGCGCGGCTATCTACAAGGATGCGGACCGTCCGGTGGAGGAGCGGGTCGACGATCTGCTCGGCCGGATGACGCTGGAGGAGAAGGTCGCCCAGCTCACGGGGGTGCTCTCGCTGGAGGTGTTGTCGCCGGCTGGTCTCGACGAGCCGCTGGTCGAGAAGCTGCTGACCCACGGGCTGGGCCAGATCTCGGCGGCGGGGATGTTCTCGGCTGATCCAGGAGCGCTGGTCTCGATGCTCAACGAGATGCAGCGGTTCCTCGTCGAGCGCACGAGGCTGGGTGTTCCGGCGATCGCCCACCACGAGGCGCTGGCGGGACTCGTGCATCAGGCGTGCTTCGATTTCCCGACGGCGATCAGCCTCGCAGCGTCATGGGACCCGCAGTCGGTCGAGGCCATGAACGATGTCGTCCGTCGCCAGATGCGGGCTCTCGGGATCCACCAGGCGTGCTCACCCAACCTCGACGTCGCTCGTGATGCTCGCTGGGGGCGCGTCCAGGAGTCCTACGGTGAGGATCCGTATCTCTGCTCCGCGATGGGGGTGGCTTTCGTCCGGGGCCTCCAGGGTGATGACCGCCGGGAAGGTGTTCTGGCGACCGGGAAGCACTTCCTCGGCTACGGAGCGGCGGACGGCGGTCGGAACATCGCTCCAGTGCAACTCGGGGAGCGAGAGCTGCTCGAGGTGTACGCCCGGCCGTTCGGCGCGGCCATCTCCGAAGCCGGCCTGGAGTCGGTCATGTGCTCCTACTCCGACGTCAACGGCGAGCCGGCAGCGGCGTCGCGTCGCCTCCTCACCGACATGCTCCGGGGAACCCTCGGGTTCGTGGGCCTGACCGTTGCCGACTACGGCGCCGTCACCGCCCTGCAGACCCGCCAGCACACCGCCGCCGACCTTGGGGACGCCGGCGTACAGGCACTCGCGGCCGGCCTCGACGTCGAGCTTCCTGGCGCCGCCTGCTACACCGCCGGTGTCGGTCCCGCCGTGCGTGACGGCCTGCTCGACGAAGCTGTGGTCGACCGCAGCGTGCGGCGGGTGCTGGAGGCGAAGTTCCGGCTCGGACTGTTCGAGAACCCGTACGGCGACGCCGCGGCGTTCGCCGCCACGACCGGGGAGGCGCCCCGCCGCGCGGCGCGGGCCTTGGGCCGCCGGATCGCCACCCGGTCGACGGTCTTGCTGGCCAACCCGACCGGCACCCTGCCGCTGCAGCCCGACCTGTCGCGCGTGGCGGTCATCGGTCCCAACGCCCGGTCGATCCGCAACCTCTTCGGGGGTTACTCGGCGGCGACGATGCTGGAGGCGCTCTCCAGCGGCGAGATGGGTATGCCCGCCCCT
>JAKBAM010000052.1 GCA_021809105.1 Actinomycetes bacterium
GGAAGGTTGGTGAAATAGCCGATCGCCGCCGCCCCGAACGCCGCGAAGACCGCCGTCGTCAACGTCACCCCGTCCAGGTTCTGCGATGGCGCCAGCATCAACCCGGCGACGGACGCGAACATGGTGCCGATGATCCAGGCCCACCGCCTCGCTCTCACCGGGTCGTCACCGCTCATAGACACCAGCTCGTGGTTGTCCACCACCCCGCGCATGACGATCCCGAGGCGAACCGACCGGAAGAACCAGTACAGGACGGCGGCCGCCGCCACCGAGAACAGGAACACGATGATCTGCTCCCAGGTGACGTTGACCCCCAGCATGCGCACGCTCGATTGAGGGAGGAAGTGGTCGAGCTGCGGCTGGTTCGTCGGGTGCCACAGCAATCCCAAGGCTTCGACGATCAGTATCAAGCCGACCGTCGAGACGACCTTGATGGTCTCGCTGGCGCCGTCAAGCGACCTGGCCAGGAGCTCCAGCCCCAGGCCGAGGAGAGGCGCGAACACCAACACGCTGATCGCCGCCGCAACCGGCCAGGGCATCCCGTGCTCGGTGTGGAGGAAGTAGAACAAGAATACGTCGAGCGCCGCCACCGCCCCGTAACCGAAGTTGAAGATGCCGGAGGTCTTGTAGGTCAGTACCAGGCCCATCCCCGCCACGCCGTATATAGCGCCGGTAGCGAGCCCTATGACGATGAAGGGCAAGAACTGGTTCACTGCCGTGCGCTCGTCATCGGTCGGCGGTGCGTCGTCCTGCGTGACCCACGTCTCGGCTCCCCCTGCACTCGTGCGCACTCCGTCGTGCTTGCTGCCGGCAGGTTAAGTCAAGCGGTTGCTGCACCGCCAGTGTCCCGCTCGGCTGTTTCCCACCGGATGCTCTGAGGGTATACGCCTCACCGCCTCAGGTCGACGCTCGAGAACGGTAAGTACAACATGGACCGCGACACCTTCATCCAAGCTCTCAACCAGGATCTGACGACGGAGTTCCAATCCGTGGTCCAGTACGTGCAACACGTGGCGGCCATCACCGGCCCGGAGTTCTTGAGCACGGTGGACGAGTTGAAGGTCCACCTCGGCCAGGAGCTCCAGCACGCCCAGATTCTCGCCGAGCAGATCGCGTTCCTCGGCGCCACACCCACCACCGAAGTGGCCGCCGTGCCAGCTTGGAGCGGGTCGAGCGAGGCGCTGCGCGCCGACCTCGACCTGGAGCGCGGTCAGCTGGAGCGCTACCGGGAGCGCTTCGCCCAGGCCAACGAGCTCGGCTTGGCCGACGTAGCGGAAGCTCTCCGGCCGCTTCTGGAGCAGACCCAGGAGCACGTTCGGGACCTTCAAGGAGCCCTCGGGGAGTAAAGCGCCGGGGCCGTTTCCTGCGCGGGGGGCTCCCGGAACGGCAGCCGGTCCGGCTGTAATGTCGGGACATGACGAGGGGCATGAAGCCATTAGGTGTGCTGGCCGCGGCGGTGCTGGCGTTGGCGGCGGCTGGCTGCGGGGGGTCACCGGCTCCGGCGCCAGCGAGCGCCCACGCCCTGCTGCTCGACGCCAAGGCCAGCCTCGACCGAAGCTCCTCGGTGCACTTCGTACTGACCAGCCAGGGTGCGACCGGATCGGGCACGATCATCGCGGGCGGTAGCGGCGACATCGCGCGCCCCGACCAGCTGCAAGGACAGTTCAGCGTCGAGCAGTCGGGCTTCACCGCTTCGGTCAGCGTGGTAGCTGGAAGCGGGCGCTTCTACGTGAAGCTTCCCTTTGCCACGAGCTACACCGCCACCAACCCGACGTCGTTCGGGATCGGGAACCCTGCGCAGCTCATCTCCCCGACGAACGGGCTGAGCAGCCTGCTCCTCGCCATCACCCAACCGCGCCTGGCAGGCACCACCCGCATCGGCCGGGAGGTCGCGGACCAGGTCCAGGGCACGGTGCCGGGCGCCTCGGTACCGGTCCTGCCCGACGACAACCGGGCGCTGCCCGTCTCAGTCGTGGCCGACATCATCCCCTCCAGCCATCAGCTGAGGCGCATCACCCTGCAAGGCCCGTTCACCTCGGCCACCCCCTCGTCCTACACCCTCTTGCTCACCAACTACGGAGAAGCGGTTCACGTCACGCTCCCGGCGGGCTGAGGCCCCGCCCCGCTGATGCCGCCAGCCGTGGACTCGTCCCCCGGCTACGCACGCGCCACGCGGTGGCGGCTGGCGTTCGCTGCAGGTGCTGTACTGCTCGCGGCCGCTGACACCTACGTGGTGGTCGTCGCCCTCCCGGCGATCATGACAGGCGTCGGGGTCGGCATCGACCACCTGCAGAGGGCCACCCCGATCATCAGCGGGTTCCTACTGGGCTACATCGCGGTGCTCCCGCTCCTCGGGCGCCTCTCGGACCTGGCGGGCAGATCCCCGGTCTTCATCGGCTGCCTGGCGGCGTTCGGGGTGGGGTCATTGTTGACCGCCACCGCTCACGCCCTATCGGTCGTGATCGCCGGCCGCGCCCTTCAGGGTCTCGGCGGTGGCGGACTCGTACCCGTGACATTGGCCCTTGTCGCCGATAGCTGGCCACCCGAGCGAAGAGGTCTGCCCCTGGGGGTGATCGGCGCAGTGCAGGAGCTCGGGAGCGTGCTGGGACCCCTGTACGGTGCGGCCGTGGTGGGGGCGGCCAGTTGGCGCACCATCTTCTGGGTCAACCTGCCCCTGGCCGCGATACTCGGGGTGGCCTTCTGGGGCAGCAGCGCCCGGATCCGCCTCTCCGGAGGACTTAGGGGGACGGCACCAGAGGACGCCGGCGGGGGGCTTCGCGCCCGCGCCCCCGCAACAGGGCGCTTCGACGCCATCGGCGCCGCCCTGATCCTCGTGGCCGCGGTGCTCGTCGGCCTCGGGTTGTGGGCTCCGGCGTCGCTGGTCGGCTCCGTCCGGTGGGGCGTCTATTGGACTCCAGAGGTGGGCGGAAGTGCTTGGGTCGGTCTCACCACCCCGGCCGCCCTGGCCGGGATCGGTGTCCTCGTGGCCTTCGTGGCGTGGCAACTCAGCGCCCCCCGCTTCGTGCGGCCACTTTGCGACTTGCGCCGGCTGCGCGCCCTGCTCGCCGGCGCCGACCTACCGGGCGCCGGCCTCTTGGCCGGCTTCCTCGCCTGTGTGGTCATCGTCTTCTCCACCTCCGATCCGACCAGGCAGGTGATCGCCAGCAGCGCTCCTGTCCTCGCCCCGGCCGCGCTGGTCCTGGCAGTGATGTTCGTATGGCGCCAGCGGCGGGCCACCAACCCGCTGATCGACCTGGTGGCGCTTCGCCCGCGGCCCGCATGGGGCGCGCTGGCGGTCAACCTGGCCCTGGGCGCCGGGCTAATGGCGGCGCTGGTCGATGTGCCGTTCTTCGCCCGGACCACCATCTACCCCAACTCGCAGGTGGGCGCCGCCTTGATCCTGGTGCGGTTCCTCGTCGCCGTCCCCGTCGGCGCCCTGGTGGGGGGCGCCCTCTGCCGCCGGCGCGCCCGGGGCCCGGCGGTAGCGGCAGGCGGAGCCGCCATCTCGGCGGTCGCTTTCGTCGCCATGAGCACGTGGACCGCTACCGCTCTGTCCTCGCCGCTGCGGCTCGGGGGGGTCTCGGTCGGGTTCGGCGCCAGCGATCTCGAACTGGCCCTGTGCGGCCTCGGCTTCGGCTTGGCCATCGCCCCGGTCAACGCCGCCGTGCTCGACTCGGTCAGCGCCCGACTCCACGGCCTGGCCAGCGCCCTGGTCGTCGTCGCCCGCACCGTCGGCATGCTGGCGGGACTGTCCGCGCTCACCGCCCTGGGCGTGCACCGCTTCTACCAGGCCCAAGCCCGCATTGGCTCCCCCCTCACCCTGTGCCCGTCCAACCCGGGCAACTGCGCGGCCTACAACCAGGCAACCACCACGGCCCTCCTGCAGGAGCTGCACACCATCTTCACCGGCGCCGCCGCCTGCGCCGCGGTGGGGGCGGTGCTCTCCATCGCACTCCTCCGGCACGACCATCCGGAGCGGTCGGCCCCCTCACCGCTTCCCGACGTGCTGGCCACCCCCTGACCTTTCACTACTGCTGCTACTCCTGGTGCTGTGGGCACCACCAGGAGGTCCGGCCCCCGACGGTCGATCGGCACAGTTCGGCGCCGTCGGCCGGGCACCTCCCGCCGGGACGCCGTGCCGGCATCAGGTCGCCGGTATGCGACCCGCCCCGGCGGATCAGCAACCCGAGGGTGGCGTGCAGGCCCCGGTGCAGTCTGCGGACCTCTCCTGTGTCGAGGCCACCGGCGGGGCGCAGCGGCGATAGGCCCGTCCGCCACAACAACTCGTCGGCCACCAGGTTGCCGACACCTGCCAGCTTCGACTGGTCGAGCAGCCGGGCCTTGAGAGCCACGGTCGCCCCCGCCAAAGCGGCCCGCATATCCGCCAGCGTCGCCTCCAGTGCATCGGGACCCAGGCGGGACTCGTCGGGGTCCAGCTCCACTCCACCGAGCCGGCGCGGATCTTGCATCCGAAGGTCACCGCCATCTTCGAAGCGGAGCACGAACCGGTCCCACTTACCGACCGTCTGCGCCGGCGAGTAGAGGAGGCGCTCGATGGCGCTTCGCCCGTCGACGAGCAGCCGGCCGCTCATCCCGAATCGCAGCCCCACGACCGGTACCGGGCCATCGGTGTCCACCAAGAGGAGCTTCCCCCGGCGCCTGGCCCCGACCAGCGAGGTCCCTGTGAGCAGGCGGCGAGCCTGATCACCGTCGAGACCACGTTTGAGGTACCACGCGTCGTCGGCCCCCACGCTGGCGATCCGGCGGCGCAGGGCGTGCTCCACGAGCAGCCGCCGGTATTGCTCGACCTCCGGCAGCTCCGGCACCGGCTAGCCCCCGCCCGCGAGGAGCACCGCCCGGGAGAACACCGCATCGAGCATCGGCTCGGTCAACCGGCCGGTGAAAGTGTTCTGCTGGCTCGGGTGGAAGGAGCACACCACCTTCAGGCCGGCCGGCGCCGCAGCCTCGACGCCGTGACCGAAACGGGGCCGGGGTCGGATGCCCAGACGGCGCCCGACCACGTCATAGGCGAACTGCCCGAGCACCACGACCACCCGGAGCTGGGCAAGGATCACCAGCTCCTGGTCGAGGAAAGGCAGGCACCGATCCCGTTCCTCGACAGTCGGCTTGTTGGCGGGAGGGGCGCAGCGCACTGCCGCGGAGACATAGGCCCCGTCCAGAAGCAGCCCGTCACCGATGTGGGTGCTGGTCGCCTGGTTGGCCAGCCCGGCCCGGTGCAGCGCCGCGTAGAGCCAATCACCCGAGCGATCGCCGGTGAACACCCGCCCGGTGCGGTTGCCGCCATGGGCGGCGGGGGCCAGGCCCACCACGAGGATCCGCGCCCCGGGATCACCGAATCCGGGCACGGGACGCCCCCAATACTCCTGGTCGCGAAACGCCGCCCGGCGGGTCGCAGCCACCTCCTCCCTCCAGGAGACCAGTCGCGGACATGCCCGGCACCGGGATATCTCCTCGCTCAGGGCGGCCAGAGCGGCGGGCTGGGATGGAGGCACGACGGACACGGTAGGTTGGCCGGCCGACATGGCGACATCCCTGAAGACCCGGACGCCCCGCCCGAAGCCGCCGCCCCCGACGCTCGTGCTGTTCGTGCGCCACGGCACGACGCCGACGACCGGGAAGGTCCTTCCAGGTCGGGCGCCAGGGCTCCATCTGGCCGAGACCGGGCGCGAGCAGGCGTTGGCCACGGCCGATCGGCTGGCGTCGTGGGCGGCGGCGCCGGCCGGAGGTATCGCCGCGGTGTACGCCAGCCCGCTGGAGCGCACCCGGGAGACAGCCAAGCCGATCGCGGCGGCTCTCGGGCTGAAGGTCACGATCGAACGGGGCTTGCTCGAATGCGACTTCGGGGAATGGACCGGCCGGTCCTTGAAGGAGTTGATGAAATTGCCGGAGTGGACGACGGTCCAGCGGTATCCCAGCGGCTTCCGGTTCCCCGCAGGTGAGTCCTTCGCCAGCATGCAGACCCGAATGACCGACACCGTCGCCGCACTGCGATCCCGGCATCACGGCGAGACCATCGTGGTGGTGTCCCACGCCGACCCGATCAAAGCGGCCGTAGCCGACGCGATGGGGACCCACCTGGATCTGTTCCAGAGGGTCGTGATCTCTCCCTGCTCGGTGACCGCGGTCAGTTACGGGCCGTCTGGGCCCAGCGTCCTCGGCGTCAACTCCACCCGTTCCCTCGACGAGCTGCGCCCGTAGTGGCGGCCGCTGACCACCGCAGGGGGATCGATCCATGAGCGCCTCGTTCGACCTGCCGGAGCCGGCCAAGGTCACCGTCGGCACCGTCGGGGACGCCGGCGCCCGGACCTTCTACCTGCAGGGCCGCCAAGATGATCGTCTGGTGACCCTGAAGTTGGAGAAGCAGCAAGTAGCCGCCCTTGCCGAACTGCTAACCGAGCTGCTCTCGGAGCTACCCGATGCCGACGATCTGCCCGATCCCGCCAGCCTCGAGCTCGAGGAGCCGGTTTTGGCGGAGTGGGTGGTAGGCGGCATGCAACTGTCTTTCGACACCACCGCCGACCGCGTCGTCCTCCTCGCCGAAGAGCTGCTCGAGGCCGGGACGGGCGACGACCCCGCCGGCGACGACCCCGCCGGCGACGATCCGGCCAGCCGCGAGGGCGCCATCGGACGCCTGGCCTTCAGCCGGGCCCAGGCCGCTGCGCTGATCGCCAGGAGCACAGAGCTGGTCACCTCCGGCCGGCCTTCCTGCCCGTTGTGCGGTTATCCCATGGACCCCGCCGGACACTCGTGCCCGAAGACCAACGGCCACAGGGCTCCGACGCTCTGAGGGTCCTGACCTCGGGACGGCTCGAGGTCGAGGGCCGCATGCCGTGGAGCTCCAACGGCACCTACCTGACCTCCGTCACGGCCGGGGCGGCCGCCCTCAAGGCCATCTACAAGCCGCGGGACGCAGAACGACCCCTCTGGGACTTCCCCGACGGGCTGTTCCGGCGCGAGGTGGCAGCGTTCGAGCTGGACCGCCGTTTGGGTTGGGGGCTCGTCCCCGAGACCGTCCTCCGCGCGGACGGACCGCTCGGGACGGGCTCGTTGCAGCGCTTCGTCGACGCCGACTTCGAGCAGCACTACTTCACCCTCCTCGAAGAGGGCGGCCACCACGACCAGCTGCGGCTGATGGCCGCGTTCGACGTGGTCGCCAACAACGCCGACCGCAAGGGCGGCCACTGCCTCATCGACGCCCGAGGCCACATCTGGGGGATCGACCACGGGCTCTGCTTCCACGAGAGCTTCAAGCTGCGCACCGTCATCTGGGACTTCGCCGGCGACGAGTTGGCGCTCGACACCCTCGACGACCTCCGCCGCCTGACGGGCGACGGTCCCGGTCCGGCACTCGAAAGGCTGCTCACCGAGACCGAGCTCCAAGCCATGCAGCGCCGCGCCAGCGCCCTGGTCCGCGCCGGCCGGCTCCCGGCCCCCCGGACCGAGCGGCCCTATCCCTGGCCGCTCGTCTAGCGCGAGCGGAGATCCCTGGCCGCTCGTCTAGCGCGTGCGGAGATCCCTGGCCGCTCGTCTAGAGGGTGCCGGGCGGTCCGAGGACCCGATCCAGGTAGCCGTTGGCCCACATCCCATGAGGATCGGCTCGGGCCCGCTGGTGCTGCCACCGGGCCCAGTGCGGGTACAGGGATGCCAGGTCGCCGGCGGTGCGGGTATGGACCTTGCCCCAGTGCGGGCGCCCACCTAGATCGACCATGACCTCCTCCACCAGCTCGAAGTAGCGCTCGTAGGGCATGCCCCAGTACTGGTGGACCGCTATGTAGGCGGAGTCACGACCCTGAGACGTCGATAGCCAGACATCCTCGGCGGGCGCGAAGCGAACCTCGACCGGGAAAGCCACCCGGAGGTGTTCGCGCTCGATCAGGTCACGGACACGGGTGACCGCTTCTACCGCCCGATGGCGTGGCACGGCGTACTCCATCTCGACGAAGTGGACACGGCGGGGACTGACGAAGATCCGGTAGCTGCGGTCCACCACGTCGCGCCGACCGCCGGTGGCCATCGCCGGAGCCAGCCGGGGCGTCAGCTGAGGCCATCGGCGGTCGAGTCGGCACAACGCGCCGAACGCGACGTTCTCGAGGAGGACCCGGTCTACGAAGCGTCGGGCTCCGCCGCCACCACGAGGCGGATCGTCGCAGCGGTTGTTGCGCTTGGTACGGGCCAGGTTGGTGTGGGGCACCCAGAAGAACTCGAAATGATCGTTGCCGGCAACGTGACCGTCGAGGCGGCCCAGGACCTGATCCAGCGGCTCGATGGTCTCCTGAGCCCGAAGGCTGAACGCCGGCACCGCGCGTAGCGTCACCGATGTCACCACGCCCAGCGCGCCCAATCCCACCCGCGCTGCCTCGAACAGCTCCGGATCGTCGTCTGACGAGCAGGAGCGCAGCTCTCCGTCCGCTGTCACTAGCTCCATGCCCACGACCTGCGAGGCCAGGCTGCCGGCGGCAGCGCCCGTGCCGTGGGTGCCCGTCGACAACGCCCCGGCCAGCGACTGCACATCTACGTCACCCATGTTGGCCAGCGCCAGGCCGGCCCCGGCGAGCGCTCGGCTGAGCCGACCGAGGGTTATGCCGGCCTGCGCCTTGACCAGCCCGCTCTCAGGATCGACGTCGAGGACCCGACTGTGGCCACCGAGATGGATGGTCACTCCGTCGGTGACAGCCGCGCCGGTGAACGAGTGACCGCTCCCGACCACCTTCGCCCGCCGCTGCTGATCGGACGCAGTGCGCACGACCGAGACGACATCCTCGACCGTGACAGGCCGTGCGACCGCCTGGGGAAACCACCGTTGGTTGGCCGCCCAGTTGGTCCACGCTTCAGCGGGCGGCTCCGCTCCCTTCGATGGAGGCTCGCCCTCGGCGGGCGGGAACACCGGCGGCCTTGTCAGGAGCGGCCCTGGAGCGCCTCGATCAGCTTCGGTAGCACCTTGTGCACATCGCCCACGATCCCGAGGTCGGCGATCGAGAAGATCGGGGCCTCCTGGTCCTTGTTGATCGCCACTATGTTCTTGGAGCCCTTCATGCCCACCATGTGCTGTGTGGCCCCGGAGATCCCGGCCGCGATGTAGACGGTCGGCTTCACCGTCTTGCCGGTCTGGCCCACCTGATGTGAGTAGGGCACCCATCCGGCGTCAACGATGGCCCGGGAGGCACCTGCTGCGCCCTTGAGCAGCTTGGCCAGATCCTCGATCATCGAGTACTTGTCGGCCTGCCCGAGGCCCCGGCCGCCCGAGACGACCACGGGAGCCTCGTCCAGCTTGGGCCCTTCGCTCTCTTCTACGTGGCGATCGGTGATCTTGGCCCCCCCGGTGGCACCGAGGTCCGGGATCTCCCAGGGGGTGACTGCGGCGGGGCCGCCGTCTCCCTCCTCGGCGGCGAAGGACTTCGTGCGGACAACGAAGATGGCGGGCCCCTCGCCCGTGAAGCGCGCCTTGAGCACCTCGGCTCCGCCGAAGATGGCGTGCTCGGTGACCAGGGAGCCCTCGGTCTCCTCGAGCCCGACCACGTTGGTGAGTACCGGTCGGTCGATCTTGACCGACAAGCGCGCCGCGATGTCGCGGCCATCGTAGTTGTGCGGCACCAAGATGGCGTCGGGGGCGCCGCTGCTGCTGATCGCCGCGGCGAGCGCCGCCGCCACGGGGGGGCCGGGCAGTCCCCCAGCGAGGTCTCCGACGTTGAAGAGCGTCGTGGCTCCGTACTTGCCTACGTCAGCGGCGATGGCGTCGGCATCACCCCACGTGACGCCTTCCACGGTGCCGCCCAGGCTGCGCGCCTTGGTCAGCAGCTCGAGGCTGAGCGGAGCGATCTTCTCGCCCTGCCGATCGACGATTACCCAAATCTTGTTGACTGCCATGTTCGTGCCTTCCTCTCGACCCTGTCGTTGCCTGATCCCTGAACCTGCCTGACGTGCAGCCTCAGATGACCTTGAGCTGCTCGAGGAAGGCCACGATCTTCTCGTGCCCGTCACCGTCGTCCACCGCTATCTCCCCGGCCTTGCGGGCCTCTGCGGGCTCCACCGACACCACCTGCTGGCGGGCGCCGGCGGCCCCCACCTGGGATGCGTCGAGACCAAGGTCTCCTATCCGCAGCTCCTCCACAGGCTTGCCCTTCGCCGCCATGATGCCCTTGAACGACGGATAGCGCGGTTCGACCACCCCGGCGGTCACGCTCACCAGCGCCGGCAATGGCACCTCCACGCTGTCGTAGCCCGTCTCGGTCTGGCGGTCGGCCTTTACCACGCCGTCAGCCACCGCGACCTTCTTGACGAAGCTGACCGACGGCCAGCCGAGCACCTCCGCGACCTGCACTGGCGTCGTGCCCGTGTAGCCGTCGGTGGACTCGGTGGCGGCGATCACCAGATCCGGCTCGGCCCGCCTGATCGCCGCGGCCAGCACCTTGGCCGTCGAGAGGGCGTCGGATCCTGCCAGCTCGTCATCGCTGATCAGGATGGCCTTGGCAGCTCCCATCGCCAGCGCCGTGCGCAGCCCGCTGGTCTCGCCGTGGGGTGCCATCGAGACGAGGGTGACCTCACCGCCGCCTGCCGCATCGGCGAGCTGCAGGGCCATCTCTACCCCGTAAGCATCGGAGTCGTCGAGTATCAACTTCCCGTCACGGACGATGGTGTGGGTATCGGACGTGAGCTTCCCGGGGTTTGCGGGGTCTGGGATCTGCTTGACGCAGACGACGACGTTCATGGTTCAGATTCTCTCCCAGCCGTCACCGTTTCCACCACTCTCGTGGCCTTCGGCGGTTCTGAAGGCGGCGAGGCGCCTCAGGGGTGGTGATAGCTTGGGGTAGTCCCTGGCGTCGCCTCCGGCGAAGCGAGGCGCCCCTCCCCGACGTAGGCGGAGAGACGCAGGGTGTCCGCGCCGGCGAAAGAAGGAGCCTGACAGGTGGCGACGTCCGACGAAGTCCGCTTGGTCGTTCCGGCCATGCCGGAGTACCTGAGGTTGGCCCGGGTCACCGCCGCCGGCCTCGCCAGCCGCCTCGGTTTCTCCTTCGACGAAGTGGAGGACCTGCGACTGGCGATCGACGAGCTGTGCTACGGACTGACGGGCAACACCGGCCGCCCCGGTACCGTCGAGGTGCGGTACATGGTGGCCACCGACAGCCTGGTGATCGAAGGCGAAGGGCATTTCGAACCCGCTTTGGGCGGCGAGCCGACCACGGAGGCCAAGCTACCTGAGCTATCGCAGGTGATCCTGGCCGCCCTGGTCGACGAACATGCCCTGAGCGACGGGGCTGATGGTCCTCGCTTCCGGCTGGTCAAACGCCGCGAGCGTGGCCACACGGAGCAAGCTGGCGCCCCTGAGCAGGGGCGTAACTCGGCGACATCATGAGCTTCCAGCCCGCACAGCGCGATGAGCTGCGCGCCAAGTTCGTGGAGTTCGCCCAGACGGGCGACGTCAGGCTCCGCGACGAGCTGGTGGCCGCGCACCTCGGACTCGCCGAGTACCTGGCTCGCCGGTTCGCCAACCGAGGCGAGCCCCTCGACGATTTGGTGCAGGTGGCCTCACTCGGGCTGCTCAAAGCGGTGGGGCGCTACGACCCCGAGCGCGGGGTCGAGTTCTCCACATACGCCACCCACACGATCGTCGGAGAGCTGAAACGGCACTTCCGGGACCGGGGTTGGGCCATCCGGGCGCCGCGGCGCATGCAGGAGCTGTACCTGCGATTGGGAAAGGTCGTCGGCACCCTGGGCCAGGAGCTCGGGCGCTCGCCGACCATCGCCGAGCTGGCGGTCGAGGTCGAGGTGTCGGAGGAAGAGGTCCTCGAGGCCCTCGAGGCCGGCCAGGCCTACCGCTTCGCATCACTGGACGCACCCGCGCCCGGCGACGGCGAGGGTGAGTCGCTGGGGACTCGGATCGGCTTCGAGGATCCCGAGATGCTGAGCGCAGAGCGGCGCGCCACCCTGTCCCCGTTGCTCGACAGGCTCCCCGAGCGCGAGAAGCTCATCTTGCACCTCCGATTCTTCGAAGGCCTCACCCAGTCGGAGATCGCCACCCGGCTCGGGATCTCGCAGATGCACGTCTCGAGGCTCTTGGCTCGAAGCGTGGCCCAGCTGCGGGCCGCCGCCGCGACTTAGCTCTCCGAGCCACGACGTGCGGCTGCTCTTGATCGTGAACACCTCGGCTTCGTCGGTCACCGCCCGGGCACGGGTGGTGATCCAGACCGCTTTGGCAACCGACCACGACGTGAGCGTGGCGGAGACCAGCCGCCGAGGCCACGCCACCAGCCTGGCGCAGGGCGCGGCGGCAGACGGTGTGGATGTGGTGGTCGTCCTCGGGGGCGATGGCACCCTCAACGAAGCGGCCAACGGGCTTGCCGGGACGCCCACCGCGCTCGGCGTCCTACCCGGCGGATCGACCAACGTGTTCGCCCGCACCCTCGGCATGACCAATGACCCGGTCGAGGCCACTGGCGAACTGCTCGGCGCGCTGGGGCGGGGGTCTATCCGCCCGGTCGGGTTGGGCACTGTGAACGGGAGGGCCTTCCTGTTCCACGTGGGGTTCGGCTACGACGCCGCCGTGGTTGCTCAGGTCGAACGACGGGGCAGCCTGAAGCGCTACGCGGGACACACCCTCTTCGCCAGCGCGGCGGTGAGCACCTGGTTCCGCCACTATGACCGCCGCCACCCATCCTTCGGCCTTCAGGCCACGTCCCGGTCGCCGGCGGTGCCGGTCCAAGAGCTCGACGACGGATACTTCGGAATCTGTCTCAACACCAACCCCTACACGTTCCTCGGGACCCGGTCCCTCGACCTCGCTCCTGGCACGAACCTCGACACCGGCTTGACGATGGTCACCTTGCGCCGGCTCGATCTCGCCACGTTGGTACCGCTGGCCGTCGCAGCCCTCCGCGGGCGGGGCGTGGCCGGGCGGCGGAACGCTGCAGTGGCCACAGATCTGGCCAGCGTGACCCTGGAGGGCCACCGACCCGTCCCATACCAGGTGGACGGGGACCACCTGGGCGAAGCGGCGCGTTTCGACCTTCTCTACTGGGAGGGCGCCCTCCGCCTAGTGGTTCCCTGACGCTGCTGGTGGCAGCATTGTCACTCTGCGCGTTCATGGTCGTCTCCCGCACAGGCCGATAGCGCTGTGGCACACGTCACAGCCTAACTTCATTGCCCAACGCCGCAACGCGCCTAGCGTGTCTCCTCGCGCGGATCACTGCCGCTGACCAGCATCTTTCCCCAAAGTTTCGCAAATGGGGGGTTGCCAGCGCTGACGCGCCGCTTTACTCTGATGCAACGCTGCTGTTAATAGATCGAGATTTGTTACAGCCGCACGTGAACTGATTCACAATCTCGCCAGGAGGCGGCCAGTGGCCCTTACTTGGAGCCGCAACATCGAATGGGACGTGGACGACTGGCGGGACAACGCATCCTGCCGGGACACCGACCCGGACCTGTTCTTTCCGATCGGCACCACCGGTCCGGCGATCGAGCAGATCGAGTCTGCCAAGAGCGTCTGCGGGGCCTGCGATGCCCAAGAGGCCTGCCTGGAGTTCGCGCTGGCGACCAACCAGGAGTCCGGGATCTGGGGCGGGACCTCCGAGGAAGAGCGTCGCAAGCTTCGCAAGACGTGGCTGGCACGCCAGCGCCGCGCCAGCTGACCAACGCTATTCAGGCCCCACCGGGGCATTCTGGGCTGTGCCCGCCAGGCGCTAGAGGTTCTCCAGGTCGTCGGGCTGGTTGTCGACGGGGATGACTAGCTCCACGACGGTGCCTCCATCGGTGCGCATGTTGATCGTGCCGCCCAGTTGCGACCGGACCAGGCTGCGCACGATCGAAAGCCCGAGGCTCGTCGTGTCCTCCACCACGAAACCCTCGGGGAGGCCGATCCCGTTGTCGCACACGGTGACCCGGAGGCTGGAGTCGCTACGCTCGAAACCGACCGTCACCCGGATGATCTGAGACTCGCTGCCGGCGCTTTCCGGGAAGCCGTGCTCCGCGGCGTTCTGCAACAGCTCGGTGATGACCACAGCCAGCGGCGTGGCCACGGCGGCCTGGAGCTCCCCGGTCTCCCCTGTCGTCGTAATGCGCACCGGCCGCTCCACGCTGCCCAGATCCTCCGCCATCCGGACCAGCGACGGGAGGATGTCGTTGAAGTCGACCTCGTCAGTGGTGTCGCGGGACAGGATCTCGTGGACGAGCGCTATCGAACGGACCCGACGCTCGGACTCCTCCAGGGCGTGGCGGGCCTCCCCCTGCGGGAGGCGGCGGGACTGGAGCCTCAACAACGACGAGATGGTCTGCAGGTTGTTCTTGACCCGATGGTGCACCTCCCGTATGGCGGCGTCCTTGGACAGCAGGAGCCGATCCCGCCGGCGCAACTCGCTCACGTCGCGCAACAAGACCAGTGCTCCGGTGATGGCCCCCTTGTCGAGGAGCGGTACGCAACGGAACACCATCGCGTCGGTCCCCTCGGCCACCTCCTCGGTCGCCGGGAGCCGGGTGGCAAACGCCAGGTCGACCGCCGACTGCTCCAGTCCGGCCTCGTCCAGGCTGACCCCTTCGATCCCCGAGTAGATCCCGAGGCGGTGGAGGGCGTTGACCGCGTTGGGAGACGCGTAGTCAACCCGGGCACTGGCGTCGAGGACCAGCACACCGTCGCCGACACGCGGCATCTCGCTGGTGGCCACCTCGTCGAGGGGGAACGGAAAGTCCCCGCTGGCGATCATCCGAGCCAATCGGTCGAAGACCTCGACGTACACCCTTTCCAACTCGCCCGGCCTCCGGCCGACCGACAGAGCCGACTCCCGGGTCATGAGCGCCACCAGCTCGTCCTGCCAGCGGACGGGAATGACCACCTGGCGCCCCCGCTCTCCCCTGGACGGGATGGCCACCTCCCCTTCCACCACACTCCCGAGCTGCCAGCCGCGTGTGAGCAGCGGGCGCTCCTCGGCACCCATCACCCTTCCCACCAGGTCCTCGAGGTGCAGCGTCTGGTTCGTCGTCGGCCTGACCTGGCCCACGACCACGAACCGATCGTCACCGTCGGCCTCGGGCACGAACAACAGCAGGTCAGCGAAGCACAGGTCCGACAGGGTGCCCCACGACCCGACCAGGCGCTGCAGGTGGGCCGTGACAGGCTCCTCGAGCTTGGTGTGCTCCCGGACCAACTCGGCCAGCGTTGCCATGCGTTCCCTCTCAGCTCCAGATGGCGTCGCCCAACCGGAGAAGGCCGGCCAGGTCGTGGATGTCGTCGTCGAACTCAGGTACCGCAGCGACCACCTCGGGCACCTTGGCCAACTCGTTTCGCTGGGTGGCCTCCCGGTGGGCGACCACCGCGAAATTCTGGAAGTTGTCGCCCATCTCGGTCAGCACGCGAGCTACCTGGCTCGGGTCGGCTCCGCTGCCCCCGGCGAGGTCGGCGGCGAGCGTGTCCGCCCCGGCGAGGAGGAGCCCCGCCCGGTCGTTGGCCCCCTCATCGAGGAGATAGGAAGGCAGCACGCGGTTGAGGATCAGCGCCCCGAGGTGCAGCTTCTTCGAAGACAGCACGTCGATGAAGAACTCGGCCTCCCGCACCGGTGCCGCCTCCAGCGTGGACACGACCATGAATGTGGTGCGGTTGTCGCGCACCAGGCGCTCGACGGCCCGGGCGCGGGCCACGAAGCCGGGGTACATGGTCTGGAAGAGGATGAAGAACTCGGCGATGTCGGCCAGGAACTGCGATCCGAGGATGCGGTCCGCGATCTGGTAGAAGGGTCGGGACGCCAAGTTGATCACCCGGCTGCGGTAGGGCACGATCAGCAGCCGCAGGAGCCGGGAGGAGAAGAACTCCGCCATCCGCTGCGGCGCCTCGATGAAATCCACCGCGTTGCGGGTGGGCGGGGTGTCGACGACGATCAGGTCGAACCGGCCTTCCGAGTGGATCTCGTAGAGCCGCTCCATCGCGATGTAATCGTGGCTCTGGACGAACTTGCCCGAGATGTTCTGGTAGAGGGGGTTCTCCAGGATGCGATCCCTGGTCCGCGCATCAGGAGCGTGCCGGCGGACCAAGGCGTCCCAGCTCTGCTTGGTGTCGAGCATGGCCGCCCACAGCTCCCCCCGTGGCTGCACCCCGGCGTGGCTGAACGCCTGCGCCGGCACCCGCTTCTCCACGTTGCCGAACCCGGTCAGGCCCAGCGCGCTGGCCAGCCGCTTCGCCGGGTCGACGGTGACGACGAGCACCTTCCCGCCATGGTGGACCGCAGCCATGGCCGCGGCCGCTGCCGCAGTGGTCGTTTTCCCCACCCCTCCGGAGCCACAAGCGATGGCAATCTCCTTGGACGCCAGCAGCGAGTCGATCGATCCGACCCGGTCCGCCACTAGTAGCCCAACTCTGCAGACAGGGACTCGGCGACCTGCCGGGTGGCGCGCAGCCCATGGGAACGGAAGAACAGGTAGGGGACGTAGAGCATCGGCACCTTCCCGTCGACGGCGCCGCGCAGTCGCTCGAGGTGCTCGGTGCGGCTGCGGCGCATGGTCACCGTCAGGCGGGCGGCGTCGAGCAGCGGCCGCGCCGGCCCTCCCAGCGCCGAGTCGATCAGCTCGGCGTTGCCCGGCTGGTCCAGGCGGTCGAAGATGTCCTCCTCCCCGCGGGAGAAAAGCTCGGGCAACACCCGGTTGACCACCACCGCAGCCAGATCGACGTTGGTCTCCGATGCAACGCGGTCTCGCAGCTCGAGGGTCTCGCTGACCGGCATCTCGGCCGGGATGGCTACGATCACCAGCCCCGTCTGCGCAGGATTCCCCAGGATGTCGAGCATCCAGCCGGTTTGCTGGCGCACCAGACCCACCTGCACCAACTCGTTGATCGCCTGCGGTGCAGCCAGCTGGCTCACGATGTGACCGCTGGCGGCGGCATCTACGATGACGATGTCGTAGTGGCTCTCGCGCACCTCCCAGCAGAGTTTGCCGACCGTGACGATCTCCTTGACGCCGGGCGCGGCCGAGGCGACGAAGTCGAACATCTTGGCCAGCGGTCCGACCCGCGACACGATCGGGAGCTTCAGCTGCAATGCCAGGTACTGGCGCAGCGAAGCCTCGGTGTCCATCGACATGGCCCACAGTCGGGGAGCGATCTCGCGCTCCTCGAACCGTGTCGGCCCCGTCTCGTAGAAGTCAGCCAGGTTGCCCTTGGCATCAACCTCACAGACCAGCGTCTTCTTGCCCCGATCGGCGGCGAGGGAAGCGAGCGCCGCAGCCACCGTCGTCTTGCCGACGCCGCCCTTCCCGGTGACGAAAAGCAGCTTCCGGTCGAGCAAGGCGACGGTTGCCGACGCGGCGGCCATGTCCGGCCGGCTGGTCAGTGAGCGCCCGAGCCGAAGCCGACCCGGCGATCGTCGCTCTTGGCCTCGAGCTCGACGTAAGCCACCTTGCGGGCGGGCACACCGACGCGCCGACCTCGCCGATCGGTGAGCCACAGCACCGCCGTCTCCGAACCGAGGGTCTCCTCGATCTGCTTGGAGAGGGCGTCGGCGTCGGTCCCGTCCGGGAGCTCCAGGTCGATCTCCTTGGCGGTGTTGGTGACCCCTATGCGCACATCCACGTCTTGGTTCTCCCTGTCCTCGGCTGGCCATGGAGCGCTGAACGAACCTGAGCGTGACCGTCCGTCACCCGCGTACCCGTCGTCAGCGCGCGGGCCCACACTAGGGACTCCCGGTAGGTAGGCGGGACTCCGGCGGCCGGGCCTCGGGTTCAGGTGGCAGTTGGATACCGCATGAGGGTCCCAAGTGGACCCTGGAGGGGGCGCCAGCGGAGAGCTCAGGCCGACCCGACAGCGAGTGGCAGGCGCCCCGGGTCCCATCCCAGATCGGCGACCGCGGTCCGGAAAGCGAAGCGATCGGTCATCCCGCCGACGTAGGTCACCGCGGCGCGGACCGCCTCCTCGCTGCCCGCCGGCGGTCCGGCGCCCGCTCCCACTCCTGGGCTCGCTCCCACTCCTCCTCCGCTCGCCGGCGCCAGCAGCCCGCCCGCCCGCGTGTCTCCGCCCGCCGGCGCCAGCCCGGCCAGGCGCCCGGGATGGTCGGCGAAGTGCTCGACGAGCGCCCGAAGCACGGGTACGACAGCGGCAGCCTGCGCCATCGACGCCGGCCGCATGTATATGTGCCGGTAGTTGGTGGCGCGCATCTGCGCCAGCGCATCCGCAGTGGCGGCGTCCATCCCGACGTGACCGCAGGCAACGGTTGTCGCGACTACTGCTCGCACGAATGTGTCGAGCTGCCGCCGGCGGGTGTCACCGCAACGGGCTCGCACGCCGGGGGGCAGCACCGCCGGGTCGACGACGCCGGCAGCCACCGCGTCCTCGAAGTCATGGCACACGTATGCGATCCGGTCGGCCCAGCTCACCACCTCGCCCTCCGGCGTGGCGGGAGACGGGCGCGACCACGAATGGCAGCGGATGCCGTCGAGGGTCTCCGCACACAGGTTGAGGCCGGCCAGCACGACGTCGGCGCCCCACACTGCGTGGTCGTACCCTCCTGTGACATACAGCCCTAGGGCATCCTCGCTGGCATGGCCCCCCGGACCGTGGCCGCAGTCGTGGCCAAGGGCGATGGCCTCGGTCAGCGCCACGTTGAGGCGCAGGGCCCGGGCGATCGCCGTCGCCACCTGGGACACCTCCAGGGCATGGGTCAGGCGGGTCCGCTGGTGGTCCGCAGGGTGTACGAAGACTTGCGTCTTGCCGGCGAGGCGGCGGAAGGCAGTGGAGTGCAAGATGCGATCGCGGTCCCGCTCGAAGCAGGTCCGCCACTCATCTGGCTCCTCGGGCACCGCCCGGCGGCCCGCCCCCGAGGCCCGGCTCGCCCCGGGGGCCAAAGCGGCGGCTTCCGCCGCCTCCCTCTCGGCTCGCGCCAGCACGGTCGGGGTGGCGACGGCTGGCGTCGGATCTCGATGCGCCCGGCGGACGGGACCGCACTCGGTACCGTCCATCGTCGCGGCCCACTGCTCGGCCCGCCGGGACACGGCAGCCGGCGGAAAGGGTCGTCCGGCGGCGTGGTCGTCCATGCCAATCACCGTATCGACGGGCCGCGACCGTGACGCGTCAGCCAATGCGTCCCGACCGGCGGCCCATCCACACGGCGTGGACCGTCTCGCAGATCCGCTCGGGAGACGATTTGGAGGTGAAGTCAAGCGCCCACCAACCAGCTGCCGCCAGATCAGCCCGGCGGTCGCTGTCCGCGTCGAAGCGGCTTCGCATCCCGTGGTACTCGTAGCCGTTCCAGTCAACGGCTATCCGCTCCTCTACGATCGCCCGGTCGGGGCGGTAGACACCGCGTGGGGTTCGGATCACGTGCTGGCGCTCGGCGAAGGGCAGCCCCCATTCTTCCCATTTCCGGTCCATGTCCCGCTCCCAGGCGCTCGCACCCGAGTCGTAGCCCGGGAGGCGGTCCGCGAGGATGTCGCTGAGGATCCCGGCGCCGGCGGGGCGGCGGCCGCTGACCCCGACCGACTGCCTATCGACATACCGGCGGAGCTGCTCGAGGCCGAGGATGCCGAGCCGCAAGGCTTCGTCGGTCATGCGACCCAGGCGCGCCGGCTCCACCACACTGGCCAGATCGGCCAACGTCCTGGGGACGGTGGTGACCGGCACGCAGATACGTCTCGTTCGCTCGTCGGGGCCGACGGCCTGCGCATGAACCCGGACCCCCGCCAATCTGACCCTGGCGCCCGAGACATGGATGGCTGCCCCACCAGATGTATCGCTCAGGCCCCACAGGCGAGCGGCGGTGCGGTACGACGCGACGACTTGCCCGCGACCGGCCAGCACCCCCGCCAGCGCCTGCGCCTCCCAGCCTGTCTGGACGCCCGCAACCCTGTATACGCCTCGGCGGACTGGGAAGAGCCGCCCGTCCGCTACCCACCGGGCCACCTGCCGTTTGGTCGAGCCGAGCGCCAGTAGCTGCCAGAAGGTGACCAGCCCGAGCTGGCCCGTCGCCAGCCGGTCCAGCTCGATGGCTCCGGGCGGGGCGTGCACCACCCCAGGGTCACATAGGGCTGTGACGGAAACTCATGAGATGCCTCGTCCGGGGACGAGTGGGCGTTTCAGGTGGCACTTGGATGACCGGTGCGGTACCCAACTGCCACCTGAACCGGCGATGGCGCGCCAAGCTGAGGCATGAGTCGATCCGAACACGACCCCGCCGCACGCGACGCCGCACGCGACCCCGCACGCGACGCCGCACGCGACGCCGGCCAGGGTGCCCACGCCGAGCTGCTGGCCCGCCACGGTCGGGTCATGCCGAAATGGCTGTCGCTGTACTACGACCAGCCGGTGGAGCTGGTGTCGGGCGAGGGGTGCCGGGTGACCGACGGGG
>JAKBAM010000053.1 GCA_021809105.1 Actinomycetes bacterium
CCGGTCGCTCCGGCTGTCAGTGGGCTGGTCGACCACCGAAGCCGATATCGACAAGGCCGTCACGGCGCTGCCTGCGGTCGTGGAGCACCTGCGGGGGCTGCGCAGCGGTTGAGCACCCGCGGGGCAAGCCCAGCTGAGGGCCGCGCTCAGCGCCGCCGGCGAAGGCGCTCCACGCCCTGGAGGTCCTTCCACGCCGTGCTCAACACCCGCACCCTGGTATCGGGATCGTCCACCCAGGTCACGGGGACCTCGGTGATCCGCAGGCCCCGCCGTTCGGCCAGGACCAGCAGCTCGGTGTCGAAGAACCATTCGTCGTCTGCGACTTCGGGGAGGAGGTCGCGCGCCGCCTTGGTCCGCATGGCCTTGAAGCCGCACTGCAGGTCGGTGATGCGCGTCCCGAGCGCGACGTGGGCGATGGCGAGGTAGCCGCGCGAGATCAGCTCCCGCCGTGCTCCCCGGCTGACCTGCGATCCGGGAAGGCGCCGCGAGCCGACCGCCAGGTCGTGCTCGTCGCGCAGCAGCGGCTCTACGAGGGGGCCAAGGGCCGCCAGGTCGGTGGACAGGTCGACGTCCATGTAGGCCACGACGGTGGCGTCGCTACGCATCCACGCCTGCCTGATCGCTCCCCCGCGGCCCTTGCGTTCCAGGTGCACGGCGGTGATCCCGGGCGTGGACGAGGCCAGGTCGGAGACGATGGCCATGGTGTCATCGGTGCTGGCGTTGTCGACTACCGTCACCTCCGCCGTGAAAGCCACAGCCTCGTCGAGCCAGCGGCGCAGGCGCTCGACGTGGGCGCGCACTTGGGCGGCCTCGTTGTAGACGGGCACGACGACCTCGACGTCGATGTGCGGGCTCAGGTGAACCAACCGCCGAGGTTGAACAGGACCTGGAAGACCACTGCGAGGGCCGCGGATGTCGTGATCGCGGCGGTCCAGAGCCGCTCACCCCGGTACCGGGCTGCCACCAGGTAGAGCGGTACGAGGCACAGGACGTAGCGCACGTCGGACTCCGGCGAGGACCCGTGCACCGGGCCGTTGGCGATGACGCCGACCATCGACAGGAGTGCCGGCGCCAGTATCCACCAGAGGTCGCGTTCGTGGCGGGCCCAACGCAACAGGATGGCGAACCCGACGACGGCCGCCACCACTGACGCGTCGTCGAGCAGGAACACCGCGGTGACGTTGGCCGAGCCCGGACCCTTGACCGCTCCGTCGACGAGGTGCTGAACGGAGCCGATCAGCGGATGGAACGGCCACGTTGCGCTTCGACCCCAGTATTTCTGGGCTCGCAGCTCCTCGATCGGGTTGCCGTAGCGGATCCACAGGAACACGGTGAAGGCAGCGAAGCCGGTCTCGCTGGCGGCGGTGAGGACTGCGGTGCGCAGCCATCGCCGCCGGGGTTCGAGCAGGCACCAGACCAGGACCGCGACGCCGACCGCGGCGCCCTCGGGCCGGGTGAGGGCGGCCAGGCTGGCGGCCGCCGCCGCCCACCACGGGTGGCGTTCCCGGAGGGCTACCAATGTCCAGGCGAACAGCGCGATGAAGGTGCTCTCGGCGTATCCTGCGATCAGGAACACCGAGGCGGGGAACCACACGAACAGCCAGCCGGCACGGGACGGGACGCCTCCGGGCAGCAAGTCGCGGGCCAGGCGCACGATCCCCCAGGTGGCGAAGAACAGAGACACCCAGCTCACCGCCAGGGCGGACCACTGGTAGCTCACGCCGCCGAGGTGCTCGACGGCCCGGGCCGTCTCGGGGTAGAGCGGGAAGAACGGGCTCCATGCCGGCTGGTCCTTCGGGTATCCGCTCGTGGCGACGGACTGGTAGAAAAATGCGTCCCACGAGAACAGGCCGGCCTTGCCGGACGTGGCCCGCGCGCCAGCAGCCAGCGGGAACCCGCGCAGCGGGAGCACTGCGAGGGCGAAGCGGCCGATGATCAACCCGAGGGCGACTCGCGTGGAAGTGGCCAGGGCCGCTACCGCCGCCGGCGCCTGCCACCACCGGGGTCGGGACGTCGCCGCCGCAGGTGCGCCGCGCGGGGCGCCGTCGCCTGGAAGCTGCGCCACATCGGGCTCCTCGAGCAAGGGAGGAGGGGAGGGATTCACGCCTTCGGGGCTGCTGCGGGGGCTCCTGCGGGAGGTGCAGTGGTGGTCGGCGCCTCGGCGGCGGCTGCGCCGGCCTGGGCTTGCACCAGGGCTTGGCGTACTCGAGCGACGAGGGCCGGGTCGGGGTTGTGGGCCAGGTACCACTGGAGGTCGGTGACGGCGCCTTGGTAGTCACCCTCGCTCAGGTAAGCGACTCCCCGGTACACGCGAGTTGGCGGGTAGGTCGGGTCGAGCGTGACGGCCCTGCTGAGAAGCCCGATGCCCTGGGCGAGCAGCTGGGGCTGCTGGGTCTGCGCCAGGATCCATCCCTCCGACGACAGGGCAACGACCTGATTTGGATCCTGCTTCAGCACTGCCTCGAGGTCCTTGAGCGCGCTCACCCCGTCACCCTTGGCCGTGGCTTGTTGAGCCGCCAGGAGCAGCTTCGCCACCTGCTCCTGGCCGACCGCCTGCCCCGAGGCCACCTCGCCCGGAAGACGGGTTCCGGTGGCGGCGACGATGGCCCACCCGAGCCCGGCGGCCACCGCTACGGCGACGCCGGCCACCGCAAGCGATCGGCGCCGGCGCCGCCACCGGCTCTTATCCGAGGCGGTGCCCGCGCCGGCGTCCCCCGTCCTCTCTGTGGGATCCGCGGGAGGGGGAGGAGATGGGAGCGCCGGCGAGTCGAGGGCTTCCAGCTGGCGCAGGACCGCCGCCGCCCGCGTCGTGTAGTCGTTGTGAAGCGCGGCGTAGTCGACCTCGTCGATGTCGCCGGCGGCTCGTTCCGCCTCGAGGTCGCGCAACGAGCGGAGGAAGAAGTCTCTCTCCTCCTCGAGCGCAGAGCGCACGGGACGAGCGGGGCCGGCGGCCCCGACCCGGCCGGTGCTGATGTCGGTCACCGGTTGCCGCTTCCATCTTCAGGACTGGCGGGGTGCTCGGATCGTGCTGCCAGCGCTCTCGCCACGAGGGCCTCGTCCTCGGGGTTGCCGGCTGCCAGGCCCGCCGCCGGTCCGCCCCGGGGCCGGTGCCAGCGCGCGAACGCCAGGACCAGGCCGGCGGTGGCGACGACCACGGCGGCTATCGGGAGCACCCAAACGAGGAGGCCGATGCCCCGGGCCGGGGGCCGTTCCAGGATGCTCGTGCCATAGGCCTGCACCAGGTCGTCGAGGACTTTCTTGGGGGGGGTGCCGGCGGCCAGCTCCTGATGGATCTGGTTCCGCACGTCCACCGCGGCTGCGACCTGGGATTGGGCGGCCGACTCACCTCCGCACACCGGGCAGCGCACCTGCGATGCCAGGGACATCGTACGCTGCTCGAGAGTCGGGTGGCTGGGGCGGCTGGCGCCGAGCGCCAGGGCGGCGAGGGCGGCGATGGCGATGGCGGCCCAGATGGCCCACCGTCGCGCCAGGGCAGCGGGCGCTGCGGTCACTGAGTGCTCGGGGAATACGTGGTGATCACCTTGTCGAGGGCATTGGCATTGACGCCACCGGTGATCTTCGCCACGATCGTGCCGAGGGGGTCCACGAGGTAGGACTCCGGCAGGCCTCCGGAGCCGTAGTCGACGAAAGCGTTGGTATCGTCAACTACCGGCCAGGTGGCGTGGCGGGCGGCGAGGAAGCTCCGCAGCGAGGCCAGGTCTGTCTGGTCCTCCTCGACGGTGACGATGGCGGGGGCGGCCGGGCCGGTGTGGCGGGCGGCGAAGGTCAGTAGCTGCGGGGTCTCCTGCCGGCACGGCACGCACCAGGAAGCCGCGAAGTTCACGAGCACCCACCGGCCCCGGTAGGAGCTGAGCGTGACGGTCGCTCCGTGCTGGTCGGGTCCGACTACCTGGGGGGCGGGCTTTCCGATCAGCGGGCTGGCGGCTGTGACCTGCCCCGCTTGGCCTGAGGTGGCCAGGACGGCGACCAATGCCGCCAGGACGGCCGCAACCGCCAGCGAGATCCAGAGCACCAGGCGCCGCTTGGGGCCCTGTGCAGGCTCGGGCACGACGGATGCAACGGGTACGGTGGTGGTCATGACTGCGCCGCCCGCCACGAGCGCCACATCCGCCGCGCCGGCCGCACCCGCCCCCGAGTAAGGGCCGGTGCGGGAGCCGGGAGGGCGGGCGCCGGGACGCCACCGCCAGCCCGCGAGCCGCCAGCCCGCGAGCCGCCAGCCTGCGTGCCGCCGGCGGGCAGAGCTGACACCGGGTCGGTCGGCCGGCGCCGGCGCTTGCCCGGGAACGCGGCCAGCGCAGTGCCGAGCAGCATGACACCTCCGCCGATCCACACCCACATGACAAGCGGTTCGACGGTGACGCCGATGGTCACCGGGCTGGTGGCGGTGGCCGGCGGGTTGGCGAGCGTCAGGTAGAGGTCGTCGTTCAGTCGGCTGCGCACCGAAGGCGTGCCGACCACGTCCGACGCGAACGGGTAATCGGAGATGGCCGGGGCGTAGACTTGGCCGCCGTCGATGCGGATCCGCGCCGAGAGGGTGGACTTCTGGCTGTCGGCGGTGCTGCGCATCCCGAGGAAGGTGAAGGTGTGGCCCTGGAAGCTGGCGGTCTGGCCGGGGGTCAGGGCCAGGGTCGTCTGTCGGGTGTAGGAGTGGCTGGCGGCGAAGGCCACGGCGATAACGACGACACCGAGGTGGACGACCATTCCGCCGTTGACCCGGCCGACCAGCCCACGGCGGCCCTGCCGCCGCACCGCCAGCACTAGCTGCCGTAGGGCCGAAGCTGCCGCGAAGGCGCCCAGGCCGAAGGCCAGCAGCGGGTTGATGCCCCGGACCCCGAAGGCCACGCAGAGCACCAGGCACGCCGCGCAGGCGGAAGCCGGCCACTGCAACCGCTTCCGCAACAGATCGCTCGACGCCTTGCGCCACGGGAGCACCGGGGCCACCGCCATCAAGAAGAGCAGGCATACGACAATCGGCATGGCGAACTGGTTGAAGTAGGGGGCCCCGACGGTGATGCTGGACCCGTTGACGGCCTGGGCGATGAGGGGGAACACGGTCCCGAGCAGGACGACCAGGGCGAAGGCGCCGAAGAGGAGGTTGTTGGCCAGGAAGGCGCCTTCGCGCGAAACCGGGGAGTCGATGATCCCTGGTGAGCGCAGGCGGTCACCCCGCCACGCCAGCAACCCGACCGCGGTGGCGACGACGATCCCGAAAAAGCTGAGAAGCACAGGCCCGAGGGAGTTACCCGAGAACGAGTGGACCGAGTTCAACACGCCGGAGCGGGTGAGGAACGTGCCGAGGATGGTGAGCGAGAACGTGGCCAGCACGAGGGAGAGGTTCCAGACCCGCAGCATGCCGCGCCGCTCCTGGACCATCGCCGAGTGGATGTAGGCGGTGGCGGTCAGCCAGGGAATGAAAGCCGAGTTCTCCACCGGGTCCCATGCCCAGAATCCGCCCCAGCCGAGGACCTGGTAGCTCCACCAGGCACCGAGGACGATGCCGATGGTGAGGAACCCCCAGGCGAACAGAGTCCAGCGGCGGGTCTCGGCCATCCACCCCTCACCGACACGCCCGGTGATCAAGCTGGCCAGCGCGAAGGAGAAGGGCACGGTGAAGCCGACGAGGCCCAGGTAGAGCAGCGGCGGGTGGAAGGCGACGAGGATGTGGTTCTGCAGGAGCGGGTCGGGCCCGGGGCCGTCGGTGGGTATCGCGCCGTTGACCCGGGTGAAAGGGTTGGATGCGGTGAGCATCAGCCCGAAGAAGAACGTGGCGATGACGAACCCCACCACGCTGGCCCAAGCGACCAGTGGGTCGGTGACCCGCTTGCGGAAATGCACCGCCATGGCGGCGAGGTAGCCGGCGAGCACCAGCGCCCACAAGAGGATCGAGCCCTGCAGGTTGGACCACATGGCGGTGATCCGGAAGAGGAGCGGGGTGCCCCGGCTGTCGTTGTTGGCCACATACTGCAGCGAGAAGTCCCGGGTGATCAGGGCGTGCTGCATGGCGATGGTGGCGATGACCGCACCGGCCAGCACCACCCACACGTAGGTGTGCCCGGTGCGCATCAGGCGGTCGCGGCCCTTGACCACGCCGACGGTCATGGTGATGGCGCCGGCTACCGCGCCGAGAAGCCCGAGGAGGACCGCGGCGGTACCCAGGGAGGCGTTCACGGCAGGCTCGTTGCGGTCGGCAGTTGGGACTTCATCCGGTTGGGGTGGGCCTCGACGTAGCTGGAGGTGTGCTTGATCATGATCTGGAACGCCGAGTAGACGTTGCCCTGCCAGTGCCCTTCGAGGACCACCGGCACGCCGACTTTGAAGAGTTGCGGCGGCTGCTCGGAGTCGACGATGTGCACGCTGACGTTGTTTGCCACGATGTTGAACTCCGTGCCGGCGCGGTCGTGCACGATCCCGGGGGCGACAGTGCCTTCGATGCGGAACTGGCTGGTGCCGAGCGACGCCTTGTCCGCCACCGCCTGGTCGGCGGTCTTGAAGTACTGGGTGGCGTTGGAGAGGCCCTGGAAGGCGAGGAACCCGAGCGCCGTGGCGATCACGGCAGCGGCGACGACCTGGCGCCGACGCGACCCGAGCCACCGGCGCCTGGAGCGAGCCGGCGGGGCGGGTGGGGAAAGGGTGCCTACTGCCACGTACGCTCTTCGGGCGGTAGCGAGCGGGACAGCAAACGGCCGCGGCGCAGGACGCGCCACACGTAGGCAACCATCACGCCCGCGGTGACGCCGTAGCCGGCCCAGACGTAGCTCATCGAGCCGTCGCCTCGGAGGCGAGGGGGTCGGCGGGAAGTGGGGTGGACGTGAGGGCGTGGGGCGCTACAGGGGGGGCGCCTTCGGCGCGGCGCTCCTCCAGCGCCAGCCCCAAGCCCTCGGTCTCGTAACGGTCCTCCAGCAGCTCCAAGCGGTAGCGGTGGATCAGGACCCAGGCGAAGAGCAGCCCGAACGCCAGGAACGACAGGGCCATCGTGGCCAGCTGCCAGCCGTGGATCGACGGGTTGGTCTTGGTGAGGGTGTTGCCCTGGTGCAGGGTGCGCCACCAGTTGGTGGCCTCGTGGTCGACGGGCACCACCAGCGAGCACACGATGGCCGCCACCGCAGAGCGGCGGGCCCGGCCTTCCGGTGAACCGCCCGTGCGGCGCAGGCCCAGGTAGCCGACGAACACGGCGAAGAGCAGCGCGGTAAGGGTGAGGCGGGCGTCCCAGGTCCACCACACGCCCCATGAGGCCCGGCCCCAGATCGACCCGGTGACCAGGGTCAAACCGCAAAAGACCACTCCGACCTCTGCCGACGCGCCGGCCAGCGCATCCCAGCGGCGGCTGCGGGTCCGGGGCCACAGCCACGCCATGCTGGCCAGCGCGCACAGGCCGAAGCCGACGTAGCAGACCGTGGCCACCGCCGGGTGCACGTAGATCAGCCGCACCAGCTGGCCCTGCACCACGTCCGGAGGCGATACGACCAGCCCCAGCCACGCCGTGGCTGCCAGGGTCGCAACCGCCGCGACGCCGAGGATCCGGGTGGTGAAATTACCGGTGCCGCGCGAGCGGGCCGCTTCGGGGGAGGCGACGGGGGGCAGGTCGGGGGTCATGCTTCCTCCAGGAGGGTGCCGAATCCGAGCACTCCAAGGGTGACGTAGATGGCGGCGAAGGATCCGAGCAGGGTCAGCCACCGCCAGCCGTTGTCGGCGGAGAGGCCGAGCGCCGCTCTCCATGCCTCCGTGGCGGCGAGGAGAACCGGGGCTACGACCGGCAGGATGAGCAAGGGGAGCAGCGTCTCACGTACCCGCAATCCGGCGGCCATGATGCCGTACACGGTGCCGGCAGCGCCCAACCCGGCGGTGGCCAGCACTGCGGTGGCCACCAACAGGAGCGGATCGTGGAGGCCGGTGCCGTAGAGGACGACCACGCCGGCACCGAGCAGGACCTCCAGGCCGACGAGTACCGCGGCCACGGCTGCGGCCTTGCCGAGGAAGATGCCGGCGGGGTCCAGTCCTGACAGGCGCAGGCCATCCCGTGCGCCGTCGGCGGCTTCGATGGCGAAACTTCTTTGCACGGCGAGCAGCGAGCAGAGGAGCACCGCCACCCAGAACAGCCCCGGCGCCGCCTGGGTCAGAAGCGGCCTGTTGGAGTCGAAGGCGAACCCGAACAGGAGGAGGATCACGAGTGCGTACGGGGCGACCTGGTTGGTTGCGACCCGGCTGCGGGCCTCGACGCGAAGATCCTTGCCGGCGACGAGGAGAGCGTCACGCCACATTGGCTCTCCCCCGTTCGCCACGCGCCAGGCCGCCGGGGGCGGGAGTGACGGCGTTGACCACGCCCCCTGACACCTCGACGACCCGCCCGGCCAGCGCGTGGGCCCGATCCCGCTCGTGGGAGGCCAGCACCACCGTCGCCCCTTTGCCCACTGCGGAGCGAACCAGTCGGTCGAGGAGGTCCCGGTGCTCCGCGTCCAGGCCGGCGTGGGGTTCGTCGAGCAGCCACAGCTCGGCGTTCCTGGCCACCAAGACGGCCAGAGCCACCCGCCGGCGCTGCCCGGCGGACAAGCCACCGACCGGTGTTCCTGCCAGACGGCCGGTGAGCCCGAGGGTGGCGAGGGCGTCGTCCACGCCGTCGCGGCTGCCTCCCGAGGCCCGGACGGCGAAGCGGACGTTTTCCCGCACCGACAGATCGTCGTAGAGAGCTGAGCTGTGGCCGAGTAGGCCGACCCGCCGGCGCACCGACCTCGGGTCGGCGACGAGGTCGGCTCCGAGCACTTCGGCGCAGCCGTGCACGACGGGGAGGAGGCCAGCGCATGCCCGCAACAGGCTGCTCTTGCCGGCGCCGTTCGGCCCTTGGAGCAGCACGATCTCACCCTGGGCCACGTCTAAGTCGACGCCGGCCAGCACTGGGAAGCGCCCTACGAGCGCTACAGCGCCGCGGAAGCGGATGGCGGGATGGACCACTGCCTTGCAACGGTACTTACTGGTCCCGGCGGAACTCCATCCGGGGCGGTGTGACCCTCGTCGCCTCAGACGGTGGAGAGGCGGCTGAGCCCCAGATGGTCGAGCAAAGACGTGGCCCACAGGGACAGGGTGTGGACGCTTCCTGTGAGCAGCAGCAAGCCCAGACCGGCGAGCAACATGCCCGACACGACGTTGATCACCCGGACGTGGGCTCGGGCGAAGGCCAACACTCCGGTGAGGCGCCCGAATGCCACCCCTGCGGCGATGAACGGCACCCCGAGGCCGAGGGAGAAGGCCACCAACATGGCCTCACCGCGCCAGAGGGTGTGGGTGTCGGATGCCAGGCTGATCACCGCCGCCAGCGCCGGCCCGATGCAGGGAGTCCACCCGAAGGCGAAGGCCATGCCCATCACCGGCGCCGCCCACTCCCCCAGCCGGGACGGCAGGACGTGCCAGCGACGTTCCCGCTCGAGGAGCCGGGGCCGGAATCCGGCGAAGGCCACGCCGGCCAGGACGATCACTGCGCCCGCCACCTGGTCGAGACCTCGCTGATGGCGCTGGAGGGACTGGCTGACCCCGTTGGCGGTGGCCTCGAGCCCGGCGAAGACGACGGTGAACCCCGCCACGAACAGCAGCGTGGAACGCAGCAGCCGGCGCTGGTCGGTGCGGGTGGCAGTGGCAAGTTGGGCGCCCCCGACCCCCGACATCATCGACAGGTAGGACGGGACGAGCGGCAGCACGCATGGCGACAGGAACGAGATGATGCCGGCGCCGAAAGCGACGACGAACCCGATTGGCGAGTGCAGGATGAGGTGGTTGCCGGTCACGTTGTGCTCGTTGCCCCTCCCCGCGGCGGAGTGAAGCAACGCAATGATGGCACCTGGCGCCGTGGAGGTGACAGCCCCGGCGCCGGGGTACGGCGAGGGCATCCTCGGTCCCCGGAGGGGTTCGCCGGTAGCGTCGAGTGCGATGGTGGTGACCCTCGTCGCCTTGGCGATCGGCCTGGCGGTGGGCGCGGCCCTCGGCGGGCGGCCGGCCATGGCGCGGCGCGTCCGGTGGTCGGGACTGGTGGTACCCGGGACCGCGCTGGCGCTGCTGGCCGGCCACGTCGGAGCGGCGGCTGGGCCGGCGGCGCAAGTAATCGGGCTTGCCTGCCTGGTGGCTTTGCTGCTGCGCAACCGGGCGGTAGCCGGAGCCGGCATCGCTGCGGTCGGGGTGGCCGCCAACGCGTTGGTGATCGCCGTCGACCGGGGAATGCCCGTCGCCCCAGGCGCGCTCGTGTCCGCAGGAGGCGCACCCCCCGGGCTCCTCTCCGGAGTCGACTACGGGCTGCTGCACCACGCCCAGCGCCCCGGCGACGCGCTGACCTGGCTCGACGACCGCTGGCCTCTGGCCCTCGGCCATCAGGTGCTCTCGGCCGGCGACCTGCTGCTCTTGGTCGGGGTGGCGATAGCGGGATTGGACTGGCTGCACCCCCTAGGGCTGAAAGCCCCCCGCCTGCGCGGGCTCGGCCCACGGCTGGCTCAGCGGACCTCAGCCAGGCGCGCCGATCGGCCCCGGGCCGGCATGGCCGGCGGCGTCCCCACTGACCTGCCCGACGGGAACGAGGAGGGGGTTCCCGCCGCCCTCCTCGATGTAGCGGTTGAGCCCGTTGAGGACCGCCCGGGCGATGGCCTCCTCCTCCCTGCGTCCGCCGGCGAGGCCCCGGCGCATGCCGTTGAACCCTGCGTGACGCAGCTGGACCATCGCACCGTCGCCGAGATCTCCGGAGAGCAGGTGTACCGCAGTCGGTTCGAATGGCACCCTGAGCCCGAGTTTCCCGAGTCCTTCGATCACCGCGGCCGCCACGCCGAGGCGGTCGCCGAGGCGGCAGGAGCTGACAGCTCGCCGGCCACGCCATGCCAGGTGGACCTCGACCCGCTCGCCGCCCAGGGCCGCTACCGCCAGCAGCTGGACCCGTAGGCGCACACCAGGCAAGTGCTCCGTCGATCCCGGTCCGCAGTCAATCACGCTGACCGCCACGGGACCGTCCATCTGGGATTCCGCCAGGCGGCGAGCCTCCTCGCGCAGAGCGTCTGCGGACGCGCCTCCATCCACTGTGAGCTCCACCATCGTGGTGTCGTCGCTCTGGTTGAAGGCGACCAGCACGACGCCTTCTATCTGGCGCAGTTCCAGCTCCAACTGCGCCAGGTCGTCCTGGCTCATCCGGGCACACCCTGGTGCATAATTGTTCTGTCGAGGTGGGCGCCGGTCACTGCTCGGACTCCGTTCCCTGCTGGGCTGCGTCAGGATCAGCGTGGGATCCCTTGTCGACGTAGAGCCGGGCGTCAGCCACCTCGGTCAGCGCGGCGGGATCGGCCGCATCGTCAGGGAACAGCGCCACACCGGCCGAGAACGGCAAGCCGGTGCCCCCGCTGTCGCTGGTGAGCCGCAAGCGCTCGACCAGGGCTGTCACATCGGAGCGTTCCCTCACCGCGTTGACGATGAGTGCGAACTCGTCTCCCCCCACACGCGCGGCAACGTCGCCGGCTCGCAGGCACGCCCGGATGTCGGCGGCGAACGCCCGTAGGGCGTCGTCGCCTCGAACGTGGCCCCATTGGTCGTTGATGGCCTTGAAGTGGTCCAGGTCCAGCAGCACCATGGCGAAAGGCCATCCGTAGCGGCGGCTGCGGGCAGTGGCTTGGACCAGCGCATCGTCGTAGGAGCGGCGGTTGAGCAGTCCGGTCAGCGGGTCGCGGCTGGCATCGTGACGCAGGAGGTCGAGGCGGAGGGCCACCTCGACCAGGTTGACCAGGTACGCGGCGCTGACGCTGTCCACCACGGGAGGTTCGGCATAGAGCCCGGCGGACGCCCCTGCGACAGGCGGGATCGGCGAGCCGGCCCGGGGCCGGCCGCTGCGACGCCGTAGGCGGAAGGCCTGCCTGCGTACCGTCGGGGTATCGACGACCACGACCGCGTCGTCGAGGCCGAAACGGGCCGCCAGGAGATCCAACGCCTGGTAGATGAAGGAGATGCCACTGTCAGCGCGCACCAGGAGACCAGGAAGCTCGAGCAAGGTGCCCGGCCCCTCCTCGGCCATGGCGACCACGGGATCAGTGGTGCGATCCGGGTCTTCGGCTGTCAGGTCAAGCACCTGGGCCCTCTCGTCGGGACTGTGCGGGGTGGACATCGAGGTGACATGCCACGTTCTGTGGTCTCCCACCTGAGGGTCAGAAGCCCTTGCGGAGGGTGGTGGAACGTCGCCCGAATGCGGCCACAGCGTAGCCTGAGCGATCGGACGCTCCGGTCCTGCCATCGCGGGTTTCGTCGTGAAGGAGCTGTTTTTCTCAGTGGAGTTACGCAACGCGCGCAGGCAAGCCCCTCTAGCGGTCGTCACCTCGTTCCGCCTCGGCGGGCCCGACGGGGTGTCGATCGAGTCGGCCAAGTGGGCGGCGGCGCTCGAGCAATTGGGGTACGTCGTGCGCACCGTGGCCGGCTCCGGTAGAGCCGACGTCACAGTGCCCGGGCTCGACGTCGGCGAGACCGTGACCGGGCTCGCAGCTGCGACCCTCGACCGCTCTGCCCTGCGCTCGGCCCTGGATGGTGCGGCTTTGACCATCGTCGAGAACATCTGCTCGTTACCACTGAACGTGGTCGCTGCCGACGCCGTGGCGGCGGAGTTGCGGGGTCGGCCCACGATCCTGCACCACCACGACCTGCCGTGGCAGCGGGTCCGGTGGGCTGGCGCCCCTCCCCCTCCCGACGACCCCGCCTGGCGGCATGTCACGATCAACGACCTTTCCCGGCGAGAGCTGGCGGAGCGGGGCATCACCGCCACCACCATCCACAACGCCTTCGACACCGACGCCCCCGCCGGCGACCGCCAAGCCTGCCGGGATGCCCTGGGCGTCGGGCCCGAGGCTCGGGTCGTCCTCCAGCCGACCCGAGCCCTCCCTCGCAAGGACGTCCCTGCCGGACTGGCGCTGGCCGAGGCCCTGGACGGCGTGTTCTGGCTGCTCGGACCGGCCGAGGAAGGATACGGGCCGACCCTCGACGCCGTCCTCGCCCGCGCGCGGGTCCCGGTGCGGCGAGGCCCGGTGGCGCCGATGGTGGAGGGCTCCGGGATCCACCACGCGTACGCGGCCTGCGACCTGGTCGCCTTCCCGTCTGTCTTGGAGGGTTTCGGCAACCCGCCGGTGGAGGCGGCGGTCCACCGCCGGCCGGTCGCCGTCGGCCCTTACCCCGTAGGAAGGGAGATCGCCACCTTCGGGTTCCGTTGGTTCGACTCCTCCCAGCCCGGGCCCATCCTGGCGTGGCTCGACCGGCCGGACCCTTCGCTGCTCGACCACAACGCCGCAATCGTGCGGCACCATCTCGATCTCCGGCAACTGCCCGGGCGCCTGGCGGCGGTCATCACCGAGGCCGGCTGGCCGCTGCCGGCCCGTGCCACCACCGGCCCTCGCTCAGCGCTCGGCGGAGGGGAACAAGCGGAAGCGCTTCCGGCGGGCCTTGACCGCCAGGTGGCCGATGGCGGGTTTGGTGGCAGGGAATGGCCGCAACGGCTCGGGCGGCCGGGCGGTGACCGATGATGGCCTCGACTGGGGACGACGCACGGATGGGAGGTTCGGCACGGGTCCGCCGACATCCTCCCGCCCGGAGGACCGAACCAACTGTCGCGACCGCGGCACGCCCGGCGCTAGCCTGCGGGGGTCGGATCGGGCGACGCTGCGTTGCTCCGGTGCCTTCCCTGGAGCCTTATGACCGCGCACGCCGACGAGCAGCAGTGATGGCACCTGCGGTGGGACAGCAGCGGCTCCCCGCGGCCCGGCGACGTGACCAGTTGCTCTCCGCCGCCCTGGCGCAATTCGGGGCGAAAGGCTTCCACGGCACTTCGATGGACGACATCGCGGAGGAAGCGGGAGTCACCAAGCCGGTGCTCTACCAACACTTCCCGTCGAAGCGGACGCTGTATGTGGAGCTGCTCGAGACGGTTGGCGCCGGGATGCTCGAAACCATCGCGTCCCGGGCCCAGACCGCAGACACTGCCCGTGGGCGGGTGCTGGCGGGCTTCGAGGCGTACTTCCAGTTCGTCGGGGAGCGGACCAGCTCGTTCCACCTGCTCTTCAATAGTGCAGCCCGTCAGAGCGACGATTTCTCCGAGGGGATCCGGCGGCTCGAGGATTCGGTGGCCGAGGTGATCGGCACCTTCATCGAGGCCCGCATAGACAAGGACCACCGGGAGCTGCTCGGCTATGGGATCGTCGGGTTGGCCGAGGTGACCGCCCGGCAATGGGTGCACCGTACCGAGGAGGCCGCTCAGTCGGAAGGCGTCCAACCAGCGCTCGATCCCGCGGAGGGAATGGTCCTGGCGCAGCGCCTCTCCGACCTGGTCTGGGCCGGCCTGCGCTCCCTGCCCGGCCAGAGAGGCAAAGACGATGACTGATGGTGCCCGACCCGCTGATGGTGCCCGACCCGCTCCCAGGCGGCCCCTGCAGATCCCGCCCAACTGCGATGTCCTCCTCGGGTTGCGCTGCGTCGACAAGTCCGTCCCTGGCGTGACGATCTGGGAGATGGACGCGGAGGAGCGTTTCGCCAACCCGGCCGGAGCCGTACAGGGCGGCATCTTGAGCGCTCTGGCCGACACAGCGATGTCTGCTTCGGCCGTGACCTACAACCGGGAACGCAAGATGCTGGTAGCCAACACCGACCTGCGGATCTCGTTCTTCAAGGCGGCCCGCACGGGACAGGTGCTCACTTGCACCGCCCGGGCCGTGGCCGGCGGGCGGAGGACGACCTTCGTCGAGGCGGAGGTGGTAGGTGCCGGCGGCGTGGTCGTGGCCAAGGCATCCTCCACCTACCTCCTCACCCCCCGCGACTAACGGAGCGGCCGGGCGCTCAGAGCTTGGCCAGCACTGCGTCGGCGCTCGACACCTCGAGGGCGCCCCCCTGCTCGAGCGACAGCTCCTTGACCACGCCGTCCTCGAGGATGGCGGCGAAGCGCCGGCATCGGATGCCCAGGCCACCGCCCGAGAGATCGAGCTCGATGCCGAGGGCCTTGGTGAAGACAGCCGACCCGTCAGCGATCAGCACCACCGACTCCCCTACGCCTTGGGACTCGCCCCACGCGCCCATGACGAAGGCGTCGTTGACAGACATGCAAGCGATGGTGTCGACACCCTTGGCTCCGAGGTCGTCGGCGCGGAGCACGAAACCGGGGAGATGATGGTCGGAGCAGGTCGGGGTGAAGGCTCCAGGCACACCGAACAGCACGACCCGACCCTTGCCGAGGAGGTCCGAGGTCTGCGCCGGCTTGGGGCCGTCGGGCGTCGGGATCTGCACTGTTACGTCGGGGATGGTGTCGCCTACGGCAATGGTCATGCGAGCTCCTTCGAAGTCGGACCGCAGCATCGTATGGGGGAGACGGGGCTAGTCGGGTCTCCCGGCACGCGCCGCGCGCCGGCCGCGGCTTGAATGTGCGGGTGCACAACCTGGACGACGTGGACCTGTCGCTCGAGCTGTCCAAGGCGGAGGAAGCCCAACGCATCGAGGCGGGGCAGAAGCGCATGCTCCAGCTACGCCTGATCAACGCCGGCCTGATGGGCGACGGGCGCCTCGGGCCGCCGGTGTGCATCGTGTTCGAGGGCTGGGACGCCGCCGGCAAGGGCGGAGCCATCAAGCGGCTGGTGGGGCACCTAGATCCTCGACACGTGCGGGTGGCATCGTTCGCCAAGCCCACCTTCGACGAGAAGCGGCACCACTTCTTATGGCGGTTCTTCCCGAGCCTGCCCGGCTGGGGCGGGATGGCCGTCTTCGACCGCTCCTGGTATGGGCGGGTGCTGGTCGAGCGGGTGGAGCAGTTTGCCACCGAGGAGCAGTGGTCGCGCGCCTACGACGAGATCTCCCAGTTCGAGCACTCCCTCGCTCAGGAAGGGATGGTCGTGGTCAAGCTCTGGCTGCATATATCCCACCGCGAGCAACTGCACCGCTTCGAACGGCGCCAGTCCAACCCGCTCAAGAGCTGGAAGCTCGGCGACGAGGACTGGCGCAACCGGGAGAAGCGTTCCGAGTACGAGGCAGCAGTCCACGACATGCTCTGGAAGACCGACCATCCCCTCGGGCCGTGGGACCTGATCTCCGCCGAGGACAAGCGCTGGGCCCGCGTCGAGGTGCTCGAGACGGTCATCGCCCGGACCGAGGAAGGCATGCGCCGGGTCGGCATCGAGGTGCCCCCGTCGCTGGCGCCGAAGCCCGCTGACGTTCCCGCCGCCCACCACAAGTGACCGGCGAGTAGGTCATACCGGTCCAATCGCCTCCGATAGTCCCTCCGGCGGGAGAAAAAGGTCCTAACTGATGGACAATCGCCACCCGGAGGTGGCAGGCTGCGGCCGTAGCCGGCACACACCGGCTCACTTCCCAGGGGGATTGCCTTGACGGTTACCGCTGCTGGTAGCACGTCCGAAGGTCGGCCAGGAGTTTTGGCCGGCATGACGCAGCGACAGCTCGACGCCTATCCCGATACCGGCCCACGGGTCGCCTACCTAGGTATCACCGTGCTCGCCACCGTGACGCTCTACTACGAGCTGTACGTGCTCGGTTCGGTGTCCACCCTCCTGCTGACCAAGCTGCACATGAGCTTCAGCTTCCTCGTCGTCGTGTTGGCAGTGGGCAACCTGGTGGGGGCGTTCGGCTCGCTCTTCGCCGGTCTCACCGACCGCCTCGGCCGCACCAACCTGGTGGTGGTCGGACTCCTGCTCACCGGCGTGCTCACCGCATTCGTGATCCCCACCGCCACCAGCAAGTGGCCTTTCGCCATCGAATACTTCATCGTCGGCCTGGTCGAGGGGATCTGCCTGGTGGCGACCCCGGCCCTGATCCGGGACTTCTCGCCCCAGACCGGCCGAGCGACGGCGATGGGTTTTTGGACCTCCGGGCCGGTGCTCGGAAGCCTGATCGTGGCGGTGGTGGCCAGCCACACCATCGGGAACACTCCCTCCCCGAGCTTCTGGACCCACGAGTTCCACATCGCCGGCATAGCCGGCCTCGTGGTCTTCGTGATCTGCCTGGTCGGGATGCGTGAGCTGTCGCCGGGACTGCGGGACCAGTTGATGGTCTCGATGCGAGACCGGGCCCTCGTAGAAGCCAGGGCCAAGGGCATCGACATCGAGGAGGCCTTGCGCAGCCCCTTTAGGCAGCTCCTCCACGCCGACGTGATCATCTCCGCCATCGGCGTGTCGGTGATGCTGCTCATCTACTACACCGCGGTCGGCTTCGGCGTCATCTACTTCTCGACCGTGTTCGGCTTCTCGGTCAAGGATGCCAACGGTCTCGGCAACTGGAACTGGGGATTCAACGTCATCGCGGTGATCCTGGTCGGCGTGGTGTCGGACAAGCTCCGGGTACGCAAGCCATTCATGATCGTCGGCGGCGCGGCGGCCGCATTGATGGTGGTGCTGTACCTGCTGCAGGCCGGGCATCACACGAGCTACTACCACCTGGCGATCCTGCTGGCCCTCCTGTCGTTCACCCTCGGCGTCGCCTATACGCCGTGGATGGCGAGCTTCACCGAGACCGTCGAGGCCCGCAACCCGGCCTTGACGGCTACCGGCCTGGCGATCTGGGGCTGGATCATCCGGATCGTGATCTTCGTGTCGTACCTGATCCTCCCGCACGTGATCACCACGACCAGCCCGTTGGTCGACTTCAGCGTCAACGTCCCCGCCCAGTACCAGCCGGCGCTGACCTTCGCCCAGACCCACCCGCAGGTGGTGGCCACGGCGCAGAAGTACCAGACTCAGCTGGCCAACGCGCAGCGCTTCGCCCCGGAACTGGCGGGGATCCAGAAGGATCCGGCGACCTTCCTCGGCCTCTCCTCGAATCCCAACGACGCCACCCTGCAGGCCAAGGCCATCCAGGACCTCGGCGGTGGCTCCCAGGGCGTCAAAGAGCTGCAGACCATCGCCAGCAACCAAGCCGCCATCCAGGGCGTCGTGGCGGTCGCATCCCAGCTGCAGACGCTGGTTCCGTACACGGCGCAGCTGACCGCCCTGTCGAAGGTCCCCGCTCCGGTGATCGCCTACGCCACCGCCCACGGCGCCGCCGTGACCACCGCCCTGCACACCACCTCCCACCAGTGGAAGACCTGGTACTGGATCTGCTTCGGGGGGATCATCTTCTTCCTCCTCTGCGTGCCACTGCTGAAGGGTCGCTGGAGCCCCAAGCTGGCCAAGCAGGACGAGGATGCCCACGAGGCCATGGTCCAAGCCGAGCTGGCGAAGCTGGGCGCCAGCGCCTGAACCCAGGCGCGGCACATGCGTAGCGGCCTTAGGCTCGCCCGCATGTGCCGCAACATCACAACCCTGCGGGGCCTGGCGCCGCCGGCCACCCCCGCAGAGGTGGAGGCCGCCGCCCGCCAGTACGTCCGCAAAGTGAGCGGCGTCAGCGCCCCCTCGGCCAAGACATCGGGACCGGTGGATGCCGCGGTGGCAGAGATCGCACGCATCACCGCCGACCTGCTCGCGCAGCTGCCGCCCCGCCAGACCCCGCCCCCGACGCTGCCGCCGCTACGCCGGCCGTCGGTCCAGGCCCGCCTGGCCGCCTCGCGCCCGATCGGCCGCCACTAGCGTGGCCCTCGTGGCCGCCAACCAGGGGTTCGGATCGATGCGCCACCTGGCGGCGCGTTTCTTCGGCGCGCTGTCGCCCGCCGGGCCACCCGAGAACGACGAGCGGTGGGCGCAGGCCTACCTGGTAGAAGGCGAGCGGTCCCTCTGGCGGCGGATGTCAGGCCCCGACCGGCGCCACGCCGTCGGCGTGGCGCGCGACGCCATACAGCTCCTCGGTCCCGGTGAGCCCGACCGGGGGGTGGTGGCCGCAGCGCTGCTCCACGACGTCGGCAAGGTCGAGGCAGGGATCGGCACCTTCGGGCGCGCGGGCGTAACCCTGATCGCCATGGTCGTCGGCCGAGCTCGGCTCCTACGATGGTCCCCGGCCGATCCGCCCGCCACTCGCCCGCCGCGGCGCGCCCGGATCGGCATGTACCTGGCCCACGATCGCCTCGGGGCAATGCTGCTGGCGGCCGCCGGGAGCGACCCGCTCACCGTGGCGTGGGCGGCCGAGCACCACCTGGCCGCCGCTAGCTGGAGTGTCGATGCCACCGTCGCCGCCGCTCTCAAGGCGGCCGACGGGGACTGACCCGAGACCCGATCGGCTCAGTCCTCCGCGGCTCAGTCCTCCCGCGGTTCAGTCCTCTCGGTTCAGTCCTCCGCGCCCCGTGGGCTGCTCGTGGCGGCGGGGCCGGTCGGCGGGGTGCGCGTCGGCGGCGAAGTGACTGCCGCGCGCCCTACCCGCCTGGCGGGCGCGTGCAGCCTGGGGAGCATCAGCCCCAGCTGCAGTAGCCGACTTGTAGGACTTCCAGCGGTGCCAGACCACGAAGGCCACAGCTGCGACGACTAGGACGCCGAGGACGTAACCGGCGTCGCTGAAACCCTTCATCACCGACCGCCAGCTGCCGCCTACCTCGTAGCCGATCAGGGCCATCGCCCCGTCCCAGATGACGCTTCCGAGGAGGGTCAGGATCCCGAAGCGGACGATAGGGACTTCCGCGATGCCGGCGGGAAGGGCGACGAAGTTGCGGATGACCGGGAGCAGCCGGCTGCCGAACACGCCCCACCGGCCGTGGCGCTCGTACCAAGCCTCGGCGCGGTCCAGGTCCCGGTGGGTGAGCAGGATGTACTTGCCGTAGCGATCTACGAACGCCCGGCCTCCCGTTCGACCGATGTACCAGGCGATGTAGGCGCCCACCAGCTCTCCGAGGGCTCCCACGGCGATGACCCCGGGCAAGCTCAAGTGGCCCTCGGCGGCCAGTACTCCGCCGAAGCCCAACGTCAGCTCCGACGAGGTCGGCACGCAGCACGACTGCAGCACCGATAGCACGAAGATGGCCAGGTAGCCCGACGAACCGTTATGGATGAAAGTTGTGGGGTTGAGCAGAGCGAGCAACACAACTCCTAGAGCGGTCGTGGGGGCCCGGTGCGCCGACCCCGGGGCGACGCCTGTCAGCGACCCGCCAACTGTAGGCGACGGTTGGCGGCGCCGCGGCTACTTCGCGCGCCGGTCGTCAGTGTTCGCGCACCGACCGGCCCGCACGGCTCCCTTTCACCCCCCGAGGCCGGCGACGGTCAACATCCAGTTGGGTACCGCATGTGTCATCCAACTGGACCCTGAAGCGGGGGCCGCTACTTGATGTGCACCCCGCTGATGGCCCGGGCGATGACCAGCCGCTGGATCTCCGACGTCCCTTCGAAGATGGTGTAGATC
>JAKBAM010000100.1 GCA_021809105.1 Actinomycetes bacterium
CAGGCTCCGGACCCGGACAATGCGACGTCACCCCTGCCGTGGCCGGCGCGCTGGCCTGAAACGGCCCGGGTCGCCCTGGAGGGCGACGACACCCTGCTCGTAGAGGACATCCCGATAGGCTTTCGCGGCTCGATAGAAGGCTTCCTCTGGGCCTCGCCCGGCGCTGCGGGACCCAACCACCAAGCGGTGTACCACTGGGCCGGCGTCGGGGAGGCGAACACGGAGATCGCAGGCAGCGCCGTCCGATCGCCAAGTCAGTTCCCCGGGCCTCCAGAGCCGCTTCCCCATGAGCATCACGACGTGTCCCGGCCTTTACATGAACGCGAGGGTGGCCCGCTTCGCCCCCGAGGCCCACGGTCGTATGTCTACGCCGAGTGGGATTGCGAACGGTCCGCCTACCGGGGCCAGTGGTGTCGGGTGTCGGAGGAGCAGCTCGGATCCGCCGATCCGCGAGCTGTCCGGGCGGTCGAGCACCGCTACGCCCACCTGCTCGGGCGTCTCCGTCGCCAGATGCTGGTCGCCGCACCGGGCGCGTTCGTGATCAGTCGCCGGAGCCGCTCCGGCGACGAAGTCGACTACGACGCCGCCCTGGAGGCCATAATCGACCGGCGCAGCGGTGCAGCTACGTCCGACGCGGTCTACGAGAGCCTGCGCCGCGAGCGTCGTGACGTGGCCGTGGGGATACTCGTCGACGTGAGCTCGTCGACAGCGGAGCGCGTCCCAGGAGCAGAGCCGCTGTGGTCATCCCCGACCCTTGACCACCCTACGGCGTCCGCCCGGCGCCCGCCGCGGATCCTCGACCTGGAGATAATCAGCTCGCTGTTGTGCATGGCCGCCCTCGACTCGGTCGGGGACCGCTTCGCAGCCTGGACCTTTTCCGGTACCGGCCGGGAGCGTGTCGTCGTTTCGGTGCTCAAGGGATTCGACGAGCCCTTCGACGGCAGGGTCGTGAGTCGGGCTGCCGCGGTGAAACCCATGCACGCCACACGGATGGGCGCGGCTATCCGTCACTGCACCGCCCGCATGAGGATGGCTCGGGCGAACACCAACGTTCTGATCGTGCTCTCCGACGGACGGCCGACGGACATCGACTACGGCAGCGAGTACGGCGAGGAAGGATCTCTTCGCTATGCACTCGGTGACACCGCCCGAGCGTTGGCCGAGGCGCGCCGGGCCGGCGTCCGGCCATACCTCCTGACCGTGGACGTGACCGGCGAAGACTATCTGGGGGATCTCGGCTCCGTCGACGCCGAGGTCCTGTCCGACCTCAACGTCCTGCCCGAGAGACTGACAGGCCTTTACCGCCATCTCACCGACAGCGGGTCCAAGCGGTGATCCAACACCTCGTCCACGGTTTGAGCGCCTTGGCCTCGCCTACGACAATCCTTCTGCTGGTAGTGGGCATGCTGATCGGGATGCTGGTCGGCATGCTGCCAGGGCTCGGTGTCGTCCTGGTACTCAGCTTGATGCTGCCGTTCGTCCGGCATCTAAGCGTCGTCACGGCCATCGCGATGATGCTGGCCACCCAGGCGGGCAGCTATTTCTCGGCGTCGATCACCGCCATCTTGCTTAACACCCCCGGCTCCCCCGAGTCGTTCCCCACGACCCTCGACGGGTTCCCGATGGCGCAGCGCGGAGAGGCAGGTCGGGCGCTTGCGATCTCGGCCACGTCCACCCTGCTCGGAGGGCTGATCGCCTGCGTGGCCCTCATCGGCCTGCTGCAGGTGGCCGGGCCGATAGCCGCCCTGTTCCATCCACCGGAGTATGTGACCATCATCATCCTTGCTCTGGTACTGATCGCACAGACTGGCGTCATCCCGCTGAGCAAAGTGCTCCTGTCCGGTGCGATCGGGCTGATGCTCTCCTTCGTGGGTAGCGACCCAGTGTCGGGCGTGGAGCGCTTCACCTTCGGGTTGCCCACACTGTTCAGCGGCATCGGCATAGTGCCGTTCTCGCTCGGCGTCTTTGCGGTCACCCAGATGGTGTCGATGTTCGGAACCAATCGGGCGGTGACCTCCTTCGATCGGGGTGCCCTGGGCGGCGAATTCGGAGGTCAGGTGCGTCGAGGTGTCAGCGACACTTTCCGGCTCTGGTACCACGTGGCGCGATCCGCGGTTCTGGCAGTGCTGCTCGGGCTGGTCCCCGGGATCGGGGGGTTCACCGCCAACTTCATCTCCTACGGCTTCGGCCAGCAGGTCAGTAAGAACCGCAAGGACTTCGGGACCGGTGTCCCCGAGGGTCTCATAGCGGCGGAAGGATCCTCGCTCGCCAAGGAGGTCGGGTCGCTCATACCGGCCGTGGCTCTCGGACTCCCGTCGGGCCTGGGGATGGTGATCTTCTTGGCTGCGCTCACGATCCTGGGGCTTGAACCGGGGCCTACCCTGCTGACCTCGACCCCCTCCCTCCCCTACACGATGATGTGGGTGATGGCGGTCGCAGGGACGTTGTCCTGCATCGTCGGCCTGCTGCTGGCCCCCAGGCTTTCCCGGATTACAGCTGTGCGCGGTCCTCTCATGTTCCCGTTCATCGTGGCTCTCGCCGTGCTCGGCAGCTACGCCAATGCCGTGACGATGACCGGCGTTGTTGAGGTGGTGGTATTCGGCGTTCTCGGGTTGTTTATCCGCAAGCTTGGTTACTCGGTCGCGGCCATGGCTATCGGCCTAGTGCTCGGGGGCACCTTCGACGACAACCTTCACCTGACCGGCACGATCTACGGCTGGAGCTTCGTCACGCGGAGTCCGCTCGCCGACGTGTTCATCTTCATAAGTGTCGCCTTGATCGTCGCTACCGCGTTCAGGTGGCGGCGCAACCCGGCCAGCCAGAGGTCGGGCCGCCTCGAGCACCCCGTGCTGGAGCCGGTATTCGACGCTGCCTTGCTCGTGGTGTCGGTGGCTTACGTTCTGGTCGCCCTCGGGTACCCACCTGCGGCCGGCACGGTTCCAGCTGTCGTCGGCGCCGTGGCGGTCGCGATGAGCGCCTTCCGCCTGCTACGTGACGGCCGTACCTGGTGGCACAGCCGGATGCCGATCGTCGAGGCCGTCCGATCGCTGTCAGAATCGCCGCTACCGGGCGCTTCGCTCGCAGGTCGCACCGGCTCCGTTCCTGGCGCTGAGTTCGACGGTCGCGATGGCGCTGTCGGCGAAGTCCTCCTGGCAGAGGAGCTCACCGAACAAGGCACGACAGAGGCATTAGAGATCCCCGAAGACCGGCGGCGCTTGCACCTACGCGAATTCGCCGGCCTCGCCTGGACCGCCTCCTTTGCGTTGTCAGCCTACCTCTTTGGCTTCGAGGTCGGCATCCCGCTGGTGTCGGCGGCGTACTGCATGGCGACTAGGACGTTCCCCACCTTGCCTCGACGGGCGGTGTTCGCAGTGGCCACGGCGCTGGTTACCGGCGCTATAGCCGTCGAGTTCTTCCAGCTTTTCCACTTCACATACTCCGGGGTCCTTTGATGCGGCAGAAGCACCGCCGACGAGGAGCCCGTACCCCTGTCCAGCATCCACCAACAAGGAGCACAGAGCAATGACCAAAACGTCCCAAGCCACCAACGATCAGCCCGAAGGTCGGGTATCGCTAAGCGGTCGCAGCCGCGCCGGAACAACCCGCCGGAAGGGGCTGCGCTCCCGAGGCGTCGTCATGTCGGCGATCACTGCGGGCGCGCTGCTCGCGGCGTGCGGGTCGAGCGCCGCTAAGTCCAGTTCGAGTTCTACGGCTTCGGGGCCTGCCACCACCTCAGGGTCCTCGTCGGCTGTCGCCTCGGCCCTCAGCTACTTCAAGGGGAAGACGATCACCCTGATCGCACCGGACGGACCCGGCGGGGACTATGACCTTTACGCCCGCATACTAGCCCCGGCCTTCGGCCAGTACCTGGGGGCGACCGTGAACGTCGAGAACGTGCCCGGCGGAGGCACCGTTGTCGGCGGGAACCAGATCGCTTCCGCTGCACCCAACGGCCTCACCCTCGGGCTGTTCTCCGTCGGAGGTGATGAGGCGAGCGTCATCGAGAACCATCCGGGCCAGAACTTCACTCTGACAAAGCTGAGCTGGATCGGACAGCCGGGGACCTCACCAAGCGTCTTTTTGACCCAGCCCAACTCGTCGGTCACCTCCTTCGCTCAGCTGCTGACAACCAAGACCCCGATCAACGTGGTCGACATTCGCAACGGCACCGGCGACATGCTGGACCGCGTCGTCCTCGGCGCTT
>JAKBAM010000101.1 GCA_021809105.1 Actinomycetes bacterium
TCGCATCCCCAGCGTCAGGGATGCGGGGACCGTCCCACACTTCCACGGGAAACGACACCATCACGAACGAGAGAACGAGGTAGAGCAAGCTTCGGGCATCCTCTGGGAGGTCGTCGAGCGGGAAGCGGTCGCAGTAGGCAAGAGCGGCCTCGATCCGCGGGAACGCGCCGTTGTAGAGGTCCCTCATGTCCTCGATGGAGCTGGAGTGGCGTTGCGCCCACCGTTCGCCTTCCGTCCGTAGCGACCACCGCGCCGCGAACCGCTCCAGGTCGGCGAATTCCGGCGGCAGCACAGTCATGAGCTGCCACCCGACGGCGCCCCGTCGTGCCAGGGAACGTGCTGGCTGCGGTCCCCCAGGAGGAAGGATGTGATCAGTCGATCGGCGAAGCGCCACGAGCCGTCGACGCGATCGAAGCGGTCGAGATAGCGCCCGGAGGCGATGGGTTGCAGGGGAAGCACCTCCGTCTGTTGGAAAACGGTCACATACGACTTGGCCGATGCTCGGTCGCCGTCGACCTGTATGTCCACATTGGTCACGGCGTGCTTGGTGAGCGGCGTCCCGTCTTCGTAGAGCCGGGTCTGCTGGCAGAACCCGAGCACATCGGCGACGCCACGGTACTCCAAGACGGTCCCCGATCCTGACTGCTCCACGCGGTAGGTGGCGTGAGTGAAGAGTGCAGCGACCTCAGCAAAACGTCCGGCATCGACGTGCTCCGCGTAGGTCATCAGCAGCGTGTTGATCGCGTGCCAATCCTCGAACTTCGATGCTCCAGGACCGGCTCCCCCCGGGGCCATTCAGTGCGACAGCGGATCGAGTACCGCGTCCTCCCAGCTCACGCCCTCGTCCACGAGCATCTCGCGGGCGTTGGGGAGGCGGACACCACCTGGTCGCAGTGCGCTTCCGGGCGGGATCTCGCCGGCCTCAACCGTCGCCAGCGCCTCCAACAGCAGCCGGCGCAGGTGTGCCACTGCGACATCGCTCGAAGACAGGTTCTCCTTGCTGCGATCGACGATCGGCCCCATGCTGGTCTGGACGGCGGCGTCCTCCTCGAGCAGGCTGCGCCCGAAGCCGGTGAAATGCCCGTCGGTCATCAGGGAACGGTCCTGGCCCCAGCGCTGCTCACGTGCTCCCCTCAGTCCGGTGTAATCCAACGGGTCAGGCACGTACGCCGGGTCCTGCATGGCGATCTGGTCGAGCGTGACCGCGCTGTGCGGCGTCGGCCCGACCGTCCCGAAGAAGAGAACATGGTGGGTGTCGTCGACCGGTGAGATCACGAAGACCGCGCCAGTGCGCGGCGTGTTGCCTCCCGTCGAGGTGATGGTGACGAGCGGCAAGAGGTGCTCGGTGATCCGTACGTACTTCTGGCCCGACGAGGTCTTGCGCAGCGCGGCGGCTCGGAGACCGTATGACGTGGACTCCGTCTCGTACGTGGGCGCCTCGGCGAGCGCGAAGCTGAGGTTGGAGTGCTCCGCGAACTTGAGCGAAGCCGCGATCCAGGTCTGGTGCAACACCCCGGCGTGCACCGAGTCGATCGATCCCTCGAGACCTTGGAGCCAGCTGCAAGGGACCTGCGCGGTGACCCAATGGCGGTAGAGGTCCTCATCCGCGAACGGCAGCACCGGGAAGTCGGGCGCCTCGCCACCCCCTAGCCACACCCACGCCAGGCCGCCCGCCTCCTGGACGGGATAGTGGCCGACTGGCACTCGCGCCGCGAACTGCTCTGCGCGGACGGTCTGGGTCGGGCATTCGACGACGCGGCCCGAGGCGTCGATCTTCCAGCCGTGGTAGATGCACCGGACGCCGTCTCCCTCGATCCGGCCGAGCAGGAGCGACGCGCGCCGGTGCGGGCACAACTCGTCGAGGAAGCCGATCTGCCCGTGCTCGGCACGAAAGGCCGCATAGTTCTCACCGAACAACCGGACCGGTAGCGGCCCGTCGCCGTGTACCAGGTGGGCCGACTGGGCGAAGGGGACCCAGTAGTGCTCCCGCATGAGCCGGCCCATGGGCGCGTCACCTTCGATGCGAGCCATCAGCTCGTTTTCCGCCCAAGTGGTCATGGTGCCTCCTCGATCAGGGCAGTGGCTCGCTCAGACGGACGAAATCCGTCCCGCGGGTGTCGGGTGGGTACGTCTGGGCCCACAGCTCGACCGCGAACGACACCATCACGAAGGAGTAGACCAACCGGAGCAAGTTGACCGCGTCCTCCGGCATGTCGTCGAGAGGGAACTTGTCGCAGTAAGCCATGGCCTCGGGCACGAGCGGCAAGACGGCGTCATACAGCTCTTGCAACTCCTCCATCCCACTCGACATCCGCGCCTTCCAGCGCTCGTTCTCGGTGGCGAGGCACCATTTCCCGGCGTATCGCTCCAGGCCGGAGAACTCACTCGGGAGCATCGGCATATCGTTCACCCCTTCTCGCGCTGGTAGTCCGCGACCCGCTGTGCCGCTTCGTGATGGAAGTGCCGCACCAGCACCTCCTGGTCGTTCAAGGGCCATTGGTGGATCACTCCAGCCTCGATCCCCATCTGCGTTGCTTCGAGCGTGTTGGCGTCCTGCAGGGAGTACTCCTTGAAAGATACCGCAGCCATCTCCCGCCCAACCCGCTCCGACGCCGACTTGGCCGGCAGGGAGTAGACATTCCCTTCGAAGATCAGCGAGTTGTGCGACGTGGGCCAGTACTGGTGCGTGTTGTACCAGCCTGCCTCCCAGATCAAGATCGCGAAGTTCGGGAAGAACTGGAACGACGACAGACCCCAGGGATTGATCTTGCCGGGATTGATGCCCGGCGGGAGCTCCCCGAGGTCGGACTGCTCCCACGGGCCGAACAGGCCGCTGCGGGTGGCGAGGTCAGCCGGCTTGACGTTCTCGGGGGGCATCTCCCAGCTGCGGTGCAGGGAACCCGCCGTGGTGACCACACCGTGCGGACCGTCGAGCTGGTAGTGGGGGGCCTCGTAACCCCCGGCGGTGATCATGGCCCGCAGGGCCCGGGGATGCTGGCCGACGTGCACGACCGGCGCGTGGTAGAACTCGAGGAAGGCGTCGGAGAACACCTTCCAGTTCGCCCGGCACTCCACCTTGAAGGCGTACCTGTCGGTCATCTCGTGGAACGGGTAGTCCTCCACGCCCAACAACATGGGGCCCAGGTAGTCCCGTAGCGACTGGCTCGGCTGATCGGCGAAGTTGACGAAGATGAAGCCGGCGAACGTGTCACAGTGCACGGGCACGAGCCCGTACTCGGCCTTGTCCAAGTCGAAGAACTCCGACTCCTGCTGCACGAACGTGCAGGCGCCATCCAGACCGTAGCGCCACCCGTGGTACTTGCAGGTGAACTGCCGCGCCGTGCCGGCCGTCTCCTCCTGGGGGAAGTCGCTCCACACCAGCTTGTTGCCGCGGTGGCGGCAGATGTTGTGGAACGCCCGCACGTCCTCGCCGTCGCGCACGACGATGATCGACGTGTCTGCCGCGGGGATCTCCCTGGTGAAGTACCGGCCGCTTTTCGGGACCTCCTCGACGCGCCCGACCTTGAGCCAGGAGCGTTTGAAGATCGCCTCCTTCTCGAGCTCGTACCACTCCCGAGACGTCGAATCCTCGAACGAGATCGGCTTGGTGTCGAGGTGAGGGTAGTGCTGGGTCCAGCTGCCCTCAGCAGGCTTCGGATAGCGAGCCATCGATCAGTCCTCCCGATTCAACACGACGTGCCGATCATTCAACACTAGGTCTGGCGATCCCCGTAGTCAAGCCGACCGGTCGGTACAAGACTGGTCATGCTCCTAGCCGTTCGAGCATCTCACCCGCGCGCTCGACACTGCGCAGGATCGGGGCTCGATAGCCCTCCTCCTCGATCCTCGGGCCAAGGATTTCGAGGTCGAAGGGACCGCGGTAACCGGCATCCAGCAGCATCCCCAAGAGTCGTTCGACCGGAATGTCGCCGTCCCCGATGGCGCAACGGTTGGGGATGTCGAAGGTACCCCTCTTGTAATCCCCGATCTGGACAAGGGCAACGAGGTCGATGTTCTCGCGCACCAGCTCATCCACGTCCCGCTCGTACCACGCCGAGTAGAAGTCGACAACGATGCCGATCCCGGCCATCCGGGCGAGGTCGATGGCGTCGCGAACGGAGAACACGAAGCTCACGTCGCTGCGCAGCGGATTGGTGGGCTCTACGGCCAATCGGATGCCCAGCTCCTTCGCCTGCTC
>JAKBAM010000102.1 GCA_021809105.1 Actinomycetes bacterium
GAGATGCCCGAGACCGGTAGGGCCCGGCGCCCTAGGCCAGCCGTAGAGCTACCCGGACCGTGTCTCGGCCCGGCGTCTGGCGGGTCAGGAGCGAGAAGGCCTGCTCGAACTGCTCGAGCGGGAAGCTCTCCCCCAGCAACGCCGACGTCGGCACCTTGCCCTGGTTGATCAGGTCGACAGCTCCCTTGGTGTCGAGCCCTGCTCCGGGGTGGATCGTGATGCGTCTGGTGGGGATCCAGTCGCTGTGGAATCCGTCGAGCGGCTTGTCCTTCATGCCCGCGATGACCACGTGGCCACCCTTGCGCACCAGATGCATGGCCAGGTTGACCGTGATCGGGTTGCCGGCGGCCGCATCCAGCACCACATCGGCCATCGCGCCACCGGTGATCTCCGCTACCCGGGCGACGGGGTCCTCGGTCTCGACGTCGATGGTGTCGTCCGCACCGATCTTCCGGGCGCAATCGAGGCGGAACTGGTCCTTCGTTGTCCCGGTCACGATGATCTTGGAGGCACCCGCCGCCCGGGCTGCGACGATGGTGGCCATCCCCATGTGCCCTGGTCCCTCGATCACTACCGTGTCCCCCGGCGAGATCGGCTCGACCCACGTGACGGCACAGCTCAGCGGCTCGAACACCGTCAGCTCATCGGCTGGAGCGTCCTCTCGGAGGCGGTACACCATCGATCCTGGAAGGAGCTCGAGGTGTTCGGCAAAGCCGCCATGGAGCCCGGACCCTTCGTCTACCGAGAAGTCGTGCCCGTAGATGCGGTAGCCGTCGGGCATGATGACGATGTCGCGCACCGCTACCCGATCGCCCTCCTCGACGCCCCACTCCTCACGGGCCTCGGCGGTGATCTTTTCGATGCGCCCGACGATCTCGTGGCCGGCGATCGACGGGAACGCTCCTCCGTAGGAGGTGTGGACGTGGCCCCGGAAATGGTCTATGTCGCTGTGGCAGAGTCCCGTGGCCTCCACTCGCATGATGGCACCACCCGGTTTCGGGTCGGGAACGGGGAGCTCTCGCATCTCCCATGTCTCGTCACCGTTGAAGACGATGGCACGACTCACCTCAGGACCTCCTCCAGTAGGCAGCTGGCGCGTTCGACCGCTCGGCGAAGAGCCGGCTCGTGGCCTTCCGCCTCGATCTTCGGGCCGACCTGCTCGAGCTCGAAAACACCGTCGTAGCCGGCCTCCAGAGCGGCCAGCAGGAACTTGTCGATCGGCAGGTCGCCGTCGCCGGGGACGGCCCGTCCACCCGGCGGGGGTTCCGTCGAGGTCCCGAATATGGCATCGGCGAACTGGACACAAGCCAGGCGCGGGCCGGCCCGGCGGACCGTCTTCTCGTAGTCGCGCTCCATCCAGCAGTTGCCGAGGTCGGCGATCACGTCGATGCCGGCGGCCTCGGCCACGTCGAGCCCGTCCCGCAAGGTGTGGACGAAGGAGACGTCCGTACGCAGCGACGGTTCGATGGCGAGGCGGACGCCGGCGGCAGCCGCGTAGATCGCGCACGGTTGGACGGCCTCGGCCAGCGACGCAGTCAGCTCGTCGAAGGATCGCCCGTCGCGCCGTCCAGGCGTGAAATACACACATCCCCCGATCTGCCCGGCGAGATCAATGGCTGCATTGATCCCAACCCTGGCTGCATCCCAAGTGTCTGGAGCGGACAGGTCGAAGCTCCGGGTGATGACGGTGGTCGCCTGCATGGACCGCTCGCCGAGGGCGCTCACTGCCCGATCGGTCCCGTAGGCCTCCAGTTTGGCGCTTATCACCCCGACGCGGCGCACGCCGAGCTCCTCCCACAAAGCGAGCTCGTCGCCCAAGCCCCACGGGTAAGTGCACATCTCGCTCACCGACAGCCGTGGGTGGCTCATCCGATCGCCTCCTCCGTATCGCGGATCTCCGCTTCCAGCCACCGCACCTCGCTAAAGTTCTCCCGACCGCTGGCCTCGAGCAATTGCCTCAGCGCCGCCAGCTTGAGCTGCAGGGCATCCTGGGCAGTCGGCGCCTGGGTCAGGATCATGTCGGTGTACTGCAAGGCGTGCAGGGGACGTCCGCCCCGGAGGTGCGAGTCCGCCAGAGCAGTGAGGACCCCGATGCCTCCGGCGGCCTCTGTAAGTTCGTCCCAGATCGCGGAGGGAGGGACGTCGTATAGCTCCGTGGTCGACTCGAAGCGGAACCAGCCCGCGTGTTCCTCCCAGGTGGCCCGGACGAGCCAGGGGACCTTGCCATGGCCCTGCGGGACGTCGAGTTCGGGGGGAAGGGTGACTCGGCCCATCAGAGTCCACAGATCGACCCCGGCATTCATACCGTCGATGGTGCGATCGCGGATGTACCTGGTCGCATCCCTGACCTTCGTGACCCGCTCCCCGATCTCCTCGGCTCCCCGGATGGGCTCGCCGTGGCCGGTAACCAGGATCTGGGGGGTGAGGGACAGGAGCACGTCGAGGGAGTGGATGTAGGCCAGACCGCTCCGGTACTTGTCCCCCCGGACTGTGTACAGGTTCGGGATGTGGCCGAACAGGGGCCCCATGAGGTTGCCCGTGAAGGCCATCCGCTCGTCCGGTAGCCAGACGATCAGCGAATCGGTGGTCTCGCCCCCCGGCGTCGAGTGCAGCTCGAAGTGCCTCCCGCCCAGGCTGAAGGCGTGCCTGTCGATGAAGGTCGTGGTGACCTTCGGCTCCGGGGGCTGGTAGGACCGGTCAACGTTGGTGATGTCCCTGGACCAGAGCTTGCCGGTCCGTCTCGTATAGAAGGGCTGGAGCCTGCTCCAGTACTCCCTGACATCCGCATGGTTGGCCTGGGCGATGGTCTCGACGCCCGGAGCGTCGAACTGGGACCACCCGCCCACGTGGTCGGAGTGACCCTGGGTGAACACGATGACCTCGAGCGGGCCGTTGCTGACCTGACCGAAGCGCCTCTTGATCTCAGGCGCCTCGAAGTACATACCCGTGTTGATCTGGACATCGCCTTCGGACGTCGTGACCAGATAGCTGTTGGAGATTCCACGCGACATGAAGATGTGGTCATTTATGGCCACGGCTTCCTGCGCACCTTCGCCTTCTTTCACAACAAGGGCGTTGAGCGGCTGTTTCACCGGGCCTCCGGTTCGATGTCGAATTCGTCGGTGTAGAAGGCGAATCTTTCCCTGAGCTCTCCAGAGGTCACCCCGAAGTCACCTTCGAGGTCATAGACCACGCGGCCTCCCTTGCCGCGTGGGTGGGCATCCATGTACGAGCGGATGTCCGCAAGAGTCTCGCCGCCGACCTCCAGCCCTGATCGCTCGAGCACGTCGCACGCCACCTTGATGTCGTCGCGGACTATGTCGGCGAACATCACCTCTGTGAGTTGGCCATCGGGCAGGAGACGGCGGTCCCGGACGTAGCGGCGCAACATTTTCTCGATGCGATCGACCCAGTAGCTCACGTGGGTGTCGATGTCCAGGCGCTTTCGACTGGCCTTGAAGGCCAGTCCCCGCATGGTGAGCAATGACTGGATCGTGGCCACCGGGTCCCGGTGGATCATCACGACCCTTACATCCGGGTAGGCGGCGAGGAGGGGCCCCAGCTGCTCGCTGTGCTGGTTCGATTTGAGCATCCAGCGCTGGGGGCCGGGGAGCTGGTGGGCGATGACCGCGAGGACCTCGCGCATGTACCGGTAATGTGGCGTCTGGTCGCTAGCCAGGTAGTGGTCCCTGAAACCGGGTACGAAGCCCATCCATTCCCACTGGTAACTGGCGAAATCGGGGATCTGCAGCTCGTTCTCACCGCAGGCATGGTCGGGCGAGTGCTCGTGCATGGCTGCCATGATGCGGTTGCTGCTCATCGCATCCCACTTGGCTGCGGCTCGCACCCAGCGCGGGTCCACATCTTCGGCGCCGCAGTGCTCGCCCGGTTGCGGGGCCGGCTGGGCCGCCAAGTAGACCGGTAGGTGGCGGAGGCGGCGATCCGCGGCCAGCAGGTTCTCCAGATGGGTGCTGCCCGAGCGCGGCAGGGCGATGACGTCGATTGGTCGATCGATCACCTCGTGGCTCACGTCCGGATTCGTGGAGCGGTAGTGCTGGATACGGAGGCGGTTGGCGGCAGCCTTGACGCAATGGTCGCGAAACTGCGCCTTGTGGGTGTTCCACACGTTGTCGTCGGCACTGACTTCGCCGAGCAGCAGCTCGAGCCGTTCGGTGAAATCCATGGGACCGAAGTC
>JAKBAM010000009.1:0-66232 GCA_021809105.1 Actinomycetes bacterium
CCACGTCCTCCAGGCTCAACCGACCCCAGCTGGCTACGATCCGGCGGTCGGAGCCGATCGCCACCACGTCCAACCCTTTCTTGGCCTCTGCGACGTCCACCCCCACAGCGATCACACAACAAGCGTAAAGGTCAGCCCCGCCCCGCCCTGACCACCGAAGCGACCCCGGGTCGCTATCGGAAGCGTACGATGGCACACGCGTCTGGACCCATCGACGCCGTAGCCATCGAGCCCCACCCTGTACGCCGCGTCGCGGCGCTGCCGTCACGAGGGGCGTTGGGTGGCTTGGCGAGCAGCAGTTCGTCGGCCTAGCGGGTCCGGTCAGCCGCTGGTGGCCGCGTCGGCTTCGGAAGGCCGGTTCGCCAGGAATGTCGGGCTGACCGGTTGGCGAGACCACGCGACTTTGTTGGATTCCATCACGCCGGCCAGGGCGTCCCACTGGTCCGGGCCGTCGTCCAGCAACTTGATGTCGAACTGCTTGGCCCCGTGACGGACCTCGAGCACCTCGACCCCGTCGGGCCCGGCGCTGTACCGGTATGGTGCGCCGGCGGGCACGAAGAACGAGTCTCCGGCCCGTAGTGTCTGCTTGCCCATGATGGCGCTGCCGGAAATGACGTAGTACATGCAGTCGACATTGTGAGTGTGGCGAGGAAGGCGGTAGTTGCCTTTGAACCAAACGTGGAGGAGGCTGAAGCCGCCGGCGTCTCGTACGAGCACCTTCAGCTCAGAGCCCGCTGCCGCGTCGTCGCCCAGCCTTGCTTGCATCTCGAGGGCTCCCCGCGGGGGTGGCTCGGGCGCCGTCATGAAGTCCGTCTCGGCCATGTCGGCCGCGTCGGCGGCTCGGTGGATCGAGATCCCTCGCCGACGGTCGATCGATTGCATCTTCTGCTCCTCTCACCTGCGGCCGGGGTTCCGGACCGGCTGCGTGCTGCACGATGGTATTACTGGGCTGAAGCCGGATCATGATCGGTTGGTCAGGAGGAACGCCTGCGCCAGCGGACCGCCACCCACTGCGACGAGCCCGACTTCTGCTCCAACCACTTGGCGGCCGCCGGCTCGGTGGCGAAGCTGTTGGCACATCTCGTGGACGAACCCGAAGCCGACATAGCGTCCTTCGGAGAGCTGGCCTCCGGAGGTGTTGAGCGGCAGTATCCCCGTCAAGCCCGTCCGCTCACCCCCCTCGACGAAAGCTCCGCTCTCGCCCCGCCCGCAGAAGCCGAGCGCTTCGAGCCAGAGCAAGGTGAAGATGCTGAAGCCGTCGTAGAGGCCGGCTACGTCTACGTCCGATGGCCCGAGAGTGGTGCGTGACCAGAGTTGCTCGGCGCATCCGTCGGCTGCCATCTCGTCGAGATCCGGCCAGAACGCCCAGCTCGATGTGCGGGGGCGGGCCACGCCCATGGCCTCGAGGAACACCGGGGCGTCGGTGTCGCGGCGGAAGTCCCTGTGTGACACGACCAGGGCGTGAGCACCGTCGGAGGGGATGTCGCAGTCGAACAGCCCGAGCGGCTCGCTGATCATGCGGGCTCTCAAATAGTCGTCGATCGTCAGCGGCTCAGCGAAGATGGCATCGGGGTTCAAGGCGGCGTGGCGCCGGCCGTTGAGGGCGACCCAGGCCAGCTGCTCCCTGGTCGTGCCGTAGGTGTGGAAGTGGTGCTGGGCCCACATGGCGGCGAACTGGACCGTCGAGCCGACGCCGTAGGTGACGAGCCACGGGTCACCGCTGTTGGCCAGTACCGCCCTCGGCTTGCGTGCCCCATGGGCGGACGCCTCGGTGAGGGTCCGGTAGACCAGGACGTGACGGGCCAGGCGGGCGCTCACCGCCAGCGCCGCTTCGGCCAGCACCCCCAGTACGTTCCCGCCGTCCACAGCACCGAGATGCCAGGAGAGATCCAAACGCAGCAGCTGCTGCATCTGAGCCACACTGGGCCCGACGAAACCGCCGAGCTCGCCTTTGATGTCCGGCCAGGTGGTGAGACCGTCGATATCCGACGGAGCCAGGCCGGCGTCGGCGATCGCCGCCAAACATGCGTCCAGGGTGAGATCGAGGGATTCTCGACCCAGGCGGCGCCCCACGGCGGAACGGCCGACGCCAGAAATGATCACCTGGCGCTCAGGTACCCCTGTCATCGGGTAGGTCGGAAGACCGGCACCTGGACCTGCGCCCTGGTTTCGAACACTGCCTCGACGTCCATCCCCATCCGCACTTCCTCCGGGTCGACCCCGACGATGTTCGAGAGCAGAACCACGTCTGGCTGGTCTCTCAAACGCACCCGCGCCACCACATACGGAGTCTCGTAACCGTCGATCCATGGCCGGCGGACGACCGTGAACGAGTCGACCGTCCCCGATCCCGATACAACGACATATGTGATCCGGCGACAGTGACACGAGGGGCAGATCGGTCCCGGCGGGTGGAACAGTCGGCCGCATTCGGCGCAGGCGGTGATCCGGAGCTCACCCCGCTCCCCGCCGGTCCAGAACTCGCGGGTCAGGTCGTCGACGACGGGAACAGGGCGAGCCGGTTCAGCGCCCACCCTGCAAAGCCTCGACTTCCGGAGTCGGCTTGATCTCGGCAACGCGCCACAGTCCCAGGTAGCTGGCACGCCGCTGCCGGCCCGTGGTCCGCCATCTCGCCGCTCGCGAGCCGACCCGCCGATCGTCGATGCGGAAGTGCCGCCAGTGCCTCGACCGGTCGCCCATCGTGAACGCCCCCCGTTCCTCGTCTGAACGACCCTACCAGTGGGGGCCGCTGACGGATCACGACGAGGCGCGGTCCCAGCTGAGGACCGCATCACAAGCCTGTGCGACTTCCCTGCCTTTGCCCACGAGGTGCTCCGAGAAAAACTGGATGTGGTCGTTGTGCTCGTGGAATCGCTGCGGCGTGAGGACTGCAGACAGCACCGGAACCCGCGTCTCGAGGCCGACGCGCATCAGGCCATTGACGACCGCATGCGCGACGAACTCGTGTCGGTAAATGCCTCCGTCGACTACCAGGCCGGCGGCGACGATCGCATCGTATGTGCCCGACTCCGCGAGGAGCTTGGCTCGAAGTGGGATCTCAAACGCGCCGGGCACCTCGAAGAGCTCCGTCGTCACGTCTGGCCGGAGCCGAACGATCTCCGTGCAAAAGGAGTCGCGGCAGCGCTCCACGAGATCCCTGTGCCAAGTCGACATGATCAGGGCCACGGTCGGGCTAGTCACTGTCTTCCCCTCAGTCGCCACCGGGCCGAGGATAGTGCGACTATGCCGGTTGGTAGCGTGGGTGCCAGTTCGGCTGGCGGGACGCGGATTGTTGTTCCGACTGGATCGGCGACAAGGCGGGTCCCGGCGGTCGGGGTGCCACCGGTGGACTCGTCAGCGGGCGACGACCATGCCACCATCGACCATCAGGACCTGGCCCGTGATGAAGCTGCCCGCGTCAGATGTGAGTAGGAGCGCCGGCCCGATCAGCTCGTCGGTGTCAGCAATCCTATTGAGCAGCGTTGCGGCAGCGGTGAAGCGCTGGATCTCTTCCGGCTCGGACATGAGGATGTCGGTGGCGAAAGGACCTGGGGCGATGGCGTTGACCCTGATGCCGTATTGGGCGAGCTCCGCTGCCGCTGCCCTGGTGTGGCCGAGCAAGGCCGCCTTCGTGGGTCCGTAGATCGGGAACCATCGGGAGTTGAGGAACGCTGCGGCCGAGATGATGTTGAGGATGGCGGCGTGCGGGCTGCTCTTGAGGTGGGGAAGGGCGGCGTGCATGAGGAATACAGGACCGCGAACGTTTACATGAAACATGGTTTCCCATTCCTCGGGGGTGAAAGTCCCTACGGTGTGCTGTCCGCCCAGCGCAGCGTTGTTGACCAGGACATCTATCGTGTCGAATCGTTCAATCGCACGTTCAATGATTCGGCCGACGTCCTCCAGGTCGCCGACGTCGGCTGCAACGCCCAGAGCTTCGCCGCCCATCGCGCGGAGATGGGATTCTGTCTCCGCGCAGGCATCCTTGTTTCGACTTGCCACGACCACTCTCGCGCCTGCCTGCGCGTATCCTTCTGCCAGGGCCCGTCCGATGCCGCGAGTGCCTCCGGTTATCACGACCACCCGGCCGGTCATATCGAACAGATTCTCCAGCTGGTCCCTGTTCACTTGAGCGAAATACGGGGGTCCCGCGCCGGAGCGCCACAGGTAAAGTTGATATGAAGGTCCTCGACGCCCCGAAGAATGTAGGTTGGGGTGTACTCGTAATGGCGGTCACCAGGAGGCCCGTGGTGCGTCTCGGAGATGCGTATGTCCTCGAGCCGATCGAGCAGCCGTTCCAGCGTCACCTTTCCGTCGGATCGTACCAGGGGTCCTCCTGGGCAGGAGTGGATCCCCCTCCCGAAAGCGATGTGCTCGCGGGAGTTGCGGCGGTCGACATCGAACTCGGTGGGGCAGGAGAAGCGGCGGGCATCGCTGTCTGCTGCCTGAAGTAGGAGTAGCAGTGTGCTGCCCGCTGGTATCCGCACGCCGGCCAGAGTGGTGGACCGCCTTGCCATCCGGAAGTTCGACTTTACGGGACTGTAGAGCCGCAGAGTCTCCTCGACGAAAGCCGGAACCTTGTCCCTGTTGCGTCGGAGGTCATCTTGGAGGCGCTTATCCTCGGCTACGAGCTTGACCATGTTTCCGAGGAAGCGAGCTGCGGTGCCTTGACCACCGGCGAAGAGGATGGTCGCTACCCGCACCACCTCCATCACGTCCGGCAGGGAGCCGTCCGAGAACGTGGCTGTTGCCATCTTGCCCAGTACGTCATCGCTCGGATGGCGCCGCCGGTCCTCGATGTAGGAGACGAAGAAGTCCTCCAGGTGGACCAGGAAGTTGCCGTCCATCCTTTGCCCGACGGCACCTGCAGGGCCCTTGGCGACCATGCGCCTTCGGAGCTCTCCCTGGTCGGATTCCGGCACTCCGAGGAGGTCGGCTATGACCAACATGGCGAAGGGCTGCGCGTACTCGGCGATGAAGTCACATGTCCCCGCATCGACGAAGGTGTCGATGAGGTCGTCCGCCAGCCGCCACATGAACGCTTCGTTCTCCTTGCAGCGTTTGGGCGTCAGCAGGCGCATCATCAAGCCACGATGGTCGGTGTGACGGGGAGGGTCGAAGGTCACGAGAGATTCGTGGCTGGGGAAGATGTGCCTGTACTTCTCGATCAACTCGCTGGCGTCATCGCCTGGATCCTCAGGCAACCCGGGGAAGGGACCGGCGAACGAATTACACGACGAGAAGGTGTCTAGGTCGCGATAGACCTCTACCATCTCGTCGTAGCCGGTCACCACGAAGACCCCTTTGTGGGGCTCCTGCCAGACGGGCCCGTTTTGGCGGGCGAAGTCGTAATAGGCGTGTGGATCCTCGGCGACGGCGATGTCGTCGAAGAAGTCAGGTGCCGACGTAGTCATCCCTCGTACCCCCGGTCGGTCAGCGCGTGAGCGTCTGCCACAGCTGCTCAACGCCTGTTTAATCGCACTGCACCGTGTGGGTCAAGCCACAACTGCTGCGTGCGCAGCGTCGCCGTTACGCCTAGCGTCTCCATCGATGCCATCCTCCGTTAGTGCCGCCTCGGCAGGCGCAGCGCGGAGCGCGGTGCCTGGTCGCTGCAGATCAGTGTTGGGGGGCGGCGCTTGACTCGTCCCCGGCGTATTGGCCAGGTCACGTCCGAGACCCGGGCCGTCCTCCTCGACGTGACCGAGAAGATCATGCTCGATGACGGCTACGCGGCCGTCACATCTCGCCGGGTGGGTCGCGAGGCGGCCGTCAATCCGGCGCTGGTCCATTACTACTTCCCGACATTGGACGACCTGCTCATAGCCGTCTTCCGGCGCCGCTCCGAATGGAACATGGCCCGCTTGGAAGAAGGGCTGCGCGGCGGGCAGCCCCTGCACGCCATCTGGCGGTATGCCACGGACCGGACCGGCGTCGCTCTCACAGAGGAGTTCCTGGCGCTCGGCAACCATCGCAAGGCCATCCAGGCGGAGCTGGGGGAAGTGGCGGGCCGCTTTCGCAAGGTGCAGCTGGAAGTCCTTCAGCAGGCTTGGCTGCGATACGGAATCGACCGCGAGGAGTTTCCTCCCGAAGCGGCGGTGGTTCTCATGTCCGCCATACCCAGGGTCCTAGTGAGTGAGGAGGCACTTGGGCTCACTGCCGGTCATCCTGAGACCCGGTCGCTGGTGCAACGTTACTTGCAGGGGCTGGAAGGTGATGCAGCACCGGAGGAGGGGTCACCCGTGCCGAAGAAGTCCCAAGGTCGAACGTCGAAGCGAATGCCGCCGCCGCCACGCTGAGGGCAGCGTCGGCGGAAGATATCGACGAGCATCTCGGGGAGATCAGGGCTCTCGGTGATTTCGCAGTGCCTGGATCGGTATGGGATGAGTTGACCGAGATCGGCGCTGCGCACCGTCGCCGCTAGCCGTACCTCCTCGTGCCCGCCCGTCATGCCACCTCACCGGGGCCTCGTCATCCCAGGATGAGGGGCATCCGTTCCCAGCCGCGGACCGTCGAGGTGGGGGCGAGCATGGTGTTGTCGTAGTCGATATCCCATTCAGGCCAGCGGTCGAGTATTTCTTCGAGCGCGACCCGGCCCTCCAGGCGAGCCAGGTTGGCGCCGAGGCAGAAGTGGAGGCCGTAGCCGAACGTCAGGTGCTGGATGTCCTGGCGGCGGATGTCGTACCGGTCCGGGTTCTCATAGCGGCGGGGATCGCGGTTGGCCGCGGCCATGAGGAGCAGTATCGGGCTACCGGCTGGCACCGTGGTGCCGTAGTACTCTGTGTCCCGGGACGTGTAGCGGGCTGTCGCGTGGCCAGTCGGCTCGAAACGCAATGTCTCGTCGATGACCTTCGGCACGAGCGACCGGTCCTTGCAGACCGAGCTCCTCTGTTCGGGATGCTCCGCCAGGACCTTGGCCAACCAGCCGATCAGCCGGCCGGTGGTTTCGTTGCCCGCACCGGCGATGACAGCGGTATAGGTGAGGACTTCCTGGCGGGAGAGCTTGCGGGTGACCCCCTGCTCGTCCTCGAACTCGGCATTGAGGAGCTGGGTCATCAGGTCGTCTGAGGGATGCTCGGCCCGCCACTGGACGTAGTCGGAGAACATGTCTCCATTGGCCACTTCTGCCTCTTTGACCGCCATCGGCTTCCCCGGCTCGGTGCGCAGGTTCGCGTCTGTCTTGTCGCGTACTGCGATCTGGTCCTGTTCCGGGATGCCGAGCAGCATGCCGATGACCCGCATGGGCATGACGGTTCCCAGCTCGGCCACGATGTCGAATCCCTTCGAACCCACGAGCGGGTCAAGGCATCCGACGCAGAACTGGCGGACCTGGTCCTCAAGTTGGGCCATGCGCTTGGGGGTGAAGACCCTCGACATGAGGCCTCGGTGCATGGTATGAACCGGTGGATCCTCGAAGAGGATCACGCCCGGGGGCAGTTCTACGCCGGCCTTAATGATATCGAGGATATCGCTGCGAGTATTGGAGAACGTCTGCCAGTTGACGAGAGCCTTCTGGACGTCCTCGTGGCGAGACAGAGCCCAGAACCCGTATGTGTTGTTGTAGTAGACCGGCGCCTGCTCCCGGAGGAGGTCATAGGTGGGGTATGGGTCGGCATTGATGCCGACGTCGTAAGGGTCGTAGTAGACGTCGACATCATTGGCGATCGGCACCGACTATCTCCTTGATCGAGGGACTGAGACCAACGCGGGGACGGCAGCGATCGTCCCACAGAACCATACCGGCGCCGATGAAGTCAAGTGACGTCAAGACTAAGCTGAGTGGCTTGATGGCGCTCATGCCCGCGTGGGGCATGCACCGACTCCGCGAGAGGACCGCAATGAATGCTGACGAGATGTACCGGAGCGTGATGATGGCCGATCCTCCCGCGGAGGAGACTCCCTCCGACGCAGCCGAGCGGCAATACCGGTTCGGCACCGTCTGGGGTCGGGATGGCCTCAGCATCCGCGACCGACGCTTCGTAACGTTGGCCTGCACCAGCGCAGACGTCGACGTCGACGCGATGGACGCCCAGGTCTATGCGGCGCTGAAAAGCGGCGACCTCACAATCGGGCAACTCAACGAGCTCACCCTCCATTTCGCCGTGTACTGCGGCTGGCCGAGAGCATCTCAGCTCGAAGGGTGCGTGCGAGCGCAGTGGCAACGCATCCATGACGAGCAAGGCGAGGCGGCTCCCGCCTTCCCGCAGCTCGGCGTCGAGGACTTGGGCCCCGCCGACCCAGCTCGACGCGTCGCCGGCGGCGTCCGGTCCTTCGAAGAGATCAACCTCGTCCCGGCGCCTTCCCAAGACTCGCCCTACTTCTACTCCGGGATCCTTAGCTTCGTGTTCGGCCATCTCTGGCTGCGCCCGGGATTGACCCGCCGCGAGCGCCGCCTTATCACTATCGCCTGCGTCGGCGTATCAGACGCGAAGAACCCAATCTGGTCGCACGTGACCTCGGCGCTCGGCTCGGGCGACCTGGCCTATGCCGAGATGGAGGAGGTAATCCTGCAGTTCAGCGCCTATGCCACCAAGGCGAGGGCCGAGGTGCTCCGTAATGTCGCCGTCCAATGGCAGGAGTCGCACACGTGAGCACCTGTTTGCTCTCCACAGCATTTCGACCTGTTCGCCGGTGTGCTGATCGATGGGATCACCGGTTTCCTCTCGGCGCCGGCATCAGCCGCGACGGCTTGAAGATCACCGACCGACCCGATAACCAGGACGAGCGAGCTGCGCCTGCTCCGAGATGTGGGGCAACTCTCCCTTACAGACCGAGCTTCGCGGCCCGCAACTGGGCCGCGGCCTCGGGCTCGCCGGCGATCTCCACGCGGGCTGCCTCCTGGCGACCGAAGACAAACAGCAGCAGCTCCCCGGGGGCACCCGTCACCGTCACATGGGGTTGGCCCGGCTTCGCCACTATCTCACCGGCATCCGGGGCTCGCAGGGTCACGCCGACTGGCGATTTGCTCCGCAAGGTTCGCGCCATGAGCTTGACCCTCGACCAGATGGCGCGCTCGAACTTCGGATCGAGCGGCCGCGGTGCCCATCCCGGTACGGCTCGACGAACGTCCTCGTGATGCACGAAGTATTCGACGGCGTTGATCTGCTCGTCTACGACGTTCCAACGCAACGGGAAAGGGGGCCCCGTCCGGACAGCCTCGACGAGCTGGGGCCACGTGGAACCGTCGCGCCTGGCGTTTTGGACGCTCCTCGTGTGACCGGCTAGGGCTCCGATGACGATTCCCGCGCCAGCGTCGGGACGTCGCTCTCGGACGACGAGGTGGGCGGCAAGATCCCGGGTCGACCAGCCTTCGCAGAGAGTGGGGGCGTCTGGACCTACTTCGAGGAACAAGTCGACCAGCGCTTGGCGTTCGGCACGTGCGTAGCTCGACACGGTGCTCCTTTCAGGGCAGTCTCGACCGTGGAGGATACCGCTCGCCGGAAGTTGGGTATACCTCGTGCGGCTCGCCACAGGAGGCAACACGTGTCCCGAAAGCAGTACGCGTTCTTGATCGGCCTGCTGTTGGTCTGGGTCGCCTACGACACGGGCTGGGTGGTGCTCGCCGGCGTCGCCGCCGGCCTGATCGGTTTGGGGATCGTCCAGGTGCTCGAAGGTGACATCGACTTGGGCGAGCTATCCGAACGGTTTCGGTCGAAGGCGTCTCCCAAGCCCTGAGCCGCCGTTCGCCGCCCCGAGCGGCGACCTTCCCAGCAAGTCTTACCCCCTCGAAAGGTGATCGCCTTGTCCGAAACCTCCGCCCCCACATCTGCTTCGACCCAGGGCGGCTCGGCGCAGCCCGCGGCCCCGGCTCGCTCCTCCTCGCTAGAGCGTCCGGGTCATGGCGGGGCAGCCCTCCAGACGGACCGGGGCGTGACCACGATCGCGTCGTCGGTGGTGGCCAAGATCGCAGGGATGGCGACGCAAGAGATCCCCGGCGTGCAGGGTATGGGTAAGAGCCTGACCCGAACCCTCGGCGCCCTGCGCACCAAGCTGCCCGGAGCTGGGGCACCGGCCACGACCCAGGGGGTGTCGGTCGAGGTGGGAGAGCGCCAGACGGCGGTGGACATCGATATTGTGGCGTATTACGGGCAGAGCATCGTCGAGACGGCCAACGCCATCCGTGAGAACGTCATCGAGCGAATTGAAGCTATGACCGGCCTCGAGGTTGTGGAGGTGAACGTCAGTGTGGAGGACCTTTACGTAGGCTCCGACGACGACGACAGCCAGGGCTCGCGCGTCGAGTGAGCCCGCTAGAGCCGTCTGGCGCTCCCGCTGCATCTGACCCGCCGGACCGTGGGAGCGCCCCGATTCTCCTGGGCCGCCGGGGGCAGTTGGCGTCAGCGGTGGCTGATGCAGTCGACGCCGTGCCAGGTGTCCGACGCTCGGGAGGCAGCGGCGTCGAGATCGCCACGCAGCATGCCGGCGGGCGCGTCCTCGGTGTGTCGCTCGGCGAGGACAACGTCGAAGTTCACATCGTTGCGGAACGCCTGCCTTTGGCTGGTCTCGTCGAAGCCGTCCACGTAGCCGGACGTCGAGCACTGGACGGAGCCGGCGACGGACGTCCATTGAAAGTCCACGTCGACGACTTGGATGTCGCCGCCCTGCCTGGAGCGTTGCGGCGATGGTGAGTCGCCTGGCCAACCGGCTCATGGCCTTCGTCGTCGGGGTGGCACTCGTTGCGGGCGGGGCCCTCGTGGTCCTCGAGGGTATCTGGACCTGGACCAACTCGGGGTTCGTGTGGATCCCGGGAGACTCGTGGCTTCACTCCTTTGAGACGACGCCGTGGTCAGAGCCGAGGGTGATCGCAATCAGCACCGGGGTGGGGATCATCGGGCTCCTCCTGTTGGCCGTGGAGCTGAAACCCCGTCGGCCGAGGACGTTGCCCTACGAGACCGCCGGTCCTGGCGAGTGGCAGGTGGGTCGCCGCTCCGCTGAGGCCCACGTGTCCCGGCGTCTGGCGCCCGAGGCGCCCACATCCCCGATCAAGGCGCGCCTGCGGCCCGGTCGACGGACATGGTCCCTGCATGTCAAGGCTCGGGCCGCGGCATCCAGCGTCCCGTCGCTCGAACAGGCGGGTCGAGCGCAGCTCGAGGAGCTGCACGCACCAGCTGAGTCGCGAGTGCGTGTCAAAGCGACCGGCGCACCCAAGACCTGAGATGAGCAAGCGATGAACGATGGGCGCAATCGTCGCCTGCTGGCGGCATTCGGGCTACTCCTGGCCGTTGGGGGGGGTCTCTCGGTCTGTTTGGGAGCCGGTGTTTTCGGCTCCGCTCGCTCGGGACGCAGCGTGTTCGACGGCACGGTCATCCGGTGGTGGAACGAGGGCGGCTGGAAGTCCTTCGCGGTGGTGGTGGCCATCGGTTTGGCAGCGCTCCTGCTCGGCGTGTACCTGGTCGTCTCCCGGCTTCGAGGGGACGATACGCTACGCCGGATCCCCACGGTGACCTTCGAGCGTCTGGACGGAACCCAGGGGGAGACGACGCTGCGAGCGCCTGCGCTCAGCCGCGGCATCGAGGCCGACCTGCAATCGATCCCAGAGGTGCAAAAGGCGACGGTAGGGCTGTTCGGAACTTATCCGTCGGTGGAGATGCGCGCGGTCCTCGAAGTGAGCGATGACATCGACCTGGAGCATCTTCCAGCCCGTGTCGACGAGGCCATTGGACGACTGGAAACCACCATCCGGACCAGGCCCGAACGGGTGTTCATGACCCTTCGATTCAAGCACACGGGCGGTGATCGCCGGCTGGCTTGATGCGGCCCGACAGGCCACTGCTTGCAGCGCATAGCGTGTAGGTCGATGCCGAAGGGAACCCAGGTAGTACGCCGGCGGATAGCGGATCTACAGCACGGCGATGACACCATCGACTACGGCCTGGTGACCCATCGCGAGGGACGGAAGGTCTGGTTCGAGGGGCGCATAGTCACCTTCACCTCCGAAGATGACGAGGTGTTCGTCGAGCAGGCCTCCGGCTAGCTCAAGCTAGGGGCGAACCGGCCGGCGTCGGCCGCCAGCGGGGGAGCGCAGCCGAGGCGCGCCGGATCCGCTGACCATGTGGTGCGGCCCTGTCCGTTTCGGCGGTGTTTCGCAGACCTCACACCGGCCCGTCAGCCCCCGAGGGTTGTTCGTCACGCGCCGTTCGGTCGACTGCCCCATGGACGAAACCTCCATGGCCGTTACTGGAGGCATGACTTCCGCTACAGCGCCGACTCGAGGCCGATGGATCGAGGACTGGCGTCCCGACGATCCCGAGTTCTGGGAGGGCGTCGGCCACCGCACAGCCCGGAGGAACCTGGGACTCTCGATGTTCGCAGAGCACATCGGCTTCGCCATCTGGGTGGTGTGGACCGTCGTGGTGCTCAACCTGGCCGACGTCGGGATCGTGCTGTCGGTCTCGGACCAGTTCGTGCTCACTCTGCTCCCCAACCTGATCGGCGCGCTGCTGCGGATCCCGTACACCTTCGCGGTGCCCCGGTTCGGGGGCCGGGCCTGGACGACCTTCAGCGCTGCCCTCCTGCTCGTGCCCGCCCTCCTGCTGGCAGCTCTGGTGCCCAGCCACTGGCTGGCACACCAGGGCCATGCCACTCAGATGTGGGTCCTGGCCCTCTGCGCGGCGTCGGCTGGCGTGGGCGGTGGCAACTTCGCATCGTCGATGGCCAACATCTCCTTCTTCTATCCAGATCGCAGAAAGGGGTGGGCGCTGGGCTTGAACGCCGCCGGGGGCAATCTCGGTGTGGCTACCGCCCAGCTCGTCGTCCCGCTCGTAGTCATCATCGGGATCCCAGCCGCTGCGGTGAAGCTACCCAAGCATCACGTGCACCTGGTCTATGCCGGCCTCCTCTGGATCCCGTTCATTCTCCTGGCCTCGTTCGCCGCCTGGCGCTATATGGACAGCCTCACCCAAGCCAAGGCTGACACCTCCGCTTATCGGGCAGCTCTGCGACACGGTCACACCTGGGTGCTGTCGTTCCTGTACATCGGTACCTTCGGCTCCTTCATCGGCTTCTCCTTCGCGTTGCCCCTGGTCATCAAGAACAGCTTCCCGACCTTCCTTGCCGGCCATCCCTTCATCGCTACGTATCTCGCCGGCCTCGGCTTCACCGGGGCCTTTTTCGGATCGCTCTCCCGCCCGGTGGGCGGCTGGCTCGCCGACCGAGTCGGGGGCGCTCCCGTCACATTGGGAGCGTTTGCCGGCATGGCCGGCTTCACGGCGGCTGCGCTCCGCGGCGTCGACCACCATGACTTCGCCCTGTTCTTTGCATCGTTCCAGGTGGTCTTCGTCCTTGCCGGGATCGGAAACGGCTCGATCTACAAGATGATCCCGGCCGTCTTCGCCGACGCTGCCCGAGGAGGGGGCGATAGGAGCCCAGCCGAGGAGGGCGCAGCCATCGAGCACAAAAGGCGGGCCGCGGCGGTCATCGGGATCGCCGGTGCGATCGGCGCGCTCGGTGGGGTCCTCATCCAGGTGGTGATCCGCCAGGCCAGCCTGCACGTCTCCGCCCTGGAGGCAGCAGCGAAGACTCCCGCCCAGAGGGCGGTGATCGCTTCGTCTCACTCGGCGTGGTCGGCACCCGCCCTCTGGGCCTTCCTCGTCTCCTACGTCGTGTTCGCCACCGTGACCTGGGTCGTGTACCTCCGACGTCCGGCCGCGGTCATCGCCACCTCGCCGGTGCCGGCATGACCGGTCGACCGGCGCTGCTGGTCGTCGGCCATGGGATGGTCGCCAACAAGCTGGTCGAATACCTGGTCCGGCGTGGAGGGACGGCTTGCTGGGATGTCGTGATCGTCGGCGAGGAACCACAGGGCGCCTACGACCGGGTCCACCTCTCCAGCCTTTTCGAGGATGGGCGCGTGGAAGACCTTTGCCTCACTTCCCCGGAGGTAGCCGCCGATCCGGCGGTGACCGTCCTCTGCGCAGACCGGGTCGCGGTCCTCGATCGTGCCAGCCATGTAGCGGAGACGGTGTCGGGCCTCCGACTGACCTACGACACCGCGGTACTGGCCACTGGATCCGTGCCCTTCGTGCCTCCGATACCTGGACGGGACCTGCCCGGGTGCTTCGTCTACCGCACCGTCGACGACGTAGGCGCCATCCGGGCGTGGGCCGCAGGAAGGGCCCGCGGCGTCGTTGTGGGCGGCGGCCTGCTTGGACTAGAGGCAGCCAACGCCCTGCGATTGTGCGGGCTGGCGATCGACGTCGTCGAGGTGGCGCCGCGGCTCATGCCCGCCCAGGTCGACGACATCGGAGGCGCACTGCTCCGTCGTCGGATCGAGGACCTCGGCGTCGCGGTGCACACCTCCACCCGCATCGCTTCTGTCAGCAGCGGCGGAGACGGGGCGGTTGAAGGGGTTGATCTGGTCGCTGCCGGCGATGGTCTGCCGCTCGGACACCTTGCGACCGAGATGGTCGTCTTCGCCGCCGGGATCCGCCCTCGCGACGATCTGGCCCGCTCCAGCGGCCTCGAGGTCGGTGAACGCGGGGGTGTCGTCGTCGACGACCAGTGCCGTACCAGCGACCCCGAGATCTTCGCCATCGGCGAATGCGCTCTGGCAGCGGGTCGTACCCACGGTTTGGTGGCTCCCGGGTACCAAATGGCCAGGGTGGTTGCGGACACCCTGACAGGGCAAGAGGGCGCTTTTCGCGGCGGCGACACACCGACCAAGCTGAAGTTGCTCGGCGTCGATGTCGCCAGCTTCGGTGACGCGCACGCCGCGGAGGCCGGCGCCGCAACCATCGTTTTCACCGATCAGGTGGCCATGGTGCACAAGCGGCTCGTGGTGGACCAAGAGGGGCGAATCACAGGCGGCGTCCTCGTAGGGGATGCATCGGGGTTCGAGGCCATGGTCGCCATGGCGGCTGGTGACGCTCGCACGCCTGACGTTCCCGCCTTGCTGATCGGCCCCGCTTCTGGGCCGGCCGGCGCAGCAGCTGGTCCGCTAGTCCTGGCCGATACCGCCACCATCTGCTCGTGCGAGAACGTCGCCAAGGGCACCATCAGCGATGCCATCACGGGATGTGTGGCCGCCTCCGGCAACGCTGACGTGGCCTCGATCAAGGCTGTCACCCGGGCGGGCACAGGCTGCGGGGGGTGCGTGCCTCAGCTAGCCGACTTGATCCGCTCGGAGCTGGCCGACCACGGCATCGCGATGTCGGACCGCCTCTGTGAGCACTTCCCCCAGTCTCGCCGGGAGCTGTTCGAGCTGGCGCGGGTGGGAAGGATCGGGAGTTTCTCCGAGCTCATCGCCCACTGGGGCACCGGGGGGGGCTGTGAGGTGTGCAAGCCGACGGCTGCGTCGATCTTCGCCTCGCTCGCCACCGGGCACATCCTCGATGGCGAGGGCGCCGGCATCCAGGACAGCAACGATCATTTCCTCGCCAACCTGCAGCGCGACGGCACCTACTCGGTGGTGCCTCGCGTGCCTGGTGGCGAGATAACCCCGGAGAAGCTGATCATTCTGGGTGAGGTCGCTCGTGATCACGGCCTTTACGTGAAGCTCACCGGAGGTCAACGCATCGATCTGCTCGGCGCTCGCATCGACGCGCTGCCAGCCATCTGGGCCCGGCTGGTCGATGCTGGCTTCGAGTCGGGACACGCATACGGCAAGGCGGTGCGCACCGTCAAGTCGTGCGTCGGGACGAGCTGGTGCCGCTACGGCGTGCAGGATTCGACGGCCATGGCCATCCAGCTGGAGCTGCGCTACCGCGGCCTGCGCAGCCCCCACAAGGTAAAGATGGCCGTCTCGGGCTGTGCTCGGGAGTGTGCCGAGGCCCAGAGCAAAGACGTGGGGGTGATCGCGACCGAACGGGGCTGGAACCTGTACGTGTGCGGCAATGGCGGCACGCGCCCCCGCCACGCCGACCTCCTCGCGGAAGACCTGGATACCGAGACACTCGTGCGATACGTAGACCGGTTCTTGATGTTCTATGTGCGCACAGCCGGCCGCCTCCAACGCACCTCCGGATGGCTCGACGCCATGGAAGGCGGCATCGACCACCTGCGCCGGGTCGTGGTGGAGGACGTCCTCGGTGTCGGGGCCGAGCTGGAGTCCGATATGGACAGGCACGTGGACACGTACCGCTGCGAGTGGACCGAGACCCTCGAAGACCCCTTGCGGCTGAGGCGCTTTCGGACCTTCGTCAACTCCGACGCGCCCGACCCCGACATCGTGATGGTGGAGGAGCGTTCGCAGCCTCGTCCGGCACACGAGTGGGAGCGCGTCGAGCTGGTGGCGGGACGGCGGTGACATCCCGCCGCTGGGTGCGCGCATGCTCGCTCCGCGACCTCGAACCGGGTCGGGGGGTCGCGGCCTTGATCGGCGACGAGCAGGTTGCGGTCTTCCTCTTGCCGGGCCGCGGAGGGGAACCGGCATCCCGGCTGCGCGCCATCGACAACCACGACCCGGTAGCGGGCGCCAATGTCCTCGCCCGAGGCATCGTCGGCGCCACCGATGAAGCCGACTACGTCGCGTCGCCGATGCTCAAGCACCGGTTCGATCTGGCCAGCGGCCGTTGCTTGGACAACGAATCGCCGGGGGTGCGCGTGTGGCCGGTGCGGGTGTGGGGCTCGACGGTGGAGGTCCTCGCGGTCACCGACGCCCACGCGCCGCCGGCGTCCCGGATCACGGCTACGCATTGCCCCTACTGCGCCCTGCAATGCGGCATGCGCCTGACCGACGTGGCGGATCGGGACGGCAGCGGTCCAGGGCTGGTGACGGCCGCCGACACCGCCTTCCCTGTCAACGAGGGACGCATGTGCATCAAGGGCTGGACTGCGATCGAGCTGCTCTCCCACCCCGACCGCCTCGTGGTCCCCCTCGTGCGCAACGCCCGCGGAGAGCTTCGCCGGGCCAGCTGGGACGCTGCGCTCGACGAGCTGGCGGTCCGTTTGCAGCGAATCCAGGATCAACACGGAGCGGACAGTGTCGCCGTGTTCGGCAGCGGGGCGCTCACCAACGAGAAGGCCTATCTGCTCGGCAAGTTCGCTCGTGTGGCGCTGAGGACCGCCAACATCGATTACAACGGCCGCTACTGCATGTCATCGGCTGCGGCGGGCCAGAACCGCGCCTTCGGCATGGACAGAGGACTGCCGTTCCCAGTGGCGGACATCGCCGAGACCGATGTGCTGGTGCTCTGGGGATCCAACCCGGCCGACACGATGCCACCCCTGACCCAGTGGTTCGACAGGCAACGATCCACAGGCGGGGCGCTCGTCGTTGTCGATCCGCGTCGATCCGCTACGGCGCAACTGGCCGATCTCCATCTCCAGCCCGTGCCCGGCACTGACTTGGCGCTGGCCCTCGGAATGCTCCGCTTGGCTGTCGCCGACAACCTCGTAGACGACGCTTACATCCATCGGCGCACCACCGGGTGGGATGCGGTTGTCGCATCGATTGGGGGATGGGACCCGGCCCGAGTCGAAGCGGTGACCGGGATCTGCGAAGCCGACCTGCGGGATGCCACTCACCTCATGGGCGAGGCCACGTCGGCCATTTTGCTGAGCGGGCGAGGTCCAGAGCAGCAGTCGAAGGGCGTCGACACGGTCACGGCCCTGATCAATCTCATGCTCGCCCTCGGCATGGTCGGGGAGCCGGCGAGCGGCTACGGCTGCCTTACCGGCCAGGGCAACGGCCAGGGCGGCCGGGAGCAAGGCCAGAAGGCAGATCAACTGCCGGGCTACCGGTCGATCCTCTCCGCCTCGGACAGGGCCGCGGTCTCCGCGGTGTGGGGGCTGGACGAGACCGAGCTGCCAGGTGCCGGTCTCAGCGCCGTGGAGATGCTGGCGAGCATCGGCGCCGACAATGGCGTGCGAGGCCTCCTCGTTGCGGGTTCCGACCTTGTAGTGGCGTCGCCCGATCGCCGTCAGGTCCGCGACCGGCTCGCAGCACTCGACTGCCTGGCGGTCCTCGATGCCTTCCCGAATGACACCACCTCCCTCGCCCACTTCGTGCTGCCCGTAACTCAATGGGCTGAGGAGGACGGCACTACCACCAACCTGGAAGGTCGGGTCCTGCGTCGACGCCGGGCCGTGGCTCCCCCCGAGGGCGTCTGGTCGGATATCGAAGTGCTCTGTGCATTGGCGGGGAAGCTGGGCGCGGCGGACCGATTCGACTTCGCAGGCCCTGAAGAGGTGTTCGACGAGCTTCGGGCATGCAGCGCCGGCGGCCGGGCCGACTATGCCGGCATCGACTACCGGCGGCTCGACGAGTCGCAGGGATTGTTCTGGCCGTGTCCGTCCGGCGACCATCCCGGCACGCCGAGGCTGTTCGCCGAGCGCTTCTCCCATCCCGACGGGCTGGCCCGGTTTGCCGCCGTGTCGTATCGCCCGGCGGCAGAGGTGCCCGACTCCGACTACCCCGTGCACTTTACGACCGGGCGCTATCGGGAGCACTACAACTCCGGCAACCAGACCCGGCGGGTGCGCCGCCTCGTCGAAGCGCAGCCCGAGCCCATAGTCCAGATGCACCCGCACCTGGCCGGGGCGATCGGTGTCAGCGCAGGCGAGATGGTCAACGTCACGAGCAGGCGCGGTGAGGTGGACTTCAAGGTCGCCCTTAGCGAGGACATTCGACCGGACACGATCTTCGCGCCCTTCCATTGGGGTGGCGCCAGGGCCGCCAACATCCTGACTCTCGCCGCGCTGGACCCGATCAGCCGGATGCCGGAGTTGAAAGTTTGCGCAGTAGCGGTCCGAAAAGCGTCTGGCTAATCGGTCTTCGGGGTGAACACGATCGGGAGCGACGCTATCGACCGTATGCCGGCCGAGTAGGACAGCTCTGCCCCAGGGGCAAGTTCGTAGTCGGGTATGAGCTCATGGAAACGCCGCATCGCTACTCGTAGCTCGACACGAGCCAGATGGGAGCCGAGGCAACGGTGGACGCCTCCCCCGAACGCTATGTGCCGGTTGCGGGTCCTTCGGAAGTCCACTTCGCCCATAGCGCCCTCCGCGCTCGGCTCGATGTTGGCCGCTCCGAGGAGGAGCGAGACCTGGTCGCCGGCATGGACCGGCTCGCCTCCCAGCTCGGTGTCTCGAGTGGCCACACGGGCCACGCCCATCACGGGGGTCTCCCAGCGCAGGAGCTCCTCTACTGCACTTGCGATGATGTCAGGCTCGCTCGACATGAGGCGACGCTGCTCAGGGTGGCGAGCGAGGTAGGCGAACATGCACTCGAGCGTGGCGCTCACCGTGTCGAGCCCGGCGATCAGGAAGAGGTAGCAGATGTCGCAAATCTCGTCGTGGCCGAGGCGGGAGCCGTCGATCTCCGCTGAGAGGAATTGGCTTATCAGGTCGTCGCGCGGTGCTCGCTGCCTCTCGGAGATCACCTTCTCGAAGTAGTCGTATATCTGCTGGCTCGTGGCGCTTCTAGCCCGGCTGAGCTCGCCGATCGTGGTCCCAGGCGGACGGATGATGCCGTCCTTCATGGCCAGGAAGGTCGGTAGCTCGGCGATCGGCAGCCCTAGGAGCGCCAGGAAGACCTCAGAGGGAAACGGAACGGTGAACTCTGGCACCAGGTCCGCATGGCCCACAGCCGCGAAGCTCGACACGAGCCGGGAGACTGATTGGTCGATCTGGGCTTCGAGGCGCTCGACTCTTTTGGGTGCGAACAGCGGATCGAGGATCCGTCGGTAGCGCACATGCATAGGAGGGTCGATCTGCAGCGGGATCAGCGGCCGGACGTTGCCGAGTGGAGCGGCCTCCATGGCCGACGAGAATCGGGCCGGGTCGCGGAGTACTTCCTCGATCTCCTTGCTCCGGCTCACTACAACTTGGTTGTCAACCCGCATGACCGGGCAGTCGGTTCGCAAGGAGGTGTACATGTCACGCGGGTCGGCGCATGTGGCCCCGTCCAACATGCCGACCCCGACCGCTGGTCTGTCGTCGGGTGTCACCGGTCCGGTGGGGTCTGCGGATGTCGGCTGCAAAGCGCGTCCTCCCCCCTGCGAGCGGCAGGTGGCTCGAGTCGAGACTACTCGGCCCCGCCATTTGCCCGGTGGCGTACACTGGTTCGAGTCGATCCGCGGGGGGCCTTGTGGGCTACATAGACTGCGACACCCATGTCATCGAGTCCAACGAGACATGGGACTATTTCGATCCGGGGGAAGCTCATCTGCGCCCGCTGGTGAGTGGTGACCAATGGACGGTAGAGGACCACTTCATGCAGTGGCCGGGCCCGATGATGCGTCAGTGGCGGGATGCGGTGTTCCCCGGCTGCGACCTGGTGGACATCAGCGGCCGCATCCGGCGGATGGATCAGTTCGGCGTCGACGTCCATGTGATGTTCCCCACGTGGTCGCTCTTGTACCAGATAACCAGCCCTGCAATCGAAGCGGCGATGCACCGCAGCTATAACCGGTGGGTGGCAGAGCGCACCGCCGAGAGTCGCGGCCGGCTGCGGTGGGCGGCCATGGTCCCTGTCCGGACCATGCCTCGGGCCTTGGCGGAGCTCGTGTACGCCAAGGAGCACGGGGCGGCGTCGGTGTACCTCCTCGGGCACAACCACGGTATGAGCCTGTCGGATCCCACGATGTTCCCGCTCTACGAGAAGGCGCAGGACCTCGACCTTCCCATCTCGGTTCACGTAGGGGGCGATCTGAGCGTCTCACGACGGCAGCCCGGTCAGCTGCTCCACTCCGGGCTGATGCTGGTACCCAGCGCCTTTTACGCCATCTTGAAAGCCGGCCTCCCCGACCGCTTCCCCGCACTTCGGTGGTCCTTCATGGAGGCCGGGTCGAGCTGGCTGCCGTTCGTCTTGCAAGAGTCGTACCGTTCGGACTTCACCGGCGCGTTTCGCAGCTTCACCGACTGGCGGGCGAGCGCTATCGAAGCGCTGGGGGGCAAGCACATGTACATCGCCGCTCAGATGGACGACGACTTGGTGGGCATCATCGACCTGATCGGACCCGACCGTCTTGTCTACGGCACCGATTACGGGCACATGGACGTTGGTTCCGACCCTGATGGCATGCATGTCGTGCTGGAGCGCCCCGACCTCGATCGGGCGGTCGCCCGCAAGCTCGTCGACGAGAACGCCCGACGGCTGTTCGGGATCGATCCGGCGTTCGAGCCCGCGCCTCCCCCCACCTTGGTGGAGATCCCGCCCGAGACGATCGCCCTCGGGCGTCCAGCCCACGCGTTCCAGTAGCTCGCGGGCTGTGCGGTCCCGGGCGTAGCGCTGGGTTAGCCTCCCGATCCCGTGGACCTCCGGGCGTTGCGTGTTGTCGTAGCTGTAGCCGAGCAGGGGAGCGTGACGCGCGCGGCCGTGTCCTTGCACCACTCCAGCTCGGCTGTCTCCCACACCCTGCTCACCCTCGAGACCGAGCTGGGGGTCGACCTGTTCCATCGGCTACCAAGGGGCATGGCGCTCACCGACGCCGGCGAGGCCTTCGTGGCTGCCGCCAGGCGCGCCCTGCACGAGGCCGAGGTGGCGCGAGGGAGTGTGGACGCCATACGCGGGTTGGTGGCGGGGCGGGTGAGTGTCGCCGCGGTCCTGGGGTTCTCCGTCGCACTCGCCGATCTGATCGGTGATTTCTCTCGCCGCTACCCGAACGTGGTGGTGAGGGTGTTCCCGCCCGAAGGTACCGACGGCGTGGTCGAAATGGTACGCAGCGGTGCATGTGAGGTGGGCTTCACTTGGGCGCCCACCGTGCCCGACGACCTCGACGCCGTCCGGGTGTCGGGGGACCCCAGCGCCGTCGTCGTCCCCCAAGGTCACCGGTTGGCCGGCCGGCGTCAGGTCCACATAAGCGACCTCCGCGGCGAGCGGATGGTCGCGCCGCTGGCGACCTCCACGATGCGCAGCGGATTCGACGAGTTGTTCCGCAGGCACAATGTGAAGCCGGAGGTGGTCGCCGAGGCGGCCACCAACGAGATGGTGCTCGAGTTGGTCCGTGCCGGTGTCGGTTGCACGGTGACCTTCGCGTCCAGCGCCGCTCCGGTGACGGGGCGCGGAGCCCTCGCATTGCAGATCGTCGACCACCCGTCCAACTACTTCTCCCTGGTCACCAGAGCGCGTCAGGAGCCCACGCCGGCAGCCCGAGCGTTCTGTGACCTCGCAATCGAGCGCTTCAGCTGACGGGCTGCGTCCATGTTTTTCGAACGGGGGGTGCGGATCTTTGCGGATCTTTGCGGGTCCGGACGGGTGGCAGGTGTGCTTCGATTGTGGCTTTGATGACGGTGTAGTAGAAGGTGCAGGCCTGGCTCGGGCGTCGAGGGTGAGGGGGCCTCGTCCCGAAGGTGCCCGTCTCGCCCGTAGCGGGCGTGGCATCCTCACCACAGTCAAACCATCAACCAAACAGGGGAAATCAATATGAGGATGCTTCACGCCAAACCGGTGATCTCGCGCTCTGGGAGGAAGGTCCTGGTCGCGACCGCCGCCACCGTCCTGGTAGCGGCGGGGTGTGGCTCGTCCAGCCACACCTCCAGCCCCACCACCACCAGCGGGGGAGGGGGAGCCAAGAGCTATACCCTGGGGCTGCTCACGGATCTGACCGGGCCGGCTGCGTCGGGCAACAAGTCCAGCGTCCAGGGCGCGCAGGCGGGAATCGCCTGGGCCAAGAGCCAGGGCTACAACTTCACACTGGATACCGGCGATACCCAGACATCACCGGCACAAGCGTTGACGGCGGGCAAGTCGCTGGTCGAGCAGGACCACGTCTTTGCGGTGATCGCCAACTCGTCCCTCACCTTCGGAGCTGCTCCCTACTTCACCCAGAACAACATCCCTGTCGTCGGAGTGGACGAGGATGCCAACGAGTGGGCCACTTCGCAGAACATGTTCTCGGTCACCGGTGTCATATACACGAACCTCGTCAGCACCGTGTACGGCCAGTTCTTCAAGCTGGAGGGCGCCACGCGGGTCGGAGTGCTGGGGTACAGCATCTCTCCCTCCTCCTCCGAGGCGGCGAAGGGCGCTGCAGTGTCAGCTCAGGTGGCCGGTCTCCAGACCCCTTACATCAACGGTGCATTTCCGTTCGGCAGCACCAACGTGGCTCCTGTAGCTCTAGCGATGAAGGCCGCCGGCATCAACGGGTTCACGGCGACGACCGACCCCAACACCGCCTTCGCCCTCGTCACCGCCCTCAGGCAGGCCGGGGTCAACCTGAAGGTCCCCGTATTCGCTGACGGTTACGGAGGCGATCTGGCCCAGGCCGGCCCCGCCGCCGCCCAGGTGGCCCAGAACGTCTACTTCAGCTTGGCCTACGAGCCGGTGGAGATGAACACCCCCGCCACTCGGCAGTTCGTCACCGCGCTGCGTAGCGTAGGGGTGCAGGGCGATCCGACCTTCGCCGAGTACAACGCCTACCTGTCGGTGGTCATGATCGTCCAAGGGCTGAAGGCCGCCGGCGCCAACCCGACGCAAGCGTCGTTCACCGCTGCGCTCTCTGCGATCCACGCCTGGGACGGGGCCGGCCTGCTCGGCAGCCACCCGATCGATATCAACAACCGTAGCCACCAGGTCGACAACTGCCAGTACTTCACCAAGTATGTCGGCACGGCGTTCCAGCTCGTCCGCGGGGCTTCGCCTTTGTGCGGGACGGTAGTCCCGGGCAAGACAGTCTCCCCGTCCTGATCGTTTAGGGCTAGCCGCCCGCCACGGAGGCGGGCGGCTAGCGGCTATGGGAAAGGCTGGAGCATCTCTGCCTGCCGCCGTCTCGCGGGTGGCGCATCTGTGTCAGTACGGATTTCCATGCCGGTCGAGGTAGTCCTCCCCGGCGACCCCGCTCGCCAGCAGGCGTCCATAGGCGGCATCGTCGAGACCGAGCACTTGCTTGAAAACGTACTCGTTGTCCTCGCCCAGGGCCGGGGCCCCGCGGCCCCACGCCAGTGGGATGCCCCGGAACGGCTGTCCGAGATGGCCGAAGCTGCCGACGTCCCTTGTCGTGAGAGGGCGAACCCAATCGCGGGACACCACCTGCGGATCCGAGGCAAAAGACCTTTCGTCGAGCAGAGGCGCAGCCGCCACCCCGGCCTGCTGGAGGAGGTGGAAACCCTCAGCGGCCGTCACGATCGCGGCCCAACTCCCGATGACCTCGTCGAGCTCGTCATGAGCCGCCTGCCGTCCGGCGGCATCGGCGAAACGGCGGTCCTTGGCTAGATCGAGCCGACCGAGGACTGCTGCCAACCCCAGCCATGCTTCGTCGCTGGTCACGGTCAGGGCTAGCAGTCGTTGGTCGGCGCAGGGATACAAGCCTTGGGGCGCGCGGTGCTTGTCCCGGTTGCCGTACCGCTCTGGCTCCTCACCAAGCTGCAGGTTGACGAAGACGTCGCCGAGTTGCGTCAGGACGTTCTCGCTCTGCGCCAGCTCGATGACCTGCCCTCGCCCGGTCGCCGCCCGATAATGGAGGGCGGCGAGGACGGCGAAGGCACCGGCTGGGCCGGTGACGCTGTCCATGTGCTGGGTCGTCGGTGTCTCGAGCAGCTCAGTGTCGCGATGACCGCAGAGCGATGCCAGGCTCGTCAGGCCGTCGAACTGGCCGCCGAAGCCGGTGTAGTGGGCCCAGTCGCCCGCGAGCCCGGCGGGCGGGAGCCGGAGCAGGATCAGCCGGGGATTGACCTTCAGCAGCTCGGTCTCGTGCAGCCCCATCTGGTGGAACGTGGTCATCTTGAGGTTCTCGACGAACACGTCGCTCGCCGCCACGAGCTGGAGGAACAGCTCGCGCTGCTCTGGATGGCGGACGTCGAGGGTGCAGGATCGCTTCCCCCGATTGATCGAGTTGTACATCGAATGTCGGTTGTACGCACGGTCGGATGCGCCGGGAGCTGGAGGCGCGTAGCCGCCGACCAGCACTGACAGGAGCATGTTGGGATCAGGGCGGGGCGACAGGCCGCGGGTGGTCGGCGGGAACACGTAGGGGCTCTCCACCCGGATCACCTCGGCGCCGAGATCAGCCAGATGCAGCGTCAGCAGGGGTCCTGACCAGACCGTCGTGATGTCGAGCACACGCAGGCCCTGCAGGGGCGCGGCGCCAGGATCACGGGCCACGGCGGGGGGCGCTGCGGGCTGGACATCTCCTGCGGTCCCCGTCGGTGAGTCCGATTGCCCCAACCGAGGGGAGGGGCGCCGCAGCTTCCATCCCCCTTCGCTGTGCCGGTAGGGAGGGCCCGGAAGAAGTAGTGGCGCTCCGTCGGCGTCTACGGAGTGGATCCAAAAGCCGCGCTGGTGCAGGTGGTCAGCCGCCAGCATCTCGCCCGGAGCGTGGACGGGGGCGACCGGCCATCCCGCCGCCTGGCCGGCGATGGTGGCCTCCTCGCGGGTGTGGCTGAGGAGCCACGGGTAGAGAGCGGCGTCGAGGACTTCCTTGGCATCCGGGCGGGCAAACACGTCGGGCTTGGAAAATGCCTCCGTAAGCTCCGGGTCATCGATGACCGCCAGCATCTCGCCGAGTTGCTGCGTCGTCATCATCAGCGCCACGCATCCGTCGGCGCAGGGGAAGACGCCATTGGGAAGCAGCGTCGCGTTGCTGTCGGCGATCTGGCCGGGGACGTCCTCACGCCCGCGGTACTCCCACCCCAGGTGAAGGGACATACGGGTCGGGTTGGCCGCCAGGGCCTCGGTGGCGGCGCAGTCCACGAACGCACCCGTCCCGGTAGCCCGGGCCCGGAGGACGGCGGCCAAGGCTCCCTCGGCCGCGGTGTGGCCAACCGCGCACTCCTCGATCGACATAGGCAGGCGCACCGGGCCGCGGCGGTCCCGCAGCAGGGAGCCGGCGAAGGTCTGCGCGACGAGATCACTCCAGGCGTAGTCGGCGTAGGGGCCTGTCGTCCCGAAGCCGGTGATCGCCACGATCGACGTCAGCGGCTGCCGGGCGAACACCTCGTTGCGGTCGATGCCCCAGTCCTGCAGGGCTCCCAGGCCTGGGGCTTCGACGATGAGGTCCACTCCGTCGAGCAGGTCCCACACGGTCGTGGCGGCAGCAGGCGACACCTCCACGACGACACTTCGTTTGTTGGTGTTCAGCTGGGCGAACATCCCCCGGTCCGAGCGTAGGGGGTCGCCCTGGGGTGGCTCCAGCTTGACGACGTCCGCGCCGAGGTCGGCGAAGGCTTTGCCACACCAACTGGCGGCAACGCCGCTGCCGAGCTCGACGACGCGGAGGTCACTCAAGGATTGGCGCACCACCTAGTGATTACCAGGTCCAGGGCCGGGGGAGGAACCCGGCCAGCCGGGTACCAGGCCCAGCTCGCGGCACTTCTCCTGAGCTTCTACCCAAGCACCGGCGAGGGCGCCGCCCTCCGGCGTGGTCACCAGCCACGCCGCGACCGCACCGACGACATCGGGCGGCGCGCCCTGGCTGGCGTCGAAGCCGAAGTCGCCCATGTCGGCGACCATCCGTTCGGTGTAGACGAAGCCTGGATGCAGGTTGTACGCCCGGATCCCCCGATCCCCCAGCTCGACGTGCAGGATGTCGGCGAGGCGGTGCATGCCGCCCTTCGAGATGGCGTACCCGAGCCCCCAACCGCCGGAACCCGCCGGCGCGGGGGGCTTGGCATTGCCGGCCCCGGACGTGATGTTGACGACATGGCCGCCGCCGCGGGCCAGCATCTGCGGTAGCACGAGGCGGCAGAGGATGATCGGCGCCAGCAGGTTGGCTTCCAGGTGCTTCTCGTGCAGCTCTATTGGGGTGTCCAGGAACAAATCCATGTGCCCGGGGCCGATGTATCGAGCGTTGTTTACCAGAACGTCTATCCGATCCCACCGTTCGACGACGGTCGTGACGGCGGAGCCGAGGGAAGCCCGGTCCAGCACATCGAGGTACACCGGGAGCGCCCGCTGGCCCTCCTTCTCCACGAGCGCGGCGGTCGTCGACAACGAGCCGGGCAGCGGCTTGGTGTTGCTGGACTTGAGCGTCGACGAATGCTCACGTGACTCGCCTTCCTGCATGGTGCGAGCAGCGATGGCAATGTCGAAGCCGGAGCGGGCCAGATGCACGGCAATCGCCTTGCCTATCCCCCGGCTGGCACCGGTCACGAACGCAACCGGTGCGGTGCTGACCTGAGACACTGGTGGATCTCCTTCGATGACCGCCGGGGGCTGTCCCGACGCATCAAGTATGGATCGCCGGGCAAGGAGGATGCTCGCCCGTGTGCGTCGCCCCGCTATCGTCGCGGAGGGGTCAGCGGCGTACACGAGGAGGTGGCAGTGCAGCCATGCTGAAGGATCCTTCGGATGTGAAGTTCGGCTTTCATCTCGGCTCTCTCAATCCGCGGCTCTGGGTGGAGTTCGCGGAAGAGGCCGACCGCCTTGGCTTCGAATCAATCTGGATCCCCGAGCACCTGGTGGTCCCTCTCGCCTCTGGAGGTAGTCCTCACCATGGGTCGGATCACCCTCCGATACCACCGACTGTGCCGATCTTCGATGCGCTGGGCGTCCTATGCCATCTGGCGGCACGGACCGAGCGGATCCGTCTCGGTACGCACGTCTACAACATCGGACTCCGTCATCCCTTCGTTACCGCACGCGCTGCCGCCACCGTCGATGTGTTGTCCGACGGACGCCTCGAGCTCGGGATCGGTGCGAGCTGGTTGCGCGCCGAGTGGGACGCCGTGGGCTTGGACTTCGACCGGCGCGGGCCCCGGGTGGATGAAGCCATCGAGGTCTGTCGCCTGCTCTGGGACCAGGACGTGGTCGAGCATCACGGAGAGTCTTTTGATTTCGATCCCGTCGCCTTCGAGCCGAAGCCGGTGCAACGGCCGGGGCCACCCCTTCAGATCGGCGGTGACGGGCCTGCGGCCTTTCGCCGTGTAGCGACGGTGGGGGCTGGCTGGATGCCGATGAACCACCACCTCGAGGATCTGCCGGCGTCGCTGAAGCGCATCAGCCAATTGACGGAAGAGGCCGGCCGCAGTGTTGTTCCGGAGGTCACCTTCTTCGGTGAGATCACCGGGCCCGAAGATGTCGGGCCCTACATCCAAGCTGGCGTGACCCGCCTGCTCGTCCGGCCGTGGGCCCGCTCGAGCGAGGCCCTCGACGGTATCCGCCGTTTTGCCGACGAGGTTCTCCGGCCGCTGCGCCTGACAGAGTGAGGATGCGAGGCGGTCCTCTCCAGACCTAGAGCGTCTCGAACGACCTGTGGTCCCGAACTGCGGCGCAGGACCGCCGGGCCATGGACAGGAACATGTCGTCGGTCGCCGCCGCGCGAGATCGGGCGGAGGTCATAGACCCCAGGACGGTGATCATGGGACCGTGAAGCTGACCTCGCCGGTAGTCGCTGGCGCAGCGCTGCGTGGTGTATCCCTCGACTCCTCCGGCCGTCAGCTCCTCGTGGTAGCAGGAAAGAAGCTGCTCCTCTTCGGCTCGTCGCCGCTCGACCGGCAGGCTGGTGCCGAGGAAGTAGCCGAGGTCACGCGCCGGCAGGGCGACGGTCGCCGTTTGCCAGTCGACTGCCACCACGTCCTGTTTCTCGGGATGGATCATCAGATTGTCGAGGCGGTAGTCCCCGTGCACGACGGAGAAGGGGCCCGATCGATTCATCTGCCAGGCCGCGAGAACGTCGGCGACATCGCGCAGGGTTGTGACATCCTCGGGGCTGAGCCGGTCGGCGTACCTCTCGACGAACTGCGAAGTGGCGCGCCCGGTCAGGTCCGCCAGGAAGTGGGCCCGCTCCTCGGTCATCGGATTCAGGAACGCGAGGTCCAGGAGAGCGCCGTCGTTCCATCGAGAGGCGTGGAGCCGTGCCAAGTTGCGGACTGCCGAGGCAGCCTGAGCGAAAGTGCACCCATCTACTTGTCGTCCGGGCTCCCTCGGGGCGAGGTCCTCCAGGAGAAGGGTGAACGAAGCGCCGTCGTCGCTGATGGCCGCGTAGAAGCATTTGGGTGCTTGAACGTGGAGCGTGCCGACGAGATGTTGGTAGAAGCCGACTTCGCTGCGGTGGCCCGTGACAACTCGCCGCCGCGCTTCCTCTTCGCCATCGGCGAACTTGGCCACCAACGTCGGGGGGCAGCCGTCTGCGTCGATCGTCAAGCGGTAGGTCGAGGAGGTCTGACCCGTGCCGATCGCCCGGCTCGCCAGGGACCGTACGTCAGCCCCCAGGGCAGCGGACAGCCAGCCTGGCGTGAGGCCGTCGGGCGATCCCAAGAGATCGGTCACGCTCGACTCCTGCCCGGATTGACCGGGGTCTCGCGCCGTGCCACCGGACGCTGGAGCCTGTACGCCTCGAGCACCGGCTCCAGCTCGGCTGGTGTGGCGCCGTGGAGGATCACACTGTCGGCACCGAGCTGGAACTGCTCGAGGATGGTAGCGCTGCATTGGCTGGGTGTGCCGGTGGCGGCCGCGGCCATCCACTCCTCGGGCAGCAAAGTGGAGATGTGGTCGAGCTCGGCTGTGGTAGCGCGTGCGTCGAGGGCGCCCTTGAAACCTGCGACGAACGGGTCTGCCCTGAACCGCTCCAGCACCGCTGGGTCCCATCCGTTGGTCCGCACGAGCAGGTCCCCGTAACCCCGCAGGTACGAAGCCAGGCGCCCGACAGTCTTCTTGAGGCGATCGGCTTCGTCGATATGGTCACCAACTGTTGCGAGCACCGACCAGATCCGGACGTCGGAGGGGTCTCGGCCGGCGCGTTCGGCGCCACGTCTGACGGCGGCCACCGACTTGAGGAGCGCCTCGTCGCCGAGGAACGTGTGAAGCACGACGCCGTCCATGCACGCGCCAGCGAACTCCAACGTACGCTCCCCGAGGGCGACGAGCATCAGGGGTATTGCCTCGTCGAAAGTGGCGTCGAGCTGGAGGTAAGGAAAGTCGCCGGCCGGGCCCTGATGTCCGACGAGTGCCTGGCCGGCCCACAGCCGACGAAAGATCGTGGCTGCATCTTTCAGCTGCGCAGTGCGGATGGGCTCCAGACCCATGCTGCGGAACAGCCCGTCGAAACCTCGGCCGAGCCCCAGAGCGAATCGGCCACCCGTGAGTCGATGCATCGTTGCGCCGAAGGTCGCGGTGACCAGCGGATGTCGGATGTTGTGGTTCGTGGCCGCGGTGGCGATGCCGATCCGTTCGCTGACAGCTGCAGCGGCGCCGCAGAGCGTCGGCGCATCCTTGAGGTTGAACCGCTCGGAGATGAACGCAGCGCCGAGACCCAAGCGCTCGGCGTGGCGTACTTCCCCGACCAGATCTCGCGGTGCATCGGAGTGGCCGGCGAGCGTGTAGAAGCCGAGCTCACCCAGGATCTCCTCGCTCACCGACGCGCCCCCCGCCCCCCGCCCCGGGATCGTCCTCGGGCGCTGATCTCCCCTGCCACGCTTGGTCGTCGGTGATTGGCCACATCCCAATACTGACACACGTGTCAGGCCGCTCGCCGTGCTCGCTTCGCCGTTCCAGGGGTGACCTTCGCGACCCGGCGTTGCCGTCGCCCGCTACCAGGCTGTTCGTGGCCTGATCAGGCTTGTCGTGTCCAGTCTGAGCCAGAAGTCGGGGAGCTTGGACATATCGCCCTCGCCCTCCACCCGCATCAGGGCATCAGCCATGAGCTGATCTCGAAGCGTCGGATCTGGGTAGCGCATAGCGTATCTCTTTGCCCATTCGTAGTCGCAGATGAGCTTCTTGGTCGTCACCGCGGCGTCGACGACCTCGTTGATCACCTGGACCTGACCGTCCTTGATGCGAATGTGGAAACCGACGGATTCCGATCCCGGCCTCCGAAGATGATCAGGAGGATTGGTGTACTCCTCGCAGAGCGTGAAATCTGCGCCGGACAGATCTTTCCCGGCGAGTCCCCCCACAATCAGGCCACGCAACATGTCAACCCATTCAGGGCTGGCGAACTCTCGCTTTTCGTATACCTCCGGCCAGCCGTGGGTCGGTGGCGGGCTGCCGGGCCGCAGACCTTCGAAGAGGTTCATGCTGCCGAGACCAACGACTACGCGCCAAGCGAAACCTGAGCACTGCCACCCCCCGGACGTCTTGACGAACTCCGTCGTTTGCACGGCGAGGCTTTCCCAAAATCGGCCGGCCCGAGAACCGACGCCGTTGTGCATGGCTCGGATCCGCACCGATGCCTTTGCTGTATCGCCAGAGATAGCAGGAGTGAAGGACGCGACGTGATGGTAGGTCACTATGTCATTCGTCCCGAGCATCTGGCGCATCCGCTCTAGAATGGGTGCACGGCCGGTGGTACAGCTCTCGCTGTTCCACCATACGGTCGCGTCCTCTGTGAAGAAGTGATCGAGGCGGTCCCAATCTTTGGCGTCGATGGTGTCGACGTAACCATTGACCAGGTCGATGATGGCCGAGCGGTCCGACGCTGAATCTGGGTCTGTCACGGCCTCTCACCGTCCTTGTGACGCTGGAGCAACTCGATCCGAGTCCCTTCGGGATCGGTGACCATGAGGACCGAAATTTGAAGCGGGCTGCGGTCCAGCATTACGCGGGTTTCTGGGAGGGTCCTACCCCCGACCGCCAGCAGCTTGGATTCGGTGTCGGCAATGCTGTCCACCTCGAGGGCGAGGTGAGTGAGGCCACGTTGGTTGCGTTGCGTGGAGGGCTCTCCATGGACGGCAGGCTCGTCCCAGCCGATCAGCTCCAGGCGAAAGCCGTCTTTGATCAGGTAGCGCGAGGTCGTCTTGACCGGCGGCTCGACTTCTGAGACAGCCGCAACGTCGTCACCGGCTTGGAAGCTCTGTCCGACTTCGAAGCCCAGCCCTTCCGCGTAGAACCTGGTCATCGTGTCCATGTCGGAGACAGCGAGACCGACATGGGAGATTCGTTCTGGCGGCGCAGCCAAGTCGGTTCGCTCCTCCGTAGATGGTTGATGAGCCGATCAGATACAAGCATCCCGAAAGGGTCGTGACTATCGCGAAGAAGCGGACGCCTCGTCCCAATCGGATGGACAGTGCCCTTGATCCGGGTCTACGGGGCCGGTCCGCCTGGGGCAGCCTTCGACTCGATCGCACCGGGCGTGCGGTTCTTTGCGATGGTACGGCGGGCAAGGTGGTGCTTTCCTGGTCCCATGGTCACACAGCTGGAGAACGACCGTTTGACCCTCGTCGAGGGAGAAGCACCCATGGGGCGTCTGATGCGAGAGAACTATTGGGTTCCGTTCGCCCTGACAGCCCACCTCACCTACGAGCAGGGCCCGGCACCTATAAGACTGTTCGGCCAGAACTACGTTGCGTTCCGCTCCGAGGACGGCCGAGTGGCCCTGATGGACGAGCTCTGCCCCCACCGCCGGGCGTCACTCCTGCTCGCCCGCAGCGAGGGCAACGGCATCCGCTGCATCTACCACGGCTGGAAGATGGACGTCAGCGGGTGCGTGGCCGAGGCGCCCACCCAGGTGGTCCGCCCCGAGCGGTTCGCGTCCGGCATCCGGTTCGCCCACTTCCCGGTACACGAGTCTGGAGGTATCGCCTGGGCCTGGATGGGAGGAGGAAAGGCCGCACCGTTTCCTGATCTGCCGTTCGCGGCCTCGAATACCACCCATTCGTGGATAACCGTCTCGCGCATGGGTTGCAACTGGCTCCAAGGGCTCGAGGGCAGCATCGACTCAGCCCACGTCGGCTTGCTACACCAGACTTGGCACCGGGTCACCGCCGACATGCCGGATCACGCCCACCTGGGCTTGGCGCTGGACGCGCCCCCCCGGTATCAGACCGACACCACGCCCTACGGGCTGCGCGCCGCAGCCTTGCGGCCCACCACCGACGGCAAGATCTATGTCCGGGTCACCGAGCACCTCATGCCATTCGTGACCGTTGTAACGGTCGGGCGGAGCAAGCCGCGGGACGGGGCGGTCTTCGTCGTGTCCCCGGTGGACGATACCCATCACCTGTTGTTCTTCGGCGCCTACGGTGACACGCCGATGCCGCCCCCGGAGGAGCAACCCGGCTTTGTGGCCCCCGGGGAAATCCCGGATACGTACAACTATGCGGGCTTGCGTGGTGACCGCACCAACCGATGGGGCCAGGACCGACGTCTTCTCGCTTCGGGCCATTTCACCGGCTTCGGACGGAACCTGCTCGAAGAAGACGCCGCTGTCCAGGCCAGCATGGGTCCGATCGTCGACAGGACGAAAGAGAATCTTTCCTCCAGCGACGCGGCGGTGGCCCATGTCAGGCGCATGCTCCTCGAGTCGCTGGATGGAGCGGAGGGCGGGAAGCTCCCGCCCGGAAGCGCGCGCACGGACGCCCCGATCCGACTGCCGAACGCCGTGGAGGGCTTGGTGGAAGACGAGGAACACTGGCCCGCCTTGGTCGGTTCGCTGGCCGGCTAGCGTCCGCGGTTCTGTCACCGTCGTCCCCGTACTGCTAAGGCCGGCCAGCTCCGCGCAGCCCATGAGTCCGTGGCGGTATCGAGCGTTCCACATCAGTGCTCTGGCTGGCGGGTGATGAAGTCGGCCATGCCGGGGACGGTGAAGGCGACGACCCCGTGCTCGGGCGCGTAGACAAGGCCTTTGGCGATCAGGTTGGCGCGTGCAGGCCCGAGGCTGGTCACCTTGCGTCCTATCCGGGTGGCGATCTCGCCCGAGCCGCTTCCCTGGTCGCCGTCGGCAGCCATAGCCCGTAGGTAGCGTTGTTCGGATCGGGTGGCTCGATCCCAGCGGACGCGGAAAAAACCCGCGTCGAGGGCTGCCTGGCCACGCGCAACTCCCACCCGGGCATCGGTCAGCGTGATCGCGCGCGGGCCGGGTGCCTCGTTCCAGGTGTCCTGCCCGAATTGCTGCAAGAAGTAAGGGTAGCCCGCGGCTTCGCGGACGATGTGCTCAGTGGCGTCGGGATCCCAGGTCACGTTCTCATTGGCTGCCGACTCAGTGAGAACGAGAGCGGCCACCCGATCTTCAAGGTGCTCGATGGGTTGGAAGCTGAACAGCCGTTCCGAGTAAGACTTAGCCTCGGCCAATATACGCGGTAGGCTGGGCAGGCCGGCGAGGGCGAAGACACAACGCCAGCTGTCCTGGCCAGCGGTGTGGGCTATGGAGCACAGGGCAGCGAGTTCGTCGTCGCCCAGATCCTGGGCCTCGTCGATGAGGATTGCCAGCCCGGTGTCTTCCTCGGCTGCAGCCGCTGCCACGTCGTGCAGGAGCTTCAGCAGGTCGGTCTCCAGTAGCCCGGTGTCGGCGCCGCCCCCGCCGACGTCGGAGAGGTCGAGCCCGAAGTTCCAGGTGCCGATGATGTCATAGGAGGCTTTGAAGCTCACAGCGGTCTTCAAGCTTCGGAGCAGGCGTTTGCCGGCCGAGGGCCGCACGAGGTCGGTCAATGGGCCGTGCAGCGCCTCACCGAGCGCCTCCCGAAGCGACTTTCCGACACCAGCTTCGACGCGAGCAACGATCCAAGAACGCTCGTTGGCGCATCGGGAGAACTCTGAGAGCAGGACGGTCTTGCCGACGCCCCGCAATCCGTATAGGACGATGGGTTGCGTCGTACGGTCGCGCTCGATCCGATCGAGCGCGACTTGCCAACTTTGCCTCTGCATATCGCGTCCAACAAGGGCACTGGGCGGCCTGCCGGCGCCGGGCGAGTACGGATTGAGGACGGGGTCCATGAGTTGTACCAATCTATGTAAGCCTATAGTAGAGTAGTATACCACCGCATACGTCACACGGAGATCGAGATGTCCCTTGACGATCGGGGGCGTCGGTGCCAAAATGCACACCTTTGCAGAACTCACGTGAGGAGAGGAACTGAATGGTGGAGGCATCGTGGCCAGCGGAGCTGATCGCTCCTCGGGCGCGGTTGATCTCGGACAACGACTACTGCGGCGATCCAGACGGCATCGTCCAGATCGCCCACCATCTTCTCTGCAAGAGCGTCGACATCCGAGCTGTGGTGAGTTCAGCCGTCGCGCCTCATCACCCTTCATGGAACAGCCACTGCTCCGACGACGGTGCCGCGCTCGTCCGGCGCGTCGCAGAACTTGCCGGGCGACCGGACATCCCGATTCTGACTGGTTCGAGCGTGCCGATGACTTCGGATCAGCCGATCGTGAGTCCGGGCGCTGAAGCACTCGTCGCCGAGGCGATGCGCGAGGACTCCGACCTGCCGCTCTTCGTGGCATGCGCAGGAGGACTGACGACGGTAGCGTCAGCGTGGCTCATGCAGCCCCAAATCGCGGCACGATTGACGGTCGTCTGGCTTGGTGGCCATAGCTACGACATTACCGAGGATCAGCTCCCAGCCGACTATCGCTACCGCGAGACGAACGTCATGACCGACATGGCAGCGTCTCAGATCGTGTTCAACCACTCGAACATCCCGCTCTGGCAGATACCGCAGGACGCCTTTTCCGACCTTGTCGCTTCGCGCAGCGAGCTGCTTGTCCGCATGCGTCCGCATGGGCCGCTGGGTGCCCATCTATTCGACAGCGTAGGCTCACGCGTCGACGCATGGTCGAAGGGCATCAAGATGGGCGAAACATACGGCTTCGGCGACGAGTCCGTGGTGCTCCTGACCGCGCTCGGAGGCGCATATACGCCAGAGCCAATTTCGAGTCGATGGATTACGCGGCCTCGGCCTCGACTGCTTGCCAATGGCCTGTACGAGGACAATCCCGACGGTGCGCCGATTCGCGTGTTCACGAAGCTCGACACGCGCCTTTTGTTCGAGGATCTCTATGCCAAGCTTCAGACTTACAGCGAGGCTCTCGAGGACAATTGAGGCGGCGGTCGATTAACGACGCGGCTCACTCGGTAGCGGGCACGTAGAAGAAGCCAGCTCCGCGACGCCCGTCGCGGCCCGCCGGAGCGTGCCGTCGACTTCTAATCGCTTGAGCACCGAACCGACAGGGTTCGTTGCGTGGGCTCCGACGATGCTGGCCAATTCGGTCGTGCTGATCCGCCCTCGAGAGGCGGCCCAGTCGCGGGCTATGGATGCGCGGGCAGGCTGCTGCCTTCTGTGCCCTGCAGCCTCGTCGGCTTCAGCGAGTCCCGCCAGTGCCTTAGCGCTGAGGTGCCAGGCCGGCGGAGCTTCGTCAGGTGTGCCGGCCAGGTTCGATCAGGTTGGCGCCTCGGATCGTTGTACGTTTACCTGGCCGGCGGCGAATCCGCTCGGGAGGTGACGGAGGGGATTGGCGGCCCGAATTGCCTGCTCAACGTCGTAGAGGTCCTCGATGAGTCCGCGGTTCGGTTCCCGAACCCCCATGACACTGTCACCGCCTGCTCGGTCGCGACGTATGTAGTCCACTGCGGGGACGTCGCGCCCGACGAAGGCAACGACACCGGCGTTGGTGAGAACACCGTTGCTGTTGATCACGTTGAGTCTGGCGAGAAGGTCCCGGTCGTCCAACGCTGCGAGTCCCGCGCGTGCTCCTCGCCTGAGCTCTTCAAGTACCATCTGGCCCGCTCTAGAGCGCTCGGCCGAGCCGCGGATGCTGGTAAGCCTGAGGCCTGGCCGGACCAGTCCCATGCCATCCGCTGCAGGTGGCACTGGTGCCACGTGGAGGCGTCGACTTCGACGCAGTTGGTTCCGACACGCCAATTGATCCGGCCAGACATGCGGATTGGCTCGACTGCCTCGGGGCAGAGGAGCACGAGTAGCCGGACTCCTCCGACGGTGCGCACGCTCGCGGCAACGGTGAGCCGTCGGTCGGTCAGTTCGTAGATGCGCTGCCGCAGCCACTCGACATCGAGATCCGTCCCGATGAGGGTCCCGTCATCGGCCGCGCCGACGACGGGGTAGCCGCCGAGCGGGTGTTCGCCATGCACGCAGCCCCGGGAGTGAGCGCCTTAGGCGGGCGGATCATAATTTATCGCCAGAATAGTTATGATCTGTCGCTCCTGGGTCCGCTCTCACAACTTCGTCGTCTTGGTCCCAGTCTCGGCGGCCCTGACAGCCGTACCGGCACATTCGCCCCGCCCAGGAGCCACAGCGGCAGATGGGCGGTCCTACCTGCCGGCGGGCTCACCGGCGACAACACACCCGACATCGTCTGGGACGGCCACGAGATCCTGGCCAGCGACCTCTGGACGGTGAGCCACAGCCCCACCGGAGCTGCCCCGCCCACAGGCGAGCCGCCACGCTCGAGGGCGGGCTATGGGGAGATGGTGAGCGGCGCCCACGTCTGTCCGCCGTCGGTGGTGCGGTACAGGTGTTCGGTTGCGTAGTGGGTCGGTCCTACTACGAAGCCGATGCTCGGGCTGATGAACCCCAGATCGGCCCAGCCGAAGAAGCTGCCGCCATCTCCGATCTCGAGAATCCAGGTGCGGCCTCCGTCGAGGGTGCCGCTCAGAGTGTCGCCCCCTCCGACAGTGGCGAGGAAGGCGTGCCCGGCGCCGTTGTCGGCGAGGAGAACGGGCGCGTTGTGCTGCGGCGGGTTTCCGAGACGGGCCCAGGTCTGGCCCCCGTCCGCAGTTCCGTAGACGTGCTGCAGGGTGTTCTGCTCCTGGGACGACTGTTGGTTGTCGTAGCAGTCGATGAGCCACGCTCGCGGGTGTCCATAGGCGACTGAGAGAACGGATGCGCCTCCGTCGGCGACCGTGCACGGCATGCTGCGGGGCTGCCAGTCGGCGCCCTGGTCAGTGCTGACCCAGATCCGCCCGACCTGATCGGCCGTGATGCCGACGCTGGACATCCCGATCTGGAGAAGGACGAGATTCGGTCCAGCAGCGGCTATCTGGAGGCCCTGTCCCGGCCCTAGGGCGCGCGGGAGCGCGACCTTCTGCCAGGACGCCGTTCCGAGCTGTGAGCGGTAGAGCAGTTCGGGCCCACTGTTGTTGTAGCCAGTCAGCGCGTAGACATAGGCGCCGGCGATGGCGAGCGCCCTGACGTCGGTGAGGTGTTGGTCGGTCCATGTGCGGCCGCCGTCGGTGGTGGCGAAGAGACCCGGGGCGAAGAGGTACCCGTCGGCGGCGTTGGCGAAGGCGATGTCTGTGACGGCCGATGGCCGGTTGGAGTACCACCAGAACGTGGTTGGCGGGGCGGGCAGGTAGGACCAGGTGCCTCCTCCGTCTCGGGTGTGGGCCACACCGGCGCATCCGTCACATCCGGTGCTACCCAGGACCCAGCCCTGGTTGGCGGTGATGAAGCTCGCCGCCGCAACACCGAAACCGGAAGGCTCGGGGGTGTTTCCCGTAGGCGGGGGCGTCAAAGGTAGAGATGCGAAGGTCAACGGGGTGGTGGCGCTGACTGCGGGAGTGGACGAGGAGGTCATGCTGGTGGCGACGAGCAGGCACTGAGGGGCGCACTTGGGCTCGCCGAACACCTTCGTAAAGCCGTCTGGGGCATACTCGACTACTAAGCTCCCGCTCGCCGCTCCTGTCCGGTCGGTTACGAGCACACTCTGGGTAGGGGCACTGCTGCACGGAACTCCCGGCATCATGGTCGGGTTCGGGCACTCAGCCAAGGTCACCTTCTGGCCAGCTGGGAAGCCCTTGACGATGACCTCGACCCTCTGCCCGTTGGTCAGCTTGGCTGACGGCGACGCGATGACCGAAGTGCCTCCTCCGCTGATAACCGTGACAGGACGGCCGCGACCACCGGTCAGTGCCACGGGGATGGCGACGGCGCCGGCGACCGTTACCGCCAAGCCGGCAGCCACGGCCAGGCGGAGTCGCTGTTGGTGACGGCGCCCCCGAGCACGTACTGCCTCGGGTCTGATAGCCCGGGGCGGCTCGCCTGCAGCCGATTGCATGATCAGCCTCAGCTGGCTCTCGAAATCGGTCACGGTTGGGCCTCCTGCGCCAGCTCTTGGAGACCGGGCTGGACACGCAAGCGGTCCAAGGCCTTGGCGGTCGTGCTCTTGACCGTACCGAGCCGGCACCCCATGATGTCCGCCACCTTGGCTTCGGGCAGGTCGTTGAAGTAGCGCAGTACCACGGCCGCCCTCTGGCGGGCCGGCAGCCGAGCCAGCGCGGCCAGAACACTGGTCCGTAGGGCGACAAGGTCCGTCGAGTCGCCAATGGGGGGCGGCTGCACGGCCTCGTGGGGTTTCTCTGCCCACCAGCGTCTCCGGCGAGCGCTCAGGAAACTGTTCAACAGGACCCGGCGTGTATACGCCTCGGGATTGTCTGCAGCGCAAACCCGGTCCCAGTGACGCCACGCCTTGGCCAGCGAGGTCTGCACCAGGTCTTCCGCCTCCTCCCAGCTCCCGGTGAGGAGCCACGCGGTTCTCTGAAGCCGGCCCTGGACGCCGGCGACGAAAGACTCGAAGTCGTCATTGCCCCCGGGGGCCATCAGGTTTCCATCGTCTCATCCTTCCCCATATTGACGCTCTGGGCATAGGAAAAGGTTCACCGCCGTAAGTGAGCGGCTCGTACGTCCACGACCTCGCGGCCGCCCGGCGCTGGCGATGGGGACCGGAGAGCCGCACCAGGTCGGACCGTGGCAGACTAGAAGGGTTCCCGTGACCACTACCTCTACGTCCTTCACTCCTCGCGTCATGGGAGTCAGCACCACCCGTGACCATGCATGGAAGCCCATTTCTGAGACAGCGATAGGCCCGAGAAAAGGCCTTCCAGACGTGCTCGTTATCCTTGATAATCCCCGTCAGATCATCGACGGTTTCGGGGCGTCCTTCAGCGAGCTAGGTTGGCTGGCTTTGGCCCGGCTCTCCGTGGAATCCCGGGAGAATGTCATGCGCGAACTGTTCGCTCCGGGCGTAGGAGCAAATTTCACCCTGTGTCGGATGCCGATCGGAGCAAACGATTTCTCCCGAGGGTGGTACTCTTACGACGAGGACGAAGGCGACTTGGAGCTTGACCATTTCAGCATCGCCAATGACCTGGACACGCTGGTTCCGTTCATCCGGGAGGCGCAGACCCATCAGCCCGCGCTGCGCCTGTGGGCATCGCCGTGGAGCCCGCCGTCCTGGATGAAAAGTAACGGACACTATGCCGGCAGTCGCCGCCAGGGTGGGATTATGTGTGACAATGGTCTCCGGCCTGATCAGGTGCGCGCCGAAGGCACCGATACCTTCATCCAAGACGACCGATTTCTCGCCGCATATGCCGCCTACTTCGGTCGATTCATTGACGAATACCGCGCACTCGGCATCCCTATCGAGATGGTGATGCCGCAAAATGAGTTCAACTCGCCACAGGTGTTTCCCAGCTGTACCTGGACCCCGGAAGGGCTGACCCGGTTCGTCACCCATCTCGGACCACAGATGCGTAAGCGCGGCGTCGAACTGTTTGTGGGCACCCTCGAGCGCGCTGACGACCACCTTCTCGATAACGTTCTCCAAGATCCGACGAGCGCGCCATTCGTCACCGGTGCTGGTCTGCAGTGGGCGGGCAAACACGCCCTCGGCGGGTTACGCAGTCGCTTCCCGCAGCTTCGCGTATACCAAACCGAACAGGAATGTGGAGACGGCAAGAACGAGTGGCGGTTCGCCCGCTACACTTGGACGCAGATCAAGCACTACCTCGCTGGAGGCGCCAGCGGGTACATGTATTGGAACATAGCGCTAGAGGCAGGAGGCGTGAGCCGTTGGGGATGGCCGCAGAACTCTCTCGTGGTGGTCGAGCCCGCAACCGGTAGCTTTACATTCACGCCGGATTACTACGTCTTCAGACACCTCACCAGATATGTCGCCCCCGGCGCTCGCCTGCTACAGACCGTGAGCCTGAACGGTTACGAGAACCAGCTTGCGTTCCAGAACCACGACGGCACGACCGTAGTGGTCATCCATAACGATATGCCCGATGAGCAGACGATCAGCTTCGGGGTGGGACGTCGGACTCATGCTGTCACGCTTGCGCCCGACTCCATCAACTCGCTTCTGTTTAGGCGCGAGTAGCCACGTGCGTGATGCAGGGGGTCCCACCGTTTTGGTGAAGCGGCCGCGCCACATTCGTCCGATCCGACACCCAAAAGGTACCCTCGCCAACGAGCGGGGGGAGTGGGATTTGAACCCTACGGGTACTTGCGCCTCGAGGCTTTCAACATCGACCCCGCCTGTCGGCCCAGCGGGCACGGAAGGGCTTGACCTGCATGTTCCTGTCCATCCATCTGGACAGATCGGCTCCTGTCGGCACCAGTCGGCGAGAGATTATGGCCGCTTCTATGGCCGCGGGACACCCGGGCGTGGCGCCGCTTGGAGCGACGCTTAGGTCAGCTGTGGCGCAGTCGCACCCCGGGAACCCTCCGGAAGTCGCGCACGTTCTTGGTGTGAAGCGACAGTGAGTGCACCACGGCGGTGGCGGCAATGAGAGCGTCGGGCATCCGGAGGGTCGGGACCTCGCGTCGCAACCGCCCGGCCCGGTCGGCGACCCGGCGGTCGACCGGGATCTCGTCCATGCCGGCCAGGAGACGCCGGACGTCGGCCTCCTCGTCGCCCACGGCGCCGGCCAGCAGCTCTGCTCGGGTGATGACCGAGTAGCCGAGCCGGCCGGATCCTCGGGGGAGGCGGCGCACGCCTGCGAGGTGGTCGATGCACACGTCCGTGTCTACGAGCAGCTCAGCCACGCCGGTCCCATTCCGAGCGTGGTGGCACCCGACCTGCTATCCCCGGGGCGGTCCCAAAGGTCAGGTCCAGGTCGTCCTCCCCCTCCAGTAGCGAATCGACCGCCTCCCGGATGAGCTGGGACATCGCCACGCCCTGGCGGCGGGCGCGCTCGGCCAAGCGAGCCCGCTGTTCGTCCGTGAGGTAGATCTGCGTTCTGGTAGCCATATACATCACAGAGCATACACCTCCCTCCAGGAAACCAGCTGCGACGCTGGCGGCGCATTGCTCGCCGCGCCGGGAGGGTCGCTCCTCCATCAGCTCTTGAGCAGCACTGCCGAGAGGGCGTCAGCCGCGGCGATGATCGCTGGGCGTTAGCGGTAGCGCCCGGTGTCGGGGTCCTTGCCGAGGGAGACGCGGACCTGCCAGACCTTCGGTCCTCGCTGGCGGATGCTGCCCGGCACGACGACGCTACCCGTTCGCCCGATGGACTATGGCCATCTTATGGCCACTCGACTGGCTGAGGTCGCTTCGCTCCACCCAAAAAGCGCTTCTGACGAACCAGCGGAGGGAGTGGGATTCGAACCCACGCAGGGTCTCCCCTGAAGGCTTTTCAAGAGCCTCGCATTCGGCCGCTCTGCCATCCCTCCAATGGGCGACGATGGTAGCCGTCGGTCTCGGAGGCCGCTCAGCCCGTCAGCGACCCAGGGTCCTCGGGAACGTCGACGGCGTGCGCTTGGAGGGCCGCGAGTGGGACCAGCTCCAGTGCTCTCTCATGGGTGGAAGCCAGGACCACGAAGGCTGCCACCCCGTCTTGGTGGGCACGCAGCCAGTTGATAGCGGTGACGCACCATCGGTCGCCCGGTACCAAGCCGGGGAACCCGTAGGCCGGCATGGGGGTTACGAGATTGTTGCCGATCCGCCGCTGGTGGTCCAAGAACTCGGGTGTCATCACCGCACAGATGGTGTGGCTGCCCAAGTCCTCCGGCCCGGTGTTGCAGCAGCCGTCCCGGTAGAAGCCCGTGAGCGGATCGACGCCACATGGCTCGAGCTCCCCGCCCAGCACGTTACGCTCAGCCATGCGGGCAGTATCGCAGGCTGGCGTACCGTGATGGCGCTCGGCTCACCGGCGCTCCCCCCAGGTCTCCCAGTAGGTGATCTCATCGATGGGCCGTCGCTCGGCGGGCTTGAAGTCGTCACCGATCGTGTAGGCCACCGGTAGGAGGGCGACTTGCGTCACGTCGCCGGGAATTCCGAGCAGGTCCGCTGCTTCCTGCTCCTTCATCAGGTGAAGCGACGTCCAAGCCGACCCGAGGCCGCGCGAGCGTAGGGCCAGCTGGAAGCTCCACACTGCGGGAAGTATGGAACCGTAGAAGCTGGCAGCCCGCCCGTTGGACGCGCCCTCCACGCGTCCCTCGATGCAGGGAATGACCATCGCCGGCACCCGGTGCAGGACCTCTACAAGGTAGGCGGCGCTGCTGTGCACCCGGCCCTGCGTACCGCTCGCCCCGGCGTTGCTACGAAGGTAATCCCCGCCCGCTTCGTCGTAGATGCGGGCCAGCGCCGCCTTCTTGTCCGGGTCTGTGACGATCAGCCACCTCCAGCCCTGGGCGTTGCTGCCCGACGGAGCCTGTATGGCCAGCCTGAGGCAATCGAGGATGAGCTCGGGAGGGACGGGGCGCTCCAGGTCGAGGCGCCTGCGCACAGCGCGGGTCGTGGTGAGCAGATGGTCGGTGACCGATGTGTCCATAGGCCCTTGTTACACGACCGGCTCTCGTCCGGTCGCGACCTAGTGGGATTTCGGAGGCTCCACGCGGCTTTGGAGCTCGCGCATCCAGGTGTTCGCGGCCCGCCACGACTCGCTGACGGTGCGCCGGATGGCGTGGCCTCCGTCGCCGGCGGCCGGGTACGAGCCGAGGAACTTGAGCTCCCTGAGAGTGGCGTGCAGGTCGCGGAGGCAGTCCGCCACGACCTCGTCACTCACGTGGCCTTCGAAATCGATGGTGAAGCAGTAGTCCCCGAGGCGGTGCTTGGTCGGCCTGGACTCCAACTTCACCAGGTTGATGTCCCGGGCTGCGAACTGGCCGAGAATGCCGTGCAGGCTGCCCGGGTGGTCGGAGGACTGGAAGCACACGACGCTGGTCTTGTCGTGGCCGGTCGGCGCCGGGATCGAGCTGCTGGCGGGACCAACCAGCACGAAGCGGGTTACGTTGTCCGGGTGGTCCTCGATGTCGCCGGCCAGGACCTCCAGGCCGTATAGCTCGGCGGCCAGGCTCGTGCCGATCGCCGCGCTGCCGGCGCCCTCAGCACCGGCGGCCACGAGGCGGACAGCCTCAGCCGTCGACGTCGCAGCCACCTCGATGGCGCCGGGCAGATGCTGGGCCAGCCAGCCCCGGCACTGAGCGGTGGCGTGGGGGAACGAGACGACGCGGCGCACCTCCGCCAGCGTCGTGTCAGGTCGCGCGAGGAGGTTCTGGGTGATGGGCAGGACGACCTCGCGCAGGATGATGAGGTCGCGCTCGAAGATGAGCTGGTCGACGGTGACAGGCACCGTGCCTTCGATCGAGTTCTCCAGTGCGACGAAAGCCAGGTCGCTGGTGCCGGCGCCCACCGCAGCCAGGACCTCGACGAAAGACGACATGGCCTTGTGGTTGGCCATCGACAGTTCGGGATCGCGCCTCAGCGCTTCCTCCGTGAAAGTGCCACGCGGCCCGAGGAAGCTGATCGTCGTCGTCGGGGACACCAGCGCTGTCATTGCCGCTCAGGATAGGGCGGGGCAGGATGGGACAGCCATGGAACCCGCCGCGCTCCGCCAACTCGTCGAACGCATCCGCGCCGGCGAGGTCGGCCCCGACGACGCTGTGCGGCAACTGCGCCGGCTGCGCTACGCCGATCTCGGATACGCGAAGGTCGACCATGACCGGGCCTTTCGCCAGGGGCGCCCGGAGGCGGTGTTCGGGCCGGGCAAGACCCCGGCTCAGTGCGCGGGCATCGTCGGCGAGCTGCTGGCCGAAGGAGGAGGGGGGCCGGTCGTGCTCAGCCGGGCGAACGACTCCCAGGTGGCCGCCGCCATCACGGCGCACCCGGCGGGAACCGTATCTGGCGGCACTGTCGTATGGCGTCCTGCGCCCGCCCGCCCCGAGCGGGTCCTGGTGCTCACCGCCGGGACCTCCGACCTGCCGGTGGCGGAGGAGTGCCGTGCGACGCTGGCTGCGTTCGGCTTTGCACCCGAGTTGATCGCCGATGTCGGCGTGGCCGGGCTCCACCGCCTGCTCGCCCACCTGGACGAGATGGAGCAGGCTGACGCCATCGTGGTGGTCGCAGGGATGGAGGGGGCGCTGGCCAGTGTGGTCGGCGGCCTCACCTCCGTCCCAGTGGTCGCGGTGCCGACCAGCGTGGGCTACGGGGCCGCCCTGGAAGGAGTCACGGCCTTGCTGGGCATGCTCAGCGCTTGCTCCTCGGGCATCACCGTCGTCGGCATCGACAACGGTTTCGGTGCGGCCTTCGCCGTAGCTCGCCTCTGGCCGGCGTCGCTCGAGTCGCAGCCGGCCGGGCGCTCCCTGTGAGCAAGGACGGCGGATCGGCGCAGACCGTCGCCTGGTGGCACTGCTTCGCCGGGATCGCCGGCGACATGGCGCTCGGCAGCCTGGTAGACGCAGGTGCCGACCTCGACCTGGTCGAGCGGGAACTGGTCGCGCTCCCCGTAGGCCGTTGGTCACTCGAAGCCGAAGAGGTCCTTCGCGGCGGCGTGGCGGCCACCCAGATCCACGTCCGGGTGGGCGCGGACGTGGTAGTCCGCACCCATGCCCACATCGTCGGCCTGGTCACCGAGGCCAGGCTCGCCCCGCGCGTCCGGGACCGGGCCCTTGCCACCTTCGCCAGGTTGGCCGAGGTCGAGGGTCGGTTGCACCGCCGGCCGGCGGCCCAGGTCCACTTCCACGAGGTCGGCGCCACCGACGCGGTGATCGACATCGTGGGCACGTGTGTCGCCCTCGAGCTGCTCGGTGTGGACAAGGTGTGGTCCAGCCCGGTGGCCCAGGGGACAGGAATGGTCCGGGCTGCGCACGGGTTGTTGCCGATCCCCGCCCCCGCAGTGGTCGAGCTGCTCTCCGGGGCCCCCACCTACGGGACCGACATCCCCTTCGAGCTGACGACACCTACCGGCGCGGCGCTGCTGTCGGCCCTGGCGGCGGGCTTCGGCCCCATCCCGGCGATGACGGTGACCGGGTCCGGGTTCGGTGCCGGGACCAGGGAGCTGGACGGGCGTCCCAACGCCCTCCAGGTGGTGATCGGCACGGCAACAGCCTCTGCGGCGCCAGCCGGCCAGGCGGTGGCGCTGCTCGAAGCCAACGTCGACGATGTAACCGGCGAGGTGCTCGGCCACACCTTGGACGCGCTCCTGGCAGCCGGCGCCCACGACGTGTGGCTGACGCCGGTCATCGGCAAGAAGGGGCGCCCGGCCAACGTGGTGAGCGTCGTCGCCGATCCGTCGCTGGCCGAACCGTTGCGGCGGCTGCTGGCGTCGGAGACCGGGACCCTGGGGGTGCGCCGCAGCGATCTGGTGCGATGGACTGCGCCTCGTAGCGTCGGCCAGGTACAAGTCGACGGGCACGTGGTGCGAGTCAAGTGGGGGCCCGACCGGGTCAAGGCCGAGCACGACGACGTGGTCCGGGTGGCCCGGCTGGTGAGGCTTCCGGTGCGGGAGGTCGCCCGCCGCGCCGAGGACCAGGCTCGCCTGGGGCTCGATAGTCCCCCCGACAGCGCCTCCTGAGCGCAGCGCGCCGGGTCCCGCCGTCAGCTGCTCCGGAGGATCACGCCCTCCCACCCGTCGAGCACCGGGCGGGCGGCGACCACCATGCCAGGGTAGGCGCCGGCGACGTGGCGCCACTGTCCCGGAAGCAGGCCGGCCAGGAGCAGCCGGCCCCCCGGTCCGACCAGGCCGGCGACGGATGGACCGATTTCGGCGTGCACCGCCGCGGTGACATTGACCAAGGCCAGGTCCCAGGAGCCTTTTAGATGGTCGACGGGCGTGGCCGACACCCGAACCTTTTCCCCGACCTCGTTGGCTTCGGCGTTGGCTTCGGTCACCCCTACCGCGCCTGGATCGATGTCGACGGCCTCCACCGAGCCTGCCCCGAGCAGGGCCGCGGTGACCCCGAGGATCCCGCTGCCGCAGCCGACGTCGAGGACCCGCAGCCCGACCGGCGGGTCGCGGTCCAGCTCAGCGAGGATCAGGCGGGTGCTGGCGTGTGTGCCGCTGCCGAAGGTCCAGCCCGGGTCGATCCGCACCACCAGCCGGCCAGCGCCGATCGGCACCTCTCGCCAGCCCGGCACCACGACGAGGCCGCCGACCTCGACCGGGGCGGCCCACTGCTTCCAGACGTCACGCCAGGAGTCGTCGACGGCGCGCAGGGTTGCGCCCATCTCGGCCGCTACCAGCCGGGCCGCGTCAGAGGTGGGGAAAGAGGCGACCAGCGTGACATCCCCGTCCCGGTCCCGCCATTCGAGGGCGGTGGCGCCGGCGGACCAGAGCCGATCGGCGGCCAGCTCCGCAACCCCCTCGGCCACGCTGGTCTCGACCACTACATCTTCGGGCACGGGAAACACTGTCACGCCTCGGGCCGGATGTCCGCCACAATGGTCGGGTGCTGCAGGTCCGCCAGTTGAGCGTGGAGGTCGGCGGGCGCCTCACCCTGGAGGAGGCGTCCTTCGCGGTGCGCGCCGGCGACAAGGTGGGTCTGGTCGGGCGTAACGGTGCGGGCAAGACGAGTCTTTTCAAGGTCCTAGGCGGGGAGGCGCCCGCCTACGACGGGCAGGTCTCGATCCAGGGCCAGCTGGGGTTCCTCTCCCAGGACCCCCGCAAGCTGAAGGAGGTCACCGACTCCACCGGCCTGGCCTACGTGCTGTCGGGCAAAGGCCTGGACGAGGCCGCCCAACGAGTAGAGAAGCTGCGCCTGGCCATGGAGGAGGATCCCTCCGACCGGGCCATCAGTCGGTTCGCCAGAGCGGAAGAGGCCTTCTCCTCCGCCGGGGGTTACGCGGCCGAGTCCGAGGTGCGCTCGCTCGTCGCCGGTCTGGGGCTGGGCGACGACCGGATCGACCTGCCCATCGACGTGCTCTCGGGGGGCGAGCGGCGGCGGGTGGAGTTGGCCCGCATCCTCTTCGCCGGCTCAGAGGTGCTGCTCCTCGACGAGCCGACCAACCACCTAGACAGCGACGCCAAGGCCTGGTTGATGGGTTTCCTGCGGGCCTACCGCGGTGCCCTGCTCGTGATCAGCCACGACCTGGACCTGCTCGACGAGGCCATCACCCGCGTGCTGCACCTCGACGAGGGCCAGATGGTCGAGTACAAGGGCACCTACACGCAGTACCGCAGCGCCCGGGCCGCCGACGAGATACGCCTGGGCCGCCTGGCCGACCGCCAGCAGGCCGAGATCAAACGGCTCTCGACTCTCGCCGACTCGATGCGAGGCCAGACCGCCAAGCGGGCGAGGGTGGCCAAGAGCCTGGACAAGCGGGCGTCGCGCCTCACCGCCACCGCGGTGAGCGGCCCGAGCTCTCACGAGCGCAGGTACCGGGTCAAGTTCCCAACCCCGCCGGCATCAGGGCGCATCGTCCTCGAGGCGACGGATGTGGCCAAGTCCTATGGCGGTCCGCCGGTGTTCAGCGATGTGTCCTTCGCGGTGGAGCGGGGCCAGCGCCTCTTGATCATGGGCCTCAACGGGGCGGGCAAGACATCGCTGCTGCGCATCCTGGCCGGCTCGTCGTCGCCGAGCGCCGGTACATGGCGGCTCGGGCTCAACGTCTCCGCCGGCTACTACGCCCAGGAGCACGAGGGCATCCAGGCCGGCGTCGGCGTGCTGGAGCACATGCGCTCGTCGTCGGGCCTCACCCCGGAGCGGGAGCTGCGGGCCCTGCTCGGCATGTTCGGGCTCCACGGCGACATCGCCTTCCAGGACGCGTCGACGCTCTCAGGTGGGGAGAAGACGAAGCTGGCCTTGGCGCAGCTGGTCGCCGGCCACCACAACCTCCTGCTCCTCGACGAGCCGACCAACAACCTGGACCCCCCCTCGCGCACCGCCATCGGCTCTGCTCTCGCCGACTGGCCGGGGACGATGATCGTGGTCAGCCACGACTCCGAGTTCGTCACTGAGTTGGCACCCGATCGGGTGTTGCTCATGCCCGACGGCACCGAAGACGCGTGGAGCGACGAGCTGCTCGAGCTCGTGGCCATGGCCTGACGCTGCTGCCCTCCCACTAACGTGCTGCGGTGCTCCCGCCCCCCGCCGCCCCCGGCATCCCCATCGCCCCTGGCCCCCGCGGCCTGGCCGCCGCCGATCCCGCTGACCTGGCGCTCGCCCTTCGCCTCGCTGACCGGGCCGACGAGCTGACCGTCCCGGCCTTCCGCTCGGCAGACCTGGTGGTCGACACCAAACCGGACCTGACCCCCGTTACCGATGCCGACCGCACCGTCGAGACCGCCCTTCGCGCGGTGATCTCCTCCGAGCGCCCGGGCGACGCCGTCGTAGGCGAGGAGTACGGGACCAGCGGGAGCGGGTCGCGGCGCTGGATCGTCGACCCCATCGACGGCACGAAGAACTTCGTCCGCGGCATACCCGTGTGGGCCACCCTCATCGCCCTGGAGGTCGACGGTGCGCTGTCGGTCGGTGTGGTGTCCGCCCCGGCGCTCGGCCGGCGCTGGTGGGCCGGCCGCGGCCTCGGCGCCTTCGCCGGACCATGCCCGGCGGCGCCGGCGGCCGACGCGGGCAGTGTCGGTACCCCGATCCGGGTGTCGGCGGTCTCATCGCTCTCCGACGCGCAACTCACCGGAGCGAGCCTCACCAACTACGACGCCCACGGTGGCGTCGAGCGGTACCTGGCCCTGGCCCGCGCCTGCTGGCGGGACCGGGCCTTCGGTGACTTCTGGTCGCACATGCTGGTCGCCGAGGGCGCCTGCGACATCGCCGTAGACCCGGTCGTGTCGCTATGGGACCTGGCGGCGCTGCAGGTGATCGTGGAGGAGGCCGGCGGCCGCTTCAGCGACATCGACGGGGCGCCCCGCCCGGATGGCGGCTCGGCGGTCAGCACAAATGGTTTGGTCCACGACGCGGCCCTGGCCATACTCGGCGGCAATGACTGACCTCCAGCCCACCGATCGCACCCAGGTCCGCCGCCACCGCGACCGGGCCGCCTACGAGGTCGACCAGATCGACGCCATCCTGGCGGAAGGCTTCATCTGCCACGCCGCCTGCCACGATGCCGGCACGACCTGGATGGTCCCCACCGCCTACGGGCTTTCCGGCTCAGCCGGCGACGGGGGCGAGCTGCTGCTGCACGGTGCCGCCGCCAACCACCTTTTCAAGGCGGCCGCCGGCGGGGCGCAGCTGGTAGCGACGGTCACCCACGTCGACGCCATGGTCCTCGCCCGATCGACGTTCAGCCACTCCATCAACTATCGCTCGGTCGTGGTCTTCGGCCAGGCTCGCCACATCACCGACCCGGCGGAGAAGGCCGCTGCACTCGGCACCATCGTGGAGCACATGCTGCCCGGGAGGAGCACCGAGGCGCGGCCCCCGAACGACGCCGAGCTGCTCCAGACCGTCGTCGTCGCGCTGGCGCTCACCGAGGCGTCGGCCAAGCTCCGCACCGGGCCACCCGGCGACGGCGACAGCCCCGACGCCGACCTGCCGGTGTGGGCCGGCACCATCGCGCTGCGCACGGCCGCCGACCTGCCGGTGGCCGCGCCCGGTCTGAGCGCCGGCGGAATCGACGCCGGGCCGTCCGCCTCATGGGCGGTCCAGCCGGGACGCTGGTAGCTGGCTTCGTGCCCGTCTGCGCCGGGGCCTCCTTTTCGGCGGCGGCCGGCGACCTTCGGCGCGCGGCGTAGGGTCGCCTCCATGGGGTCCTACATCGCGCCGGGGGTCTGGGAGATCGACACGCTGCTCGGGGGCTGGTCGCGGGTGACCGCCGGCTACCTGATCGAGGGGGCCGCACCGGTGCTGATCGAGACCGGCAGCCAGAGCTCGGTGCCGGCGTTGCTGGCCGCGTTGGAAGCGCACGGCATCGGCGCCGGCGACCTGGCCGGCGTGGCGGTCACCCACATCCACCTGGACCACGCCGGTGGGGTCGGCGACGTGGCCCGGGCGTTCCCGAAGGCCACCGTCTATGTCCACGAGCGGGGGGCCCGGCACCTGGCGGACCCCGAGCGCCTGGTCCGATCGGCGTCCATGGTCTACGGCGACCTCCTCGACACGCTCTACGGGCGCCTCGACCCGACCCCCGCCGAGCGCCTGCACGTCCTCGCCGACGGCGAGGAGATCGAGATAGGACCCGGTCGTACCCTCACCACGATCGACTCGCCCGGCCACGCCAAGCACCACCTGGCCCTGCACGACAGTGACAGCGGCCTGCTCTTCGCCGGCGACGCGGTGGGTGTCAGGCTGCCCGATGCCGGCGTCCTGCGCCCGGCCACCCCGCCGGCCGACTTCGACCTGGAGCAGGCGGTCACGTCGTTGCGGAAGTTCCGGGAACGTACGCCGGCCGGCGTAGCACTGGCCCATTACGGGCTGCTGCCCGAGCCGCTTGACATGCTGGAGGAGGCCGAAGGCATCCTCCGCCAGTGGGCGTCGGTGGCCGAGAAGGCGTGGAGGGAGGGCAGCGACGTCGCCGCCGCCCTCCAGGACGCTTTCGGCGGCGAGCTAGCCGAGATCCCCGCCGAGCACCGCGCCAAGCTCGAGACCCTGAGCGGTATCCACTCCAACGCCGCCGGTCTGGTCCGCTGGCTGGAGACCACGAAGGGGGAGGCGGAGGGTTCGTACCCTCACCCTCACCCTCACCCTCACCCTCACCCCTGAATCCCTGCTGAGGGGGCTCAGCCCGCCGGGGCGATCTCGGCCACCTCCGAGTCGGGTCCCCTCAGGTACTGGGTCCGGTACAGGTCGGCGTAGAGGCCGCCGGTACGGATCAGGGAGAGGTGGGTGCCACGCTCGGTGATCCTGCCGTCGTCGACGACCAAGATCTGGTCGGCGGCCTGGATCGTCGACAGGCGGTGGGCGATGACGATCGAGGTCCTCCCGACGAGCGCCTCGGCCAGGGCCTGCTGTACCAGCTGCTCGGTTTCGGAGTCGAGATGGGCGGTGGCCTCGTCGAGCACCACGATGGCCGGGTCCTTGAGCAGCACCCGAGCGATGGCCAGGCGCTGCTTCTCGCCGCCCGAGAGACGATGGCCTCGTTCCCCGACCACGGTGTCGTAGCCGTCGGGGAGAGAGGCGATGAGGTCGTGGATCCGGGCGCCTCTGGCCGCGGCCACCACCTCGGCGTCGGAGGCGGTCGGGCGGGCGTAGCGCAGGTTGGCGCCGATGGTGTCGTGGAACAGGTGGGCGTCCTGGCTCACCACGCCGATCGCCCCCGCCACACTGGCCAATGTCACGTCCCGCAGGTCGTGGCCGTCGATGGAAATCGAGCCGTCGTTGGGGTCGTAGAGCCTGGAGACCAGGGCCGACAGCGTGGTTTTCCCGGCCCCCGACGGACCGACTAGAGCGGTCATCGTGCCAGGCTCGGCTACGAAGGAGATGTCCCGCAGCACCCAATCGCCGGGGCCATCCCGCTGGGCCAAGGTGGCGGCCGACTCGAGCGACGCCACCGACACCTCCTCGGCCGCGGGATAGCGGAACCACAAATGGCTGGCCGACACCTGGCCCCGCAGGGGTGCCGGCAACCGCGAAGCTCCCGGGGCATCGGCCACCATCGGCTTGGCGTCGAGGACCTCGAATACCCGGTCGAAGCTGACCGCGGCACCGAGCAGGCTGACGCGGGTGGTGGCCAGGTCGGTGAGGGGCGAGTACAACCGGGTCACGTAAGCGGCCAGGGCCACGACGGTACCCACGCCGAGCGAGCCGGTGATCGCCTCCCGGCCACCGACCCAGTACACCGCGGCGGTGCCCACCGCCCCGACCAAGGAAAGGGCCGCGAAGAGATAGCGGCTGAGGACGGCGAGGCGGATGCCGGCGTCGCGCACGCCAGCGGCCTTGCCGGCGAACTCCCGCGCCTCTGCGTCAGGCCGCCCGAACAGCTTGACCAGCAGCGCCCCCGACACGTTGAACCGCTCGGTCATCATGGCGCTCATGTCGCCGTTGGCCTGCATCTGCCGGCGGGACAGCTTGACTATGCGGCCGGCCAGTAAGCGGTCGACGATGATGAACGGCGGCAGCACCAGCAGGGCCAGGGACGTGATCTGCCACGACAGGACGAACATCGGTACCAGCGTGGCGATGAGGGTCATCACGTCGGAGGTCACCGAGGCCACGGTGCCGACCGCGTTCTGGGCGTCGAGCACGTCGTTGGTCATCCGGCTCATCAAGGTGCCGGTCTGGGTTCGGGTGAAGAACGCGATCGGCATCCGCTGCACGTGGTCGTACAGGGCCGCCCGCAGGTCGTAGATGATGCCTTCGCCGATGAGCGAGGCGAACCACCGGTTGACCAGGGACAATGCGGTGGTGCCGAGGGCCAGGGCGACCATGGCCGCCGCCACCAGGTCCACCTCGTTGGTCCGATGATGGGGGATGGCGTCGATCAGGTAGCGGATGAGCAGGGGAGGCAGGGCTCCGATACCCGCGGTCGCCAAGATCACCAGGAGGTAGAGCACGAGGCGCCCCCGGTAGGGGGCGAGGAACCGCCAGATGCGGGCCAGAGATGCCCGCTCGAACGAGGCATCTTTCAGCTTCTCCGGGTCAGGCCCGTGCATCCGTCTCATACCTACTACCTCCCTCCCAGCGCCGTAATCATGTAAGCGGCTACAGCGTCGGAACGATGCGGTCTATTCCGCGCTGGTTCACGGTCGGTCCTCAGCTACGCCAGCGGTCATGTCGGCGGCGCCGGCGGTCATCAGGAACCCGGCGGAGCGGAGCCGCCCGACCAGCGCCATGCCGATACCGGTAGCCGGCGTGAGGACCCCTGCCCGATCCGGCAGCCGGTCGCCGTCGAAGGCCAGGGCCAGTGCGCTCTCGCCGAGCATCACGGCGGTGGCCTTGTAGCCAGGGTCGCCATCAGCCGCGACCACGCCGTGGTAGCGACGGCCACTGGCAGTGGCGGCGATGATGTCGCTGCGGAAGTGGCCGCTGTCCATCGTCTTCTGGCTGGGGCCCTCCCCCGGCTTCGGCAGCAGCCGGCCGAGCGCGTCGCGGCTCGGACCGAAGCGCATGGCCGCCACGATCGCGGCCAGTCCCCCGGTGAGCGCCCCCGCGGCGACCGCCCCCCCGGGCTTGGAGCCGAAACCCATGACCTCCCGGTACGCGAGGTGGCGCCCGTACGACCAACCCGTGAGGGCGTTGGATCGCCGGACGATGCGGGTGTTGTAGGAGGCCATCACAAACGGCGCCGTCCACTCGCCGAGCATCTTGTCGCGCCGGGGTGGGAACGTGTCAGGCTGAGGTCCCAGGTCCGGCTCGCGGGATCGATCCGGGCTCAGGGCGTAAGGGTCGGTGACGATGCGCGCCCGCCCGCGGTCCTTCGCCATAGCCTCCATCTGGGCTCGCATCGAGTCGATCGTGCCCCCACTGAAGCCGCCCTTGAGGGATGCCTTCAAGACGGTGTCGGCCAGTCCACCCGCCCCATCTTCGGCTGCCCGCTGGTGGACGAGCATCACACCCAGATCGGAGGGGATGGAGTCGTACCCGCAGGAGTTGACGATGCGGGCACCCGTGGTGACGGCCCGGTCGTGCAAACGGTCGATGCAGTCGCGCACGAACAGGACCTCGCCGGTGAGGTCGGCGTAGTGGGTGCCGGCGTCGGCGCAGGCTTCTGCCAGGTCGTGACCGTACCTGGCGTAGGGGCCGACGGTGGTCGCTACGACCGTCGTCGCCGCCGCCAGGTCGGCCATTGCGGAGCGATCCGAGGAGCCAGCGACGATCAGCGGCCAGCCGGCGGCTGCCGCGCCAAGATCGGAGCGAACGGCCTCCAGCCGAGCCCGGTTACGTCCGGCCAGGGAGACGCGTGTTCCTTCAGGCGCGTGCGCGGCCAAGTACCTGGCTGTCAGCTTGCCGACGAACCCGGTCGCCCCGTAGAGCACCACATCGTTGTCCCGTCGATCGTCCATGAGGCGCAGGCTAGGCACTTCTTACCGCAGTTTCTCCCAAGTACCTGTCTCCCACGGGACTCCGAGGGTATGAACGCTTGCGATGCCTCCCGAAAGCCCCGCAGCCCGCCCCCTGCGCCTCCCCCATGCCGCGCCGCAGCTGCCCCCGTCCCGGGGGCCGTTGACAGAAGCCCTCTTCGCAGCGCTCATCGGTGGAGGTTCGGCACCGCAGCTCCCCGGACCCGTCTCAGTCGACGTCCTGGGCGACGAGGACCTGCAGCTGGCGTTGTACTGCGCCTACGAGCTCCAGTACCGGGGTTTCGAAGGTGTCGACGAGCGCTGGGAGTGGGATCTCTCCCTGTTGAGCCTCCGGAGCGCCATCGAGGCAGTGATGGAAGAGCAACTACGGGCTGCGCTCCCACCCTTCCCCCAGGGTGCCCCAGTGGGTCGGGTCGTCGACGAGCTATGGTCCATGGCAAACGCCGGCGGACCGTCCCTGTCGGGGTGGCTGGTGGAGCATGGGACTCACCGCCACGCTGCGGAGCTGGCCGTACACCGCTCGGCCTACCAGTTGAAGGAAGCCGACCCCCACACCTGGGCTGTCCCCCGCCTCGCCGGCGAGGCGAAAGCCGCGCTGGTAGCCATCCAGTTCGACGAGTACGGGGGCGGCGAGGCACAGGCTATGCACGCCTCGCTCTTCGCCGACACCATGACCTCCCTCGGACTCGACAGCACCTACGGCGCCTACCTGGACCGGATCCCGGGCGTCGCCCTGGCCACGACCAACCTGATCTCCCTGTTCGGCCTCCATCGTCGCCTCCGGGGAGCGCTGGTCGGCCACCTGGCACTGTTCGAGATGACATCCGTGGGACCGATGGGCCGCTACGCCCGGTGGATGCGCCGCCTAGGCGTGCCCGCCAGCGGGCGCCGGTTCTACGAAGTCCACGTCGAAGCGGACGAGCTGCACCAGCACGTCGCCGCCGACGGCCTGGTCGGAGGCCTCCTCCGATCCGAGCCTGGCCTGGGTGCCGACGTGGTCTTCGGCGCACGGGCGCTCAGCCTGGCGGAGGCCCGCTTCGCCGCCATGGCGCGCGAGGCGTGGGAGCGGGGCGGATCTTCCCTACGCCCCGGCCTGCCCGATGAGCCCCTCAGCGCCCGTTCGGCGGCCTAGGGCGGCCAACCGGTGGCCGCGCCTAGGGGCGGCGCCGGCTCAACAGCCACTTGGGTACCGCATGTGTCATCCAAGTGGCAGCTGAGTGTCGGCGCCCAGCGTGTCGGCGTCCAGCGTGTATGACGTCATCGACAAGGACCCAACGGCGTAGCCGTCGATCAACACGTCGGCCGGTTTGGAGGCCTCAGCGCACAGCCCTGCGATGTACATGAGGGGGAGGAAGTGGTCGGGTGTCGGTGCGGCCATTGCGAAATCTTCGTGCTCGGCGAGCCGGGAGGCTTCCGCCGGCGTCGAGGTGAGCACGCTCCGGGTGTCGTCGTCGAAGCGGTGGGCCCAGTCGTAGCCGTCCGCGGGTAGCTGCCAGTCGACGCGGCTCAGGTTGTGGACCACGTTGCCGCTGCCGATGATCACGACGCCCCGGCGCCGCAAGGGGGCGAGCGCAGCCCCCAGATCGAGGTGGTAGTCGAAGGGCTTCTCAGCGTTGACCGACAGCTGGACCACCGGGACGTCGGCGGCGGGAAAGGCGTGCAGCAGCACCGACCACGTCCCGTGGTCCAGGCCCCAGCTGTCCCGGTCCCGCCCGACCCAGGTCGGCTGCACGAGATCGGCTACCTCGTCGGCCAGATCGGGTGATCCGGGGGCTGGGTACTCGACCGCGAAGAGCTCCTCGGGGAACCCATAGAAGTCGTGGATCGTCTTCGGTCGGGCCATGGCGGTGACAGCCGTGGCCTGGATGAACCAGTGAGCCGAGATGACGAGGATGGCGCGCGGAGCCGGGACGCTGGCACCGAACGCCCGCCAAGCCTCGGTGTAGCGATTGTGCTGCAGCGCGTTCATAGGGCTGCCGTGACCCAGGAAGGCCGCTGGCATCAGAGATTCGGTTGCCACGCCCCCATCGTGGCACCGGTAGCGGCCGGCCCGCAGTTTGGCCGGGCCCACTCCGCCGTCGCTCCGCAGCCGCAGCCGCAGCCGCAGCCCTGCACGCCTCGTGCGCTCATGGCGTCGAGAGATGAGCGCGGATGCGCAGTGACAGACACTTGACAAACATCAGATGTCGGGCACGGTTGTCGCCATGCCGACCAGCGAGTACACCTTCACCGAGTTCCTGCGCTCGTCTCGCGAGGTCGCAGAGGCTGCCGATCGCTCGCCACGGTTGATCATCCATCGCCGCAACGCACCTGACCTGGTTCTCAGCCGGGCCGACGGGCGCAGGGGAGAGGCCGTTGGCGCTGCTGGAGCGGCGGCGCTGCTGAGCTGACTGCTAGGCCACGACAGCCTTCAGGCCGGGGCATTGATAGTCGAGGCGTTGCCCTGGCCAGATACCTCAGCGAGAAGGGTCGCACCGAGTTCGCGCTCGAGTTCGCCGAGACCCCCGCCGTGAGCGCGGAACTGGATAGCTTCGCCCCTCTTGCCCAGATGCTCGACGAGTGGAAGGCAACGGCTGCCCTTCAGGCCGACCCGGAGCTGGCGGACGAGCTTGCCCGACCCATCCCCGAGCCGGATGGCCGCCCGGTCCCGGCGCCGTGAGCTCTCGGAGTCCGCAGCGGCGCGGGGAGCGGGTGGCGCTGGTCGCCTGCCGGGTCGGTCACCCACCCACCACTGGCCGCTGACGCGATCCTGCGTCGGGCCTGTCTAGGCGACGGCCCCCGGCCCGAGACCCCGAGGAGCCGCCGGACCAGGGACTTCGCCGCTTCGGTAGCCGTCCACCGGTACCTGAGCGGAGGGAGTGGGATTTGAACCCACGGTGGGCAGGACCCACAACGGTTTTCGAGACCGTCCGATTCGGCCGCTCTCGCATCCCTCCTTGCAGGTCAGAGCATACAAGGTCGGACCCAGGAGGGAGGGCGGTCGCGGTCCACGGCACGCCAGGCGCCGAATCCGCGAGTACCTGCGACTGCAAAGATGGTCGCCTCCTTCACCGCCAGGCGCTCGGGGCCAGGTCGGACCCGATGGCGTCGGCTCGGCGCTGGCCCTGCCGGCGGGCGAAGCGGCGGCACATGCTACGGCCGATTCCGCTCGCAGCTCCCGTAACGACCGCCGTGCGACCAGCAAAGACGTCCACGCTCCGATGGTAGCGGCGAGCGGGAGGGACCTTGTCGACCGGCCTCAAGTGATGGGCCTTGCAATTGTCGCCGACGCTCCCGCCAATGCGCGAGCGGCAGTTTCGTCTTCGTGCGTTCAGAACTCGACGGGGAGCACCTCTTCGGGTGCCGGATCTACGGCGTTGCCGCTTCCCTCGTCCACGTAGCGCGTACCTCGCGACCAGGAGGCGAGGGCGGCGACCAGGCAGGCCACGGCGGCGAAGGTGAACGCTTCGGTGAGCCCGGAGTGGAACGGCTTGGAGATCAACTGGGGAAAGAACGAATGCCCGGTCAGAGCAGCTTGGTTGCTGGGTGACAGGCTGCCCAGGACCTTGGCGCCGACCAGGCTCTGGATGGGGTTGTAGCCGAGGAAGGCGGCGAAGAGAATAGATACCGGAGGCAGATGACCCACGCGCGCGGCGGTAGAAGCTGCGACGCCGTGGGCTGTCAGACCGTTGGTCAGGGCGCCGGAGAGGGTGGAAGCCAGACCGACGATCATGAGGGTGAAGAAGATCCCGATGGAGAGGACCTGGGCGGAGTTCTGGAAGGTGGAGTTCATACCGCCGCCGACGCCGCGCTCCGATGCCGGGAGACTGTTCATGACGCCGGCCCGGTTGGGGGAGGCGAAGGCGCCCATCGACAGACCGTTGAACAGTAGGATCAGGGCGAACTGCCAGTACGCGAAATCGACCGGCAGGATGAGAAGGAGGAGAAAGGAGCCGGCCGCGCCGATCATCCCCCCGGTGGCGAACGGGCGGGCGCCGAAGCGGTCCGACAGGATCCCTGACGCCGGGCCGGCGATGAGGAACCCGGCGGTTAGCGGCAGCATGTAGATGCCGGCCCAGAGCGGGGTCTGAGTGAAGCTGAAGCCGTGCTCGGGGAGCCAGATCCCCTGGAGCCAGATGATCAGCATGAACATGAGGCCGCCGCGCCCCACAGCGGAGAGGAACGACGACAGAGTGCCGAACGTGAACGCACGGATCTTGAACAAGGGCAGCCGGAACATCGGCGACGCCACCCGGGTCTCGATGATCGCGAAGGCGATAAGGCTGGCGACGCCGATTGCGAGCTCGGTGATTACCGGCAGGCTGGTCCAACCCATGTCGTGCCCGCCGGCGGGCTCGATGCCGTATGTGATGCCGATCATCACCGCGATCAAGCCGACCGCGAAGGTGATGTTCCCCGGCCAGTCGATGCGCGACCGGCGCCGCACGCCTCGATCCTCGAGCTTCATGTACGACCACACCGTGCCGAACAGACCGAACGGCACGGAGACGAGGAAGACCAACCTCCAGTCGATGGGTGCCAGCAGCCCCCCGAGGATGAGGCCGATGAACGCGCCGCTGATCCCGGCGATGTTGTTGATGCCTAGGGCCAGACCTCGCTGGTTAGTCGGGAAGGCGTCGGTGAGGATGGCGCCGGAGTTGGCAATGAGGAACGCCGCGCCGATGCCCTGCAGGATCCGACCGATGATGAGCCACAGGGCTCCCGGGCGACCTTTCAGCGGGTCGATGGCGAGGACCAACGACGCCACGGTGTAGACGACGAAACCGAGGTTGTACATCTTGACCCGACCGAACATGTCGCCCAGACGGCCCAGGCTCACGACCAGCACGCTGCTCACGATCAAGAAGCCGAGGATCATCCACAGCAAGTAGAAGCTGTTGCCGGCTCCGAGGGGGTTGAGCCCGATGCCCCGGAAGATGTCGGGCATGGCGATGAGCATGATGGACGCGTCGATGGTGGCCAGCAGCACGCCGACAGTGGTGTTGGAGAGCGCCGTCCATTTGTACCGCTCGCCCCTAGGATCCGCGACGCCTCCCGGCTCCTGCGGTTGCAGCGTCGCCGCCACCGAGTGCTCCTGGGTCGTCATCGTGGCCTTCTCCTCAGCTTACTTAGTGCCACTAACGATACCGTGCGCCGGCCGCAGCGGGAGATGCCGCCAAGCTCAGCCCGTTCCCTCCGCCGTGAGCCGTCGCTTCGCAAACCAGTCGGAAAGGACCGCGGCGCACTCGGCGCCCCGCACGCCAACCGTGACCGGTACCTCGTGGTTGAGCCGAGGGTCGACGCAGAGATTGTAGAGCGACCCGACCGCTCCGGCCTTGAGGTCCGCGGCCCCGTACACCAGCCTTCCCACCCGAGCGTTCACGGCGGCGCCGGCGCACATGGCACACGGCTCGAGGGTCACGTAGAGCGTGGCGTCACCGAGGCGCCATTTGCCCAACTGCGCGGCCGCGGCTCGCAACGCCAAGATCTCGGCGTGGGCGGTCGGGTCCCGGTCGGCTTCCCTGCGGTTGCCGGCGGCGGCGACGACGACCCCGTCGACCGCGACCACTGCACCCACGGGTACATCGCCATCCCGTCCTGCGGCCCGGGCCTGCGCCAGTGCTGCTTCCATGAGCTCGTCGTCGACCACTGGGCGCGCACCGTAGCGCAGCCCGCATCGCAGCAATGGCGGCACGGGAGAGATCCACGGTTCCCTTACCCTCAGGTCATGCGTTGGATGCTGCACGGCGAGACGTCCATCTACGAGTCGCCCTGGGTCGGCCTGCGCCTCGCCGACGTGGAGCTGCCCGACGGCCGCAGGTTCGATCATCACGTGGTGCGGATGCCTCTCCCGGCCGCCGGGGTGGTGGTCACCGGGGACGCGGGGGTGCTCCTGCTGTGGCGGCACCGGTTCGTCACCGACAGCTGGGGATGGGAGATCCCTGCTGGGCGCGTGGAGGCGGGGGAGGACATTGCCGCCGGTGCGGCCCGGGAGGTGCTCGAGGAGACCGGGTGGGAGCCAGGCCCCATCGAGCCGCTGATCGCCTACCACCCCTCGAACGGGCTGTCGGACCAGTCCTTTCACCTCTTCCAGGCGTACGGCGCGACCTACGTCGGGCCGCCCAGCGACTGGACCGAATCGGAGCGCGTCGAATGGCTACCCGTGGACCGGCTGCGCAGCGAGATCAGCGCCGGGCGGGTCACCGACGGGCTCAGCCTCACCGCACTGTGCTGGTGCCTGGCGTTCGGGCTCTTGTAGGAGAACAACGGTCCCCTCGTCGCGACGACGCCTGAGTTAGGCTGTGAAACGTACCGGCGGGGGGTCGGTACGGGCTCCTTAGCGGAGCGGCTGGGAGCGATCGGGGAGGTTATGGTGGAAGCGGGATCCGAGGTCCGCCCGGCGCCGGCGGACCGGCACATCGGGCGCCACAGTCTCGTAGCGGTCCTCCTCGGCGCCACTTTCGTGGCGTTGCTGTGGGTGCCGAGCTACGCACGGATGACACCCACGTTGGACGGTATCCCGTTCTTCTACTGGTACTCGGTGCTCTGGTTGGTGGTGAATGCCGCGTCCCAGGTCATCGCCTACCGCATCATTCGAGGTCATCGGCCGGTCACCGCCGGCGGGGGAGCAGCGGCGCGATGAAGATCAGCACCAACCTCGACGGCACCGCGCTGACCGTTTTCGTCATCCTGTTCGCCATCGTCACCGTGGTCGGGTTCGCAGCGGCTCGGTGGCGGCGCCCCGCCACCCTCAACACACTGGACGAATGGGGCCTGGGCGGCCGCAACTTCGGCGGCTTCGTCACCTGGTTCCTGTTGGGCGGCGATCTGTACACCGCCTACACCTTCGTGGCCGTGCCAGGCGCGATGTATGCCGCCGGCGCAGTGTCAGGCTGGTTCGCTGTCGCCTACACCATCCTCGTGTGGCCGCTGGTGTTCGTCCTGATGCCCCGCCTGTGGTCGGTCGCCCACCGCCACGGCTACGTGACCGCCGCCGACTTCGTGAAGGGGCGCTTCGGCTCGCGCGGCCTGGGGTTGGCAGTCGCCTTCACGGGGATCCTCGCCCTCATGCCCTACATTGCGTTGCAACTCGTAGGGATCCAGTCGGTCCTACAGGTCATGGGCGTCGGCAACGGTGCGTCAGGGTTCGTCAAGGACCTGCCGCTCATCGTCGCCTTCGTCATCCTCGCCCTGTACACCTACACCTCCGGATTGCGCGCCCCGGCGCTCATTGCCTTCGTCAAGGACCTGCTGGTCTACGTGGTCGTCCTCGTGGCGATCACATACATCCCGATCCGCCTCGGTGGCTTCGCCCACATCTTCGCTGCGGTCAAGGCCCATTCGGCGAAGGTGGCGGCGGCAGCCGCGGCCAAGCACACGGCTTCGACCTTCGTGCTGATACCAGGGCACAAGCAGTACTGGGTCTTCGCAACGCTGGCCCTGGGATCGGCCATGGCGCTCTTCATGTATCCCCACTCCGTCACCGGCGTGCTCGCCACCCGCGAGCGCAACACGATCCGGCGTAACACCGCGGTCCTCCCCTTGTACTCGCTGGCGCTGGCCCTGATCGCTCTCCTCGGGTACATGGCGATCGCCTCGGGCATCACTACGACCAATTCCCGCCTCGTCGCGCCGATGCTGTTCCGCCAGATGTTCCCGAGCTGGTTCGCCGGCGTGGCGTACGCAGCGGTAGCCATCGGGGCTCTCGTCCCAGCCGCGATCATGTCGATCGCCGCCGCCAACCTCTTCACCCGCAACGTCTACCGCGATTTCTTCCGACCCGACGCCGGTCCCGCCGAGCAGGCCCAGGTCTCCAAGCTGGTGTCACTGGTGGTCAAGTTCGGGGCCCTCGCATTCGTCCTCGGGCTCAACACCCAAAACGCCATCAACCTCCAGCTTCTGGGGGGGATCTGGATCCTGCAGACCTTCCCGTCAGTGGCGTTCGGCCTGTTCACCAAGTGGCTCCACCGGTGGGCGTTGCTGGCGGGGTGGCTCGTTGCCATGGTGTACGGGACGTACATCGCCTACGGCACGTCGGCGGGGACCGTGCACCACTTCGCAGCCTCGGCTGCCAAAGCGCCCCTGCTCGGCCAGACGGTGTACATCGGTGTCACCGCGCTGGTGCTCAACATCGTGGTGGCAGTCGTCGGCACCGTGATCCTCCGGGCGGTTCCCCACAGCGCAGGCAACGACGAGACTGGGCAGGACGATTACGTCGCCGACCTGGACACTCCGGACATGAAACCCACCCCGGTACTGTTCGACCGCCCCGCCGGCGACGCGCCCCGCTGAGGGCGCCGCAAGGCCCTCGCGCTCACTGGCCACGCGCCGCGGAGAAGAAGCGCAAGGAGCGCCGGCGCGGCTACGGGGGCGCCAGTAACGGGCCAGGTCTGGGAGGCGCCGGCTTCGATCGTTGGGCAATCGAGATGGCAGCTGTCAACGGCGCTCATGCGGCGCGGTCGGGGCAGGACTGCGAGGCAGAACGTGCCGTGGCCTCACTGGCGTCGACCGGACCGGGAGTTGGACGAGGCACTCGCCGGCGCCTTCCCTCACCTCCACCACAGCCCCGGGCCGGCGGTGACCAACGAAGCGGGTTGGATGGCGGGCCGCGTCGCCGCGGAGCTGGCCACACCCTCGGGCCGCGGCAGGGGATGCTCGACGGGATGGTCGCAGCCGGGTAGTCGCAGTCCTTGGGCGGTACTGCCCGAAACCAATGAAAGCGCGACCGGAAGGGCTCACCCAGCGATCAGCGCGTGAGCGCCGACTGCCTCGTAGGTGGCCCGGGCTCGGATGTCGCGCGTCGCAAGGAGGGCGCCGTGCTCGGCCGCAGCCAGCCCGATCAGAGCGTCGTAGACCGCCCCGCCTGCGATGCCCAGGCGGCTTAGCGTGACGGGAAGGGCCTTGGCAATCTCGTGGCTCAGAGAGAACGGGGCCGCGAACCGCTCTTCGAGCAGGCGCGCAGCGTCGGATGGTTCGAGGCGGATATCGCCGGGGAGGCGCGTCAAGACGGAGTACGTCTCGGCCAGGGCATGACCGCACAGGGCCACTGGGCGTCCGCCCCACCATCGGGTCACCGCAGGATGCGCTCGGTGCGTCTGCACGAGCAGGGGCACGGCCACACTGGTGTCGAGGCCGATCGCGCTCATCGACGGGCGGTGTCGATGAGATTGAGCACCGTCTCGTCATCGACGGTGGTGTCCCCGGTCGCTACGAGGACACCGACCTCCTCCACGATGCACGCCGTCCGGCCGGCCGGGATGATCTGCAGGCCGGAGCCGTACTGGCTGATGTCGACGGTCGATCCGGCTGCCAGCCCCAGGGCATCTCGTAGCGGCTTGGGTAGCACGATCCGTCCTGCAGCATCGATCGTGGTCTTCATTTGGCAAAACGATACCATTGTCCTGCCAATGCCCCCGCAGTTGTACACGCCGAGGGTGCGTCCGCCCAGACACAGAAGCCCTGGCCGGTGGGCCAGGGCTTCCTACCTGTCAGGCTTCGAACCAGCACAGACAGCGGAGAGGGTGGGATTTGAACCCACGGTGGGTTGCCCCACACACGATTTCCAATCGTGCCGATTCGGCCGCTCTCGCACCCCTCCTTGGACTGCGGGGAGCTAGGGTACCCTGTAACGGAGAGGCCTGGCAGCCGGCGCGGCGGTTGGGTCCTGCGCAACGATGCACCGTGAACCGGGTCAGGGCCTGACGGCAGCAGCTCTCAGCGGATCGCAGCGTGTGCCGCAGATCGCCTGACCGTCGCGCCGACCGCCAGGCCTCCGTCTCGGTCTGGGTCCGCGTGTCAGTGGGCTGCCCTAGGGTGGGTATCGATGCCGGACGAGTCCGCCGAGGTCGCCTACCAGTCGCTGTACCGCCGCTACCGCCCGCAGCGCTTCGCCGATGTGAGGGGGCAGGATCACGTCACATCGGCGCTCCGCAACGCGGTGCGCCAGGATCGGGTCGCCCACGCCTACCTGTTCAGCGGCCCGAGGGGGACGGGCAAGACTTCGACGGCACGGATCCTGGCCATGGCGCTGGATTGCGAGCACCCTGTCGACGGGGAGCCCGACGGCACGTGCGCCTCTTGTGTGGAGATCCGCCGGGGCTCGTCCCTGGACGTCCAGGAGCTCGACGCAGCGTCTAACCGTAAGCTCGACGAGATGCGCGACCTGCTGTCGCGTGTATCCCTCGGTACCGGCGGCCGGTGGAAGGTGTACATCGTCGATGAGGTGCACCAGCTGACCTCCGATGCGGCCAGCGCGCTCCTGAAGACGCTGGAGGAGCCGCCAGCCCACGTGGTGTTCGTGCTGGCCACCACCGATCCGCAGAAGGTGCTGCCGACCATCCGGAGCCGGACCCAGCACTACGAGTTCCGGTTGTTGTCGGCCGACACGCTGGGCGCCCTGCTCTCTGACGTCAACCGGGAGGCCGCGCTCGGCATCCCCCCCGAGGCCATCGACATGGTGGTCCGGCGGGGTCACGGCTCCGCTCGCGACGCCCTGTCGGTGCTCGATCAGGTGGCGGCGGCCGGCGAGGTGGAAGACGAATCCTCCGCGGTCAACGACATAGTCGAGGGGCTGGCGGATCGCGACCCTGGAAGGGTGCTGATGGCGGTGGCGGACGGCATGGCTGCTGGGCGCGAGCCGCGCCGGCTGGCCACCGACCTCCTCGACCACCTGCGCAACGGCTTCCTGGCATCGACGGCACGGGGCCTCGTCCACCTGCCCGACGACGCAGCAGCCGTCGTCGAGACCCAGGCCCGGCGGATGGGCCTGGCCGGGATCGTCCGCGCCCTGAAGGTGGTCGGGGAGGCAGCCGCCGACATGCGCGACTCGGTGGATCCGCGTGTCACCCTCGAAGTGGCCCTGGTCCGCGTGGCATCACCGGCCGCCGATACCGACGTGGCCGCACTAGTCGCCCGCATGGAACGCCTGGAGGCGCTCGTCTCGAGCAGCGGCTCGCAGCCGCCTCCCGCCGCCCTACCCGGCCAACCACTCCAGATGGCTGCCAGCGACCCAGGATCTGCTCCCCCGGGGGCGGCAGCCTCGGTTGCGGTGCCGGCGCCCGGTCATGGGCAAGACGACGAAGCGCTTCGGCCCAGCGGCCGCCTCCCCAGACCCAGCGGTGGTCCGTCCCGTTCCGAGCGCCCATCGAAAAGCGATGGATCTCGTCCCTCGTTGGGGGCCGCACCCCCGGATCCTCGCCCCACGCCACCTTCCGCTTCACCTACCGCTTCGGCGCCGCCCCAAGCGACTATCGGCGCCCATCGGAGGGTCGGCGATGCGCCGGGCACCCCAGCGCCACCGGGCGGTGCTCGGCTGGCCGCCGGCGCGCGGCCGGCGCCTGTCGAGTCCGGCCCGCTCCCGACCCGCGACGAGCTGACGAAGGCGTGGGGTGATGCCGTCCTGCCGGGACTCCCGGTCCGCGTGAAGGCCTACCTAGCGCCGGGCCGATTCGTCGCCGTCGAGGACACCGCAGCGGTGTTCGCCCTACCCGACCGGGGTCTGCTCAGCCGGGCCGGGGCGGTGCGGTCCGAGGTAGAGGCGGCCCTCGGCGCCCACTTCGCCCGTTCGGTACCTCTACGACTCGTCCTCGACGACGGCGTATCGTCGCTCGGCTCCGAGATGTCCCCGCCCCAGCCGGCGGACGCCGATACCGAAGACCCTTCGAGCTACGACCTCGATGACCTCCAAGATGCCGGTCCCGAGGTAACCTCCCCGGAGCAGCGCCTGCTGGAGGCGTTCCCTGGCGCAGAGGAGGTAGCCCAGTGAGGGAGCCCCGTGCGGAGCGGCCGCCGCTGAGTTCGGAGGGCCGATGAGCCCGGAGGGCGTCGGAGACCAGAGCGGCGTCCCAGAC
>JAKBAM010000009.1:66332-68870 GCA_021809105.1 Actinomycetes bacterium
AGACCAGAGCGGCGTCCCAGACATCGCCGCCTTGCTGTCCCAGGTCGGCCAGATGCAGCAGCATGTTGCAGCTGCGCACCGGCAGGCCGCCGAGACCGTCGTGGCAGGGAGCGCGGGCGGTGGCGCAGTGCGCGTCGAGGTGACCGGGGGGATGGACTTCCAATCGGTCGTCATCGACAGCTCGGTGGTGGACCCCTCCGACATCGAGATGCTGCAGGACCTGGTGCTCGCCGCCCTGCGAGACGCGGTAGAGGCAGCCCAGTCGCTGCAGGCGGACGCCCTGGCCGAGGCCGGTCTCGGCGGCGGTCTCGGCGGTCTCCAGGGACTGCTCGGCGGCTGATGTATGCCCCACCCGTCCAGGACCTGATCGACGAGCTGGGTCGACTTCCCGGGATTGGTCCCAAGTCCGCGCAGCGGATCGCGTTTTACATCCTGAAGCTGCCGACCGACGATGCCATGCGCCTGGCCCGTTCGATCGACGTGGTCAAGCGCACAGTGTCGTGGTGCCGCCGGTGCTTCAACGTGGCAGAAGGGGATGAGGACGCGGAGTGTGGCATCTGCCGTGACGACCGGCGCGACGCCACCGTACTGTGCGTCGTCGAGGAGCCCCGCGACATCGTGGCAGTGGAGCGCACCCGTGACTTCCAAGGCCGCTACCACGTCATGCAGGGCGCCATCAGTCCGATCGATGGGATCGGGCCCGAGCAGCTGAGAGTCCGAGAGCTGCTGGCCCGCATCGAGAGGGACGAGATCGCCGAGATCATCCTCTGTTTCAGCCCCAACATCGAAGGAGACGCCACAGGGCTCTACCTGGCGTCACTGCTGAAGGAGCTGCCAGTGCGAGTCACGAAGATCGCCAGTGGCCTGCCGGTCGGCGGCGACCTGGAGTACGCCGACGAGCTGACCCTCGGGCGGGCCCTCGAGGGACGTCGCGAGGTCGACGCCTGACGCAATGACCGTCGCGGTGGGCCCGAGGCGTGATCACCGGGTCGGCCTGCAGCTGACCCGGTGATGGCCGCCCCAGAAGTACTACCTGGACCTGCTGGGCGCGGGACATCTGCCGCCGTTCGAGGCGGGGAGCAGGTGGCTGACCACGTTAGAGGCCGCGACACTGACCTTTTTCCACCTCTACCTGTACGGCGGAGACCCCGCCGCCCTCCTCGCGGCTGATCTCAACCCGGGCTCACCACCATCCAGGGCGGTTAGACGCTGCGCAGCACCAAAGCGTCACCCTGGCCACCGCCACCGCACAGCGCAGCCACGCCGGTGCCCCCGCCCCGCCGGCGCAGCTCATGGAGCAGGGTCAGGGCCAGGCGGTTGCCCGACGCCCCGATCGGATGACCGAGGGCGATGGCGCCACCATTGACGTTGACGACGTCCTCGGAGAGTTGGAGGTCGTCCATGGACCCGAGGGCGACGGCGGCGAAGGCCTCGTTGAACTCGAAGAGGTCCACGTCGGACGGCTTGGCCCCGATCTTGGCGAGGGCCTTCAAGGAAGCCCGGGACGGCTGGAGCATCAGGCTGGTGTCAGGACCGGCCACCATCCCGTACGAGACCACCTCGCCGAGGGGCGCCACGCCGTAGCGCTCGGCGGCGGCCTTGGACATGATCACCACGGCGGAAGCACCGTCTGAGATCTGGCTGGCGTTGCCGGCGGTGATCGTCCCGTCCGCGGCGAAGGCCGGCCGGAGCCTGGCCAGCGACTCTGCCGTAGTGGCCGGACGGACGCCCTCATCGGTGTCGATTACGAGCGTGTCACCTCCGCGCTGGGGAATGTCCACCGCGACGATCTCGCCGGCGAAGCGTCCTTCCTTGATGGCGAGGGCCGCGCGCTCGTGGGACAGGGCTGCAAACTCGTCCTGGCGTTGCCGGGTGAGGGCCGGGAACTGGGGCATGTAGTGCTCCGAGTCCAGGCCCATGGCCTCATGGCTGTGGGCGTCCTCGAGCCCGTCGTACATGAGGGCATCACGGACCGTTGTATCCCCAAGCCGGTAGCCGGCCCGGGCATTGAGCAACAGATGAGGGGCCTGGGTCATCGACTCCTGGCCGCCGGCGACCACCACCTCGGCATCACCCGCCGCGATCATGAGGTCGGCCTGGTAGATAGCATTGAGCCCCGACAGGCACACCTTGTTGACCACCGTGGCAGGCGTGGTCAGGGGGATACCGGCCTTGGTGGCAGCCTGGCGCGCCGGAACCTGCCCGGTCCCCGCCAGCAGCACCTGGCCCATGATGACGTAGTCGACATCGGCTGGAGCCACCCCGGCTCGCTCCAGCGCAGCGGCGATGGCGAACCCTCCGAGCTCCGCGGCCGAGACGGAGCCGAGCGCTCCGGAGAGCTTCCCGATCGGCGTGCGTGCGCCGGCGACGATGATCGATCCAGGCATGGGTCCTCCCTGGTGTGTGACGGCAGGCCCGCGATCGTGGGGGGTCCGGCCTGGCGGTTGTCGGGACGGGTCATGGTACCGGCCCGCGCTGGCCTGGCAACCGCTGGGCGGGGGCGAACCCTGGGCCGGGACGAACCCTGGGCCGGGACGA
>JAKBAM010000009.1:68970-73468 GCA_021809105.1 Actinomycetes bacterium
CGAACCCTGGGCCGGGACGAACCCTGGGCCGGGACGAGAACCGTCCCCGGGGGTAGCCTGAGGTAATGAGCGTGACCGAGGCCGGGCTGCTGACCGAGATCGACCACGTGGCGATCGCCGTGCACGACCTCGACGCGGCAATCGCCTGGTATGGCGACGCGTTCGGCGCGTCGGTCGACCATCGGGAGGTCGTCGACCGCGACGGCGTGGAGGAAGCCCTGCTGAAGGTGGCCGACTCCTACGTCCAGCTGCTGACGCCGACTCGCGAGGACTCACCGGTGGCCAAGTATCTTGCCGCGAAGGGGGAGGGACTGCATCACGTCGGCTATCGCGTCGCCGACTGTGCGGCTGCGCTCGACACGGCCAAGGCGGCGGGGATCAGGGCCATCGACACCGCACCTCGGCCGGGATCGCGTGGGACCACCGTGGCCTTCTTGCACCCGAAGTCCGCGTTCGGCACGCTCATCGAGTTGGTGGAGGAGTGAGCGTGGCCCCGTCAGGCACCCGTACCCTGGCCCACTCGCCGACCGCTGCGGGGAGCGGGGGGCTGCCCGGGATGAAGTCCAACGATCCATGCTGGTGTGGCAGCGGCCGCAAGTACAAGCGTTGCCACCGTGGGACCGAGGGCAGGGTGCTCGAGGGCCGGGTCAGCCCCATGTTGACCGTGCCGGCGGGGATCGCGGCGACGGAGTACTACGCCACCGGTGAGGTGGCGCGCACCGACGAGCCGATGGTCAAGTCGGCCGAGACCATCGCTGCCATGCGGGTAGCCGGGCGGCTGGCCGCCGAGGTGCTGGCTGTCGCCGGAGCTGCCGTGGCACCCGGGGTGACGACCGACGACCTGGACCGGGTGGCGCACCAGGCTTACATCGACCGGGGCATGTTCCCGAGCACGCTCAACTACCACGGCTACCCGAAGTCGATCTGCACCTCTGTCAACGAGGTCATCTGCCACGGCATCCCCGACGACCGGCCGCTCCAAGACGGAGACATCGTCAACATCGACGTCACCGGCTTCATCGGCGGCGTGCACGGCGACTGCAACGCCACGTTCTGCGTCGGTGATGTCGACGAGCAGAGCCGCTCCCTGGTGGAGGCCACCAGGGAGTGCCGTGAGCTCGGCATCGCAGCCGTCCGCCCCGGCCGGCCCATCTCCGACATCGGCAAGGCCATCCAGGGCCACGCCGAGGCTTGCGGCTACAGCGTGGTGCGCATGTTCGTCGGTCATGGCATCGGGCGCCAATTCCACATGTCGCCGAGCGTCCCGCACTACTACGCGCGCGAAGCATCCACGATCCTGGAGCCGGGGATGACCTTCACCGTGGAGCCGATGATCAACATCGGGACCTGGCGGGAGAAGATGTGGGGCAACGGTTGGACCGCGGTGACCGCCGACGGGTCACGCAGCGCCCAGTTCGAGCACACATTGGTAGTGACCGACACGGGCGTCGAGGTGCTCACCCCCGAAGCCGCCGCCTGACCCTTCCTGACCTGGGGCACCGGGACCTACGGCACCGGGACCTGGGGCACCGGGACCTACGGCACCTTGGGCGTCAGGCGCTGGTCGAGGGCAGCGGAGCCGGTGTGGCCGGGTTGGCTCCGTCATTCCGGGGGCCCCAAGCGCCGGCGCGGGGCCCACCGACTGGAGCCGTCCTGACGCTAACCACGTCAGCGGTCAGGCTCGTGATACCCGTCTGGGCTCCCTCTGCCGAGATGTAGGTGCCGACGGTGACCGCCGAAGCCGACGAGCTGGTGGTGCCCGAGTAGTACTTGGTCGAGCCCGAGGTATTGACCGTGAGGAGCCGGCCGCCCTCGCCCACCAAAGACAGCGTGGTCATCCCGCCCGCGCCGGGGCTGATCGAGGTCACCCGGCCCGTGAAGGTCGGCTCCACGACGATGACCCGGGACGCGGCGACCGTTCCCGTCCCGGGCGTGACCGGCGTGGTGCCGCTCGGCGCGGATCCGCTGGTCGGGCGGACGGGGACGACTCTCACGACATCGTTGAGCGCAATCGCATTGAGATCGATCGTCTGCATCTCCTTCGTGAACGTCGTGGTGGAGCTGATGTCGACCGTCTCGGTACCCGTCTCCGTGCGCAGGGTCAGGGTCTGAGGGCTGCTGGTCTTGTCGATCGCGGTGACCGTCCCGCTCCCTCCCGGGCCACCCATACCTCCGGGCCCTCCGAAACCTCCAGGGCCGGCAAACCGGCGCCCCTCTGGCAGGCCCGGGTGCGTGGCCGGGGGGCTCGTGGAGGTCGAAGGGCTGACAGCGGTCGACGGGGCTGTGCCGCCGGAGGAGGCGGCCGAGGAGATACCCGTCACCGCCGCAAAGGCGGCACCGGAGGCCACCCCGCCTGCGACGACCAGCTTGACGGCGCGGGACACTTTGCGCCCGGGACCATCCGATTTGGGAAGCGTTTCGCTCATGTCGATGACGTTACGATCTCTTCTTGAAGGTGGGCTCAAGATCACCTGAGACGGCCCTGAGATCATGGTGAGATCGTGCTGACTTCGGGCAACAAGCTGGTGGTGGCGCCTCTGCGAGCCACGTCGTAGCCTCCAGCTCGCAGTGGACATTTTCGCTCGCTTCGATGACCTGCAAGGCCACGATGGCAGCTTCGAGTTGGTGGATCCGGTCGAAGAGATGGTGGCCACCGATCCGAGCGACGTCAGCCAGGTGCTGCAGGGGGCGGAGTCGGCGGCGGCCGATGGCCGCTGGGTGGCCGGTTTCGTGGCCTACGAGGCCGCCTCCGGCCTTGAGCCCGGGCTGGCTACCCGCAGCTGGCCGCCCGGCCACCCCCTCGTGGCGCTCCCGCTGGCCTGGTTCGGGGTGTTCGAAACCCGACGAGAGGTGCCGCGCATCACGGTAGAGGCTCCCGGTGCGGATGACGTCGCTCAGTGGACGCTCCTGGAGGACGAGGGCTGGCACCGAGCGGCTGTGGCGCAGGTCAAGGATCTGATCGCTGCCGGCGACCTGTACCAGCTCAACTTGACCACCCGCTTGGCGGGCTGGATCGGCGATCCCGGTGAGCTGTACCGGCGGTTGGCGGCGGCACAAGGCGGCGCCTACAACGCCCTGCTCGTGACGCCCCAGCACACGATCGTCTCGGCATCGCCGGAACTGTTCTTCCACCGCTGCGGCTCCCGGATCACCACGAAGCCGATGAAGGGCACGGCCCCCCGGGGGCGATGGGCGGAGGAGGACGCCGCCAACGGCGAGGCGCTGGCCCGCAGCCCCAAAGAGCGGGCCGAGAACGTCATGATCGTCGACCTCCTCCGCAACGACCTCGGACGCCTGGCGGTGCCCGGCTCGGTCCACGTCCCGGAGCTCTGGGCGCCCGAGCGGTACCCGACCATGTGGCAGCTGACTTCGACCATCGAGGCAACAGCCAGGCCCGGCGTCGGCTTGGTGGAGGTGTTCCGAGCCCTCTTTCCGAGCGGCTCGGTGACCGGCGCTCCCAAGCGGCGCACGATGCAAGCCGTCGCCGCCATCGAGCCGGTCCCGAGGGGCGTCTATTGCGGGGCAGTGGGCTACCTGTCTCCAGGGGGTCCGACACCCGACGCTCGCTTCTCCGTCGCCATCCGCACCGTCACCGTGGCCCGCAGAGCGGGGAGCGGGAAGGGGGGCTACGCCGAGTACGGCGTCGGAGGGGGGATCACATCGCCTTCGGACCCGAGATCAGAGTGGGCCGAGATACTGACCAAGAGCAGCGTGCTTCGCAGGCGGGCCGCCCCGAAGGGTTTGGTGGAGACCTTCGGGGTCGATCCGGCGGGAGGGCCCGTCGACCTGGACCGCCACCTCGCCAGGCTCGAGGCATCAGCAGGATATTTCGGGATCCCGTTCGATGTGGTCGACGCGGCGGCGCGGCTGAAGGTCCTGCGCTCGACATGCGATGCCCCCCTGCGGGTGCGCCTCGTCCTGGACCGGAGCGGCCGGATCGAGATGGAGTCGGAAGTGCTCCGCCCCGCCGGCGGGCCGGTGCGGCTCGGGCTGGCGGATCGCCCGGTTGACAGCGGCGACGTCCTGCTGTTCCACAAGCACACCGACCGGTCGATGTACGAGGGTTTCCGCCGGCGGTCGCCCGGCGTCGACGACGTCGTGCTGTGGAATGAACGGCGCGAGGTCACCGAGACCACCATTGCGAACCTGGCCCTCCACCTCGAAGGCCGCTGGTGGACGCCGCCGCTGGCCTGCGGCCTGCTGCCCGGGGTCGGCCGCAGCCGCCTGCTCGACGACGGCGTCCTGACCGAACGGGTGCTGAGCTTGGACGACCTCCGGGCGGCGACCGAGATGGCTGTCGTCAGCTCGCTGAGGGGTTGGCGCCAGGCGATCCTGTGCGAGCCGCTCAGGTGAAGGTCTCCCACTGCGCCGGGCCCCTGAACACCTCCGCTCTCATCCCCGCCGCCCTCGCCGCCGCCACGTTGACCGGCCGGTCGTCGACGAAGATCACGTCTTCGGGGCGGGCCGCCAGCTGCTCCAGAGCGAGGGAGTAAGCCGC
>JAKBAM010000103.1 GCA_021809105.1 Actinomycetes bacterium
GTCCCGGTAGAGCGCTTCTCGGTACCGGTAGGCGTAATAGCCAACGTTTAGCCCCTCAGGGGTGACGACACCCGGGGCCTCACCGACGGCCAGGACCTGACAACCGGGGCGTGACGCCCCTCAAGCTGCCCGCGACTTGGTCACCTTGGCCACCACGCCGGTCTTGGGGCCGACCTTCACTTGCGTCTGTAGGCCGAGCTTGCGGGCCACCGTGAGCAAGGTGTCCATGGTGGGGTTGTGCTCGGCGGCCTCCAACCTGGCCACCACCGGCTGGCTCCAGCCCAGTATCTGCGCCAGCGCTCTCTGGCTCAAGCAGTGTTCAGCCCGGTAGGCGATCACTGCCTCGGCCACCACCCGGGCCAGTGCTGTGCGCTCCCACTCCGTCCGAAACTGCGGGTCCCGGAGCATCTCCTCCAACACCTCGGCATTGCTGGCCAGCCGCTTACTCATCCTACTTCCTCCGTTTGCGCTACGGCCGACTGGGTGAGGATCGGCTAGGGCGGGTGTCCACCGCCGACCAGAACCTCGACGCCCAGCGAGACGCTCTGGCGCCCGCCGGCCGGAGCTGGACAAGGCGCTCTTCGTCGCCCGGGAGGGCGACCAGCTGGTGATCACCAAGCTGGACCGCCTCGGCCGGTCACTCGAGCATCTCATCGCGCTGTCGAAGCAGCTGCAGGCCAAGGGAGTCGACTTCGTGGTGCTCGACCAGGCCCGGGACGGCGCCCCAGCGAAGCGTCCGTACCTCGCGGTCTCCTCGTCGCTCAGGAACTCAACAGGCACCGCCCAACTGAGGACTCGTCATCCCGTCCGAGCCGGACCTACCGTGACTTTTCGTTCCGTTGTTCCCCACGGGTCGTTTCCTCGACCCGGTCTCCCCCGATGAGCGATTCGACCCGCTCGACGAAACCGATGGTACAATGATTCGTACTACTTTCCGATTTGAGGACTTGTAATGCCGGTTACTGCCAGCGAAGCTCGTAAGAACCTCTTCCCGCTCATCGAGCAGGTCAACGACGACCGTGAAGCGGTGGAGATCACCTCCCGACGCGGTGACGCCGTATTGGTGTCGAGGGCCGACTGGGACGCGCTCAACGAAACGGCCATGTTGTTGCGGGCACCCGCCAACGCCCGCTGGTTGCTGGACAGCCTTGCGCAGGCTCGCTCCGGGGAGCGCCACGAGCACGACCTCGATCGGAGCTGAATGCGGCTGGTGTTCACCCCTCGGGGATGGGACGACTACCGCTGGTGGCAGGCGAATGACCGATCGACGCTCAAGCGGGTCAATCGTCTCGTCGATGAGGCCCTGCGCGATCCTACCGCCGGGATAGGCAAGCCTGAGCCGCTGCGACACCTGCTCGCCGGGTGCTGGTCCCGGCGGATCGACGAGGAGCACCGGCTGGTTTACCTCGTTGACGGCAGCGATCTGGTGGTGCTCCAGGCCCGGTATCACTACGAGACGTAGCCCCCCGGATGGAGACTGAGAGTGCGCCCGCAAATGGACCCCGCGACAAACGCGGGTTCCCACTTGAGGGCCACGCCGGGTGCCCGCACGCGGTAGGTCATTTGCTAAGGCCAGCCTTTACACCGCCAGCCCTACAATCATCCACGCCATGCCGGCTCGCACCCGCCGGTTCCCGCCGAGAAAGGAGTGACCATGGCTCGAACCATCGCCGAGAAGGAACGGATCGCCGAAGAGATCGCCGAGCGCCTGGCCCACAAGACCGGGGAAGTTTCGTGGCGGGACGTCGATCCGCTGAGACGGATAGCTGACGCCTTCCGCCGCTCGGCGGCTGTCGACGCCGAGGTGGCAGAGGCCGTGCACGCGGCCCGCGACGACGGCTACTCCTGGGCTGCTATCGCCGCCATGTTGGGAGTGTCCAAGCAGACCGCCCAGGCCCGCTACCGCAGGTGACCGACCCGAGGGCCGGAAAGTGCCCGGGGGGCACCGGCGGCTCCCCAACCCGCCGAGGTCGCAGATCGGACTCGAGCATCAACAAGCCCTGCGACCGAAATCAGGTACTCGGAAAGCTCTCGACCCGGGCCCTCGTTCCGAGCACCCTGTGAGCCGGGCGGGTGCGAAGCAAGCGGGGTGCGCGGATCTGTCGAGGAGACAACGGCTCGACCAGCCTGTGTAGGAGTCTCCACGTGGAGACTCCATGGACGGCCCCCAGGCGAAGACCCCGTGGACGAGTCTCCGCGTAGAGACTGCCAGACGCCCGTGGGATAACGGTCCTCAAGGACACGGTCGCGCAGAGCGTCGGCGCAAACGGCGAACCTTTCACCCTAGGCATTCTGTACCGCCACCGATGCTCTCTGCGCCGAAGGTGGCAGGCACTTGCGAGATTGGTTGGCTTCGCAAGACTGTGCGTGAAATTGCACAGTTTTCGTGCAATTTGACGCACAGTCTTCTCTGGGCGTGCCAGTTCCCGGCGAACTCGACTTCGGCTACTTCGTGCGGCCAGCCGCAGAGAACTTGTGCACTGCAACGCATTGCAATCGGTAGGCTTCTGGTGTGCGGGGGATCCGCTGGACCGACGAGTCCGAAGACCACATCGCTGCCCACACCGTCATACAACATGAGGTCCGCACAGGAGATGACAGACGCCGAGCACCGGGCCTTCCGGTTCGCGCAGAGCGCTCCTCGCCTACGGTGAGGGCCATGTGGACAGACTCGCCATGGCAAGAAGAGCAGTTCCTCGACGAGGATCACGGCCTTGCCGAGCTGTCGGCGATCGAAGGGGCCGACGAGCTCTGCCGACGCCTCCTCGAGTCAACCTGGGGATGGGGCAGCAGTTCTCGTTGCGCAGAAGCGGTCGACCTCCTCGCCGCCGTGCGCGGGACAGGCACTCTCCCCGACGCTTTCGTCGCCATGCTGGTCTGCACCTGCGGCCGCTGGGCCCGGGTCACAGCCAAGCTGATCAGGGCCGTCGAAGTATCGGGGGTTCTCACCAGTTCCGATCTCGACGAGTTGGCCGAATCGTTCCTCGGCGAAGAAGTGGTAGTCAAGTACCCCTTCCTCTGGGCAAGCCCACGAGGGCTAGACCTCAGCGTTTCCGACGACGGGCCGCCCGGTTTCGTAGTCGACGAGCACACGATGGCAGAGACCCGACGTCGCCCCGAGCCGCCGCTGCGCCGTTGGGCAGCAGCCCGCTCGCTTCGCAGCGATCCCGGAAGACTCGACGACCTGCTGGCATGTACTGGCGCCCTCCCACCCCGCCACCGCGAGGCGGCGCTGCACGGCCTGCTCGACGCCTCCGATGCACTCGAGAATGGCGACCGCCGCCAGCTAATACGGCGCGGGCTGCGCTCCGGCGTCGCCAGCGTGCGCCGATCTGCTCTCGATGGGCTCTGCGAACTCGACGGAGCCGACACGGCGCTCCGTCGCGCGCGCGCCGACACCAATCGGGCAGTGCGGGCCTGGAGACCGGCCAGTACCGTCGCGAGCGGCCCAGGTTCAGCCTCCGGGCAGGCCGGAAGCGTTTCCGGAGCGGAGTCGAATGAACCCGACATTGCGTTAAGGTCACGGCCATGACGGAGGCACCGGGAACCCCGAGGCCAAACGACGAGCTCTCGAGCCTTCGGGTGCCGAAGGCGCTGCGAGCGGAGGTCGCCGAGATCGCAGCCCTCGTCGACGAGGTGTGCGCCGAGCATCTCGACCGCGAGTACGGCTCACTATGCCTTCGCCTGCTCGCCATGCTTGCTCGCAAGCGTCCGTCTCCACTGGCGCGCGGAGAGCGGCGCGTCTGGGCCGCAGGTGCCCTCTACGCCGTGGGCAGCATCAACTTCCTGTTCGACCCGAGCCAGGAGCCGCACCTGCGCGCCGACGAGCTCGCGATGGCCACCGGGGTGGCAAAATCCACAATGGCCAACAAGGCGGCTTTGATCCGCCGGACGTTGCAGGTCAGGCCGCTTGAGCCCGACCTGTGCCGCAGGGAACTGCTCGCCAGCCATCCCTACGCGTGGCTGGTCGAGGTCGACGGCTTCATCGTCGACGTGCGCGCCCTGCCCCA
>JAKBAM010000054.1 GCA_021809105.1 Actinomycetes bacterium
TGATCTTCATCCCGAAGAACTTCGGGGTCAGGAAGAACCCCATCTCCCCGTACCAGGCAGGACAGCCGTACCCGACCGGATCCGAGGTGAACGCGCCGGTGGGATGCTTGTCGAGCCCGAGGACCAAGACCCGGTCGTGGCGGCCGCTACGGATCGCCTCCACCCCCAGCGACAGAGCGGCGCCCGCCGTCGCACAACCGTTGTAGACGTTGTTGAAGTCGAGACCGGTAAGGCCCAGGCGGCCGACGACAGCGTCGGGATTGTCCACCTCGAAGCTTCCCCCGACCGCGTACGGGATGTCCGCCCACTTGATCCCCGCGTCCGCCAAGGCGGCGCGGGCCGCCACCGCACCCATATCCAGGGCGCTTACGTCCTTGTGGCGGCCGAAGGGATACATCCCCACTCCGACGATCGCAACATCAGCCATGCTTGACTCCTATCGGGATGCGATGGTCGCTCGGGCGGCGAAGCCCTAGAGCGACCGCCTCCAAGATTTTAGGCTGACATCAATCTCGACTTCAATCGCGGGTGAGCGGGCGCCCGGCCGCCGGCTGACTATGCCGAGCCCGGGCCGACCGCGGCGATCTCCTGGTAGAAGCGCATCACGGGGGGCGGATCGAAACTCACCCCCACCGGTGTGGACCCTGACTTCAAAGTCTCGTTGAGCCGGGCCCGGGTCGCTTCGAGGTCGTCGGCGTCGAGCTCGTAGATGGCCACGAAGGGACCGTCTTCACCCAGAAGTTCGAACCTTCGTGCAGACACGAAGCCGTCGATGGCCACGATCTCCTGCAGGTGGGTCTCGTTGTACCACTGGTGATACGCCGCCGCCTCCTCGGGCGAGCTCGGCCGGGTCTCGACGTAAAGGATGCCCTTAGGCATGTCTCTTCTCCTTGTTTTGGAGGCCCGCGGCCTCGACAGTTGGGAGGCCTGTGGCCTCGACGGTTGGAGCCCCGGAGCTCGCCAGCAGCGCCCCTGGTGTCATATGACCGATCCGCCGTTGACTCCGAGGACCTGGCCCGTGATGAAACCCGCTTCGTCGGTGCAGAGGAAGGCGCATGCCGCCGCGATGTCGTCCCCTGTACCCAGATGACCCAGCGGTATGGCGCGCGTCATGACATCGTTGGGCGGCAGGTTCCCTTCGGCTTGCGACGTGTGCTGCATGGGGGTCTCGATCCCCGAGGGCGGGATGTTGTTGACCGTGATGCCGTGCGGCGCGTATTCCCGCGCCAGGGCTTTCGTCATGGCGATCACTCCCCCCTTCGATGCGGCGTAATGGGCCATCCGGGGCGAACCTCTCTGGGCGCTGGAAGACGAGATGGTCACGATGCGGCCCCAGCCAGCCGCGACCATGTCGGGGATCACGGCCTGGAGGCAATGAAAGGTACCCGTGAGGTTGACGTCGATGATGCGGTCCCAGGATTCCTGGCTGATGTCGGTAAAGGAGCCGAAGCCGACCAGTCCGGCGCTGGTGACGGCGATCTCGACGGGACCGAGAACGGTTCGCACCTTCTGGATGGCAGCATCCACCGCCGGGCGATCGGTCACGTCTACCTGGAGAGCCAGCGCCTGCCCTCCAGCCGTCCGCAGCTCCTCCGCCAGCTCCTGAGCAGCCTCGCGCTGCACATCGAGGACGGCGACGCTGTCCCCTCGCCTGCTGAGATGCTGGCAGATGGACCGCCCCATCCCCGACGCGCCTCCGGTGACCACTGCGACCCGCTTCACGGACCTCCCTTTCCAAGCCTGAGCCACTCCTACCGCCCGGCCCGTCCATACGGTCCGGACAAACCTCTGGGGCCTGCCCCTCTCAAAGCGCTGCGCTTGCCAGCGAGATGCCCCACCGGTCGTCGACCGCTCAACCTAGCGTGGCGCGCTGCTCACCAGCACCCCTGCCGACCATCGCCATACCGTCGCCCCGGCTCCTCGAGCGGTCCTCCAAGGCCTCAAGTCCCGGCCAGGCGCGCACAGACTGCGGCGAAGCTGTCGACGTGATCTTGCTGGATGGTGACGTAGTTGACCCCGATCGTCTCTCGTCGCTCTTGGAGACGCTCGACGATCTGCTCCACGGTGCCGACGAGGACGTTCGGATGATCCGAGAGAACCGCGGGGTCCGCGTTGCGCATCGCAGTCCCCATGCGCTCCAACGTCGCTGCCCGCTCGTTGGTCACGGCGGCGAAGTACGGAGAGCTCTCGACGTCCAGTTGGTCGAAGCGGCCGGCGGCCGCGTCTCGCACGAAACCCACCCGCCGCGCCGCCTCCTGCTGGGGTGTCAGACCGGCGTCGTTTATCGGCACCCACGGCACGTTGGCGAGGCTGACTATGTCGGCCTCGCGAGCGGCGAAGGAGAGCACGCGCTTGCGGGAGCCGCCGATCATGATGGGTGGGTGCGGGCGTTGGACGGGAACGGGAAGCCCTGAGTAGCCGCTCACCTCGACGAACTCGCCCCTGAGGTCGAGCTGCTCGCCGCTCCAGTGGGCCTTGACCAGGGCGACGACCTCTTCGAGCTTGCTCACCCGGCGGGGCGCGTCACCGAAGTCCAGGCCCATGGCCTGGTATTCCGCCGCGTGCCATCCCGCCCCTATGCCGAACTCGAGCCGGCCCTCCGACAGCAAGTCGATGGTCGCTGCTTCTTTGGCTAGGACCGCCGGCACGTGGTAGTCGATACAAAAGACCCTGCACCCCACCCGAAGCGTGCCCGTAACGGCCGCCGCGGTGGCCATCGCTGCTATCGGAGCCAGCTGCTGGGGCGGCATCAGCGAACCGCCCCCGGCGGGGCCTGGCCCGAGGTAGTGATCGGCCACGAAGAGGGTGGAAAACCCGAGGTCTTCGACCTTGCGGGCCAAGTCTCGCCACGCTTTGGCCGACGTCGCGTCGACTCCCTGCACGGCGAAGCGGAATGGCCTCATGCTCAGATCACCCCCTCGGAGCGAAGTGCAGCGATCTCGGCGGCGGTGAGATCGAGTAGTCCGGTGAGCACCTCATCGGTGTGGTCGCCCAGGGCCGGACCCAGCCAACGGATCTCCCCCGGCGTCTCCGACAAGGACGGCAGCACCCCGGGTACAGCCAGCGGACCGAGCCTCGACTCCTCCATCACGATGTTCTCCCTGTGCGAGTACTGGGGGTCCTCGAATATCTCAGCGATCGAGTACAGGGGCCCCACCGGTACCTGCGCGTCCTTGCAGCGGGAGATCACCTCGTCACGGCTGAGCGATCCAACCCACTCCCTCACCAGCTCGTTGACCTCGTCGCGTGCAGCCAATCGGGTGGCCTTGGGGCCGAAGCGATCCATTGCAGCCAACTCGGGGCGTTCCATCGCGTTGGCCAGCCGGGCGAACATGTCGTCGTTGGAGCAGGCGATGGCTATCCACCGATCGTCCTTGGTGCGGTAGTGGCTGTGAGGGATGACGTTGACGGTGTCAGCTCCCATCCGCTCGCGGACGAACCCGAACTGCTGGTATGCGGGAGCAAGCTCGTCGAGCATCCGGAAGATCGTCTCGTATAGGGCCAGATCGATGCACTGCCCGCTGCCGGTCGCGTCCCGGGCCCGCAGGGCCAACAAGACGCCGAGCGCCCCGTAGAGACCGGTCACGTAGTCGGCGAGGGAAGTGGAGCCGGGCGTCACCGGGGTTCTTCCTTCCTCGCCGGCCAGGAAGGCCAGCCCCGAGAAGCCGTGGGCGATCCGGGCGAACCCCGGGAGGTCCCGGTTGGGCCCCGACTGGCCATAGGCCGAGACCCGCAGGAGGATGACGCGCGGATTGATCTCTTTCATGGCTTCGTATCCGAGGCCCCATCTCTCCATTACGCCGGGCCGGAAGTTTTCGACCACGACGTCCGCGCCCGCTATGAGGTCGCGCAGCAACTCCACGCCTCGGGGTTTGGCGAAGTCGAGGGTGATGGATCGCTTGTTGCGACTCTCGCTCAGCCACACGAGCGTGTCCCCGCAGGCGGTGTCGGTACCGAAGCGCCGGAGGTTGTCCCCGGTGGTCGGACGCTCCACTTTGATCACGTCTGCGCCGAACTCCCCCAATACGGTGGCGCAGAAGGGACCGGCGATGTAGGTGCCCAGGTCGAGTACTCGGATTCCTTCTAGAGCGTGCATGTCCTCAGTGTCGCTGTCGAGGGGCTGTCGTCGGTGGCGGACGTCGCCAGCCTTCGGTATCAGACGTTCTTGAAGATCTGGCCGTCCTTCATCACGAAGCGCACGTCCTTGGTGGCTTTGATGTCCTGCGAGGGATCACCTGGCACCGCGATGATGTCCGCCAGGTAGCCCGGGGCCAGCTGGCCGAGGTCGTGGTCCCGCTGGATCAAGTCCGCACTCGTCATCGTGGCGGCTCGCAGCGCCTGCATCGGTGTCATCCCCCGGTCGACCATGGCCACCAGCTCATCGGCCTGCGTGCCGTGGGGGATCCCCGGCGCATCGGAGCCGCAGGCGATCTTGACGCCGGCCTCGATCGCCTTACCCAGCATTCGCCGGGCCTGCGGGAAGATCACGGCGGCCTTCTTCTGCAACGTGGGGTGGATCCGATCGATAGCCATGTGGTCGGCTAGAGCGCTGGTCGCCACCAGGAAGGTCCCGTGCTCGACCATCATCTGGATGGTCTCGTCGCTGGCCAACGAGCCGTGCTCGATGCAGTCCACTCCGGCCCGGATGCACGCCCGGATGCCCGAGTCGCCGTGGGCGTGGGCGGCGACGCGCACCCCGGCCCGATGGGCCTCGTCGACGATGGCGGCCAACTCGGCGTCGGAGTACTGCTGGGCCCCGGCGGCAGTGCTGAATGACATCACGCCGCCTGAGGCCGAGATCTTGATGACGCCCGCGCCGTACTTGATCTGGTAGCGGACCGCCCTGAGGACCTCGGGGACCCCGTTGGCCATACCCTCCTCGACGGTCTGGGGCATGATGCCCGGCGCCAGCCGCTGGAACATCGTCGGGTCGAGGTGGCCGCCAGTCGGAGTGATGGCGTGCCCGGCGGAGACGATGCGCGGGCCGGGGAACCACCCTTGGTCGATGGCACGGCCGAGCTCCACGTCGAGGAGGATCCCCTGGGTCCTGACCATGAGCCCGAGGTTGCGCACCGTGGTAAAGCCGGCCTCCAGCGTGGTCTTGCAGTTGACCACGCCGCGCAGGGTCCGGTAGACCGGGCTGTCCTTGACGCCGTGCATCGGGTCCGGCAGGCCCTCGGGACCTCCTGGGCCGGCGATGAGCATGTTGAGCTCCATGTCCATCAGACCCGGTAGGAGCGTCACGTCGCCGAGATCGAGCTCGGCTGCCGTGGTGGGCAGCTCGGCAGGGTTCACCCCCACGATCTGATTGCCATCGACGACGATCACCGCCGGTGAGCGCACTTCGCCGGCTGCGACATCGACCCAGCGGTCGGCGCGCAGGATTGTCAGGTCACTCATATCATCGTCTCCAGGAGTCGGTCGTCGTGGGCAATTACCGCCTGCTGGCCCCTCACTTGATGGCCTCCTCGCCTACCAGCGTCGTGCGATGCATCTCGCGTGGCGACGTCGCCTCGTAGGGGCAGGCGCGGTGCAGGACGCCCCGGTTGTCCCAGATCACCGTGTCGCCGACAGACCAGACGTGTCGAAAGACCTGGGAGGGAGCTGTGGCCCGAGCCAGGAGGTCGTCGAGGAGATCCCGACCCTCTTCCAGGTCCATACCGACAACATGCGACGCAGTCACCCCTAGCACCAGGGAGCGGCGGCCTGTCTCGTGCTCCCACACAAGAGGATGCTCCTTCGACGGGCGCGCCCGCCAGTCAGCCAACTGCTCGGGCGTCGGATCCGGGTGCATCCGGCGCTGGGATGCCTCGAACGTGTGCACGACCCGTACCGACTGGCAGCGCTGCTTGTCGTCCTCGGAGAGATTCTCGTACGCCGCGTAGGTACTGGCGAACTCCGTATCCCCGCCTTCCTCATCGATCACATGGGCGGTGAGCAACGACGCCTTCGACGGAATGTCGTCCATGGACCCGTCGAGATGCCACTCGAACGCCCCGCGAAAGTAGTCGGCAAGGGGGTTCTTGGGATCGAGGCTGATGACGGTGATCTCGGGGATGGGATGGCTGGCCACCGAGACCACCTCACCCAACCGCTTGCAGAAGGCGACCTGCGTAGCGTCATCGAGGTGGAGGCCACGAAACAGGAGGACGCCGTTGACGTCGAGCGCTTCCAGGCAGGCGCCAGGGAGTGCGTCGTCGGACAGCAGGCGGTCGCGGTCGATGTCCAAGACCTCCGCCCCCAACGACTCGCTGAGTCTTTTAGTAGCGATCACTTCCACCTTGCTTGCTCCTCCCCTTCTGGCGTGGCGGGCGCGCTGGCGAGCGGAAACCTGCCTCTCTCTAGTACTTGATATTAGTCAGGTAGTCCGTAGCCCGCAACGAAGCGGCGGCCTGACGGAAGCCGCCACCCGGCGGGTAGGGTCGACGGCAATACTGGAATAGGACGTCAACGGACCGGCTCGGCCATAGAGGCGTGCCAAGGGGTTGCTAGTCATGAGCAGATCATTCGCTGTTACCTGGGACTATCGCTGTCCCTTCGCTCGCAACGCCCACGAGCACCTGCTGGCGGGGCTCGGAGGCGGGGCGTCCTGGGACGTCCGCTTCGTCGTCTTCTCGCTGGAGCAGTCACACGTAGAGGAGGGGGGCACGCCGGTGTGGGAGGAGCCGGAGCGCCATCCCGGCTTGCTCGCCAACCTGGCCGGCGTCGTGGTTCGCGACCGGCTGCCGGAGAGCTTCCTGGCTGTACACGGCGCATTGTTCTCGGCCCGCCACGACGAGGCCTTGGACCTGAGAGAGCGCGCCGTGGTCGTGAAGGCGCTCGACGCGGCTGGGGTGGACGGGGCCGGTATCCTCACCGAGGTCGACGCCGGCTGGCCGCTCGACGTCTTGAAGCGCGAGCACACCGAAGCCGTTGACCAACACCAGGTGTTCGGTGTGCCCACCTTCATTTCCGACAATGACGCGGTGTTCGTGAGGCTGATGCACCGGCCTGGCGGCGACGCCACAGTGGCCACTTCGACCATCGAGCGGGTCCTCGACCTCTTCGAGAGCTGGCCCGACCTCAACGAGTTCAAGCACACGGCCGTTCTTCGCTGACCGCCCGCGCCGGACTCGCGCTGTAGCGCTCAGCGCTCAGCCGGCGATCCCAACCCCCTTCACCCGCAGGAACTCCTCTATTCCGTGGCGGCCGCCCTCTTTGCCCACACCGCTCACGCCGAAGCCGCCATAGGGACGGTTGACCATGAGGTTGGGTGCCCCGTTGATCATGACTTCTCCCGTGTCGAGCGCCTCGGCTACCCGGAGGGCCCGGCGGAGGTCGGCGGTCTGGACGTAGCCCGACAGGCCGTACTGGCTGTTGTTGGCGATCTGGATCGCCTCCTGCTCGGTTTCGAAGGGGATGATCGCCAGGACCGGTCCGAAGACCTCGGTCTGGGCCAACTCGGAGTCGGGATCGACGTCCGCGAACACCGTCGGTTCGATGTAGAAGCCATCCGAGAGGTCGCCCCCGAGGCGATTGCCTCCAGCGACCAGCCGGGCACCGTCAACCTTGGCTCGCTCCACCATTCCAAGGACGCGGGTCAAAGCAGCCTCACTGATCACCGGACCGGCCAGTACACCCGGCTCGAAAGGATCCCCGACCTTGAACGATTCGGCCACTGCCTTCGCCCTGCTGACCGCTTCCTCGTAGACCGAGCTCTGCACCAGCATGCGGGTACCGAAGTTGCAGCTCTGACCTGACATCATCCCGCAGGACAGGGCGGTGCCGAGCGACGCGGCCGATGGCACGTCGGCGTCGTCGAAGATGAGGTTGGCTGATTTGCCCCCGAGCTCCAGCACGACCGGTTTCATGGAATCCGCACAGGACGCCAGTATCCGCCTAGCAGTCACCGGCCCCCCGGTGAAGCTCACCTTCTTCACCAGGGGATGGTCGACCAGCGCCTGGCCCGCAGAAGCTGTTCCTGGGAGCATATTGATGACGCCGGACGGGAAGCCGGCGTCGGCCACCAGGTCCATGTAGAGCTCGCCGGTGAAAGGGGTGGCCTCAGAGGGCTTGATGACGACGGTGTTGCCGGCGGCGACGACGGCCGGGATCTTCATGGCGAGCGAGAGGAGCGGCGCGTTCCAAGTGATGATGGCCCCGATCACGCCGTAGGGCTGGCCGATCGTGTAGCTGAAGGCCCCACCGTCGGCCAGCGAGCCGACGACGTCGCTGGAGAGCTTGTCGCACCAACCGGCGTAATATCGGGTCCACTCGGCGGAGAACGCCGGCATGACGCCACTGGCGTTCGGCATGCCGTTGTCCAAGGTGCCGATCCGGCTGAGCTCTGCGGAATTGGCATCGAGGAGGTCCGCCAGGCGAAGGAGTAGCTGCCGGCGCGTCGCCGGGCGGGTCGCCCGCCAGGACTGAAACGCCTCGTGTGCAACCTCCACCGCCCGGTCGACCTCGACCTTGCCGGCCAGGGGAATAGTTGCGTCGACCTTACCGGTGCAGGGGTTGACGTGACCGTGCTCACCACCCGAGCCAGAGGTCAAGCGCTGGTCGCCGATCCTGAGCCCAACCTTGGGTGGGGTGCGATCAACGGTCATAGCGGCCATCTCCGAATCTCCGGTTCTTGTTGAGGCTCGAGCTGTTGTAAAGCTCGGGTCACGTTGCGCTCGGCTGGCGAAACTAGGTGGGGAGTCTGCCACGGCTGGACCGCCCCGGGGGCCGCACTCCGCTCCCACCAGGGCTGCCCCGCCCCACGCGCCTACAGTCAGGGTCCTGATACAGCCGCAACGAGGAGGGTGGGCGTGGCCGATCTAGACACGGCGGGTCGAAAGCCGACGAGGGACAGTACGCCTCTCGTCCTCGTGCACATCGACAGCGGCGTCGCAACGATCACGCTCAACCGCCCCGGTGCGCGCAATGCGCTCAGCCGTGCGGTGATCCACGGGCTGTGGGACGCGGTAGCAGCGGCGGGGGAAGACCCCGATGTGGGAGCGGTCGTCCTCACCGGAGCCGATCCGGCCTTCTGCGCGGGGGTCGACCTCAAGGAGGTGAGCGGAGAGGTGCCTCCGTCGGCGGCCCCACGGGATGCCGGCCACGGCCCGGAACGGGATGGCAACGGACTGTTCCGCTTCTTCCCGTTGATAGACAAGCCCGTCATCGGGGCCATCAACGGCGTGGCGCTGACCGGCGGCTTGGAAGTGGCGCTGCAATGCACGTTCCTCGTTGCGTCAGAACGGGCCCTCTTCGGCGACACCCACACCCGGCTCGGAATCATGCCCGGCGGAGGGAGCACAGTGCTGATGGCGCAGTCGATCGGGTTGCGGCGGGCGATAGAGGTGTCGCTCACCGGCAACTTCCTGTCCGCCGATGAGGCGCTGCGCCTCGGACTGGTCAACCACGTCGTCGCCCATGAAGACCTTTTGCCATTCGCCCGGCGGCTGGCGGCCGACATCATCGACAACGACCAACCAAGCGTCCGCCGGTTGCTGCGCCATTACCGCGACATGGCCAATGCTGCGAGCCTCGACGAGGCACATCTCATCGAAGGCATGATGGCCGAGACGTGGAGGCCCGGGACGAGCCACGTGGCCGATCGGCGCGCCGATGTCATGGCTCGCGGACGGGCTCAGACTTAGAGTGCTGATCGACTCCGGCCTCGGTTCGCTCGAATCGGCGGCTACTGACGCCCGCGATGCCGAGCGAGACGGTTACGACGGAGCCTTTACCGGCGAGGTGAACAGCGATCCGTTCCTCCCGCTGACCCTGGCGGCGGCCTCTACGGAGCACATAGATCTCGGTACGTCGATCGCCGTGGCGTTCGCCCGATCGCCGATGGCGCTGGCCTACACCGCATACGACCTCCACCGCTTCTCCCGGGGGCGCCTCGTTCTCGGTCTGGGATCCCAGATCAAACCGCACATCACGCGCCGCTTTTCGATGCCGTGGGGCCGCCCGGCCGCGCAGATGCGAGAGTTCGTCCTGGCCATGCACGCTGCCTGGTCTAGCTGGTCGACCGGCGAGCCCTTGGACTTCCAGGGCGAGCACTACCGCCTCACCTTGATGCCGCCCATGTTCGTGCCCGCTCCCCATGAGTACGGCACTCCGCGGGTGCTCGTCGCCGGCGTCGGGGACGAAATGACGAAGGTAGCCGGCGAGGTAGCCGACGGATTCTTGTGCCACGGCTTCACCACGCAGCGTTGGATCCGCGAGCGCACCATCCCAGCGCTAGTGGAGGGGCGCCGCCGGGTCGGCCAGTCGCTGGAGGGCTTCACCGTCAAGGCGGCGATCTTCCTCGCCACCGGCACCGACGAGCAGATCAGTGTGGGGATACGGCGGATCCGTTCGCAGCTGGCGTTCTACGCTTCGACGCCTGCGTACAAACCGATCCTGGATCTCCATGGGTGGGGTGATGTGGGCTCCGAGCTCACGATGATGTCCAAGGCGGGCCGATGGTCGGAGATGGACCGGCTCATCGATGATGAGATGCTGGAAACCTTCGCGTTGGTGGGCCCGATCCGCGAGATCCCCGAGCGGCTCGCCGAGCGCTGCTCGGGGACGGTCGACCGCGTCTCGTTCATCGGCGGGGAAGCGCCCCCGGAGCTCCTCGCGACACTCCTGTCGAGCCAACGCTAGGCGCTCGGCCGAAGTCTTTACGTCCCGCTGCGAGACCCGCGCGCGGCGGCGAAGGCCCGCAGCTCGCGTGCCACGTCGGGACCCGCAGGTGTGTACATGATCTCCCTGAACCCAGCCTTCGCCAGCTGTTCCAGCCCATCCTGGATGCCGGAGGCATCGCCGACCATCGTGTCGGTGTCGATGTGGTCGAGGAGCAAGCGATCACGCTCGGGCATGTGGGTGACGTGGCCCTCGAACGTCAGGAGGTGGCGCTGCTCTTCGGGCACCGAAGCCTCCAGGGCTGCTCGCCACTCACGCCCACTGGGCATGGCATCCACCCCCGCAGCCCCACGAACGGCGTAGGCCGTGTGCCATCCAACCACTCGCCACGGCCCGATCGCCTCGCGCACGCGACCGGAGTCGGCGGTCTCGCCGGCGTCGAGCACCGTACCTGAGACCATCGTGGCGGAAGGCAACGTCGGGTGCGGTGGCCCGATGGTTCCGTCGGCTACCTCCGCCGCTCGCCGGTTACCTCGTGGACCTAGGACGCTCAGCCACAGAGGCACGTCGATCGGGCGAGCCGCCGCCATGCCGGGGAATTGCAACATGCGAGCCGGCTTGCCCTCGAGGGTGATCGTCTCTCCGGCCAGGAGCTTCCTGAGCGACCCCACGTAGTCGAGCAGGTCGTCGAGCGGCATCGCCCGCTGCCCGAGGGTCATGCGCGCCGTGTACCCGGTGCCGAAGCACGCCCGGAACCGGCCGCCGGACACGCGGGCGATGGTCGCTATACCGGAGGCCATCGTCATCAGGGAGCGCTGTGTCGGGATCAAGACCGCAGTGGCAAGGCCGATCCTGGTCGTGCGCGCTGCGGCCAACGCCAGATGCGCGAACGGGTCCTCCCACAATGGAGCGGAGTCGAAGATCCACACTCGCGCATACCCGAGCGACTCTGCGAGCACCGCTAGATCAGCGAAGTCCGGGCCGGGCGGCAGCCCACAGGAGAGCTCCGGACCTCCGCTGGGACCGGCCGCCGGCTGATTCATCAGTCGACTAACTTAGATGAGGGTCGGAAAGCAGACAAGCAGGCAAACCACCGGATCAAGGAGCCTCGAATGCCGAAGGGGTACGTCATCATTACCGAGGCGATCCACGACCCGGCTGGGATGGAGGCCTACGGCAGAACGTCGGGCGCGTCGCTGGCGGAGCATGGAGGCACCGTGCTCGTGGTCGACGACGACGTGGAGGTCGTTGAGGGACAATGGCACGGCAGTCGCAGCGTCGTACTCGAGTTCAACTCGGTCGACGAGGCGCGCCAGTGGTACCGGTCACCCAGCTACCAGGCCGCCGCTCCGCTTCGTCAAGCAGCGGCGGAGTGCAACGTGGTTATCGCCTCAGGCTTCGTGCCGCGTGGCGGTTGAGGCCGCCGACGCCGGACTGCTTCGAGTGACGGAGCCGACCCCTTGAGCGAGTGGCGATGCTGAAAGTAATGATGCTGTTGAAGCGAAATCCCGGTCTCTCGCTAGCCGAGTTCATGGAGCGCTACGAGCGCATCCACGTGCCGCTCGCAGAGAAGCACGCCACCAAGATCAAGCGGTACGAGCGCCACTACCTCCAGCCTGCGGGTCACGTCATCTTCGGGGACCGGGTCGAGGAGCCCGAGTACGACGTCATCACCGAACTTTGGTACGAGAACGCCGAGGCCTTCAACGAGCAGCAGGACAGCCTGCGCCAGCAGCCGGACACGGTTGCGGCGATAATCGCCGACGAAGAATCTCTCTTCGACCGGGCCAAGAGCCGGTGCACGTTCGTAGAGGACCGGGTCTCCGACATCACCGCGATCGGCCTGAGAGAGGATCTGGCCCGCGAGGTGAGACGGCTACAAGACAAAGCCGAGATCGTCGATCTGGTCCACCGCTACTCCTACCTCGTGGATCACCGCCTCTACGACGAACTGGTAGAGCTCTTCACCGAGGACTGCCTGGTCGACTACGGCCCCGGCATCGCGCCGCCGATCAAGGGCCGCGGGATCCTCCGGACCATGTTCGGCAGTGATGCGCCCCCCACCGGCGCCCGGCCCGGCTTCGTTGTCACCAGTCACCACAACGCCAACGTGCTGATTACCTTCGACGACGATGACCGGGCGACCGTGCTCACGTCGGTCTATGCATGGCACCAGACGACCCACGGGGAGAACCCTCGGGTGTGGGGCTACTACCACGATGTCGCGGTCCGCACCCCGGTCGGGTGGCGGCTCGCCCAACGCCAGCTGCGGGCCGCAGGCAACGAGCACTGGGATGTCGATTGGATCCCGTTGCGGGGAGTGGATTGAAGGCTGGCACACTGCTGCCTATGGCATGTTCGGCCCAACCGCAGGCGCACCCGTGGCCCCGCCGCGGCGGACGCCCCACCCTCGCGGAAGCGGCGCAGCTCGACCGCGAGGTCCGCGAATGTGCGCTTCGCCTGTTCCTGGCACACGGCTACGAGCGCACTTCGATGGATGCGATTGCCCGGGAGGCGGGCACGACCAAAGCGTCGCTCTACGCCCGGTTCGCCAGCAAGGACGAGCTGTTCAACTCGGTGCTCGAATGGGCGACGCAGCGCAAGGATTGGCCCCTCCGCGAACCGCCACCCCCAGACCTCGACGACTTGGAGGGGGCGCTGACTGCGATCGCCGACGCCGGCCTGCGCCGGGCGCTCCACCCCGCGATGGTGCAGCTCGGGCGGATCGCTGTCGCGCATGCGTCGCGCTTGCCTGAGAGTGCGTGGACGCAGGCAGTCCTCTCCTGGCCGCGCCAGGAGATGGTGATAGAGCTCTTGGAGCGCCACGCCGCTACCGGGGCCATCGTGGCGGACGACCCCGAGATACTCGCCGAGCACTTCCTCGGTATGGTCGCGGGCGTGCCTGCGCGCCTCGCCTCCTTGGGGATCGCGCGCGACCGCGCCGCGCAGGACAAGCGCACCCAGGTCGCCGTGCGCCTGTTCGTTCGAGGTTTGCGACCTGACTGACAACCCCAGAAGCCATAGATGGAGCCGCTTCGCTATGTTACGGCTGGATCTCGAAGTTACGGCTGGATCTCGAACGCGGAGCGCTAAGAGCATGATCAACTGGACCAGGCCCACGGGGCGGACCAAGACGGCGGGGCTACGGTCGCTGACCGCCCTACCCGCGGTGAGGGGACGCTGAGCATGCGTGCCGCCGTCTGCCCTACATACGGGCCGCCCGAGGTCGTCGAGATCCAGGACATCCCGTCTCCGCCCGTCGAGCCGGGACAGGTCCGCGTGCGCGTGGAGGCCGCCGCCGTCAACTTTCCCGACGTGCTGGTGATCGCCAACCAGTACCAGCTCTCGGTGCCCGTGCCCTTCATCCCAGGAAGCGAGTTCGCGGGTGAGGTCGTCGAGGTCGCCGCCGACATCGCCGACATCGCGGTGGGCGAGCGCGTCTTCGGAAGCACCATGGTGGGCGCCTTCGCCGAGGAAGTCTCCGTCCCCGCAACTTCTCTGACGCCGATCCCGGATGGCGTGCAAGCCGTACATGCGGCAGCCTTCGGAGTGGCGCACAGGACCGCCTACCACGTCCTCCGATCGGTCGGCTCACTCCAGCCCGGAGAGGAGCTGGTGGTGCTCGGTGCCGGCGGCGGTGTCGGCCTGGCCGCCGTGCAGCTCGGCGTCGCTCTGGAGGCCAGGGTGACAGCGGTGGCTTCCTCGGCCGAGAAGCTAGCGGTGGCAAAGGCCAACGGCGCCCACAGGCTCATCGACCACAAGGCCGGCGATCTTCGCCAAGCGCTGAAGGACGCCCTGCCCGAAGGCGCCGACGTCGTCATCGATCCGGTCGGCGGCGGCCTGTCAGAGCCGGCTTTGCGGTCCTTGCACTGGGGGGGACGATTCGTGACGGTCGGCTACGCGGCGGGCATCCCGCGGATACCGCTCAACCTCGTGCTGCTGAAGGGCATCCACATTCTCGGCTTCCAATTCCGTGACTTCGCCGCGCACGAAGCTGACGAGATGCGCCGCAACGAGCGGGAGCTCTTGGCCCTCCTGGCGTCGAAACGCGTGGTCCCACATGTGGGTGCCTCGTTCTCTCTCGACGAGGCAGTTGCCGCTCTGCGCTACGTGGGTGACGGCCACGCCATCGGCAAGGTCGTCCTCAACATCATCTGACGACGCCGCCGAGGGTCGGGCGGAGCCGGGGACCTCCCGGCGCTACGATGGCTCAGCGCTGGGTGGCCAGCGCCCTTTCGGCTCGGCGACGGTAGCCCTCGAGCTTCTCGTCGTGAGTGCGCTGGCGGGTACTGCGGGACATCACGGACACGTCATGGCCCGCGGCTGCAGCCCGCAATGCACCGACGGTGGCACGCTCTCTCGGAACGTGGCCGAAAGGATCGAACGAGTACCACCGCATGGCATTCTCGTGAGTCATCTTCAAGACGTCCGCTTCGGGCACCGAGTTGGCTTCGAACTGCGCCATCAGCTCCTCCGGCGCAGTCGGCCACATCGAGTCGCTGTGGGGGTAGTCGGCCTCCCACGCGATGTTGTCGATGCCGATCCGATCACGCAGGGCGACGCCGAGCGGGTCGTAGATGAAGCATGTGAGGAAGTGTTCGCGGAACACCTCGCTCGGCATGCGACCACCGAACTCGGCCTGGGTCCACACGTGGTGCATGTCGTACGTGCGGTCCACCCGCTCGAGGAAGTAGGGGATCCAGCCGGTCCCGCCCTCGGATAGGGCTATCCGCAGATCCGGGAACTTCTTGAGCACCCGGGAGAAGAGGATGTCGGTCGCGGCGGACATCAGGTTCAGCGGCGTGAGAGCGATCATCACGTCCGGAGGGGCGTCGATGGCGGGGACCGCCATCTTGCCGGAAGAGCCAATGTGGACGGACAAGACAGTGCCGGTATCGCTGCACGCCTTCCACACCGGATCCCAGTACTCGCTGTGGAAGCTCGGCTGGCCGACGAAGGCAGGATTCTCGCTGAAGGTGAGCGAGTGATTGCCCTTGGCGGCGGTGCGGCGGATCTCCTCAGCTGTCAACTCGGCATCCCAGATGGCGGGTATGGCCATCGGGATGAAGCGCCCCGGATAGGCGCCGCACCACTCGTCGATGTGCCAGTCGTTGTAGGCCCGCACCAAGGCGAGGGAGAGGTCGAGGTCTTCGGTGAGGAAGAGGCGCCCGGTGAAGGTCGGGAAAGACGGGAAGTTCATCGAAGCGAGCACGCCGCCCGCGTCCATGTCCTTCACCCGCTCCTGGACGTCGTAGCACCCGGGCCGGATCTCGTCGAGGCTCTGAGGCTCGAGCCCGTACTCTTCCCTGGGCCGGCCGGCCACGGCGTTGAGCGCAGAGTTTTCCACCTCGATGCCGTTGAACATCCAGACGTCCGACCCGTCTGCCCGCCGCTCGAGCTTTGGCGCTCGATCAAGATACCTGTCCGGCAGGTGACCCACGAACATGTCCGGCGGTTCGATCACGTGGTCGTCGACGCTGATCAGGATGAGGTCGTCGGCTCTGCTCATATGAACCTCCCAAGCGGAACGTTGTGGCACGCCATACGAACGTTGTGGCAAGCCATACGACAGCCTACCGCCGATACGACGGGCTCAGAGGAGGTCGAGAATCCGCTCGGGAGGCCGACCAACCACCGCTCGCCCGTCGTCGGCTATGAGTATCGGGCGCTCGATGAGCACGGGGTTCTCCACCAAGACGCCGATCCAACGCTCCCGATCGCGCGGCTCATCGGCCAGCGCGAGCGATGCGGCGGTCGTTTCGGTCATTCGCGTGATCTCCCAAGGCTCCTTGTGCAGTGCCGTCAAAACTCGGTCGAGGTCGGCGCGCTGGGGAGGATCCTCCAAGTACCTGCGCTCAACGTACGCGACCTGCCGCTCGTCCAAGATCGCCTTGGCGGCTCTACTCTTCGAACAGCGGGGGTTGTGCCACAGTTCCATGCTCTCGACGGTAGCCTCGCAAGGCTGGCTGGACGGCGCCGTCGTGGACCACCTCCGGCGCCGGTAGGGGGCGCGGGCGCGCGGAACCCATCAGGGCCGCGAAGCGTCATACAGACGTGAAGAGCCTTCGCATGGTGCTCGTGGGAGCCTTCGTCGCCGTCGCGGCTGGCTGCGGCTCCAGCCACCCCCCCGGCGACGCACAGGGCTTCTCGAGTCCTGCGCCGACCGCTCAGGCCGGTGCTCCCAGCCCGATAGCCAACCAACAGAGAACCCGGGCAGAGGCATCAAGGCTGCTTCGGTCCGTGGTTGCGCCGCCGGGATCGGTCAAGTTGGCCAGCGCTCCCTCATCGCTGCTATCGGCTCCCGTCATCGGAACGCCGGCTACCACCTCCCTGATCGACGACAGCGCGTTCTGGAGGGTGCCGATTCCGATGGCCGCGACTCTGGCCTGGTTCGTAGGACACCCGCCAGGAGGGCTCGCCCGGTCGGGGGCTGGATCTTCTTCGTCGCAGGGGGTCACCACGAGCAGCGGCTACTCCTACGCTGCGCCCTCGAGCTCCGCGTGGACAGGCGCGTCAGTGGAACTCGGTGTCGCGTCTTCAGGTCCGCAAGCTTCAGTCCTGAGGGCCGACGGAATGGCGATATGGATCGACCCCGTCCCGCTGCGGGATAGTCAGCCCGGCCTGAGGATGCGCATCACTACTGAATCAACCTGCCCGGCTGACGATCGAGGTTTCGTGGGAGTCACCAATCCCGCAGCGTCCCTGAACAGGTCGCTGCTTCCTCCAGGCGATCCAACCGCAGGCCTGGTGTGTGCCTACTACGGATCAAACGGTCGGCCTTTCAAGCTCGAGCGGAGCAAGACCCTCGTCTCCAAGGCTGCCAGCGCATTAGCTCTGAAGCTTGGGCAGCTACCGTTGGGGCATGTCGACGGCGAAGCGGTCAACTGTCCGATGGACGACGGATCTGCCACAGTGGTCACACTGGCTTATCCGCAAGGCATAAACTTCGATTTATGGATGGCGACCACCGGCTGCGCGACCATTTCCAATGGACATATCATGGTTTCGGGATCGGTCCCGCTTTAGCCGTCTAAGCTAAGATCGCTACGACGAGCAGTCTGGCTCGTGGACCACGGTAACTCCTAGTTCGGGAGGAAGCTAGACGTCCCAGCGCCGGCCAGTCGGGGGCTGGTGCTGGCCCCGGCGCAGGTGCATACTGCAAGTCGTGGAGGGGTCGCAGACGCGTGTGCTGATCGAAGACTCCCGAGGCGCTGGTCGACATCTGCGCGTGTCGTGGCACCCGGCGGCGTCCACGATCGTCTTCAGCCACTGGACAGGGGACGTCTGCACGGCCTCGACCCCCGTGAAGCTTACGGACGCCGCCAAGGTCATCGGCTTGCTGGTGGGCGCCCTCGCCGATGCAGCCTCCGCCTCGGTGGAGGTGACGAAGTCCTCTCGGCCTGGTGCAGGCCTCCGTCACCGTTTGATTGGCCTACTGCGGCCCAGGGTCGCTGAGATAGTGGACGCCACCGCCAGGTTCCGCGCTGGTCAAGGCTCTGCTACCGGCAAGGTCGAGCGGCCCGAATGACGCTCCTCGACAAGCGTTAGCCTGCCCACCCCTGGGATCACGAACGGCAAGCATGGCGTCATGGCACCTGCGTATGCTCAGGAGATAGTGGGCACTATCTCCGACCAGGTGGCCCCTCCGTCGGTGGTGGTCCAAAGGGCCTGTCCGATGTTGGAGTCAGTTCCGAGGACGACACCGTCGTGACTGTCGAAGAAGATGACCTGATCGGTGTTTTCGCCCGACCCCCCGACCCGGGGGATGACTGGCTGCCAGGTTTTGCCGCCGTCCCTGGTAACAAGCAGCTGGGTGCGGCCTCCCACCAAGAAGGTGGTGGTGGCGGAGATGGAATCAATAGCTCCGAGGTACCCAGAGTCCAGCGGGCTCGGGACCGAGTTTGCGCATTGAGGGATCAGCGGTCCCGGGCACGGGTTATGAGTAACCCACGTGCGTCCACCATCTTGCGATACCGCCGTGGACTTCGGCTGGAAGCCGGCGCTCGGTTCCCATGCGCAAACCGCGGTCAGGCTCCCGTCTGGGGCCGCAGACAACATCACCGAAAGTGCCTGGAAGCCGCAGGGAACGGCCCCGGCAGTCCACGTAGACCCGCTGTCAGCTGTGTACCACAGGCCCGCCGACGTAGGAGAACCATCCGGAGACGATCCGGGGGTTGACACGATGTAGGCGGCCGACGTGCTGACTCGAATGAACCAGGATTGGCCTTGCGCAGGCTCAGACTTTAAGGCCGTGGCTTTGGCTACCGCTCCGGGCGGCTGGGTCGGGGATGGCTTCCAGCTGTGACCGCCGTCGGAGGATTCGAGGAGCCGGAGCGGGCATACGACTCCACCAGTAGTGGTACCTGCCGGACAGTCGGCTTCGAGCATCCACACCGAATAGCCCAGCGCCTCTACTGACAGAACCGTCCCCGGCTGGGCTTGAGGAGTCCAAGTCACCCCCCCGTCGTGGGTGACGAACAGCTTCGGCCCGTAGACGAAGCCGTCACTATGGTTATCGAACGAAAGCATGCTGGCGTTCTCCGACACTCCGCAGGATTGC
>JAKBAM010000104.1 GCA_021809105.1 Actinomycetes bacterium
AGCCTGCCCGAAGGCGGGCCCGGTGGCCATCCATCTAAGCGGTCTACCTGGGGACATAGGCCGGGCAGGCCGTCCCACGCTTGACCTTGCTCCGGGTGGGGTTTACCCAGCCGCCCGAGTCGCCCCGGACGCTGGTGCGCTCTTACCGCACCGTTTCACCCTTACCTGTGGCGGCCGGGCGGAACCCGGACGCCCATCGGCGGTCTGCTTTCTGTTGCACTTTCCTTCGAGTCGCCTCGACTGGCCGTTAGCCAGCACCCTGCCCTGCGGAGTCCCGACCTTCCTCGACCGGGTCATAATGCCCGGCCGCGACCACCCGACCGGCTCACCGTCGCCCTCTACTCTAGCGGCTCAGGGTCAGTCGATCAGAGCTTCGGCGGTGATACCGCCGGACCTGCGCGCGAGGAGTAGGGCAACGAGCCCGGATGCAAGCATCAGCGCACCCGTCATCAGGAGCATCGAGTCGAGCCCGGAGGCGAAGGAGGACTCGGCTGCGTTCAGCACTTCGTTGACTATGCGGGCTATCGGGCCGGTCCTGGGGAGCTGCGACGTGCCGGTCTGGCCGGTGGTAACGGCGATCACCACCTGGTTGCGAAGCGCCGCCGGCAGTCCGGGGATCGACGCCAGGCGGTGAAGCAGGTGGGTGGTGAGCTGGCCGTTGATTACCGCCCCCACGATGGTCACCCCTGCCACTGCGCCGAGCTGGCGGCTCGTGTTCACAGCGGAGGCGGCCATCCCCGAGCGGGCGGCCGGCACCGTGGTGAGCACGGCTTGGGTCGCTCCGACCATGAGCATCCCGATGCCGGCTCCTACGATTGCCAGGCTCCAACCGAACAGGGACACGCCCGACGACGGCGTGATCAGGGCGTTGGTGACGAGGATGCCGCCGCCGGCGAGGATAGCGCCGACCGCCATCGGCACGGTCGCTCCGACCCGGGCGATCAGCCGTCCGGACAGGGCGGATGTGGCGATGAGCGCGACCGCCATGGGGGCGAAGTCCGCGGCGAGGTCGAAGGAGTTCGACGTGCCCAGAAGCTCGACGAACAGCGGTATGAGGAAAAAGACGGTGAACGTCGCGAAGAACCCCGTGAACGCGAGGATCATCCCGGCGCTAAAGGAGCCGAAGCGGAAGAATCTCAGGTCCAGGACCGGTTCTTCCGCTCGTCGCTCGTCGAGGATGAACACCGCCAGAGCGACGATTGCGGCCACGTAGAGCACGACGATCCACCACCGCGCATAGCCGAACGTCTCACCCTCGATCGTCGCGACCGTCGCCGCAACCACCGCGGCCGGCGCCCACGCAAACCCGCCTATGTCCAGGCGCTTGCGCAGCGGTGTGGAGATCTCCGGGAGAACGCCGAGCACCCCGGCGATAGCGACGACGCCGATCAGGATGTTGAAAACGAATATCGCTCTCCACGACCACACCCCCACCAGTAGCCCGCCGAGCACCGGACCGGCGGCCAGCGCGAGGCCGGATATGGCCGACCACACGCCGAGCGCTTGAGCGCGGTCGGCGCGGTCGGGGTAGAGCTGGCGGATCATCGACAACGTCCCCGGCTCCGACGCTGCCGCCCCCACGCCCATGATCACCCTCGCCCCGATGAGCATCCCAGACGAGGTGGAGAGCGAACCCATCACAGAGCCGGCGACGAATACTGCGAGGCCGGCCACCATGATCCTCCTACGGCCGAAATGGTCCGCGAGGGTCCCGAAGGTGAGCATCAACGCAGCGAAGGCGAGAGCGTAGGCGCTCACGACCCACTGCAAGGCGGTGATCCCGGCGTGCAGTTGGGTTTGGATGCTGGTCAGAGCGACGGCGACGATGGTGTTGTCCAAGAAGGTGACGAACAGCACCAGCGTTATCACTGCCAGCGACAGCCGGGGTCGTGAGGTACCTGCACTGAGCTCGTTCGAGGTCATATGCCTACAACGTATCGAGTGATGCTTCACGAGCGGCCGTTGGGCGGCCGTCGAGCGGGCCGATGAGCGGGCCGATGAGCGGGCCGGCGAAGCGTTCGCCGGCCTTTCGTCGGGTTGGCGATTGGGATCGGGTCGCGGCCGCCTCTACACTCCCGACGATGCGCAGCCGCAGTGCAGACCGACGTCTGGTCGCAGTTCTCGTAGCGGTGGCATACATCCCGATGTTCTTCAGCCGACCCGGCCAGGTGGTGGCCGACACAAAGCAGTACCTGTACCTCGACCCGGCGAAGCTCACCTCGGGGGCCGCATTCCTGTGGGACCCGAACCAGGGCCTCGGAACCGTGACCCATCAGAACATCGGCTACCTGCTGCCGATGGGCCCTTTTTACAGCGTGGTCAGCTGGCTCGGAATCCCGATGTGGATCGGCCAGCGGATATGGATGGGCACCCTGGTGGCTTGTGCAGGCCTCGGCGTCGCGTACTGCGCGCGTAGGCTCGGCCTGGAAGGCCCCGGCCGGTTCGTGGCCTCGATCGCGTACATGCTCAGCCCATACATCTTGGTGTATGTCGATCGCACGACGGCGATCCTCATGCCCTGGGCTGCCCTCGGCTGGATGGTGGGGCTGGTGGTCGTGGCGGCCCGAAGCGGGCGATGGAGGCATGCTGCGCTGTTCGGGCTGGTCGTCGCCTTGGTCGGCGGGGTCAACGCCACGTCGATAGTCCTGGTGATCGCAGCGCCGGCCTTGTGGCTCGCGTACGCCGTGTGGGCGACCAAGGAGATAACCCTGCGACGAGCGCTTGTCACTTCGGCGAGGCTCACCGTGTTGTGCATCCTCGTGTCGCTGTGGTGGGCTGCCGGCCTGCTCGTGGAGGCGAAGTACGGGATAAACATCCTGCGCGTCACGGAGACGATCCCCACGGTATCGAGCACCTCGTCGGCGGCTGAGGTGCTCAGAGGACTCGGCTACTGGTACTTCTACGGCTGGGACAAGGTGCAGCCGTGGACGATGTCGTCGATTCCCTACACCCAGTCGCCTTGGCTCATCGTCGTGAGCTTCACGGTGCCAGCAGCCGCGCTTGTGCTTGGCATGGTCACCCGCTGGGCCTATCGCGGGTTCTGCCTCGCGGTCGTCGGGGTGGGGACCGCCGTCGCCGTCGGGGCTTTCCCTTTCGCCCACCCGTCCCTCCTAGGCGCTGTGATCAAAGGCGCCTCGACAGGCTCGGAGCTTGCGATGGCCATGCGCTCCGTGGACAGGATCGTCCCGATCGTCGTCCTCGGGCTCGCTTTGATGATGGGATCCGGGGTTACCGCGCTACGCCTCTACAGGCCGAGCTTCGGCACGCTCGCTGCTGTCGGTTGCGTAGCGCTCGTCGCGGCGGACCTGCCGGCGATGTGGACCGGCGGTCTGGTCGGCTCCAACCAGTCCCGCTCGGCTATACCCTCCTACTGGGGGCAGGCCGCTAGCTACTTGAACTCTTTCGGCTCCTCGACGAGGGTGCTGGGCCTGCCGGGCGAAGATTTCGCGGCCTACTCGTTCGGGGTGACCGTCGACCAGATCGCGCCGGCGCTGCTCAACAGGCCGTACGTTCAGCGTCAGGTTCAGCCGATGGGATCCCCTCCGTCGGCGAACCTGCTGCAGGCCCTCGACGAGCCGATCCAGGAGGGCACCCTCGACATGGCCGCGCTCGCGCCGACCGCACGGCTGATGGACGTCGGGCAGATACTCCTCCAGTCGGACTTGCAGTACGAGCGTTACCATCTCCCGCTGCCGAAGGTGCTGTACGCGCAGTTGACGTCCCCCGCCGCCGGGCTCGGGACCCCCACAAGTTTCGGCGCTCCCGACATTGCCCCGCAGATCCGCTACCCCCTCGACAACGAGCTGCGCCTCGGGATCCCGACCGGCACCCCTAATCCGCCGGCGCTGTCGGTGTTCAACGTCGGCGGTGCTCGGCCGATCACGCGCGTCGAGCCGACGGCGAACCCGCTCATCGTCGCAGGAGACGGCTCGGGGATCGTCGAAGCCGCTGGGGCCGGGCTGCTCGGCGGCAACC
>JAKBAM010000010.1:0-58960 GCA_021809105.1 Actinomycetes bacterium
GAACCTGGTGAGGTGGTCGAAGCCTCCGAAGTTGGCGTTGATCAGCCAGCCGATGGTCGAGAGGACGGCGAGAATGATGAGCGGCAACGTCATGACCGGCGGGGATTCGTGCGGCTCGCCCCCGTGGCCGGCATGCGTGCCCTCGTGGGCCCCGTGCTCGGCCGTCGACCAGCGGGCCCGGCCGAACCACACCAGGGACACCTGCCGGCTCATGTAGTACGCCGTCAACCCCGCGGTGACCGCGCCAGCCAGCCACAGGAAGAAGTTCATGTGGTAGGCCGCCACCAAGATGTCGTCCTTGGACCAGAAGCCGTCGAAGGGGGGAATTCCGGACAGGGCCAGGTACCCAATGATGAAGGTGGGGAACGTGATCGGCAGGTACCTGCGCAGGTTGCCCATCTTCTTCATGTCCTGCTCGTCGCCGAGGGCGTGGATCACCGATCCGGCCCCGAGGAAGAGCAGCGCCTTGAAGAAGGCGTGGTTGATCATGTGGTAGAGGCCGGAGGTGTAATCACCCGACCCCTCGGCCATGAACATGTAGCCGAGCTGCGAGAGCGTCGAGTAGGCCAGCACCCGCTTGATGTCGTTCTGGGCACAGGCGATGGTGGCGGCGAAGAACATCGTCGCCGCGCCGATGCACGCGATGACCCACTGCGAGCTGTGGCTGAAGTGCAGGATCGGCGCCGAGCGGGCCACCAGGTAGACGCCGGCGGTCACCATGGTGGCCGCATGGATGAGCGCCGACACCGGGGTCGGGCCCTCCATGGCGTCGGGTAGCCACATGTAAAGCGGGATCTGCGCCGACTTGCCGGCGGCGCCGAGGAACAACATCAAGCCCAGGCCGGTGGCGAAACCACCCGGGAGGGTGGTGTGGCCGGAGAGCAGGCCGGTCGAGGCGGTGCCGAGCACGTCGGAGTAGTTGAACGACCCGAAGTGGTTGAACATCAGGTACAGGGCGATCATGAACCCGAAGTCCCCGACCCGGTTGGTGACGAAGGCCTTCTTGGCGGCAACTGCCGCGCTCTCCCGGTCGAACCAGAACCCGACCAGCCCGTAGGAGCAGAACCCGACGCCCTCCCAGCCGAGGAAGCTGAAGAGGTAGCTGTTGGCCATGACCAGGACGATCATGGAGAAGAGGAACAGGTTGAGGAGGAAGAAGAACCGCGGGTAGTCGCGGTCGCCGTGCATGTAGCCGATCGAGTACAGGTGGATGAGGCTGCCCACGCCGGTGACGAACAGCGCCATGGTCATCGACAGCGGGTCGATGCGCAGCGCGAAGTTGACGTGCAATCCGGCCACCGGCATCCAGGTGAAGATGTTCTTCTCGACGACTCGCCCCCCGGCGCCGGCATGGCGGCCTAGCAAGGTCAGCCACGTGACCAGGACGGCGGCGAAGGAGCCGAAGGAGAGGACGGTAGCCAGCCATCCAGCCAGCGGATCGCCGACGCGTTTGCCCCCGAAGAGGAGGATCAGAGCGCCGGCGAGGGGCAGGGCCAGGACGATGTATGCCGCGTTCACTGCTCAGCCCTTCAACATGTGGAGGTCGTCGGCGGTTGCTTCTGGCCGGCGGCGGAAGATGGCGACGATGATGCCGAGGCCGACCACGACCTCGGCGGCTGCCACGACGAGGACGAAGAAGACCGAGGCCTGGCCGCCGATGTCGCCCAGCATGCGGGCGAAGGTGACGAAGGTCAGGCTCACCGCGTTGAGCATCAGCTCGACGCACATGAACATGACCAGCACGTTGCGCCGCACCAGCAGGCCGGTCGCGCCGATCCCGAACAGGACGGCGGCCAGCACCAGGTACCAGGCTCCGGGGACCGTCATCGCCCGGCGACCTCTACGTCGCTGCCCGGGAGCACCGTCTGCTCGTCCTTGGTCAGCTCACCGGGAGCCCGGCTCTGCTGGCGGGCCAGGACGACGGTGGCGACCACGGCGATCACGAGGAGGGCGGAGGTCATCTCGAAGGGCAGGAGGTAGCGGGTGTAGATCGACTGGCCCAGCTTCTGGATGTTGGTCCCCGGTCCGTAGAGGTCCCCGGCGACGGAGTGCTGGCCGGTGGCCCAGTTGCCCACCCGGGAGAGGATCAGGATCTCGGCCAGGGTGATCAAGCCGAGGATGACCGCCAGCGGCTTCTGGCCCCGGAACGGTTCACGTTTGAACCGTTCCTTGCGGTCGACGCCGAGGAACATGATCACGAAGAGGAACAGGATCACCACCGCGCCGGCGTAGACGATGATCTGCACCGCAGCGAGGAAGTCGGCGGACTGGTCGATGAACTCGAGAGCCACCCCGAACAGGGTGACGACGAGCATCAGCGCCGAGTGCACCGGGTTGCGCAGCAGGACCACGCCGATCGCGCCGGAAAGGATGAGCACTGCCCCAGCGGCGAACACCGCCCACGCAGAGGCGTGCGCCAGGTGGACCGACGCCGGCGTCGACGCGGTCAGAAGAGCTCTCATTTCTTGCGCCTTTTCTTCACCGGGGCGTTGTGGATCCCCTGGGGAGCGCTTCCTCGGACGCCTATCCCCCGAAGGGCGTTGCCGGCCAGCTCCCGCACGGCATGGTCGAAGGGTGCGGGATGATCGGCGGCGGCGGGGTCGGACTGGCCGGCTTGTGCGGGCCGGACGCCGTAGCCGAGCTCACCGGACCACAGCGGCTGGCCCTCCTTGGCAGCCACGCCGGCCGGGCTGGTCGCCCTCATCCACGCCGAGGTGTTCTGTTCGTCGCCGGGCTTCCAGTCCTCCCACGGCAGCTGGCGGGGGTTACCGGCGTCGTCGACGACCAGCTCCGCCTTGGTGTAGATGGCGTCCTGGCGGTCGACGAAGGACCATTCGAACATCTTGGATTCTGTGATCGCCTCGGTCGGGCAGGCCTCGACGCACATGTCGCAGTGGATGCAGCGGAGGAAGTTGATCTCGTAGACGAACCCGTAGCGCTCGCCGGGCGACACCGGCGAGTCGGGGGGGTTGTCGGCGCCGCGCACGTAGATGCAGCGAGCCGGGCACACACCGGCGCACAGTTCGCAGCCGATGCACTTCTCCATGCCGTCCTCGTAGCGGTTGAGGACGTGGCGGCCGTGGAAGCGCTCGGGCTTCGGCCGCTTCACCTCCGGGTACTGCACGGTGACCTTCGGCTTGAACGGCAGCTTGCCGGTGACGAAGAAGCCCTTGAAGAAGTCGAAGAAGTGATCGCCGAAGGCCATCAGCGAGCCGCCTTGGGGTCGGAGGAGGCTACCGCGGCGTCGGCACTGATCTGGACCTCCATGGAGGAGGCACGGCGACCGATGTCGATGGCCCGCCACAGGAGGGCCCAGCCGACGAGGGCCCCGCCGAAGGCGCCGATCCCGTACCAGCGCCCGACCTGGAACCCGGCCACGATCATCAGCATCCCCAGCGCCGCGGGAATCAGCTTCTTCCATCCCAGCTCCATCAGCTGGTCGTAGCGGAAACGGGGCAGCGTGGCCCGGATCCAAACGAAGATGTACAGCAGTATCAGGACCTTGAGCGTGAACCAGACCGGCCCGATGCTGTTGCCGGCGATCCGGGGCCCGTCAGGGCCGCCCAGCCACAGCGTGGTGATCAGCGCGGCCTGCACGACCAGGTTGGCGTACTCCGCCAGGTAGAAGAGGGCGAAGCCGATGGAGGAGTACTCCATGTTGAAGCCGCCGGAGATCTCCTCCTCGGCCTCGACCAGGTCGAAGGGTGCACGCGTGATCTCCGCGGTGGCGGCCACGGAGTAGAGGGCGAATGGGATGAGAGCGGTGTGGATGATGTTCCAGTGCCAGAGGAAGCCGCCGTGCTGGGCGGCGACGATGGCGCTGGTGTTGACCGAGCCGGTGACGAGCACGACGGTGGCGATGGTCAGGCCGAGCACCGCCTCGTAGGACACCATCTGGGCGCTGGCGCGCACCGACGCCAGCAGCGAGTACTTGGCCCCCGACGCCCAACCGGCGAGCATGATGCCGTACACCGCCACGCCTGAGCACATGAGGAAGAAGAGGATCCCCCACGGCGGGTCGGCCAGCTGAAGGCGGGTGGTATGGCCGGCGACGGTGATCGTCCCCCCGAAGGGGACGATGGCCATCACCAGAAGAGCCGGGGCCAGGGCAATGTAGGGCGCGGCCTTGTAGACGAACTTGTCGGCCCGGGCCGGGGTGAAGGACTCCTTGAAGAAGAGCTTGGTGCCGTCGGCCAGGGACTGCAGCCAGCCGCCCGGCCCGGCGCGGTTGGGCCCGTAGCGCACACCGAGGAGCGCGACCGCCTTGCGCTCGTACATGACCATGAAGAGGACCGACACCAGTGTGATGGCGAACACCGCGATCACCTTGACGACAAGGATGACCCACACCGCCAGGTCGAGGCCGTGGGCGAAGAGCGGATCACCGTTCATGCGGGACACCTCTTTCGGCCGTAGCGGAGACGGCGACCTTGGTGACTGGCCCCCGGCTGTCGATCAGGCCGGCGGCGCTGGCCCCTGGAAGGTTGAAGGTGACCGCCACGGTGCCAGGCGCCAGGCCGGGCTCGGCGGCTACCGGAAGGTCGAGCGACCCCCGCGCGGTGGACACGCGTACGATCGATCCCGCGGCCAGGTCCAGGCGGCCGAGATCGTCGGGGTGGAGCCGGGCCGCCGGCTTCGGGTGCAAGCCGGACAGCGAGGGGGAGTGGGCTACCGCGGTCCCCGCGTCCCACAGGCTGCGACCGCTCACCAGCAGCAGGTCGCCGGCGTCCTCGCTGGCCGAAGCGCTCGAGGACGCTCCGCCGGCCAGCGGCGGGCGGAGCATGGGGGGCCGGCCGGCTGCAGCAGGCATTTCGGGGGCCGCTGCGGAGGGGTCAGCGGGCAGCCGTCCGGCGCCGGCACCGAAGAACTCGGTGGGGGATACCAGGTGGGACTCGGTGGACTGGATGCCCGGGTCGGCCATCGGGTCGAGGAGGCGGGCCGTGCGAAGGTCGCCGCCCGAGCCGAGAGGGACGGGCACGCCGTCGCGGCCCTCCCGGCTGGAGAGCAGGTCGTAGGTCACGCCCGCATGCAGCGGCGACACCCGCTCGATCTCCGCCCAGATGTCCTCGAGGCTGGAGAAGCCGAGGTCGGTGCCGAGGTGGGCGGCCAGCTCAGCGGCAATCATCCAGTCCGGCCAAGCCACGCCGGGCCCGGTGACCATCTGGCCCAGCCAGCTGACGCGGCCCTCGACGTTGGTGAAGGTGCCCCTTCGCTCCGCGTAGGTGGCCGCCGGCAAGATGACGTCCGCCTTGCGGGCCGAATCGGTGAGGAACGTGTCCACCGCCACCACGAACCGCGACTGCGCCAGACCCCGCAAGGCCGCGCCGGAGTCGGGGAAGTCGTTGAGCGGGTCGGCTCCGAGCAGCACCAGGCCACCGATGCGCCCGTGGGTCGCCGCCTCCAGGATGCCGGCGGTGTCGAGCCCGCGCGCCGCGGGCAGCTCGGCGGCCCAGTGCTGCGAGTACCACTCGCGTCCCTCATCGAGGCCGACGCGCCCGGGCAACACGCCGGGAGCCAGGCCCATGTCTAGAGCGCCGTGCACGTTGGAGCGGCGCAGGCCAGAGAGGAACGCCACGCCCTCCAGGCGGGCGAGCACTCTTGCCGCCTCGGCGACGGAGTCTGCGCTCTCGGCGAGGGAGGGCCTCCCGAGCACGACCACGATCGCCGGCCCAACGGCAGATTTCTCCACCGCTTCGTCGAGCAGCGCCTTGACCTCCGGGACGTCACCGGCCACCAAAGAGTGGGCCAGCGCCGGCGCCTGGCCGGGCCGGTAGCGCAGGGACACCTTGGTGTAGCGGGTCAGCCCCGTCGTGGACGGCGACAGCTCGATGATCGACCGGCCCTTCTGAGCCGCGTCACGGAGGCGCAGGTACAGGACCGGCAGCTCTTCTTTGATGTCGCCGGTGAGGGTGATGACGACCGGCGCCGCTGCGGCCTGGTCGATGGTGGCCCGAGGCAGGCCGAGGACTGTCTCCGCCGGAAGCCCGTCGCCGAGTTGGGCGTCGATATTGTCGGTGTGCAGCGCCAGGCGCGCCAGCTTTCCCCAGGCGTAGGCGTCCTCGTTGGGGAGGCGGGCCCCTCCGATGACAGCCACCTGATCGCCGTGGCCGATGCGTGCCGCGGCGCCCAGCCCTTCGGCCGCCAGAGCCAGGGCTTCGGGCCACGACGTCTCGACCAGCTCGTCGCCCTTGCGGACCAGCGGCACCCTCAGCCGCTCGGGGCTGTTGACGGCCTGGAAGTCGAAACGGCCCTTGTCACACAGCCAACCCCAGTTGACGGGATCGGCATCGATGCCGATGTAGCGCACCAGCTCGTCGGAGCTGGACTGCACCGCCGTCCGGCATCCAACCGCGCACGACGTGCAGGTGCTCTCCACCTGCTCGAGGTCCCAGGGGCGCGCCCGGAACCGGTAAGGCTGGGCCGTCAGCGCCCCGACAGGGCATATCTGTACGACGTTGCCGGAGAAGTGGTCGGCGTACGGCTCGTTGGGGAACGTCGCCACCTCGGTGCTGTCACCCCGGTCGGCGAAGTCGATCAGGGCGTCGCCCGATACCTCTTCAGCGAAGCGCACGCAGCGACCGCACTGGATGCAGCGCTCCCGGTCCAGGTTGACCAGCGAGGAGAGCGGGATCGGCTTGTCCCAGTGGCGCTTCTCCTCCACGAAGCGACTCTCGCCCGGTCCGTAGGCCAGCGTCTGGTCCTGGAGGGGGCACTCGCCGCCCTTGTCGCAAACCGGGCAGTCGAGGGGATGGTTGACGAGGAGGAACTCAAGGACGCCGTCCTGCGCCTTCTTGGTCGTCTTCGAGTCGGTGCTGATCTCCATCCCGTCGGTGACGGGGTTGTAGCACGCCGGCATCAGCGTGGCGCCGCGAGGACCGGTGACCTCTACCAGGCACATGCGGCACATGCCCACCGGCTTCATGCGCGGGTGGTAGCAAAAGCGCGGGATGTAGACGCCGGCCTGGTCGGCGGCGGTGATGATGAGGGTGCCCTTCGGGGCCGTCCGCTCCTTGCCGTCGAGGGTGAAGGTGACAGTGTCGTCGGTGACGGGTGGGTTGGGTGGGGAGGTCCCGACCGCGCTTTGGGTCACGTACGGCGGCCTGTACGGCCGGGCGGTCTCAGACACTGGCCAGCTTCCCTGGGAGGCGGTCGGGGGGGAACGGGCAGCGCCCGTCTCGGATGTGAGCGAGGTATTCGTCGCGGAACATGCGGATACCCGACGCGACCGGCGGCGGCATCGACGGCCCGAGCACGCAGATGGTGGTCTGCGCGGGCGGCCAGCGCACACCGGGCGAGATGTTGTCGCACACGTCCATCAACAAGTCGAGGTCCGACTCGCGGCCCTGCCCGTTCTCGATGCGCTGCAGGATCTTCTCCAGCCACCCGCCGCCCTCGCGGCAAGGCGTGCACTGCCCGCAACTCTCACGGTGGAAGAACCGCACGATGCGCCAGGCGGCGCGCACCATGCAGGTGGTGTGGTCCATCGGCACGACCGACCCGGAACCGGCCATGGTGCCAACCTCGGCGATCTTCTCGTTGGCCAGGAGGACGTCGAGGTGCTCGGGGCCGAGCCACGGTGATGACGCCCCGCCGGGGATGAACGCCTTCAGCTCGCCGCCGTCACGGATTCCCGCACCGAGGGACGGGTCGAAGATGAGGTCACGGAAAGAGACCTTCGCGAACTCGAGCTCGTAGTTGCCCGGACGGTTGACGTGGCCGGCCAGGGCCAGCAGCTTGGTCCCTTTGGAACGCCCCTCACCCAGCGCAGCGAAGGCGTCCCCGCCGTTGAGCATGACCCACGGGAGGTTGGAGACCGTCTCGACGTTGTTGACGATCGTCGGCGCTCCGTACAGACCGACCACGGCGGGGAAGAAAGGCGGCTTGATGCGCGGGTAGCCGCGCTTGCCTTCCAGGGACTCGAGCAGTGCGGTCTCTTCCCCGCAGATATAAGCGCCGGCACCGGGGTGCACCACGACGTCGATGCTCCAGCCGCTGGCGAAGATGTCCTTGCCGACCGCTCCGTACGCGTAGGCCTCGTTGAGGGCCGCCTGGAGCCTCTCTATGCCGAGCGGGAACTCGCCGCGCACGAACAGGAAGACCTGATCCGCCCCGATGGCGTAGGCGCATATGAGCGCGCCCTCGATCAGCTGGTGGGGGTCTCCCTCGATCAGCATGTGATCCTTGAACGTCGCCGGTTCGCTCTCGTCGCCGTTGATGGTCAGGTACACGGGCGTGGGCTTGGCAAGCATCCCCCACTTGCGGCCCGCCTCGAACCCGGCGCCGCCACGGCCGAGGATGTTGGCGGTGTTGACCTGCTCGTGGATCTCCTCGGGCGTCATGGTCAGGGCCTTGCGCAGACCCTGGTAGCCGCCGTCAGCCAGGTAGGTCTCGAGCGTCCACGACCTGGGGGTGCCGAGCCGGCGGGTGACGATGCGGGGGGCGTCGGTGACGCTCATCTTTGGTCCTGGCTGTCGGTGCCGCCGGGAGCATCGGTGCGGGTGCCGGTGTGGTCGAGCCCCCGGCCCCCTTCGTGGGCGATGACCGCAGTCATGGTCAGGGAGGTGGCCAGCTCGATGCCCGCGTCGTGCGGTCCCCCGGCTGCGGCGGCCACGTCCACCGGCGGGGGCGGGCCGCCGGCGCCGTGAACACTCTGCCCGGGTGCCCCGAGCCCGACGTTGCGATCGACGCGCGACAAGGTGCCGTGCGGCGGGACCTCCGCGTCGAGGCGCCCGGCACGGAGGTCTTCGGTCAGCTGGGCGAAGCGCTGTGGGTCCAGGTCCCCGAAGAAGCGCCAGTTGACCGTGGCGCAGGGAGCGTTGCCGCACAATGCCAGGCATTCGGCATCCTCGAGGGTGAACATTCCGTCCGCGGTGGTCCCACCCGGCGCGATCCCCAGCTGATCCTGCGCCGCCTCGAGCAGCTCGTAGGCGCCCTGGAGCATGCAGGCGATGTTGGTGCACACCGCCACCACGTACTTGCCGACCGGCTCGACATGGAACATGTCGTAGAAGGTCGCCGTGCCGCGCACTTCGGCGGCGCTGAGACCGAGCAGTTCACCGACGTGCTTCATGCCGTCCTCGCTCAGGTACCCGTCCTGGCCCTGCAGGATGTGCAGGATCGGGATCAGCGCCGAGCGATGGTGGGGATAGAGGGCGATGAGCTGGCGCGCACGTTCCTCGTTGGCGGGGGTCAGCCTGGCCACGGTTCGAAGATCCTTGCCGAGGCGAAGCGTTCCGGTCCAAACGAGCGTGTCGTCGGGGCGGAGGTCAACGGTCGACGTCGCCGAGGACCGGGTCGATAGTGGAGACCAGGACGATGGCGTCGGCGATGAAGCCGCCGCGCGCCATCGTGGAGAACGCCTGCAGGTTGGCGAAGCTCGGGGCGCGCACGTGGCAGCGGTACGGGCGCGACGAGCCGTCGGAGACGATGTAGCACCCCAGCTCGCCACGGGCCGACTCCACAGGGACATAGGCCTCGCCGGCGGGCACCTTGAAGCCTTCGGTGTACAGCTTGAAGTGGTGGATCAGCGCCTCCATCGACTCGTCGATGCGGCTGCGGGGCGGGGGCGTGATCTTCTTGTCCTGGGCCCGGAAGTCCCCGTCGGGCATGCGGTCGAGGATCTGCTCGCAGATGCGGACCGACTCGCGGATCTCGTTGATCCGCACCGCGTAGCGGTCCCAGCAGTCGCCCTCGCTCCCGACGATCACGTCGAAGTCGACGTCTTCGTAGGCCAGGTAGGGCGTGTCGCGCCGCACGTCCCAAGTGACGCCCGAAGCCCGCAGCAGCGGGCCGGTGCATCCGAGGTCCAAGGCGGTCTGAGCGTCGAGGGCTCCCACACCTTGGAGTCGCTGCTGGAGTATCGGCTGGCCGGTCAGGAGGTTGTCGTACTCGTCCATCCGCTTGGGGATGACCTCGCAGATGGCAGCCACGTCGTCGCGCCATCCGTCCGGCAGGTCGGCGGCGACCCCTCCCGGTCGGATGTAATTGTGGTTCATGCGGAGGCCGGTGACCTTCTCGAAGAAGGCCAGTAGGACCTCGCGCTCGCGCCACCCGTAGACCAGCATGTTGATGGCGCCGATGTCGGAGCCGTTGGTTGCCATCCAGAGGAAGTGGGAGCTGATCCGGTTGAGCTCGCACATGAGCATCCTGATCCAGGTCGCCCTCGGCGGGATCTCGACGCCGAGGAGCTTCTCGACGCTGAGCGAGAACGCCAGCTCGTTGAAGAACGGTGAGAGGTAGTCCATTCGGGTGACGTTGGTCGACCCCTGGTGGTACATCAGCTCCTCGGCGGTCTTCTCCATGCCGGTGTGCAGGTAGCCGATTACTGGCTTCGAGCGCAGGATGGTCTCGCCGTCGAGCTCCACCATCAGCCGGAGGACACCGTGGGTCGAGGGGTGGGACGGCCCGATGTTGAGGATCATCGTCTCGTCGCCCGGAATGTCGATGTCGAGGTCCTCGGGGTCGACCGCCGCTCCCTCCGGGAGGCGTAGCACCCCGCCCTCCCGGCGCAGCTCGGCCGCCTGGGTGCGGGCCCTGCTCAGCAGCTCCTGCGCGCCCTCCGAAGTCTTGTGCTGCAGCATGCTGGTGAGTTGCGGGGCCCCGGGCACGGTCCGCCCGAGGAGGCGGTCCACCCGCGAGCCCCGCTTCTCGGGGTTGGTGCTTTCGGTGCTGTCGGTCTCGGTTGTGCTCATGGGTCAGGGCTTCGCTCTCGAGCTGGCGTGGCGGGGGGTCGAGGGGGTCAGCGCCCGCTCGGGGCATCCTTGAACTGGACTGGTATGCGCCCGCTGGCGTAGTCCTTGCGCAGCGGGTGGCCCTCCCAATCCTCCGGCATGAGGATGCGGCTGGGGTCGGGGTGGCCCTCGAAGTTGATCCCGAACATGTCGTAGGCCTCCCGCTCGTGGGCCTCGGTACCGGCCCACAGATCGAAGAGTGTCGGGACGGTCGGGTCGCCGGCCGGCACCTGACAGCGGACCCGGACCCGTGAGCGGTCTTCGATGCGGGCGAGCTCCACGACCACTTCGAAGCGCTCAGGCTCGATCCCCGGCGGCAGGGGACGCCCCGGATGGGTCAGGTAGTCGACCGCGCTCAGGCCGACGAACAGCTGGTAGCCGTCCTTCTTCAAGGCAGCCATCAGCTCGCCGTAACCCTCGCGGGCGGTGTGGACCACCGCGGCGCCGAGGCTGTGGACCAGCGGGTGGCCGTGAACCACCTCCTCCGCGGGACCCTGGTCGCCAGTGCTTTGCACCGTCTCGTCTGCGTTGTTCACGATGCGGCGGGGGCGGCGACGCTGATCCGGGCCGGCTGGCGAGACGCGGCGGCGTCGAGATGGATGCCGGCGCCGGTACCGTCGGCGCTCCGGCGGGTGATCTCGCCGAGGCGGATCTTCTGGTGCAGGGTCAGGATCGAGTGGATCAACGTCTCGGGACCCGGGGGGCACCCGGGGGCGTAGACGTCGACCGGGACGATCTGGTCCACACCTTGGACGATGGCGTAGTTGTTGAACATCCCGCCAGTGCTGGCGCACACACCCATCGAGATGACCCACTTGGGCTCCATCATCTGGTCGTAGACCTGCCGGAGGACCGGGGCCATCTTCTGACTAACCCGCCCGGCGACGATCATGACGTCAGCCTGCCGGGGAGATGCCCGGAAGACCTCCATCCCGAAGCGGGCCAGGTCGAAGTTGCCCGCGCCGGCCGCCATCATCTCCATGGCGCAGCAAGCCAGGCCGAAGTTGGCAGCCCACGAGCTGGACGCCCGTGCCCACTTGACCATCCCCTCGAGGGTTCCGGTCAAAAAGTTGTGCTGGAGGTTCTCCAGGCCCATCGTTCGTGCCTCCTCGAGACGGCGAAGCACCCCCAAGGTAGGACGCCCGGCCGGGTCCGCCCAAAACGGGCGGGCTCAAGCTTCCGCGGCGCCGGCACCGACCGGCTCGGCGGTCGGTGCGGGCTCGGGATCGACGGGTCGGGGGGACATCCCGTCGACGAGCTGGTCCGGTCGGGGGACCCGCCGGACCGTCGAAGTGGTGGTGCGGGTCAGGTTGGTCGGTGCCCGGCGAGCCACCTTCTTCACCGGTCCCCAGTCGAGAGCGCCGTTGGACACCAGGTAGGCGAACGACACGAACACCACAACGGCGAAGGCCCCCATCTCGGCCAACCCGAATGTGTCGAGCTGGTGGTAGATGACCGCCCACGGATACAGGAAGATCACTTCGATGTCGAAGATGATGAAGATCATGGCGACCATGAAGAACCGCACCGGGAACCGGGCCGCAGCAGGGGACTGCGGGACGATACCGGACTCGTAGGGTCCATTCTTCGCTCCGGTCGGGCGCGACGGGCCGAGGAGCTTGGAGGCGGCGAAGGAGCCCGCAGCGAAACCCAGGGCGACGACCAGCAGCAGCAGGATCGGCAGGTACTGCTCCACTTGTACGCCTTCCTTCCTTCTCGCTGGTCTCGTGCGGTCGCGGCCCTCGAAGCGTAGCGACGACCTGCCCGGGGAGTCGAAACCGGCTGGCCGTGCCGGCGCCGGTGCCGAGGCCCGGGCGCTGTAGATCGCCGCCAGAGCGTAGATTCTCTGCCATGCCGACCTCGCGCCAGGCGCGCCAATGCGATGTCCTGGTCATCGGGGGCGGACCGTCTGGAGCGACCGCGGCCTTCTGGCTGGCCAGCGCCGGCCACGACGTGGTGATGGTCGAGCGCAAGTCCTACCCGCGCGAGAAAACGTGCGGTGACGGCCTGACTCCACGATCTGTGCGCCAGCTGCTGGATATGGGTCTCGCCGACGACCTGGCCGGTGCCGGCCACCGCTACGAGGGACTGCGCTCCCACGGCTTCGGCCGGACCCTCGAGCTGAAGTGGCCCGACCATCCCGACCTGCCCGGTTACGGCTATGTCATCACCCGCAAGGACCTCGATGCCCTCGTCGCCCGCCGGGCCGAGAAGGTCGGCGCCGAGATCTGGGAGAAGTCCGAGGCGGTCGCCCCGATCGTCGAGCACGGCCTGGTCAGGGGAGGCCTGATCAAGAGCAAGAGCTGTCCCGACGACGAGCCTGTCGAGATCAGGGCCCGTTACGTCGTCGTCGCCGACGGCGCCAACTCCCGCTTCGGGCGGGAGCTGGGCACGAGCCGCAACCGCAGCTACCCACTCGGGATGGCGATCCGCGGCTACTACTACTCCCCGCGCCACGACGAGCCTTGGATCGACAGCTGGCTCGACATCCGTGACAGGGGCGGCAACGTGCTGCCTGGCTACGGGTGGATCTTCCCCGTGGGCGACGGGCGCATCAATGTCGGGATCGGGCTGCTGTCGACCTTCAACCAGTGGAAGGCGGTCAACACCACCCATCTGCTGCAGAGCTTCGTCGAGTACGCGCCGTCCTCCTGGGGGATGTCGCCGGAGACGGCATGCGGGCCGGCGACGGGCGGACGCCTTCCGATGGGCCTCTCCGTCGGACCCCACGCCGGGCCGACCTACCTCGTGGTGGGCGATGCCGGCGGGACCATCAACCCGTTCAACGGCGAGGGCATCGCTTACGCCTACGAGACCGGGCGAATGGCCGCTGACGCGGTCCACCTGGCTTTGGCGTCCGGCGACGGGACGGCGTTGCAGACTTACGAGCGGTGCCTCCAGGAGACCTACGCCCTCTACTACAAGGTGGCCAGGGCCTTCGTGAGGATCATCGGCCACCCCGAGCTCATGCGGGCGCTGGTGACCACCGGCATGCGTAGCCGGTCGCTCATGGAGTGGGTGCTGCGCATCATGGCCAACCTCCTGCGCCCCGACGAGCTCGGGCCCGCCGAGGCCGCCTACAAGGCCGTCGCCGCCCTCGCCCGCGTGGTCCCCGACCGCGCCGCCTAGCGATCGCCGCCTAGCGATCGCTGCGCGTTTTCGGTTACCTGTTCACCGAAAACGCGCAGCGATCTCAGCGGGTGGCCACCAGCGCTTTCGCCACGTCCCCGACCGCAGCCACCGTCCGCTCCAGATCGGCGTCGGTGTGGGCCAGCGACGGGAAGAGCACCTCGTAGGCTCCCGGTGCCACAGCCACGCCGCGCTCGAGCAGCCCGTGCATGAAGGCTGGGTAGAGGCCGGTGGCGGCCGACGCCTTGGACGCCTCGTAGTCACCGACCGGGGAGGGGGCGAAGAAGATCCCGAGCAGCGGCCCGGCGACTGGCACCTGCACTTCCAGCCCGGCGCCTCGGCATGCACCGGCGATGCCGGCCGCCAGGCGGCCGGCGGTTGCGGCTAGCGCGGCGTAGGCCGCATCGTCGAGCAGCGACAGGACCGCCAGCCCGGCGGCGGTGGCCAACGGGTTCCCCGACAACGTGCCTGCCTGGTAAATCGGTCCGAGCGGCGCCAGCTGCTCCATGAGGTCCCGCCGGCCGGCAAAGGCGGCGAGCGGCAGGCCGCCACCGATGACCTTGCCGAAGCACCACAGATCGGGCTCCACCCCGAAGACCTGGGCCGCGCCTCCTCGGGCGACCCGGAAGCCGGTGATCACCTCGTCGAAGACGAGTAGGGCCCCGACCCGGTCACACTCGGCGCGCAGCCCTTCGAGAAACCCCGGGCCCGGAGGGACCAAGCCCATGTTGGCAGCGATGGGTTCCACGATGACGCATGCCACCTCCTCGGTGAGGGCCGGAACCTGGTTGTACGGGAGCACGAGGGTGGATGACACGGCGGCGCTCGGCACGCCGGCCGAGGCGGGGATGCCGAGGGTGGCCACGCCGCTACCGCCGCCGGCGAGGAGCCCGTCGGAATGACCGTGATAGCAGCCGTCGAACACCACGACCCGGTCCCGGCCGGTCGCGCCGCGAGCCAGGCGGACCGCCGACATCGTGGCCTCGGTGCCGCTGCTGACCAGGCGGACCATGTCGGCCCCTGGCACGCGGGCCGACAGCTCCTCCGCCAGCAGCACCTCCCTCTCGGTCGGGGCGCCGAAAGTGGACCCGTCTGCGGCCGCCTCCTGTACCGCGGCTACCACCGCCGGGTGGGCGTGGCCGACGATCGAGGCGCCGTATGACTGGACGTAGTCGAGGTACTCGCGTCCCTCGACGTCCCACACCCGTGAGCCCGAGCCCCGGGCGACGAAGTAGGGGGTGCCGCCTACCGACCGGAACGCCCGCACCGGCGAGTTGACGCCACCCGGCGCTACCAGCTGCGCCCGCTGGAAGAGCGACGCGTTGCTGACAGTCGAGCGCGCCATCACGCCAGCACCCGCGCCAGCTCGCCGGCCAGGTAGGTGAGGATGATGTCGGCCCCGGCCCGCTTGACCGCGGTGATCTGCTCGAGGGCGACGGCCGGCCCGTCGATCCAGCCCCGCTCCGCTGCCGCCTTGATCATGGCGTACTCGCCACTCACATGGTAGGCCGCCACCGGCAAGGTCACCCGGGCCCGCACTGCGGCGACGACGTCCAGGTAGCTGAGGGCCGGCTTGACCATCACGATGTCGGCGCCTTCCGCGACGTCGAGGTCGACCTCCCGCAGCGATTCTCTCCGGTTGCGGAAATCCTGCTGGTAGCCCCGGCGGTCGCCGCCTCCGGCGATGGTCACATCGACCGCGTCGCGGAATGGACCGTAGAGGGCTGAGGCGTACTTGGCCGAGTAGGCCATGATCGGGATGGCGGCGAAGCCGTCGCCGTCGAGCGCAGCGCGGATGGCGCCCACCTGCCCGTCCATCATCCCTGACGGGGCGACCAGGTCGGCGCCGGCACGGGCCTGGGCTAGAGCGACCCGCCCGTACAGCTCGATGGCGGCGTCGTTGTCGACCTCGCCCTGGTCGTCGAGCGGCCCACAGTGCCCGTGGTCGGTGTACTCGTCGAGGCACAGATCGGCGGCCAGCACCATCGAGTCGCCGAGCTCGTCGCGTAGACGCAACAGGGCCACCTGCACGATGCCGGCGGGGTCCCACGCTGGTGATCCGACGGCGTCCTTGGTGGCCGGGACGCCGAAGAGGACCAGCCCCCGCACCCCCAGGTCCGCCAGCGCCCGGGCCTCTTTGACCAGGCTCTCGACGGTGTGCTGGCTGACACCGGGGAGCGACGCGATCGGCTGGGGCGTGTCGATGCCCTCCCGGACGAAGAGCGGGGCCATGAGGTCCGAGGGCGCCAGGACCGTCTCCGCTACCAGGTCGCGCAGCGGAGCCGTGCCCCGCAGGCGGCGCATCCGCGTGGCGGGAAACGTCATGCGGTCACCGTACCGCTGGTGGGCGCAAGTCCTGAGGGGCGCCGGATGGCCGACCGAGGCCGGCCGGCTCAGCCGCCTGTTGCGAGACCGCTTGGCGCAAGAGCGGCCGTGACTGCGTCGACCAGCCCGGCGACGGTGTGCTCCGATGCTTCCACGGCGACGGTGATCCCCGCGTCCACGGCGGCCGCCGTGGTGACCGGCCCTATCGAGGCCACGACCGGCGGGATCCGATCGGCGCCGGCTGCGGCGATGTAGTTGGTGACCGTCGAGGCCGACGTGAAGCAGATGGCGTCAGCCGTTGCTGCTGCATCGAGGAGCGCCGGGTCGGGGGACGCCGGCACCGTCCGGTAGGCCTCGACGATGTCAACCGACCAGCCGGCGTCGCGCAGGCCGTCGGGGAGCACCTCGCGAGCGACCGCAGCACGGGGCAGCATCACGCGCGAGCCAGGCGTGGCGGGAGCAGGGAAGGCCGCTAGGAGACCTTCGGCGACCGAGCGGGCGGGTACCAGGTCGGGGACGATGCCCTTGGCAGCCAGAGCCTCACCCGTACCCGGCCCGATAGCCGCCACCGCCGCGCCGCCGAATGCCCGGGCATCGCGTAGTTGGGCGAAGAGGCGATCCACGGCGTTGGCCGAGGTGAACACCACCCAGCGGTAGCGGCCCTCCGCCAGTGATCGAGCCGCCGCTCCGAGAGCGGCGCCGCCGTCGGCCGGTGGGGCGAGAGAGATGGCCGGTACCTCGATCGGCCGTGCGCCGAGATCCCGTAGCCGAGTCGAGAGCTGCGACGCCTGGTCCGGAGCCCGGGTCACCACCACCCGTCGCCCGAGGAGCGGCCTTCGGGTATACCACGCCAGATCGAGACCGGCGACCGCGCCGATCACCATGGTCGCTGGCGGCTCGACGGCTACGCCCGGGAGGCCGGCGAGAGTGGTTCGCACGCTGTGCTGCTCGGGCCGGGTCCCCCAGCGGACGGCAATGACCGGTGTGCTCGCCGGCATACCCCCGGCCTGCAGGCGAGCGCTGATCAGGTCCCGGTGGGCGACGCCCATCAGCACCACGATCGTGCCGCCGACTTGGGCCAGGGCCTCCCAGTTGACGTCCGCCTCGACCGCTGGGCGGCTGTGCCCGGTAACGACGGTGAACGACGCCGACAGACCGCGGTGGGTGACTGGCACCCCCGCGTAGGCGGGCACCGCCACAGCCGATGTCACCCCCGGCACGATCTCGAAGGGGATGCCTGCGCTCGCCAGCGCCAGCGCCTCCTCACCCCCCCGCCCGAAGACGAAGGGGTCACCCCCCTTCAGCCGGACGACGGCAGCGCCGGCGAGGCCCTTCGCCACCAACAGGTCGGTGATGTCGTCCTGGCGGACCGGGCCACCCGGTGACTTGCCGACATCGACGCGCTGCGCTCCCGGAGGGGCCAGGTCGAGCAGGCTGGCATCGGCCAGGCGGTCGTGGACCACCACCTCCGCCCGGGCCAGCACCTCAGCGCCCCGGAGGGTCAGAAGACCGGGGTCACCGGGTCCGGCGCCGACCAGGTAAACGGTCACCGGCGCCTCGCGCCCGACGATCCAGCAGGCGCCCTCAACGGAGGCCGGCACCATCGATAGCCAGCACTCCCCGCCCGCCGGCCCCGTCGAGCAGCTCGGAGGCGAGCGCGGCGCCGAGCCCGGCTGGGTCGTCGACCGGGCCCGCAACACGAGATCGGAAAAGGATCCGGCCGTCGATCGACGCCAGCAGCCCTTCCAGCTCGATGGACTCTCCCCGCACGATTCCGTACGCCCCGACGGGCAGGTTGCACCCGCTGCCGAGCTGGGCCAACATAGCCCGCTCTGCCGTCACCGCCACGTGGGTCTGCGTGTCCTCGAGCACCGCCAGGAGCCCGGCGGTGACGTGATCGTCAGCCCTGCACTCGAGGCCGATCGCCCCTTGGCCGACCTGCGGCAGCATGGTGTCGGGTGAGAGGATTTCGGAGGCGGATCCCCTCAGGCCGAGCCGGTCGAGGGCGGCGGCGGCGATCACCACGGCGCCACCAGGTGGCACCTTGCCCAACCTGGTCCCGATGTTCCCCCGGACACCGGTGAAGGTCAGGTCGGGGCGCAGCCAGGCCAGCTGAGCCCGCCGGCGGACGGAGCCGGTGGCCACGACCGCTCCCGTAGGCAGGTCCGCGAGACGGGCGCCCACCAGGGCGTCTCGAGGGTCCGCCCGTCTGGGCATGGCGGTCAGGTCCAGCCCTGGGGTTCCTTCGGAGGGCATGTCCTTGGCGGAGTGCACAGCGGCGTCGGACCGGCCGTCGAGGACCGCGGCCTGGACCTCTTTGACGAACACCCCCTGGCCACCGAGCTCCCAAACCGGCACGTCGAGACGAATGTCGCCCTTGGTCTCTATGACCTCCAGCGACACGCGGAGTGTTGGCCACGCCGCCCGGAGCCCGGCAGCTACGGATTCGGCCTGCCACATCGCCAGGGCGCTCCCCCGAGTGGCGAGGCGAATGGTGTGGCCTGCCGCCGCGCTCTGACTGGGAGAGATCGAAATCCCCTAGAGGTCGAACAGCTGGCGCAGGGCTTGTGCCAGCTGTTCGCCTCCGGGACTCCCGGCGGCGGCCTTGAGGTTGACCGTTGGCTCGTGGAGGAGCTTGGCGACGATGCCCCGGGACAGGGCTTCGACGCTCCGGCGGGCACGAGGATCCAGGTCCGCCAGCCGGCTCTGGAGGCGCTCCATCTCGGACTGGCGGATCGCCTCGCCGCGCGCATGAAGGGTGGCCACCACCGGGGCCATCTCCCGCTGAGTCGCCACATCCATGTAGCGGTCGATCTCCTCGGCGACGATGCGCTCAGCGGCAGGGATCTCCTGGCGCCGGCCGGCCATGGCGTCCTCTGCGAAGCGCTTGAGGTCGTCCATGTCGAGCACGGTCACTCCCGGGAGACGGCCAACGGAGGGATCCACGTCGCGGGGCACGGCGATATCGACTATGAGCAACGGCCGCCCGCTGCGGGCCTGCAGCACCGGTTCGAGGTCACTGGCCTCGATGAGGACGTCGGGCGACCCCGTCGAGGTGAGGAGCACGTCGGCGGCTTCGAGGGCGTCCGGCAGCGAGTCCCACTGCACCGGACGGCCTCCGCACCGGGCGGCCAGGGCCGTCGCCCGGTCCCAAGTCCGGTTGGCCACAAGGACAGGGCCCGCAGCCGGGGCAGCCGAGAGCGCGCTGGCCATGGCCTCCCCCATCTCTCCAGCACCCACGAGCAGCGTGGTACTCCCGGCCAGCGAACCCAGCCGCTCAGAAGCCATCGCCACTGCGGCGTGCGACAGCGAGGTGGTGCCTTGTGCGATCTGGGTCTCGGCGCGGACCCGCTTGCCGGTCTCGGCAGCCAGGCGGAAGAGCATTGCGAGTGTCGGCCCGTCGACCTCCTCGCCGTGGGCTGCCTCCCACGCGGTTCGGACCTGGCGCAGGATCTCGCCCTCGCCCAGCACCGCGGAGTCCAAGCCGGCCGCGACCCGGAACAGGTGCCGGACGGCAACCTCGTCATGGTACGAGTAGGTGTGGTCGCTCCACGCCTCGGGAGGCAGGCCGCTCCAGCCACCTATGAACTCCCGAATGTCGTTCATGGCGTTGTGGTAGCGGCTGGCAACCGCGTAGATCTCCGTGCGCATGCACGTGGAGACCACGACCACCTCGGAGATGTGGTCACTGCTGCTCAGCTCGTGCAGCGCCTTGGGCAGCCGCGCCGGCAGGACGGTCATCGGCTCGAGGAGCGCGAGCGGCACCGTCCGATGGTTGAGTCCTACGACGACGACAGACACGCTTGCACGCGCTCCCTTGCTCGGGCCAGGTTGCCCGTTCGGATCAGAGCGAGCATGTCCCAATCCAACGCCGGCCGCCAGTCAATCTCTTCCGTGGATCCGCCGTTTTCGCGCACCTCGAGACGCGCTTCGGACAGGAGCTCAGCCAGAGCGGCGATCTCCGGGCCCATCTCAGCGGCCACGTGGCTCTTGAGCCAAGCCGCCAGTGCCGGACTGTGGCCGCCGGTGCCAACGGTGACAGTCACCGGTCCTTGCCTCACCACGGCGGGGAGGGTGAAAGAGCACGAGACCGGATCGTCGGCGGCGTTGACCCAAACCCGGGCGACATCGCCGTCGGCGCGCACCGAGGCGTTGACCGCCGGATCATCGGTCGCAGCGATGGCCAACCACACACCGTCCAGGTCGCCGGAGCGATAGGGTCGCTGCTCGAAGGGAACGCCGAGGGCTCGTACCCCGGCGCGCACCTCGGTGGCCACGACCCGTACCCGCCCGCCAGCGTCGAGCAGCCCCTCGACCTTACGGCTGGCGACGGCCCCTCCACCGACGACTAGGCAAGCGCGGCCATCGAGCAGGAGGTTGACCGGGTACTGCGGTCCATCAACCGGCATCGAGCGCCTCCCTTCCCCCGCCGGCCGCGGCGAGTCCCGACGCCTGGCGTTCGTAGAAGCCGAGGATCTGGAGCTCGACACCGAGGTCGACCTGGCGCAAGGTGACGTGTGCAGGGACTTGCAGCACGACGGGAGCGAAATTGAGGATGGAGACGACCGAAGCATCGACCAGGCGGTCGGTGACCTCCTGAGCGGCGTTCTTGGGCGTGGTGACCACGCCGATGGCCACCTTGCGCCGGCGACATACCTCGGTGAGCGTGGAAACCGCCTCGATCGGAATTGCGCCGATGCTCCGACCTACCTTTTCGGGATCGGCGTCGAAAGCCGCCACGATCTCGAAACCTCGCCCGCGGAAGCCATCGTAGTTGGCCAGCGCCCTACCTAGGTTTCCGACGCCGACGATAGCGACGGCGCGGTCGCCGGTGAGGCCCAGCTCCCGGTTGATCTGCCGGATCAGGTAGTCGACCTCGTATCCCACACCCCGGACACCGTAAGACCCCAGATGGGATAGGTCCTTGCGCACCTGGGCGGCGTTGACCCCTGCCAACACAGCCAGATCCTCCGACGACAGCGTCGTGATCCGCTCGTTGGACAACTCCGACAGGGCCCTCAGGTAAACGGGCAGGCGAGCGACGGTGGCTTCGGGCACGCGCCGGCCACTCAAGACGCAACGCTCCCTGTGGTCACGGGCGGGCCACGGTGATCACGTTCGAGGCCACACCATCAGGTTAACCCTGGGGCGGACACTGAGTGCCGCGATGGCGCCCGGCGGACCGGCCCTGCCCCCTGCTCAGACCGCCTGGGTGTACTGGCCAGCCAAGTAGTGGTCGACGTCGTCGGCTCTGATCCGATACGACCGCCCCACCCTGACTGCCGGCAGCTGGCCAGCCTGCACCAGCCGATAGACCGTCATGTTGGAGACGCGCAACTGATCAGCCACCTCGGCGACGGTGACGAACTGTGTACGTGACTCTTTTGGCTCCACGTCGACCACCCTTCTCCGACTGCCGAGCGTACGCCACGTGCGCCGCCGCGCAAAGCGGGCCCGGCCGGGGCTGGGTGACTATCTCAGGCGCCGAGCTGGCGGGATCTCTCCGTGGCCGCCACTACGGCATCGGAGATGGCGGCTCGCAGCCCTCGGTCCTCGAGCGCCTTGAGCCCCGCCGCGGTCGTGCCACCGGGGGAAGTGACTGCCGCCCGCAGGGCAGCTGGGCTCTCTTGACCCTCGGCCAGCATGCGGGCCGCCCCGAACAGCGTCTGCACCGTCAGGGCCTCGCTGACCGGACGGCTGAGCCCGACGAGCACCCCGGCGTCGATGAGGGCTTCCGCCACGAGGAACACGTAGGCCGGCCCGGAGCCTGATAGTCCGGTCACTGCGTCGAGCAGCCCCTCCCCGACCCGCACCACCATACCGACGGATCCGAGGATGCCCTCGGCCCACGCCAGGTCCTCTGGGCTGGCATCCTCCGAGGCGGCCAGCCCGGCGGCGCCGGCGCCGACCAGCACCGGCGTGTTGGGCATCGCGCGGAGCACAGCCGGCGCCCTGCAGGCGTCCGGCCGGGCGGCGGAGGAGGTGGCCAGTGCGGCGCAGAGCCTTGCCAATGTGACCCCGGCCGCGATCGAAAGCACTCGAGCGGGTCCCGCCGAGGCAACCGCGCCGCATGCCGCGGCCACGTCCGCCGGCTTGACGGCGATCACCGCGCCGAAGCCGCGCTCCACCTCGACTTCGGCCACCGCAGGGACGACCGCCAGCCCGTCGAAGCGCGCGGCCAGTCCACCACTGCCCGTGAGGACGGAGCGCCGAGCAGGATCGGCCTCCACCACCGCGACCGAGGTGGGCGAGAGAGAACCCCCCCCGAGCAGGCCGCCGACCAGGGCAGCGCCCATCTTGCCCCCACCGATCACCACCAGGTCTGCGGCCACCCGTCCGACCCTAGCCAGCCGGTGCCGCGCCGCAACCCGAGAGCGCACGCGGGCCGTTCGTACTTCCCCGAACGAACGACGCCGCAGGACACCTCGGGCCACGGCACCGGCGAGCGTACCGGGGGCCTCCCGGCCGGGCAAGGGACCTCACCTTCGGAATCGGGTGGCGTAGCCGATGCCCATGGCCGACGCGAAGTACTGCTCGGTATAGGCGTAACCGGACCCGACGATGCGGTCCAGCTCCTGGGCGTCGAGAGCTACCAGGGGGAGCTGCCCGACGAGGTAAACGGCGTCTTCCAGCCCGATCGAGAACCGCCACGCGTACAGCCGCGGGTTGAGCCGAAGCAAGTACTCGTAGAACGCCTCGAGCTGCTCTTCGGGTGCGGGCATGAAGTAAGTCTCGAAGTGAAGGGTACGTTCCCTCAACGTCAACCAGACGGTGATAGTGCCCTTCTCTTCGCCATGCATCCGCACGTACCACCGATCGAGCGCCGGGTCACTGTCGATGGCGGCCACTAGAGGATTGTCCGCCAACGATTCGGCGGCCCAGCGCTCGATGACGCCCCGTAGGAGCACCAGTTCCTCGGGCCCGGCGCGACCTACCGGCACAGGAGCAGCTCGCGGCTGGTGAGGTCCTCGACTCCCTTCCTGAGCCGCGCCGCAGCATCGGACCAGGTGTAGCGGGCTGCACGCGCCGCCCCGGCGGCACCCATGGCCGCCGCCAGGCCTGTCCGGTCCGCCAGCAGGGGGGCTAGGTGAGCGGCGAAGCGAGTCGGGTCCCTGCCCTCGACGAGGAAGCCGGTACGCCCGTGCTCCACCAGGGTGGTCAGGCCTCCGACGGCGGCAGCGACGACCGGCACGCCGCAAGCGGCGGCCTCCAGGGCCACCAACCCGAAGGACTCCGAGCGGCTCGGCACGACCGCAACATCTGCGGCTCTCAGTGACGTCGAGAGTAGGTGGTGGGGTTGGGGTGGCAACATCTGGACCCGACCCTCGAGACCCGACGCGCGGACCCGGCGCTGGACCTCGGCCAGCTCCTCCTCCCCCCGGGGGCCGCTCGGGCCCCCGATTACCACGAGCGTGGTGCGGGCCAACCCGGGGACGGCGACTACGTGCGCCAGGGCCTCGACGGCAACGGTGAGGCCCTTGAGCGGCTGGATCCGCCCGACGAAGAGCATCAGTGGGTCCACCGGGTCGAAGCCCATGGCCCGCCTGGCCCGAGCCTTCTCACCCGGGGCGAAGAACGCGTGATCGACGCCGGGAGCCACGATGGTCAACCGGTCCGGGTCGGCGCCGTAAAGCTCCGTCAGCTGTTCCGCCTCGACGGTGCAGGACGCCAACACGATGTCGGAGCAGCCGATGATGGCTTGCTCGGCCAGCGCCCGGCGCTGCGGCTCGGCGGCGGACACCTCCTCGACGCTGGCCTCGGCCCTGACCCGGTCCAGCGTATGGAACGTCGAGATCAACGGGACGTCGAGCTCGTGCTTGAGGGTGTGGCCGGCCACCCCCGATAACCAGTAGTGGGCGTGGATGGCATCCACGCCGAGCCCGTCGACGGCCAGACCGGTCAGCCGTGCCGCGACACCACCGGCCCACTCGTCGACCAGGTCCGCCAGCTGTTCCTTAGCAACCGGCCCGAGGGGACCAGCGGGCACATGGTGGACGCGAACGTTTGGTTCGACCGCTACGGTCGCAGGAAGCGACTGATCATCCGCCCGTGTGAAGACCTCGCAGCGGACCCCACTCCGGGCCAGCGCCGCGCTCAGCTCTCGCACGTAGACGTTCATCCCTCCGCCGTCACCGGTGCCGGCCTGAGCCAACGGCGAGGTGTGCATCGAGAGAACGGCAAGGGCACGCACGACGATGGGACGGTACCCGACCTGAGAGGTCAACAACCGCCATCGGCCCGGAGTGGCCCCTCGGGTGACCCCTCGGTCCGGTCCCCGAGGCGGTCCCCCCGAGGTGCGTCCTGCTCCCTGCGGAACGACAGGTAGATGTGGAGCAACGTCTGCTTCTGCTCGTCACTGAGGGCGGGATCGGCCAGGATGGCATCGGCCAGCGTTCCCGCCAATGTTGGGGCATCGAGGATCCCGGCCCGAACGTAGAGGGTCTCGGCGGAGATGCGCAGCGCCTTGGCGATCTGCTGGAGGATCTCCGCCGATGGCCGCCTCAGGCCGCGCTCTATCTGGCTCAGGTACGGGTTGGACACTCCTGCCAGGTCCGATAGCCGGCGCAGCGAAAGTCGCGCCACGTTCCGCTGCTCGCGGATGAAAGCGCCTAGCTCGCTCCAGGGATCCGGAGGTTCGGTCATGCCCGTGCCCGCACGGCTCAGCTCACTCGAGGAGGTGGTCGACGCTCGCCTCGCCGCTCTTGTAGCGGCGGACGATCTCCTCCTGTAGGGCATCGAGCACCTCGTGCAGGGCGCGACGTTGCCCTGAGACCTCACGTTCGACGGCTTCGAGGCCTCCGCAGATGGTCTCCACCTGATCGTCGGGTAGCTCCGGGAGCCGGGACATGCTCTGCGTGGAGGCGACAGCCTCGATCCGAGCCAGGAGCTCGGAGTCGATCTCGCCGGGGGCGATGATCGTCGTCAAGCGACCGAGACCGGGGGCATGGACGTGGTCGCTGAGGATCTCGGGGAGGCGATCGACCAGGTGAGCGAGGTCCTCGGGCGGATCCCCAGACGAGCGGCGCTGGCGCTCTGCCAGAACGATGTCGAGCCGCCCCTGGACCAGGCGGCGAAGGTAGGAGAGGCCGGTCTCGACCTCCGTCGCGCCGTCGCGGCGGGCGCGGACATCGGCCAGTGGAAGCGCAGCCAAACCTTCGGCGTACTCGGGAGCCAGGATCTCCTCGACGTTGAGACGGGCCATCACCCCGAGCGTAGCGCAAGGATCCTTCACGACCGCGGAGGGCGGCCGCCCGACTACTGGGAGTTGTGCACTCAGGACACCAGGAAGTGGATGGCGACGACCCACGCCGGGCCCGCGAGGAGCAGTGAATCGAGGCGGCGGACCGCTGGCAACCGCTCACCGCGAGCTATGCGCCGGCCGGCCAAAACGCCGGCGGGAGCGAGGAGCGCAACGAGCCCGAAGGCGATCCACGGGCGGTCGCCGCTGAAGGGCGGGTCGACGACTGCCGCCTCGAGCACTGCGAGGACTCCGACGGTGGCCATCCCCGCGACTGCGCCGAGTACGCCACCGCTGGCTCCCGTGCCCATTGCGTAGTTGGCCACGTCGAAGAGGCAGATGGCGGATGCGAGGCACAACCTGATGCCGATCGAGCCGTGGTCAGCCAACACGAGGGTCGAAGCGGCCAGAGCCGGCCAGATGGCCTGGACAGCCGTAACGGGGCGAGTTCCCCGCGCGACCAGCGCCAGCGAGGCGACCGCCGCCGCCGTAGCGGCGGCGCCCCAGCCGGCGATCGCGGCCAGCGGCACCAGCGCGGCGCCGACGGCGGCCCAGATCCGGGTGCCCGCGCAAACCTGCCCTCCCCGGCGGACCTGCCCTCCCCGGCGGACCTGCCCTCCCCGGCGGACCAGCGACGCGGCGGCGACCGCGGCGACGGGAGCCACCACCGCAGCCACCAGCAGCGGGGCCGCCGCGGCGCTGGCGATCAGCGCCATGCCCCACAGCAATCCGAGCCGCCCCGTTGGAGGTGGCCGCACCACCACCGACAGCGGGGCACCTTCCCGGCGGAAACCGCGAGGCCCCCCTGGAGCACGGCGCCCCAGCGCTGCCGCGGTCCGCTCCGCTGGTTGGTCGGGGGCCTCGTCGCCGCGAGCGTAGGTGACGGCTGTCACCGGAGGGCTCATCCAGCCACCCCGCCGGACACTGGCGGGAGTACCGCCACCTCGTCGTCCTCGGCGAGGACGGTCGTCGGCAGGGCCTCGACGCCGTTGACCCACACCTTGCTGGTGCGCAGCACCCGGGTGAACGGGTCGCCGTAGCGAGCCTCGGCCGCGCCGAGCGCTTCCCCCACCGTGGCGGCCACCATTTCGACGCGGCCAGTGCCGGCAGCCTGGCGAGCCGAGGCAAAGAGCCGTAGGACGATGGAAGGCGGCCCCCCTGCCGGCCGCGCACCTGCGCCGACCTGGCTGTTTGCGCCCGATCCCATGTCTCAACGGTACCCGGACACCGCCCCCGGCGACGCAGTGAGCGCGACCACCGTCGGGCGCAACGCTCTGAGTGAGGAGCTGCGCGCCTTACGGTGGTGTACGTGCACCCGCTGATAGTCGTCCGCCACGCCCAATCCGAGTGGAACGCGGCAGGGCGCTGGCAAGGTTGGGCCGACCCACCACTGTCGAGCGCAGGGGAGGACCAAGCGCGCCGGGCAGGCGCGGTTCTCGGAGAGGCCATTGCGGCGGGCGACCCTCCAGGCCCCATCACGGCGGTCTGGTCGTCGGACTTGAGGCGGGCTCACCACACGGCCCGCCTGGTAGCTGGAGCCGCCGGCTGGGACGGTCCGCTGCACGAGGTGCACGACCTCCGCGAGCACGATGTCGGGGACTGGAGCGGCCTGACCCGCGACGAGATCGAGCGGCGCTGGCCCGGCCTGATACGCGCATGGGGGGACGGGCGCCTGCCGGCCACCCCGGGCGGTGAGACTCGGGTCGACTTCGACCGCCGGGTTCGCCACGCCATCGCTCGGGTGGCGACCGCCACCGAGGCCACCGGGCCGGGGTCGAGCATCGTGGTGACCCACGGCGGCGTGCTGCGGGCGGTGGCTCGATGGCTGGGCCAACCCGAGCAGCCCTTCTCTCAGCTCGAGGGGATGGTCATCGCCGGCGGTGGGGGGCCTCGGCCCCGCTACCTGCGCGCCGCCGCCCTTCTCCACGGGTGGGCCGATCACCGGAGAGAAGCAGCAGCTCAGAGGGAATAGCGCCGGGATGTCTGGCTGCGGGCGTCACGGACCGGTACGGTGCCCACCGTGGAGGTCGTCGTCGTGCGCAGCCCACGAAGGCGCAAGACGGTGCAGGCCCGGGAAGTGGGAAACGTCCTCCAGGTGTCGATACCCGCCACGATGACCAGGGCTGACGAGGAGCGCTGGGTCGCCGAGATGGTCCGCAGAGTGGAGCGTCGCTCCGCCACGACCGCCGTCGACCTGGGGGAACGGGCTGCGCTGCTGGCCGACCGCCATGACCTGCAACGACCGACGACCATCCGCTGGGCCGACAACCAGCGATGGCGGTGGGGCAGCTGCACCCCCGCCGACCGTTCCGTCCGCATCTCGTCGCGCTTGGTACAGGAGCCGGGCTGGGTGCTCGACTACGTGATCGTCCACGAACTGGCGCACCTCGACATTCCTCGTCACGGCCCGGCATTCTGGGCTCTGGTCGACCGATACCGCCTCGCAGAGCGAGCCCGGGGATTTCTCATGGCCCGGGCGCTCACGACCGATCCGGCTCCCGCCGCTTCGGGCTCGGGCCCCACGGAGTGCTGCGATGCCGCCGATGGCAACGCCGACGGAGCGGACGACTGGCGCGTGGCGGAAGGCTCTCCACCGAGACAAGCTTCCCGAGCCCGGCGTAACCGCCGAGGCTCAGCAGCTGTCTGATCAGAGATGGTGCGATCCCGACCCAGCGCGGCCGCCCGCCCCGGCGCGGGCTCCGTCAGCTCGAGCCCGCGCCCGCCCCGACCGGCCGAAGTATCGGCTCAGCGTTGGCTGCCTCTGCGCGGCGGGGTACCCGGGTCGACCACTGCCGGCGTCGAGCGCCTGGCGCTCACGGGGCGGCGGGTGGTGCTCGTGCGTACCGACCCGGCCCACCGTCTCGGCGCCCTCAGCCCCGAGGACAGCGCCACCCTGGCTGCGGGCGCCCGGGTCGCACTCGACCAGCGCCTACCGCTGGTGATGATCGTCTCCTCCGCAGGCGCGGACATACACGAGGGCATTCCTGCGCTGCATGGGTGGGGGGAGGCGGCGCTGGCGATCGCCGGCTGCTCCGGCACCGTGCCGGTGGTCGCGGTCGTCGACGGCATGGCGGTGTCGGGTCCGGCGCTGCTGCTCGGCATGGCGGACGTGGTGGTGATGACCACCGAAGCTGTGGCCTACGTCTCGGGCCCCGCGGCTGTGGCCCAGCTCACCGGAATGCGACTCGGAGCCGAGGATCTGGGCGGTGCTCGGGTGCATCGCCGCTCGACGGGGGTGGCGGCGCTCAGCGCCGGCGACCTCGACGCTGCCCTGGACCGGGTTGCGGATCTTCTCGATTACCTCCCCGACCACGGCGACGAGCTGCCCGAGAGGTGGCCCACCGACCAACCCGCCGACCGGCCGGCTCCGGCCCTCCGCGATCTGGTCCCGCCGGTGAGCACCGGCTCCTACGATGTCCGCGAGGTCATCGCCGAGGTCGCCGACGACGGGGACTACCTGGAGCTGCGGGCCGAATGGGCACCTCAGCTGGTGACAGCCCTGACCCGGATCGACGGGCGCCCGGTGGGCGTAGTGGCCAACCAGCCTCAGTCGATGGCGGGGACGCTGGACATCGCCGCATCGCAAAAGGGTGCTCGCTTCGTGGCCTTCTGCGACGCGTTCAACGTCTCCATCCTGACTCTTGTGGACACCCCGGGTTTCATGCCGGGGAAGGACCTCGAGTGGCGGGGAATGATCCGCCACGGCGCGCAGCTGGTCCACTCCTACGCTCAGGCATCGGTTCCTCGCGTATGCCTGGTGCTACGCAAGGCGTTCGGCGGCGCCTACATCGTCATGGACTCGAAGCTCATGGGCAACGACTTGTGCCTGGCGTGGCCCTCCGCCCAGATAGCCGTGATGGGAGCCCAGGGCGCCGTGCAGATCCTCCACCGGCGCGAGCCCCCCGAGGTGCAAGGACGCCTCATCGAGGAATACGAGGAGACCTACCTCAACCCGTATGTCGCAGCCGAGCGGGGGTTCGTCGACCGCGTCGTCGATCCCTCCGACACCCGGTTCGAGGTGGTTTCCGCTTTGAGGATGCTCGACTCGAAGCGGGAGGTCCTGTCACCTCGCAAGCACGGCAACGGTCCTCTCTGAACGGGCAGTGCTACCTGTGGCTGGCACAACCCAGCTGCAACGGGTCGGCCTCGAGGTATGCATCGTCGAGGGGCGCCCCGCACTGGGCACACTTCCCGTAGGCGCCCGTGTCGATGCGGCCAAGCGCCGACTCGACACCATCCAACTCGGAAGCGATCTGGGCCAGCAGGCCCACGTCGGGCAGCGACGGATTGAGCCGATGTGGTTCCTCCACATCTCCCAGGCTAGCGGCGCACCATATCGCTCAAGGTGCTTCCGATCTGGGTCGAAAAGAACCCGTGGCTCGGAGGCAGCGGCGGCTTTCGCCTTCGGGTCTGCTCGACGAGGCGACCACGACCCGCTGGCGCCCCTGGCGCGCCGGCCTGGTGCTGTTTGCTACCGTGATCGTCGCGCCCACGGTCGGGCTGCTGGCGGTCAACCAGATCGTCCATCGCGACCTCGAGCACTCGGCCCGCGCCGCCAGCTCTGCGATGGCTGGCCAGTTGGCGAGCAACTTAGGGCTCGCTATGGGCGACCGGGCTCGACTCACGGCTGGTGCTGTGGAGCTTCCGAGCCTGGCAGGGGCGGCGCAGAGCGCCAACCGGGCCGAGATTGTCCAAAGCCTGTCGCTCCTCGTGGCGGACGGCGGTTTCTGCAGCGCTCAGCTCATCGTCTCCCCGTCTCTGACGGTGAGCGCGAGCGACCCGGCCCGCTGCCCTGGTTCCGGAGGGACACCGCCGCGGGGCCTGGCCGGCGCTGAGATCCTCCCGTCTGGTGCCACCGGGCGCGCCGCGCTGATCACCAACCGGTCGACGTTCACACTTGCGACCGGAACACCGGTGACCCTGCTTACGACCTACGACCTCGCCGGGGTCATCGCGCCGCTCCAGGCCCCCAATGGCGGCGACACCAGCCTGCTCACCGACGGGGGACTCATAGTCCAGTCGAGCACCCCGAGCCAGATAGGTATGCAGGCCAAGGCACCCCCCTTCCTCGCCATGGTGCGCTCGCATCACGCCGGGTCTGCTCAGATCTGGGCACCGTCGGTCCACGAGTCGCTGCTCTTCTCCTACCAGCCGATCGCCGGGGCCACGTACGGCATCGTCAGCAGCGTGCCCACTTCGGTCGCTTACGCGGGGGCCAACCGGCTGCAGCGTGAGCTCTGGGCAGGTTACGCCGCCTTCGTTCTCCTAGCGGCTGCCGTCGCGGGCGCCACCTCGCTGAAGGTCCACCGCCACGACCGGGCGCGCGCCGGCGCCAGCCGGCGGGCCGCAGCCCTGGCAGAGGCGTCTCCCGACGGCATCGCAGTGCTCGACCCCGACCGGACCGTTGTCTATGCGAACCGGTCTTTGGCCACGATGCTTGGTCACGAGGACCCCACCGAGATGCTCGGCCGATCAGCCTCGACCTGGGCTGGCCCCGATGATTACGAACCCAGGCGCGACGATCCCGCCTCCCGGATCGGCAAGATCGTCTCACTTCACCGCATCGATGGATCCCCCGTCCCGATCGAAGCCAACGCAGCCCCGTTCGACCTGAGCGGCCGATCGGGGAAGCTGGTCGTGATCCGTGACATAACCGAGCGGCGGCGCGTCGAGCGGGCCATCGCCGCCGGCGAGAGCCGGCAACGAGCCATCCTCGACACCATCCCCGACGGCGTCGTCCTCTACGCCCTGAGCGACGACCGCGTCCCTTATCCCGTGATGACCAATCCGGCCGCAACCGAGATGCTCGGCCTGGACCTCGACCCCCTCGGGGCCGGGCGCGGCAAGGAGAGCTTCGAAGCCATCGACGAGCATGGCGCACCCATCCCTCACGGGCATATGCCCGTGGCCCGGGTGGCGGGCAGCGGGAAGCCGCTGGACGGGCTGGTGTGGGGCGCACGGCGCGGTGGCGCGACGCGCTGGGTCCGCAGCAGCACCCGGCCCATCACCGATGACCATGGCGAGGTGACAGGGGTGGTGACGTGCCTGGTCGACATCAGCCAGGAGCGGGCGGTCCATCGCGAGTTGGCGGCCGCCCACGCCCGCTACGCCACGCTCGTCGAGCACGGAAGCGACCTCATCAGCGTGATCGACTCCGTCGGCAACCTGCAGTACGTGAGCCCGGCCTACGAGCGACTCTTCGGCTGGACGACCTCGCAGATCGGCCGGCCCGCCGATCAGTGCCTCCACCCCGACGATCAGCGCCTGAGCAGGCGAAGGATGGCGCAGCTCATCTCGACACCGGATCAGATGGTCACGTTTCGTTGCCGGCTGCGGACCGTGTGGGGCGAGTATCGCCACCTTGATGTCACCTGCTCCAACCGCCTGGCGGACCCGTGGATCAACGGGTTCGTCGCCAACAGTCGCGACGTAACCGAAGAGGTCGAAGCATCGGAGCTCCTCCGCCACCAGGCCACCCACGATCCTCTCACCGGCCTGGCCAACCGGACGCTTCTACTCGACCGGTTGGACCAAGCCCTGCAGGACGGCGCGTGCGCCGTGCTGTTCATGGACCTGGACCACTTCAAGCGGGTCAACGACACGCTCGGTCACGCCGCCGGCGACGACCTGCTCGAGGTGATCGCCCGTCGGCTGGAAGCGACTCTGCGCCCTGGCGACAGCGTGGCGCGCGTCGGCGGCGACGAGTTCGTCGTCGTGGCCGTCGGGGTCAGCAGCCCGTCGGCCGCCTCGGCGGTCGCCGCACGCGTCCGCGATGCGATAACCAAACCGGTACGCCTCAGCGCCCGGACCGTGACCGTCGGGTGCTCGGTCGGGATCGCGATCCCGACCCGGGACTCAGAGCCGGAAGTGCTGCTGCAGGAGGCCGACACCGCGCTCTACCAAGCCAAAGAGCGCGGCCGCAATCGCTCCGAGATCTATGACACGGCGATGCGGGTACGAACCCAGCAGCGACTCGACGCAGAGGCGCTCGTCCGCACCGCGGTCGAAGAGGACCACCTGGCCGTACTGTTCCAGCCTGTCGTCGACCTGAGCACCGGGCTACCCGTCGGCACGGAGGCACTCGCCCGACTGGCCGCATCCGACGGCACGCTCATCGGACCTGACGAGTTCATCGGTGCCGCCGAAGAATCCGGACTGATCATTCCCCTCGGCGCAGTGATCCTGGACATGGCATGCGCCCAGCAAGGCCGGTGGCATGCCGCCCGCTCGCCTTTCACCCGGATGTCGGTCAACCTCTCCGCCCAGCAGCTGAGCGAGCCCGGGCTGGTGGAAGGCATCACCCGCACCCTCCACCGCTACGGGCTGGCACCCGCCCACCTGTGCCTTGAATTGACCGAGTCGTCGCTCATCGACGCAGCCGATACGACCCGTCGGGCGATCAGCGACCTGCAGCACATGGGCATCACCCTGGCCCTGGACGACTTCGGCACTGGATGGTCTTCCCTCGCCTACCTGCGCCGGTTCCCCATCGACATCATCAAGATCGATCGGAGCTTCGTAGCCGGACTCGGGACTGACCGCAACGACACCGAAGTCGTCCGGGCGGTGATCGGACTCGGTCGAGCCCTGGGGCTGACGACAGTGGCCGAGGGGGTCGAGACCCCATCGCAGGCCCAGCAGCTGATCCTCCTCGGGTGCCGCTTCGCTCAGGGCTACTTCTACGGGCGGCCGGCGACGGCTGACGACCTCGACCATGCCTGGCACGAGGACCGAGCAGACCGGCGGATCGTGGACCCCACGAGTGGGCGGCATCTGAGAGCTGACGTCCCGGCCATTGGAGCCTCCTGGCCATAACGTGTGGGCATGCGCGACCCGCTGCCCCGCTGGGAGATCGACAGCCTCTTCCCCGGCTTGGAGTCGCGCCAGATGGCCGCGGCCCGCGAGAGCCTGGTGGCTGAAGTGGGTCGGATGCGGGCCTTGTTCGACCGCCACGGCATCGGTGAAGGTGAAGGTGAAGGTGAAGGTGAGTCAAGCACTCCCGGCGAACAGGATCGTGCCGTGCTGGCCGAGGTACTCGAGATGACCAATGAGCTCCTTGACCGGCTGGAACCGCTCGAGGCCTACATCCACGCGCTGGTCACCACCGATGCTCGCGACGACGACGCGGCCAGCGCGCAGGCCAGTCTGGATGCCGACCTCGTGGCGTTCAGAAACCTTCAGAGGCGCTTTGATGCGTGGGTCGGGCGCTTCGGCGCCGACGCATTGGTCCGGGAGGATCACGGCGACTACACCCACCTCCTTCGACGCGCCGAGGTCGCCGCCACGCACCAGATGTCCCGGGACCAGGAGGAGTTGCTGGCTGATCTGCGCCTCTCGGGATCGTCCGCATGGACCCGCCTGGCTGGTGACCTGACCTCAACGCTGACCGGCGTCCTCGACGGCGAGACAGTGCCGGTCACGGTGTTGCGGGGTAGGGCCACGGACCCCGACCGCGGCGTACGGGAGCGGGCCTTCCGCTCCGAGATGGCGGCGTGGGAAACTGTGGCGATCCCCATGGCGGCCTGCCTCAACGGGGTCAAGGGTGAGGTGGTAACGCTCAACCGGCGGAGAGGATGGTCCGACGCTCTGGGCCCTGCGCTGTTCGCCAACAGTGTCGAGCCGGAAGCGTTGGAGGCAATGCAGTCTGCCACCGTGGCCTCTTTCCCCGACTTCCACCGCTTCCTGCGATACAAGGACATGCTGCTCGGCGGCGAAGCGAGCGCCCCCGGCCTGGCCTGGTGGGACCTGATGGCCCCGGTCCCGGGCGAGGGCTACGTCGACTGGGCCAGTGCGGAGGAAGCCGTGCAGGCCGCGTTCGCCACCTACTCCCCCGCCCTGGGCGCTCACGCCCGGCGGGCCTTCGCTGCCCGTTGGGTCGACGCAGGGTCACGGGAGGGCAAACGCGGGGGCGCCTTCTGCATGCCGGTAGGGGGCGGAAGCAGCCGGGTCCTCATGAACTTCGACGGGTCGTGGGATAGCGTCCAGACCCTGGCCCACGAGCTGGGACACGCATACCACAACGTCAACTTGGCCGTCCGCCCGCCTCTACAGCGTCGGACCCCGATGGCCCTCGCCGAGACGGCCAGCATCTTCTGCGAGACGGTGATGGTAGAGGCCGGCATGGCCGCCGCGGATCCCGCCGGCCGCCTGGGACTCCTGAACGTCGACCTCCAGGGCGCCACTCAGGTGGTCATCGACATCCACTCGCGCTTCTTGTTCGAGTCCGAGCTTTTTGTCCGCCGGGCTTCGGGTCCGGTGTCGGTCGCCGATCTGTGCACTGCGATGACCGACGCGCAGCGATCCACGTACGGCGCAGGATTGGATCTCTCCACCCTCCACCCGTGGATGTGGGCGGTGAAGCCGCATTATTACTCCGCCGACCAGTCCTTCTACAACTGGCCCTACTGCTTCGGGCTCTTGTTCGGCCTGGGGCTCTTTGCACGGTTCCGGGCCGACCCCGAACGCTTTCGCTCCGGCTACGACGAGCTCTTGGCATCGACCGGCACCGGGCCTGCCGCCGAGCTGGCGGCCCGCTTCGGCATCGACGTCCGGTCCGAGGAATTCTGGGCTTCCAGCCTCGACGTGATCCGCGGGCGTATCGACGAGTTCGTCACCCTGGTCAAAATCGCCGACGGCCCGGAAGCTACCGCTGGCTGCCGCTAGGGTCGAGTGGCACGGGCCGCTAACTCAATTGGCAGAGTAGACGCCTTTTAAGCGTACAGTTCCGGGTTCGAGCCCCGGGCGGCCCACTCGACTCGGCTCGGCAGACCCGAAGATCTACGCCAGCTGGGCGGGACCCGAGTGGGCTGCGCTCTGGCGGGCCATCTCGGCGATGACCTTCAGGGCGTCATGCTTCCGCTCGACCGGCGCCCAATAGGGCGACGAGTGGTAGCCCTGGCGGTAGCCGACGCAATCCCGGAGGATCCGGGCGTACTTGTACGCCAGCTCCGACGTCACCACCTCCCCGGTGTCCAGCTTGGAGAGCACCGACCCGGTCAGCACCGACCCGGTCAGCGCCGCCTCGTACAGGCGGCTGACCTCTAGGACCGTCCCCGCCACTGAACGCCGGAAGAGCAGCGAGCGGGGGTGGTGGCGGACTCTGTCGACCCACGCCGGCCACCGCTCCTCCTCGTGGGCGGCCCAGGTTTCGAGGGCTTCGTCGCTGACGAGTATCTCAGGGTGGTCAGTCCCCCGCAGGGCGATCGCCGTAGCGACCCGACTGCGTAGAGGCCGATCAGGGAACCGGGCAGCGCCCAGTCGACCGCCAGGATGAAGGCGTCGAAGCGGCCGCGAAGGCGCTCCACTGGCGTCACCCGGCGCCGCCTGGCAGGCGGTCCGGACATAGGAAACGTCCTTTCCCACTGCTTAGGATAAGGATACATCCGCAACACCAGTTCGGGGAGGCTCATGGCCCCTACACCCGGGCGGCCTACCCGCAGCCTTTCCGGCGGTTGGCGTCTGCACTCGCGGCCCCCTGCGGCATGGCCTCCGTCCCTTCGTGCCCCTATCATGGTCGCCCGGCCCATGGCCAACCCAGGAAGGGTGATAGCCAGATGCAAGAGCTTCCCCGCATCATCTCCGTCGACGACCACGTCCTCGAGCCCCCGGACCTCTGGTACAGCCGGCTCCCTGCAGCTGTCCGGGACACCGGCCCCCGGGTGCAGCGCATGCGCATGCGACGCGGGTCGGCCACCGGCTGGGTGCCGGATCCCGACGGCGAGTGGTGTGATGTGTGGCTGTACGGCAACGTCGTCGCTCCCCTCATGATGCTGCAGGCGGCTGCGGGCTTCGAGAAGCTGACCATGGAGCTCACCACCTTCGACGATGTCCGGCCGGGAAGCTGGAAGCAGCACGAGCGTCTGGCTGATATGGATCTCGACCACATAGAAGCTTCTATCTGCTTCCCCAACACATTGCCCCGCTTCTGCGGTCAGACATTCCTCGAGCAGGACGACAAGGACCTCGGATTCCTGTGCGTCCGCGCCTACAACGACTGGATGATCGACGAATGGTCGGCGGGCGAAGGTCGCGGTCGGCTTGTACCTCTCGGCATTGTCCCCTTGTGGGATCCCGAGCTGGCCGCCGCGGAGGTCCGGCGCTCTGCCGGCAAGGGTTGCCATGCCGTCTCGTTCACGGAGTCGCCAGTACCCCTTGGCCTCCCGTCTCTCTACGACAAGGATCGCTTCTGGGATCCTTTCTTCCAGGCGTGCAACGACACAGACACGATCGTGTGCATGCATATAGGGTCATCCTCGAGGATGCCCACCACGGCGCCCGACGCTCCGATGATCGTGGGCATGGCGCTGGACTGGCAGAATGCCGTCGGTTCGTTGACCGACTATCTGATGTCGGGGACGCTGGAGCGCTTCGGCAACCTCAAGGTAGCCTATTCCGAGGGACAGGTCGGCTGGATGCCGTACATTCTCGAGCGAATCGACAAGGTATGGGCGGAGTTCAATGGTGAAGAGTTCTCTAACACGGTGACGGTGCCGCCGTCGACCCTGGCGAGGGGCCGGGTGTTCGGTTGCATCTTCGACGACGAGACCGGCCTGCGCAACCGGGAGGCCATCGGAATGGATCAAATTTGTTTCGAAACAGATTATCCTCATTCGCAGTCAACCTGGCCCGGCAGCAAAGATCATCTGGAGCGGCTTTGCGCCAAGGCCGGGCTTTCCGAGAATGAGCGATTCAAGCTGGCTCGGGGTAACGCTATCTCGGCCTTCGGCCTGGACCGGTTCGGCATCAACCCCAGCTGAGCCCGTGCCTCACGACTGGTCCCTCGATGTGCCCAGAGGTCCTGGCCACGCTGCGCCCGAAGGCATGGCATGGGTCCCGGGAGGCACTTTTGCCATGGGCTCCGACGAGAGGGAGTACCCGGAGGAAGGCCCTGTCCACCTCGTTTCGGTGGATGGCTTCTGGATGGACAGGACGCCGGTGACAGTCGGGGCCTTTGCCGAGTTCGTGGATGCGACCGGCTACGCCACCGTGGCGGAACGCCCGATCGACCCGCACGAGTATCCGCAGCTCGCTCCAGATGTCCTCCGGCCAGGCTCGATGGTGTTCGTGCCGACAGCCGGCCCGGTGGACCTGTGCGACTTCTTGTCCTGGTGGAGATACCTCCCCGGCGCGAGCTGGGCCCGTCCCGAGGGATCACGCAGCCACTTGAACGATCGGGCCACCCATCCCGTCACCCACGTAGCGTGGGAAGACGTCCTCGCCTACGCCACGTGGGCGGGCAAGGCACTGCCGACGGAGGCCGAGTGGGAGCGAGCGGCACGCGGCGGGCTCGACGGCGCCACCTACGCCTGGGGTGACGAGCTCGAGCCGGGCGGAACCGTGATGGCCAACACTTGGAGGGGCGAGTTTCCCTGGCAGAACCTCGAGCCACCCTCGAGGCAGCGGACCACACCCGTCGCCTCCTACCCCCCGAACGGCTACGGCCTCTACGACGTCACGGGCAACGTGTGGGAGTGGACCGCTGATTTCTTTCAGTCACGTCACGCCGCGCCGACCGAGCACGACTGCTGCGTTCCCAGCAACCCGCGCCTCGATTCCGATGCCGACGGCAGCTACGACTCGCACGAGCCGGGGGGGGCGCACATCCCTCGGCGCGTGGTCAAGGGCGGCTCACACCTTTGCGCGGCCAACTACTGCCGGCGATACCGGCCTGCGGCCCGCCAGGCGCAGCAGGTGGAGTCGTCGATGTCCCACCTCGGCTTCCGCTGCATCCTCCGGGTGGACACGCCGAGCTTGGGCGCCAAAGGCGGAGAGGTCGGTGGACGGGGGGACACTGCGTTCAGCCACTGAACGAGTCGGCGGTGCTCTCCTCTAAGCCTTCGAGAGCATCGCTCGCCCACGCGCAGCGCCCGCCGACGATCGTTGCCTCAACTGCAGCACCGTCGAAGGTGCCGCTCGAAAGCGGATCTGTAGAAAGGACGACCAAGTCGGCGAGGTAGCCTGCGTCCAGGCGACCACGTCGGTGCTCCTCGAACGCGCCGAAGGCGGATCCCTCTGTGGCCAACTTCCACGCCTGCGCCACGCTGATCGCTTCCGACGCCCCGAGCACAGCGCCGTTCCGGGTCCGTCGCTCGACTGCGGCGCGCATGTTGCGAAGGGGATCGAGGGGGGCGTTGGGGAAGTCGGTGTTGATCTGTGTCGGGATACCGAGGGCTAGGAGCGAGGCAATCGGCACGGTTCGCTCGGCGTCCTCGACACCGAACATCGCCGGCCACGAGTCACCGTTGGCCCACAAGAAAGCGGGTTGCGTGGACACCACGACGTCGAGGGCACGAAGGCGCTCGAGCTGTCCTGGCCGCGGCGCGAGATGTGCGTGCTCCACGCGGTGGCGCAGCTGGCGGGAGCCAGGGACGGCGGCCGCAGCCTGGATGGCAGTCAGGGCCATGTCGAGCGCGCGCTGGCCTATTGCGTGTACGGCCACTTGGAGTCCGCCCCGGGCCGCGCCTGCCACCAGCGCGTCGAGATCCGCCGCCTCGATGCGCACCAGTCCACTGTTGTCCGGTTGGTCGCGGTAGCCGCCGTAGACGGCGGCGTTGTGCAGCGTGCAAGACCCGTCGATGCTGACCTTCACCCCGCCGAGGCGGAGCCAGTCGTCGCCGAACCCGCTGCGCAGGCCGACACGGCTGAGCTCTCCCAGCGTCGTCTGGCCCTCGACCACTCGGACGTAGAAGACCACACGGGCCCGCAGCCTGCCCTGCTCCCGCAACCGTTGGTAATCGCCCATTTCGTCGGGGCTCTGCACGATCTCGTGGATCTCGGCGATCCCGTTGCGACTCAGCCGTTCGATGGCGGCCTCCAGGGCGTCGAGGCGGGAATCGACATCGAGTGGGGGCACGACCGTGTCGGCACGGGTCGCATCGAGGCGGAGCTTGGCCGTCTCGTGGAGGATCCCGTTAGGCCGCCCCGCCGCGTCGCGTTCGATACGGCCGCCAGGGGGATCGGAAGTTGCGCCCGTAATTCCGGCCGCCGCCAGGGCAACGGAATTGGCGGCGATCCCGTGCTTGCCCACCGTGCGCAGTATGACTGGCCGGTCGGCGCAGACCCCGTCGAGATCCGCGCGTGTGGGTAGCTGCCCCTCTCTCAAGGAATCAGCAGACAGGTTGTCCCCCTGGATCCACGAGGCGTCGGGCTGGTCTCGCGCTCGCTCGGCCACGAGGCGGAGCACGTCGTCGAGCGCCCGGGGGGCGAGAGCCGTGAAGTCGAGGAAGTGGGCCTGGAGCTGTGCGGCCCGGTGGTAATGAGTGTGGCTATCGGTGACTGCCGGCAGGACCGCGCGCCCTGCGAGGTCCACGACGGACGTACCGGCCGGCGCGCGTCGACGTATCTCGGGGTTGGAGCCAACAGCGACGACGCGGTCACCGGCAATCAGGACGGCCGAAGCCGGGGGGGCGCCTGTGCTGGCATGCACCGATGCATTCACGAGCGCCAAGTGTCGTGCTGCTGGCAAGGTTGTTACTCCCCTTCGCTCTGCTCGGTCAGGTGCCCGTCCCATGGTTCGAAGAGCTGGTGCTCGATGCCGACCACGTCGAGCACCTTCCCTGCGACGAAGTCGACGAGCGCCTGGACAGTGCTGGAGTCGGAGTAGAAACCGGGGCTGGCAGGCATCACGATGGCTCCTTCCCCAGACAGCTCTGCAAGCTGGAGCAGAGTCGAGCGCCGGAGGGGGGTCTCCCGCAGCACCAGCACCAAAGGGCGGCGCTCCTTGAGCGTGACGTCCCCGGCGCGCTGGAGCAGATCCTTCGACATCCCGGCGGCGATCCCCGCCACCGACGCCGTAGTGGCGGGGACGACGATCATGCCCTTGGTCAGGTAGGAGCCGCTGCTCGGGCCGGCCGCCATGTCGGCGATCGGCCAGTACCGGACAGCACTCATCTCTCGGCCAACCCATTCCTTCATGGCCTCCTGCCACCGGGACGGGCGGAAGATCATCCCGGTCTCGTCGCGCAGTGTCATGCGAGCGGCCTTGCTCACGATCAGGTCCACCTGCTCCCCTGCGTCCAGGAGCCCGCGGAGCACAGACGCCGCATAGGCGGTGCCGCTCGCCCCCGAGATCCCGACGACCCAAGGACGCCGGCGACCTGGACATGGGCGCCCTGTCACTGCCGGGTCGTTCCCTGAATGGCTGCGAGCACCCGAGCGGGGGTGAGGGGCAACCTGTTCACGCGGCCACCGAAGGGGCGCAGGGCGTCTTCGACCGCGTTTGCTATCGCCGCAGGCACAGGGATGAGCCCTCCCTCACCGGCCCCTTTCACGCCGAGCGAATTGAGGGGGCTTGGGGAAACGACGTGGAACAACTCCGGGCGCGGCACCTCCATGGCGGTGGGGAGGGGATAGTCGAGATAGCTAGTGGCCAACGGCTGACCGTCTTCGTCGTAGGCCGCCTCCTCGTAGAGGGCGTTGCCGATGCCGTGGGCGAACGCGCCGTACATCTGGCCGTCCACGATCATGGGGTTGAGCACCACACCGCAGTCGTGGCCGAGGACGCTGCGGACCACCTCCACCATGCCGGTCTCGACATCCACATCGACGACGGCGGCGTAGATGCCGCTCGTGTACACCGCCCGCAGCGGCTTGAAGTAGGCGGTCGCCTCGATGGCGACTGGCATGCGCGGGTCCACCGACATCCCGTGGCGCCCCATGTTGGACACAGCGGCCAGGTCCTGCAGGGTCACGGTCCTTTCCGGCGCCCACGCCACCGAGACGGACGATCCACCGAGCGTGACGTCGTCGGGGTCTACCCCCAAGGCGACTGCCCCGGCCGCGAGAAGCTCCGCTCTCAGTCGGAGACACGCCTCGTGCACGGCGGGCCCGGCAGTGGCTGTGACACGGGAGGCGAAAGTGCCTTGCCCGAAAGGGATCGTCGAAGTATCGCCGTGGCGAACTTCGACGTGTTCGATATCGACGCCAATAGCGTCGGCGGCAAGCTGCGCATATACGGTCTCGTAACCTTGCCCTTGCGGCGAGGCCGCCAGTGTGACCAGGATCCGACCGGCGTTGGTGAGACGAACCCGGGCTCCCTCGAAGGGGCCAAGGCCGGAACCTTCCACGAACATGCCGATCCCGAGGCCCAGGAAACGGCCCTCGCGCCGGGCGATGGCCTGCTCGGTGCGAAAGGCGGGAACATCGATGCGCTCCAACGCGCCGTCCAGCAGCGCCGGGTAGTCGCCGCTGTCATAGGTGAGCGGCGAGCCGTCGCGGAATCTCAGCCCGACGGCGTAGGGGAACTCATCAGCTTGGATCAGATTTCGGCGGCGCACCTCCGACGGCTCCAGGCCGAGGTGCTCGGCGATCCGGTCGACCATGCGCTCGGTGGCGGCCACCGCTTGGGGGCGCCCGGCGCCGCGTAGGGAGCTGGTCGGGACCATGTTGGTGTAACAAGCGATCAGCTCGGAGTGGATGTTGGGAATCTTGTACGGGCCGGGCAGCGTAGACATCGTGATGGTCGGGACCTGCAAGCCCACGCAGTAAGCACCCTGATCGTGCTCGAACACATCCTTCAGCACCAAGATCCGGCCATCGTCGTCGAATCCGATCTCCATGCGGTGGGTTTGTGAGCGCTCCATCGTGGAGCTGATGAAGCTCTCCCACCGGTCCTCTATCCACTTGACCGTCGCCCCTAGATGCATGGCGATCCAGGGGATGAGCGCCTCCTCGCCGTAGAACTGGGCCTTGGGGCCGAACCCCCCTCCGATGTCGGCAGGAGCGATCAAGCGGATCTCGTCCTCGGTCATGCCATACAGGGCGGCCAGCATGTGCCGGACATAGTGCGGTGTCTGGGTGGCGTCCCAAACGGTGAGCTGGCTGGCCGCCCGGTCGTAGCGGGCGGCTACCGCCCGTCCCTCCATAGAGTGGCCACCCCCACGGGTGATGACGAAGGTGTCCCGTAAGACGTGAGGCGCAGTGCGCAGAGCGGCGTCGGGATCGCCGGACTGTTGGACGATGTGGACGGCAACATTGGTATCGGAGGCTTCATGTACGAGGGGGGCACCTTCCGCCAGCGCGGAGGCCGTCGAGCCCACCCCGGGCCGCAAGTCGTAGTCCACCTCGATCAGCTCGAGGGCATCCTCGGCCAGCCACCGGTTCGACGCCACCGCTACAGCCACCGGTTCACCCACGTAGCGGACCGCATCGACGGCGATCGGGTAGCGGGGCTGGCGGTTGAGCGACGGGTGGGTGACCTTGGGCGGCAGGTCCTGGAGGATGGGCCCGAGGTCGGCGGCGGTGAAGACCGCCACTACGCCCGGTGCCTGGCGAGCGCGCTCGACGGCGATCGAGCGGATGCGAGCGCTCGGATAGGGGCTGCGAAGGACAGCCGCCTCGTAACACGCACCGAAGTCCAAGTCGTCCAGGAACTTACCGGCGCCTATGAGCAGCCGATGGTCTTCGCGCCGGCGCATGCTCGTCCCGACGTGGCGCGTCGCGGTGGTCTCGACTTGGCTCACTTCAAGGGTTCCTTCCCGGAGTCGGCTGCCAGCGACAGGACCGCGTCGACCAGGCCGACGTAGCCGGTGCATCGGCAGATGTTGCCACTGAGCGCCTCGCGCGCCTGAAACTCGCTTACGACGGGCCCCTCTCGGAGTCGTGCGGTGAGCGACATGAGGAACCCGCTCGTGCAGAACCCACACTGCAAGGCGTGGTGCTCCCGGAAGGCGGCCTGGAGGTCGTCCAGCTCGTCGCCCCGGGCGAGGCCCTCGACCGTCTCGACATCCGCGCCCTGAGCTTGCGCGGCCAGCATGAGGCACGACCGCACCGCCAAGCCGTCGACTATGACGGTGCACGCGCCGCAACTACCGTGCTCGCAGCCGAGATGCGTCCCCGTGAGGCGCAGGTCGCGCCGGAGGATCTCGGCGAGGGAGACTCGGACGTCGGAGGAGAGAGTCACGGGTTCCCCGTTGACGACGAAAGAGAGCTCGATGACCTCACATCCGCCAGACGAGGTGGCGGGATCTTCAGGCACTTAGGGCTCCTTGCTGCGAGCGGATGACGTCCAGCGACCTGCGAACCAGTACCCCTGCCACCTGGCGGCGGTAGGCGCCCTCGGCGTGGAAGTCGTCCGTCGGCGACATGCCTTCGCTGGCGCAGTACTGCGCCACCAGCAGGGTGGCGTCGTCAAGCACTCGACCGACCACGGCCTGCTCCGCCGCGACCGCCACGAACGGGGTGGGCGCAACCCCGGCACAGACGATGCGCGCCGCCGCCACCCGGTCACCGTCGGCCACCACGGTCGCAGCCACCCCTACCAGTGCGAAGTCACCCTTGCGATGGCTGATCTCGAGGAAGGTCCCGGTCGAACCCGATCGCGGGCTGGGGATGCGCACCTCCGTGAGCAGCTCACCGGTCTCGATCGCGGTCGTGAAGTGGAATTGGAAGAAGTCCGCAGCGGGCACCTCGCGGCGGCCGCCCGATCGCTCGAGCACCATGGTCGCACCCAGCGCCACCATCGTCGCCGGCAGCTCCGCCGCAGGATCAGCGTGGGCCACGCTGCCGCAGACGGTCCCGCGGTTGCGGATCTGGGCGTGGGCTACATGGGCGATCGCCGCGTGCAGGATCGGGAATCGCAGCCCGATGTCGGGATCCAGCTCGACCTCCCGCTGGCGTGCCATTGCTCGGATGCGAAGGCCGGCTTCGTCCAGCTCCCATCCCCGCAGCTCTGAGAGCCCCCCGATGTCGACCAGGTGCGCCGGGGCGGTCAGGCGGTAGCCGAGCATGGGCAGGAGGCTCTGGCCCCCGGCGAGGACTTTGGCGTCATCACCCAGCTCGGCCAGGAGCTCCAATGCCTCTTGCAACGTGGCGGGTAGGTGATAGCGGAACGGTGCGGGCTTCACGTCGTTGGTCCTCCAGGGACGCTCGTGGCCGGACAACAGCAAAGGTCTCGGGAGGGCTCGGGGACCGCTTCGCCCGCCAGGTGCGCCAAGACCGCAGTGCGAAGGGTTGCGCTCTCCAGTAGGGCAAAGTGGCGGAGACCGGGCCAGACCTGCCCGGTGGCGCCGGGGATGGCGTCGGCCAGCAGCTTCCCCATCGCAACGGGCGTCGCTTGATCATCCTCACCCGTGACCACAAGGGTGGCTGCTGTTATGGACGCCAGCCGAGCCCGGCCGTCGTAGGCGCCCAGAGCACGACACGCCTTGGCATGTGCCGCCGGCGAGGTGCCTAGGAAGATGCCCACCACGGCCGAAACCTCTGCGGGCGAACGCCGGCGGAACGCTCCACCGAACCACCGCTCGGTTTGGAAGGGCACCTGGAGCACCCGGGGCGAGCGCTCGGCGGTGGCTGCCCTCTGCTCCCATGCGGAGAAAGCCTCGGGCCCGTACCAGGCAGTGGTGTCGCACAGCGCGAGTCGATCGACGCGTTGGGGCGCAGCCGAGGCGAGCGCCACCGCCACCGTGCCACCCATCGACATGCCGAGAACGTGGGCTCGGGGGAGCTGGAGCTGGTCGAGGAGGGCGATCACGTCCGAAGCAAGGTCGTCGATGGTGAATGGCTGGCCGTCCCACTCGCTGCCGCCGTGCCCGCGCAGGTCGACGGCGATCAGCTCGTGGTGTGCGCCTAGCTCGGCGCCGACGAGGTCCCACATGCGACCGCTGAGCGCTAGGGAGTGGAGGAGCACCAGCGGCGTCCCGGAGCCCTGCGTGGTGTAAGCCAGCCGCCCCCACGCGAGAGGCACGGACGACGCCACCCGCCTCACCGCTCACCCCGGCCCCGCGACGCGGCACCCTGCTGGTCGAGCGCTCGGGCATTGCCGCAGCAGATGGCATCTTGCACAGCGGGCGCCAACCCCGACGCCCGCACAGTTCGGACGGGATGGGGATCGCCGATGGGGAATGGCGCATCGCTTCCCAAGAGGACTCGGTCGCCCCCCACTCGCCGGACCAGCAACTCGAGGCTGGCCCCATCCAGGGCGACCGTGTCGTACCAGAGGCGGCGGAGGGTATCCGACGGCGATCTCGTCATCGCTGTCTTGCCCAGGAGCGAAGCCCGCACCAGGCCATCCAGTCGGAACGCTTGGTACGGGAGGAAGCCGCCCCCGTGCACGACGATGACGCGCAGCTCGGGGAGCCGCTCGAACACGCCCGCCGCCATCATCTCGACCACGGCTGCGCTCGCGTCGATCACCCGGCCGGACACGTTCTGTAGGACTGGCGTGGTGAACGCGCACGAGGGTCCGTTGCCGGGCGGGTGGAGCATGACGGTGACGTTGCGTTCGGCGGCTCCCCCCCAGAACGGTGACAGCACTTCTCCGGCCAGCGGTGATCCGTGCGGCGCCGAGTTGACCATTACGGCCGGCGCCTCCACTTCCCGGAGCACGGCGTCCATCTGCTTCAAGGCCGCAGCCGCTCCCGCCGAAAGGTCTACGAAGGGAACGGGACGAAGCCGTCCCGCGCTGGTTGCTGTCACCTCGACCAGCGCGTCGTTCACGGCGCAAACCCATTCCGCGCCGATCGGATCCGGGATCGGGCGCCATGTGAAAAGGTCGAGCCAGGGCGACACCCACTGCTCGGCGATGCTCTCGTCATCCATCCAACGCAACCGTTCAGGCACCGACACCATAGGGGTGCCCAACGGCCCGAGGCGCCGACCGCCGTCGACCAGGGATCTGCCGTCGAGGGATACTCCGGGGACCTGCCCGTCGCCGACCATGCCCAGGAGCGGCTCAGGGACCAGATGGGCGTGGGCGTCGATGTGGTGGGGATTCACAGGGTCTCCCCCTGGGCATCCTCAGCGACCGTTGTCGCCTCCTGGATGAGTCCCGATCTCTCCAGGGCCCGGTACCCGGCCATGATCAGGCCTCGCGTCATCGCGGTGGCTGTGATCGCGTCGCGCTCGTCGTAGGCGATGAGCAGGCGCCGGTGGTCCTCGACCGAGCGGGCGAGCCGTCCGGGCTGCGACAGGCTCAGGTGGCGAAACTGCAGGGTGCGCATTCCGAGCATGCCGAGGATCCGCTGGAGCTGCTCGTTGCCGGCCAGGCGGACCTCCACCAGGCGGAAGCCCACGTTGTGCCAGAAGTAATCGTCGACCGCCCCGCGCTCGGCATCGTCCTCCAGGGCCGCCTGCCACTCCCAGAGCTCGGCCAGGCGGTCCGCAGGGCAGTCGGCCACGATCAGCTGGCTGACGAGGGCGAACAAGCTGGCACGTAGGTCGTACACATCCTTGACCTGCCGCAGGCTCACGTTCGCCACGTAGGGCCGGCGGTGCGGGGGCACCACGACGGCCCCTTGGCGCTCCAGCTCGGCAAGCGCCTCCCTGACCGGGGTGCGGCTCGTGTTGAATCGGCGGGCGAGTCCAACTGAGTTGAGGCTCTCGCCCGGCCGGAGGCGGCCCTCCACGATGGCGATGGCGATCTCGTCGAAGATCTGCTGGGCGAGCGGCGCGCGCTCCGTGTCGTCGCGCATGCTGGCGAGCATGAGCCCCCGGCGGTCCTGGAGGGCGGTCGCCGGGTCGAGGCGCGGGACGCTCACCCCGCTGGAAACGGGCTGCACCGCCCCCGGCAGCATGGTGACGCGCGGGAACCGGGTCGAAGCCCCCACCATCTCACTCGGAGATCTGCCGTTCCCGCTCACAGCTCCAGCTCCGGCCAGCGACGTACCACCTGGGCCAGTGCTTCGGGATCTGCCTCCGCTACCGCCGGGAAGTCGCCGAGCCGTTCGAAGGGGCGACAGGCATCGATGAGCATGCGACTGTTGTAGTTGGGCCGCCCTGGCTGCCCGAGAGGGTCGACGCGGCTGCCCCAGGTCCGCCGCATGATGTCCACGTCGATCTCGGGATCACAGCGGGTGGAGACCGCCCACATCACCTCGTCGAGGTTGCGAGGATCGACGTCGGCGTCGACGGTGATGACGAGTCGGTTCATGTAGGCAGTCACAGGATGCTGGGCGGCGAGGTATCCGGCCTGGCGGCTGTGGCCGGCGTAGCGTTGCTCGACGGCCACGGCGATGATCGAACGGCCGCCTCCGGCCTCGTGGCACCAGACGCCGGCCACACCGCCGAGACCCGTGCCGATCAACGCGTCGGTCGCCATGGCCGACTTCATCACCGAGCGCATATAGGAGTAGTCGTGCGGTGGCTTGCCCGGGGGGGCGCCGAGGTTGATGGGATCGGCGCGGTGGTAGATGGCGCACACGTCGACGCAGAGCACCTCGGCCGTCCCCCCTGAGTAGTACCCCGTCCACTCACCGAACGGCCCTTCCGGTCGGGTCCGGTCGGGATACACCCATCCCTCGAAGGCCAGTTCGGCCTCAGCGGCTAGAGGGAGGTCTGTGTGCGGCGCTCGCACGACGGGGACAGGCTCGCCGAGCATTGCGCCGGCGTAGTCGTACTCGGAGATGCCCGCCGGGACTTCCGTGCCCGCGACGACGAGCAGGGCCGGATGCTGGCCGAGCGTTGCCGCGATCGGGGCGCGTCCCTCCTTCGCGAACCAGCGTTGGATGTGCTGGGACCCGTGCTTGCCCGCTTCGATGTTGACCGTCACACTGCGCCCACCGTCCTGCACCTGTATGCGGTAGGCCCCGAGGTTGTGCACCCCCGTGTCCGGGTCGACGGTGACCACAGCGCACCCGGTCCCTATGTATGGGCCCCCGTCACGGTCGTGCCAGGTCGGGCACGGAAAGAGGGAGAAATCCACGGCGTCGTCGTGCAGCGCGTGCTCGAGGACCGGACCGTCAGCCACGGTCTCAGCTGCGAAGGTGGTTGCGCTGGCCGCCCACTCCGCCGGCTTACCCCGCAGAGCCGCCACGAGCGCGTGGTCCGACAGGTTGGTCCCCAATCCAAGGCTGGCCCCCATCAAGCCAGGGTTGGAAAGTGACCCGGTGAGAACTCGCATCCCTGCGGGATATCCGGGGATGCAGTCGAAGAGCAGGGCGCGCGGCCGGTTGCGCCTGTAGTTGACCTGGCTGGCGGCACCGATCTCGAGCGCAGCATCGACACCTTCGAGTCGGAGCAGATCGCCGGCTGCTTCGGCCGCGGCCAGCCAGGAGCGGAGGTCGAAGGCAGAAGGCACGGAAGCCATCAGCTGAGCGGAGTCAGGTCGGCGAAGGTCTCCGCCCGCTGGATGATCTCGAGCAGGCGCTCTGGAGGCACCACCACGACCCCGTCGCCGTCGCCGCACACGATATCGCCGGGACGTACCACTACCCCACCGAGCGCCACCGGCACGTTGAGTTGGCCCGGGCCGTGCTTGTAGGGGCCCGCCGGCGTCACCGCACGGGCGAACACCGGCAACCCGAGGGCCTCGAGGGCATCCGCGTCGCGGATGGCACCGTCGACCACGATCCCGACGGCGCCCTGGTCGCGGGCCTTGGTCACCATGCGATCGCCGAGGAGGGCGCGGGTCTCGTCCCCTTCCCCATTGACCACGAGGACGTCACCAGGGCTTAGGCGGTCGAGTGCCGCGTGCACGAAGAGGTTGTCGCCGGCGCGGGTCCACACGGTCAAGGCCCGGCCCTGGAAGCGCGCTCCCTTCCAAAGTGGCCGGATAGCCGAGTGGACGACGCCCATGCGGTCCATGGCATCACCCAGATCGGCGGTTGTCAGGCGCTCCATCCGTGTGTGGTGCTCGTCGGTCACTATCAAAGAGGTGTCTCCTTCGGGGGTGGCGAGAACCGCCGATCGTGCGCTCGGCGTCATGGCCTACGACGGCGAATAGATGTACTGGCTGACGCTTGACGGCGGGGTGACCTTGGCCTTCGCGGCTGCCCGCTGGAAGGCCCCCTGGATCAATGAAGGGGTGACGGAGGGGTCCTGCTTCCAGACGTTGAGGAAGAATGTGTAGGCGATCTTGGCGTCGGCAGGGGTGTTTTGCGTGTTGTACTTCTCGATGGCTGCCTGGGTTTGGGCCGGGTGGGCCCGGAGGTAAGCCAAGTTGGCGGTTTCCGCGGCGTAGAACTCGTTTATAACCTGTGGATGGCTGGACGCATAGGAATCCGGCGATATGTAAGCCCCCACCGCATAGGGGAAGTTGGACAGAGATGTGAGGATGTGACCGCCGACCTGCGTCAGGTTCTGGGCGGTCGGCGGCTGGAAGAAGCCCCCGGCCACAGCCCCGCTACGGATCGCGGAGATCATCTGCGCAGCCGAGACCAGGTACCGCCGGGTCACCGACGTGGTGCTCATACCATTCTTTTGCAGTAGGTCGTTGAGGGCAAAGTCGGTTTCGGAGCCCTGCGTAGTCAGTGCGAGGGACTGGCCCGACAGCTGCTGCAGGGACGTTATGTTCTTGTTGACCCACAGCTGCAGGTTGTAGGTGCCCTCGGTGAGCGCCACGTACTGCAGCTTCTCCCCCTTGAGGATGGCGCTCGCAGTGGTGTCCGCCACCCCTCCCCCGATCTGCGCGCTGCCGCTGAGGAGTGCCGAGACCAGATTGGCCGGCGTGACCTGCACCAGCTTCACGTTGAGCCCGTAGCGCTGGAAGATGCCGTCGGTCACACCGACGTAGAGGTCCGAGAAGCCCGCTCCCGTCGCGGCGTACGCAACAGTGAGGTTCGTCAGGGCCTTGGTGGTCCCGGACGAACCGGCGGCGGTCGTGGTGCTCGTCGAGCTGCTCGACGACCCGCATGCGCTCACCAGCATGACCGATCCGATGGCGCCTGCGCCGATCTTCCCCCACTTCGACTTCATATTGCTCCTTTTTGTTGTTGTCTTGAAGACGCGCTGTCCGGGCATCGTCGCTATTGCGCCTGCGACCATGAGATGACCCGTCGCTCGACCGCCCCGATCAGGCGTGTGAGCAGCAAGGCCGCGACCGCCATCACGACGATGCCCGCCATGGCGGTGCTCATCTCGAAGTTTGACGTTGCGTTCTGCACGAAGTAGCCGAGGCCGTTGGCCGAGAGGAAGAACTCGACGACGATTGCCCCTACGAGCGCCCGAGCTACCGCCAGTCGCAGGCCGGTTAGGATGAAGGGCATCGCCGCCGGGATCAGGATGGAGGTGAAGAAGCGCAGTCGGGACACGGAGAACACGGTGCCGACCCGTAAGTAGTCGCGGTCGATGTTGCGTACGCCTGCTTGGGTGTTGATGATCAGCGGCAAGATCCCCGCCCAGATCACGACCACTACCCGGGACCGCTCTCCTAGCCCGAACCAGAAGATGATTAGTGGCAGGAACAACACGTAGGGCACCGAGTTGAGGATGCTCACGATAGGATCAGCCATCTGGCGCAGCATGGCAAAGCGTCCGAGCACGATGCCGAGGGGGATTCCGGCGAGGATGATGATGGCCAGAGCCCATCCCACCTCGGTGGCGGTGGTACCGATCGGGGCCCATATCGCGCCCGTAGAGAAGAGGTGGATGTCTTGGCGAAGCACCTGGGTGGGATCCGAGCTGATGTGGATGTCCACCACGCCTGTCACGGCGCAGACCTGCCATGCGACGAGTAGCAAAAGGACGCCGACGGTTCCGAACAGGAGCGACGCGTGCGGGATGCGTTGTCCGATGCCAGGTGAGCCGAAGCTGAGTACCGGGTCAGCCGACCCACCTCCGACCGGCGGCCCCGGGTCCGACGACGTCACATCCGAGATGGCGGTGGTCATGGTGCAGAAACCTCGCTTCGCGTAGATCGCGGGGAGCCGGTACTCGCAACCTCGACCCCTTCTGCCCTGTAGGTCGGACGACCGTAGAGGGCATCGAGGATCCGGTCGTGATAAGCCATGAACTCCCGGCTGGAGCGCACCGCTGCAGTACGGGGCCGCCCCAGGCTGACGGGAATGTCGTCGATGATCGTCCCGGGCGATTTGGAGAACACCAACACCCGGTCTGCCATGAGCACTGCCTCGGCGACGTCATGGGTTACGAACACCGCCGTCGTGCTGGACTCGATTGCCGAGCCTTGCCACATGCGGACGAGCTCGTCCTGCATGACCTCACGGGTCTGCGCGTCGAGGGCGCCGAAGGGCTCGTCGAGTAGCAACAGGGACGGTTCGGTGACAAGGGCACGTGCCAGGTTCACCCGCTGCTTCATGCCCCCCGACAGTTCGCGCGCTCGGCGGTGAGCGACATCGCCGAGGCCGACGAGTTTGATGACTGCCTCAGCCCGTGCCTTGGCGGCGGCGTCGAGACGGCCCTGAGCTTGGCAACCGAAGATGACATTGCCGTACACGTCCCGCCACGGGAACAGTGACGGGCTCTGGAACACGAGGCTGCGGTCCTTCGCCGGACCATCGATCGGGCGCCCATCGACGCGGATCTCGCCGGCGCCGACGTGGACCAGCCCGGCCAGGGCTTCCAGGAAAGTGCTCTTTCCGCATCCGCTCGGGCCTACGAGCATGACGAACTCACCCTGGTGCACCGTCATGTTGAGATCTCGGCAGGCCAGTACCTGTTCACCGCGCCGACGGCCGGGGTAGCCCAGCGAAACGTGCTCGACCTCCAGCGAGGGCGACCGCTTCGGTGCGGGACTCTTTGCCTCCGCATCTGCCAGCTCGGACATATCAGCTCTCCTCCCCTGGACACGACGGGCTCACGTACCGCCACCCGTCCTCCCACACCATCCGCACTTGGCGTATGTCCAAGTCGTAGTGTCGCCACTTACCGTAGTGTCGCCAGTTAGGGCTGTCAAGCCGACCTGCATACGTGGTACGGGTGGTGAGCAACTACCCCACCCCGACGCCAGCAGCCGACCAGTCTGCCTTGTAGTACAAGGGAGAAGAGAGGTTCGCCCCTGCATCAGTACCGCAGGCAGGGGGCTGAGCCGGCTCCCTTGACCTTTCGGTTCCATCATCCTAGAGTGCATAATTGTCGACACTTGGCGGTGGGTGCTATGCGTAGCCCGTGTTGCCGCCCCAGGGGAGGATCAATGGAATTCGGCATCTTCGATCACACCGAACGCAAGAGTGGGCAGACCATCGGCGAGGTTTACGCCGAGCGGCGCCGGTTGGCGCGTGCTGCGGACGAAGCAGGCTGCTTCTGCTATCACGTCTCGGAGCATCACGGCACGCCCCTGTCGATGGCGCCATCGCCGAGCGTGCTCCTGTCCGTGCTGGCCGCCGAGACGACCCGCATGCACATCGGGCCTCTGGGGGTGCTCCTCCCGCTCTACCAGCCGCTGCGGCTCATCGAGGAGATCTGCATGCTCGACCACCTGAGTGGAGGGCGCCTCGAGCTGGGCATCGGGCGTGGGGTCAACAAGATCGAGCTGAAGTTCTACAACGTCGACATGGAACAGTCGCGGGCGATGTTCGACGAGGCCCTCCAGGTCGTATTGATGGGGCTGACCGGTGACACGCTCGACTTCCAAGGCCAGTACTACGACTACGACATGGTCCCGATGGAGATCGCTCCCGCGCAGCAGCCGCACCCGCCGATCTGGTATCCGACGAGCAACCTCCAGAGCGTGCCCTGGGTCGCGAAGCGCGGTTTCAACACCATCTTCGCCGGTGAGCTGGATCACATAGCGGAGCAGGTCAGGTCATACAAGGAGCACCTCGACCCGTCCCTGCAAGGCGCCACCCGCTTCGGCATCCACCCCTTCATCGTCGTGGCCCCCACCGACGAGGAAGCCCTCGAAGTAGGGGAGGCGGCGTATCGGACCCACCACGACAACCTCGCCCACCTGAAGAGCTGGAAGGGTCGGACGACGGAGATGACGCGCACTCAGAACCTCAAGGCACCGCACACCCTTCGCGACGCGATCGACCAGGGATGGGCGGCAGCCGGTTCGCCCACGGCGGTGCGGGACCAGCTCTGCACCATCCTCGACAAGACCGCCTGCAACTACGTCCTCTACACCCCGGTCAGCGGCAATACCCCCACCGACTTCGGGCTACGTGCGCTCGACCTCTTTGCCGAGCAGGTAGTCCCCGGGCTGCCCTGAGCAACCTGTCCATCACGCGACCCTCGACGAAAAAGCGGAGACCCAGTGTACGACGCCATCCATGCAGAGACCATCTACATCCCGGGCGACGTCGGGGAGATGATCGAAGCGTACTTCGCCACTCCGCTCGGACCCGGTCCGTTCGGGTCGGTCGTCGTAGTGCACCACGCGCCTGGTTACGACGAGGCGACGAAGGAGATCACCAGGAAGTTCGCCACGGCCGGCTTCATCGCCTTGTGCCCGAACCTCTACAGCCGGGAGGCTCCCCCCGGACTCGATGCCAAGGAGGCCGCCAAGCATGTACGCGCTTCCGGGGGCGTCCCTGACGATCAGGTCGTTGGGGACCTGACGGGATCAGCCACCTACCTGCGAGCACGGGCATCCGCCAACGGCAGTGTCGGCGTCATCGGATACTGCACGGGCGGGCGCCAGGCTGTGCTGGCGGCGTGCAGGACCGATCTGAGCGCGGCGGTCGACTGCTACGGCGCCTATGTCACGAGATCGGCTCCAGACGAAGACCCGCTCCCAAGGCCGTCAATCGCCTCGCTCCTCGGTGACCTCAGCTGCCCGCTGCTCGGGCTCTTCGGAGCCGAGGACCCGGCGCCCTCTCGCGCCGAGGTAGCGGAGCTGGAGACCGCTCTCGAGCAGCTCGGGAAGGACTACGAGATCCACGTCTACGAGGATGCGGGTCACGCCTTCTTCTCCGTCGACAGCCCCAAATACCGGACGGCGGCAGCGCTCGACGGGTGGGTCAAGGTGTGCGATTGGTTCTCTCGCTACCTCACCTCTCCGGCGTGAGCCCTTCAATGAGTGTGGCTGGTCGCGACGGCGTGCCAGCTGCTCCCTCCGGCGGACACCCACACCCGGGCGACCTCGCGTCCGGCGCCTCCGGCGGCGTGGAGGAACTGAAGGCCGTCATGGGTCATTTCGCCACCGGGGTTGCTGTTGTCACCGCCATGGAGGACACCGGTCCGATCGGCTTCACTTGCCAGAGCGTGCTTTCCCTGTCCCTGGACCCGCCGCTGCTGGCGCTGGCGCCGGCGAAGACGTCGACGAGCTGGCCCCGGATCCGTGTCGCGGGCCGATTTTGTGTCAACATCCTGGCGGACACCCAAGTCGACGTCTGCCGGGCCTTCGCCCGCTCGGGCGGTGACAAGTTCTCAGGCATCGAATGGTCTACCGGCACCACCGGCGCTCCGGTGATCCTGTCCTCCCTCGCGTGGGTCGAGTGCACTCTGGAGCTGGCCCACGACGCCGGCGACCACGAGCTCGTGATCGGGCGGGTCGTCGGATTGGCCGTCGGCGACGGGAAGCCGCTGGTTTTCTTCCGCAGCCGCTTCGCCGCGCTGTCCGACTCGCCGCTGTCGGGGACGCGCTAGGCCGCCGAGGCGGTGATCACGACGTTTCGCTGGAGCCAGGCCCAGATCAGGTTGCCGGCGGAGGGCGTTCCCCCCCGGACCGAGGTGGCAGCTACACCCTGCGGCCATGAGTGGCTGCCGCCCGGATACAGGGCATAGGCCACCCTGCCGGCGCCGGAGCAATGCGACCAGGTGTCCACCGTCGCCACCCCGGTGAGAGACTGCGCCCCGGCGGGCGCGCACCCGTCGAGCTGGCGCCATTGCGCCACCGTGCTCTGCACGGACGGCTCCACGTAGCCTTGCATTACTTTCGGCCGGGACTTGCTGTAGAGCGAAAGCAGCGGGTCGTGCGAAGAAGCGACGACCATGACCGGGAGGGGGGTGATCGACGCGCAGTGGTCGACGGGGACCGCCTCGACGGCTGCGATGCCGGCGAGCAAGCCAGGATCGGCGCAAGCCACTCGGTAGGCCATGCGCCCACCGTTGGAGAAGCCCATCATGTAGACGCGGTTGGGAGCGGCGTCGTGCTGGGCGGCCAGCACTCGGTGGATGGTCTGGGTCAGGAAGGTGACGTCGTTGAGCCCCTGCCTGTAAGCGACCCCACAGCAGCCGCCGGCATCCCAGCTCCGGCCGTAGCCGGCCGGGAAAACCAAGATGGCCGGTCCGGTGACCGAGGGCGTCCGGGTGATGGACTCGATGATCGCCGGCGTCTGGTTTCTCCCGTGGAGCACTACGACTACAGGCAGCTTGGCCAAGCTGGCACCCCCTGGGCGGACGAGGAGGTAACTGCGGGTGATGCCGGCCACGCCGAAGCGGTGGACGCTGCTGGACCACCCTGCGGGTAGGTCGGCTAGCGGCCCCATCTGCCCGGGTTCGGTGCCCGCAGCCGCCGCGAGGGGCGTCGCGTCAGGTGGGCCGATGTAGGGGCGACCTCCTCTGGGGGAGGTGGTCGCCAGTTGGTGGGGATCGGCGGAGGACGAAGCGCGCGTGCTCGCTGACGCAGCGGAAGGCGTCGTGAGGGCCGTCGCCGGGGAGTCTGCGGGATCCGCTGGCGGGTGGGTCAGCGGCTCTGACGGCGCAGGCTTGGCGGTGTCCGCCGGGGAGAGCGAGAGTCCTACGGTCGCAGCGCGGATACGGGCAGGGCGGTCCGCACCGAGGGTTTCGACCGCCGCCGCCAGCACCAAGACGACCAAGACCAGGGCAGCCACCATCGCACCAGCGATGCGCCTACCTAATAATCGCCTGATGGGCACGGCATCCTCCGCCGGGTTCGGGTAGGTGACTAGGCCTGTAAGCGTAGGTAAGTGACGGGGGGATCAGGGCGCGCCCTAGACGTCGAGGCGACAGCGTGCCGACTCAGCCATCCCGGGACAGCCGCTCAGCCGGGAGCGCTGCGAGATCCAGCGCCATCCACGCCCCGTTGGCAAGGTGGGGGGCACCCGCCGAGAGGTTTGGTTCGAGCAGCAGGCCGGCGGAGGCCAGCGCATCCAAGGCGTGTTGGAGGACGACGCCGTGAGCGACGACCACGCCGGTAGCGCCCGGAGCGAGGGTAGAGGCGAGCCTTTGCAGCGCCGCGGAGAAGCGGCACGCCGCCTCCGCGCAGGTCTCGCCGCCGCCGCGCCGGATGTCCTCACCGTCCCGCCAGCGCCGGTACTCCTCGGGCAGCCGGCTACGCACCTCGGAATGCGTGAGGCCCTCCCATCCCCCGAGATCCACCTCGCGCAGGGATGGGTCGACCTTCACATGGGTCCCGCATCTCGCAGCCACTACCGAGGCGGTGGCACGGGCACGCTCGAGGTCGCTCGACGCCACCCATACGGGCCGTAGCGGTGCCAGGTCGGAGGCGAGAGTGGCGGCTTGTTGTTCGCCGACCTCGTCGAGGGGCGGATCACCCATCCCTTGAAACCGCCCCCCGGCGTTCCAAGCGGTCCGGCCATGGCGAGCCACTATCAGCTTCAGTGGATCATCCTCGGGTCGCGGTAGTGCTTGAACTCGATGAGGTTGTTGGAGGGGTCCTTGAGCACGAACGTCATATGCTCCTCCACCCGTCCCTTGAAGCGCGGCTGGCTCAGCGAGAAGAAGGGAAGGTCTCGGGTCTCGGCCAGGTACAGGACATCGTCGAACTCCTGACGCTCTCGGAAGGTGATCCCGAAATGACGGGGATAAAGGTCGGACGCCTCGCGATCCCAGTGCTCAGAGAGATGGCACACGACCTGGTCACCAAAGAAGTCGAGCGTGATGCGGTCGGGGTAGCGCCGGGCCAGGTGGCAACCGAGGCCGTCGACGTAGAAGCGTTGCATCTCGTCGAGGTCCCGGGCCGGGATGGCCAGGTGGAAGGCGTTGGCGGGCTCACGCATAGCGCGGTCTGGCTTTCCACTCGTCATCGACCTCCTCGAAGTGCATGAGGGTGTCAGAACGCAAGCCGAGGCGGAGGGTCTCGAGGCCGATGACCTGATCCGCGGCGATGTTGCCTAGATTGACGTTGGACCCAACCCGGGTAATGAAGTGGGTCTGGAGCGCCTTGTTGGGTGCTTCGAACAGCAGCCGGTCGACGTCGACGCCGCTACCCAAAATGTCCTCGATCAGACCCCAGCGCAGCTCGCCGTCGGGGCGGCAGATGCCGCTGCGGCCACTTTCCCTGGACTCGGTGATGACGAGCGAAGCGCCGGCCTCGAGGTCCTCGCAGATGCAATCGACCCACTGCGAAGGCGAGAGCCGTTGCGAACGGTCGGCGTCCTTGAAGCCAACCTCGCTCAGGACCATCATCCCTCGCTCGACACACTTGCGTATGTAAGCGGACTTTGCGGTGTTCGAGAGGTCGATGGTTCCGTTGGACACCTCGACCGCGGTGGCACCCGAGGACTCGATGAAATCGAGGAATGCCTCGAAGCGGTCCTGAGCCACATACTTCTCGAACAGTGTGCCCCCGAAGTAGAACGGCACATCGAGCTCCCGGAGGCAGGAGATCTTCTCGCCGATGTCCGCGGTGACGAGGGCGGTACCCCAGCCGAACTTGACCATGTCGATGTGAGGCGCCGCACTGCGCATCGAATCGGAGAAATAGCCCGTTGGCAACCCCCCGTCGATGACCATGGTCAGACCCGATTCACGGGGCTTGGCGGTGCGCTCGGGCAGGTGGAGCTCGCTGATGGGCATCGGACGGGTCCTTTCGGTACGTGGCGATGACATGCGCTCAGCCGGTCGATCCGGGAACGAACGCTTCTGATCGGGGCTCGCTGGCCGGGGCGGCAGCCGAGGCGAGGGTGCGGCGTAACTCGGCGTGGCGGATCTTGCCGGTGGGCCCGGACGGCAGGCTCTCGGCCACGATGATCTGTGCAGGGCGCTTGAAGCGGGTGAGCTGGCACGCACACAGTTCGGCCAGGCGCCTCTCCAAGCCGGCGACATCTGCACCGGCGACGGGCAGCACGAAGGCGATCGGCTCCTCGCCCACGATGCGGTGGGGACGTCCGACGACCGCGGCGGAGGCCACGGCCGGGTCGGCGACCAGAACCTCCTCCACCTCTCGGGGGAACACCTTCTCGCCGCCTCGGTTTATGACGTCGTCGAGCCGACCGACGAGGAAAACGTAACCGTCGGCATCGACCCACCCGAGGTCTCCCGTCTCCAGCCATCCGTCGACGCCGACCGCCGGGCGCGGCTGACCGGGCGACCCTGCTGGCGCAGGCGCGCTCCAATAGTTGGACACCACCCGCTCGCCGCGAATCTGGACCTGACCGACCTCGCCGGCAGGCAATGGTCGGAGGCGACGGTCCACGATCCGGAGGTCTACGTCGACAGGTAGACCGACCGAGCCTGGGCGGCGCAGGGACGTCTCCCGCGGGTTGGCGGCGATCTGGCTGGCCGCCTCTGTCATGCCGTAGGTCTCGAGCACCCCGATCCCGCAGCACCGCTCGAAGTGGTCGCGCACCGCAGCCGGTAAAGGGGCTGACGCCGAGCGGGCGAAGGCAACAGACGCTGCCACCGTGGCGGGGGGCGCCTCCCGCTCTGACAGGATCGAGATGATCGCGGGCACCAGGTTGAGCCACGTGACTTCGTGGTCGGCCACCACCTGCCAGAAGCGGCCAGCGGAGAACCTCCGATCGACGACCAATCGACCGCCGGTAACCAGCGTGCTGAGAACCCCGACCACCAATCCGTTGATGTGGAACAGGGGTAGGGGCGAATACCCGGTGTCGCCCCCTTCGAGGCGATGGGTGGACGCCACCCCGGCAGCTGTGGCGAGGAGCTGGTCAGCGGTGAGGGGGATGATCTTCGGTTCGCCCGTGGTGCCTGAGCTGCGCAAGAGCATCGCCGCGCCAGGTTCGGGTGCGCCAGGTTCGGGTGCACCAAGCTCGGGTGC
>JAKBAM010000010.1:59060-71992 GCA_021809105.1 Actinomycetes bacterium
TCGGGTGCACCAAGCTCGGGTGCGCCCTCGGGTCCATCAGGGCCGAGCACCAACGACGGCCATGCGACCCCCCTGGCCGCGCTGGAGGCTGCCGCGTCGGTCACGATGGCAGTTAGGCCAAGGCGGCAGGCCTGGTCGATCAACTCGGGGGGTGAGGCGGCGGGATCCAGGGGGGCCACGAGGACGCCCGCGCCTAGGGCTCCGAGGTAGCCGCACACCATCTCGAGGGGGTCACGGGCCAGCAGCCCGACCCGTGCCTGGAAGTCCACCGCGGCGAGGCGATCCCAGCCTTTCAGTCCAGCAGCCACAGAACCCCAGGTCAGGGAATCGCCCGTCGCTCCCTCCACGTAGGCAGCGCGCGATGACGCCCCCAGTGCGCGCTCCTCCAAGAGGGCCCGCACCGGGTTGCCCTTAAGGCTCATGGGTTAGGTCTACCCCCCGGACCTGAGAACGCCATCACCGGAACATGAAAGCTACCTGAATCCTCATCCCACGTCCACGACCTGGGCGCCGGGTAGCCACGCGCTGCTCATCCCGCGGTGGCGCCGATCGGCGACCCGATCGTGCTCCCGGCCGTGCCCGGGGCCCGGACCGGGCGCTTCCAGGGCCGCCCCGTCAGCGGAAGAGCCAGGGGAGTGCGCCGGGCCACCCACGAGAGCAGGGATGCGCCGGCTACGGTCCCCAGCAAAGCCGCCGCGGTCGCCAGCGCCGGGTTTACGACGTGGCGGCTCCAGCTCAGTCCATTGTTGAGCAGCAAGGTCAGGATCAGCGGGTGGGCCAGGTAGACCCCGAAGGAGATGTCCGAGCCAGTCTCGACCTGCGTCTCCCCTCGGCGGGGCCCGTCCGCCCAACGCGTGCCGACGAGCCCGAGGAAGATGATCGCCGAAGCACACGTGAGGACCATGATCGGCTGGATGGGTGACCCGGCGATACGCGGTATGTAATCCTGTAGCTGCCACGCGTAGGCTGCCACCCCGGTTCCGGCCAGAACCAGGCAGGCTGCGGCCGAGCGCACCGGGTGCAGGCGGAGTGCGGCCTGGAGTCGGGGCAGGTAGAGGGCGCCGTAGCAGCCGGCCAGCACGTAGATCGCATAGGTGGGCAGGATCTCGTAGCCGTGGTTCCATAGCCACGACGCCGTGCCGGCGGGGACGGGCCGGTACTCGAGGGCGGCGATCCAGGCCACGTTGAGGGCGCCCACGCCGAGCAGTACCCATCCAGCCTTGTGGGCCGTGGCTCGCACGAAGCGCACGAGGAGGGGGAACACCAGGTAAAGCTGCATGGAGACCAGCAGGAAGTAGAGGTGGTAGAAGGCATTGCCGTCCACGATGTCCATCCCCAGGGTGTGCCACGAGAACGCCGGGTAGGGAGCGATGGCCAGGTCCACTGCGTAGTAGATGAGGGACCACGCAAGGTAAGGGACCACCACGTAAGGGAATCGCCTGCGCCAGAACGGCAGTGGCGAGACCCGCCTACCGATGGTCGAGTACACCAGCACGAAGCCGGTGATGCAGAAGAAGACGTCACGACCGAACTGCAGGAGCAGCATCATCCCGTTGACCCCTTCATTGCCCGGATCCTGCGTGTAGGCCAAGGTGTGCACCGCAATGACCGCCGAAAACGTGAGCAGGCGGACGACATCGACGGCCCACACGTGGCCGGATGGACGGCGGGTGAGCAGGGGGGCTGCTCCCTGCAGCGGGGCATCGGACAACTTCGTCATGCGAAAAGGTTCCTGACGACCCTACCGGGACCGATGCCGGACCGCCTGAAGAGATCCTGAGATGTGCAGGTCCTACCCCGCCATCCTCATGCCCGCCACGACGTTCCAGCGACGCAGGGTCCGGTTGCCGTGTTCCCAGCCCAGCTCGCACACCGCAGCGGTGTCAAGGGCCAACCAAGCTCCGGCGGCGACGGGCGCTCCGACCCAGCGAGCCGCCAGCGCGCGCGAGAAGTGGCCGTGACCCACCAACCCGACCTTGGAGCCGGGTTGCCCCCCCAGCACGCGTTCGATGACCCTGTCAGCGCGGGCCCCCACGTCCTCAGCGGTCTCGCCGGCGCTCCAGGGTCCGCCCCAGATGGTCCACCCCGGGACCCGCTCGCGAATCTCCGGGCTGGTCAGGCCTTCAAAGTCCCCGTAGTCCCACTCCTGCAGGTCCTGGACGACGTGGAAGTTCTCCAGCCCGGCGAGAACGGCCGTCCGCTGGGCTCGCTGCATCGGGCTGACGAGCACGGTGTCGAAGGCGCTGGCGTCGATCACATCCGCGATCGCTTCGGCTTGCGCCTCCCCAGCGGCGGTCAGCGGGATGTCGGTGCGTCCCGTGTGCCGCCCGCTCGCGCTCCACTCGGTCTGGCCGTGGCGGATCAGGGCGACTATCGGCCCCGGTGCCATCTGACTGGGGGCCTCGCCCTGGTGCTGGTTCATGCATCTCATGCCGCCATCTTCCCCGATCGATACACGTTCGTCGCCGGCGGGAAGTTCCCTCCACCTACAATCGCCGCGCGTCGTCGTTTCGCCCACGCCCCCGCCGGGAATGGTGCCGACATGAGAGGCGCGCCGCTACCCGCTGCGCCCGGCGATGCCGCCCCGGTGGTGCTGCCCATGGCTCCCGCCAGCGCGCGCCTCGCCCGCCAACATGTCCAGACCGTCACCGGTCAGCCGGAGGACGCCCGGGTGGCCCTGATAGTCACCGAGCTGGTCAACAATGCGGTGGTCCACGCGCACTCCCGTCCGCGGCTGCGGGTGGCGTTGGCCGAGCACACGATGACCGTCGAGGTCTCCGACGACGGTCCCGGGGTGCCGGTCCTCCAGCCGATCGACGACGCTCCCACCGAGTCGGGTCGCGGCCTGGCGCTCGTCGATGCTCTGGCTAGCGCGTGGGGGGTGACACCGGACCCGGCCGGCGCCGGCAAGACCGTCTGGGCAACAGTCCCGCTGTAGTTGATCCCGAAGGACCACAGATTGCTGTCGTCGGCCCACGTAACAGGCATTCGCCTCCATCGTCGAGAGGGCGTCCGCGTGGGTATCTCATACCCTTCGGGTAGATGCAGCAAATGCGCACCCCCGAGCTTTTCGCCGCTGCCTTCGCCACGATTCGAGACCTGGTGGAGTCCACGGTGGACGGCCTGGACCCCGCCACCTTGGCCTTCCGACCGGATTCCGACGCCAACTCGATCGGCTGGCTGATCTGGCATCTCACGCGCGTCGAGGACGACCACGTCGCTGGCGTGGCACAGGTACCGCAGGCCTATACGACCGGTGGTTTCGCGGAACGATTCGCCCTTCCCTTCGAGGTCGGCGACATCGGATACGGCCACAGCAGTGAGGAGGTCAGAGCGGTAAAGCTGCCCGACCCGACCCTTTTAGTCGACTACCACCTGGCCGTCGCCAGGAGCACGTTGGGATACGTGTCCGGCCTCGATGACGACGACCTGGACCGGGTCGTCGACCGCAACTGGGATCCGCCCGTCACCGCCGGCGTACGCCTGCAGAGCGTGGTGTCGGACTGCCTCCAGCACCTGGGCCAAGCGGCCTACGTGCGAGGGCTTGCTACCCGGCGCTGAGCCTCGCCACCGGCGAGGCCTCGGACCTTCAGACATCACTAACCCGCACCAGAGCACGGGTTAGTGATGTCTGAACGGCGGAACCCTCCGAGCGGAGTCGTTCTAGGCGTCACGACGCTGCAAGACGGCTGCAGCAATCGCCACCACGATCACTGCGAAGATGCACATGTCGGCGAAGCCGGCCCAAGGACCGAGAGTGTGCGACCCTGGCACCACTTGGACGACTTGGCGCCCAGCCTCGGTCGGCCAGTACTTGGTGACGGTGCGGCGCAGCGACGTAGGCAGCGCCTGCGCCACGCCGGGCAGCACGAACAGCAGCGCCACGATGCTCGAGATGGCACCGGCGGTCGAGCGGACCAGCGTCCCCAGCCCGATGCCGATTATCGACAGGACGGCGAGATAGAGGCCCGTCGTCGCTACGGCTCGCAGCACGTTGTGGTCGCCGAGGGTGACGTAAGGGGCAGGGGGGCTCCCCTTCAGCAGTAGCTGGCCGATGAAGAACGAGATGAATGCCAGGATCTCGCCGACGACCAACGAGACCACCGCGTAGACCAGGAGCTTGGCGGCCAGTAGCCGCCCCCGGCGCGGGACCGCCGAGAGGCTGGCGCGGATCATCCCCGTCGAGTACTCCGAGGTCACGAAAAGGATCCCCAGGATGGCGACCGCCAGCTGGGCCAGCGCGAACCCGGAGAGGCTGATAGACGTGGGGTCGAAAGTGGCCCGCTCAGACGGTGAAGCGTGGGCGTAGTGGTTCGCAGCGACAGCGGAGACCGCAGCGCCGATACCCACGGACAGGACCGCAGCGATCAGCAGGGTGATCCACGTCGAGCGGACGGTGCGCAGTTTGGTGGCCTCCGCTCGCACGGAGTCGAAGAAGCTGGCCGGGCGGACAGCACCGGTGCGCGAGGCCGGGGCGTTGGCAGCGGAGCTGCCGGCGGAGGCGGTCGGGGCCTGGACGCTCACTGCGACCTCGCCGTGCTAGCGGCATACTCGACGCTGGCGGCGGTCATCTCCATGAACGCCTCCTCCAGTGATGCCTGGCGCGGGGTCAACTCGTGGAGCACCAGCCCATTGGAGGCGGCGATCTGGCCGATGGTGGCGCTGTCCATGTTGGCCACCTCCAGACCGGCCTGGTCGGGCATGCCGCGAACAGCGGCCCCGGCGGCCATCATCAGCTGCGAAAGCCGGTCCAGGTCGGGACTGCGGACCAGGACGGACCGGTGGCCGCTGCGCTCGATGAAGTCGGCGACGCTGCCTTCCGAGATGAGCTTCCCCCGGCCGATCACCACCAGGTAGTCCGCCGTGACTGCCATCTCGTTCATGAGATGGCTAGAGACCAAGACGGTGCGGCCTTCGGCCGCGAGGGACTTCATCATGGTGCGGACCCACAGGATGCCCTCCGGGTCGAGGCCGTTGACCGGCTCGTCGAAGAGCAGCACGCCGGGATCCCCGAGCAAGGCGCCGGCGATGCCGAGCCGCTGGCCCATCCCGAGCGAGAAGCCCTTGGTGCGCCGGCGCGCCACCGACTCCAGGCCAACCATTGCCAGCACCTCTTTGACGCGGGAGGCCGGGATACCGTTGCTCTGGGCCAGGACTTTCAGGTGGTTGGCAGCGCTTCGACCGCCGTGCATGGCCTTGGCCTCGAGGAGGGCGCCGACCTCGTAGAGGGGCGCCGGCAGGTCGTGGTAATTGCGGCCGGCCACGGTGGCAGAACCGGACGCGGGAGAGTCCAGTCCGAGGATCATCCGCATGGTCGTCGATTTGCCCGCGCCGTTGGGCCCGAGGAAACCGGTGACGCGCCCGGCTGGGACGGTGAACGAAAGGTCGTCGACCGCGATAGTCGTCCCGTACCGTTTGGTGAGGTTGTGGACCTCGATCATCGGCGCTCCTCACGATGGCCTTCCCGGCCCACGCTACAAGCCTTGGTGACGCGTCTCCGCATCACCGCCACCCGACGCTACGGTCGCAAGTCGTGGCCGAGATCGATGTCGAGGAGCTGGAGGTCCGCTACGGGCCCACCGTGGCGGTCGACCGGCTGAGCCTGCAAGCTCACGCTGGCGCCGTCTTGGTCCTGCTCGGACCCAACGGCGCAGGCAAGACCAGCACCGTCGAGGCCATGGAGGGCTACCGGGTCCCCGCTTCTGGCCGGGTGCGGGTGCTCGGACTCGACCCTCGCCGCGACCACCGGGCCCTCTCGGCGCGCATCGGCGTCATGTTGCAGCGCGGCGGCATCTACCCGACCATGCCGGCCGGGGAGGCTCTCGGCCTGTTTGCCAAGTACTACCCGGCGCCCGCGGAGCCCATCGCGTTGCTCGATCGCGTCGGCCTGACCGCCGCGGCCCGCACTCCGTGGCGGCGTCTGTCGGGTGGTGAGCAGCAGCGCTTGTCGCTGGCGTTGGCAATGGTAGGGCAGCCAGAGGTGGTGTTCCTCGACGAGCCCACCGCCGGCGTCGATCCCGAGGGACGGCTGGCGATCCGGGCCATCGTCGCCGAGTTGCGCGATCGCGGCGTATGCGTGGTGCTCACGACCCACGAGCTCGACGAGGCCGAGCGCCTCGCCGACCGCATCGTCATCGTCGACCGGGGCCGGGTGGTGGCCGAGGGCTCACCTGCCGCGCTGATGACCGGCTTCGGCGGCGACCACATCCGCTTCGGCGCCCCTCCCGGTATCGACGCGTCGGCCATGGCCGGTGCCGTCGGAGCCGCCGTAGGAGGACAAGCGGCGGTAACCGCCCGGGAAGACCGTCCCGGCGAGTATGTGGTTGACGTCCCCCCGACCCCCCAGGCAGTAGCGGCCCTCACCGCGTGGCTGGCCGAGCGCGACCTACCGCTGGCCGACCTACGGGCCGGGCGCGAGAGGCTGGAGGACGTGTTCTTGCGACTGACCCGTAGCGGCGCCCGTCCCGACGCTGACGCGCCAGCCGCTAGGCGCGGCCGCCGATGAGCACCCCGACCCGGCCTTGGGGGCCGCTGGCCGCCCAGACGCGTGCTGAGGTCCGCATGACCCTCCGCCGGGGTGAGTCGGTGCTGTTGACCATGGCCATCCCTGTAGGGCTGCTCGTGTTCTTCTCCCTGGTGGATGTACTCCCCAAGCCCACCGGGATCCGCCACCCAGTCGACTTCCTCGCCCCTGGGATCCTCGCGTTGGCCGTGATGTCGACTGCGATGGTCGGCCTGGGAATTGCTACCGGATTCGAACGCCAGTACGGCGTCTTGAAGCGCCTGCGCACCACCCCCCTCGGCCGCCCAGCTCTCCTCGGGGCGAAAACCCTCTCCATCCTGGCCGTGGAAGCGTTCCAGGTCGCTGTGCTCGTGGTCGTCGCCCTCTTACTCGGATGGTCGCCGGCGGGGGCGCCGCTACAGGCCGTCCCCGCCATCGCCCTGGCGACCATCGGCTTCGCCGGTCTCGGCCTCTTGATGGCCGGCGCCCTCCGCGCCGAGGTCACCCTGGCCGCCGCGAACGGCCTCTACCTCGTTCTGCTGCTCCTTGGCGGCATGGTCTTCCCGCTCTCGTCACTGCCCGCCGGGATCCGGGCCGTCGCCCGTGCCCTTCCCTCCGGTGCGTTGTCCGACGCCCTCCACGCCGCGCTGAGCGCCGGCGGTACCGTCCCCCTGCGGTCATGGCTGGTGCTGGCTGCCTGGGCAGTGGCCGCCCCGGCGGCCGCCGCCGTCACCTTCCGCTGGGAATAGTCGCCTGACATTGGAAGTCGAGGCTGGGTCAGCGCACCAACTGGTCGACGGCCATGGCGAGGAAGAGGAAGGTCACGTAGCTGATCGACCAGTGGAACAGGCGCATGGCCCGGGCCTCGGTCCGCACCCTGTAGAGGTCGGCGGCGAAGGCGAAGAACACCAGGCCGAGTAGCGCGCTCGCCGCCCAGTAGATCGGTCCCATACCCGCCGCCCAACCGAACCCGAGCGACGTGACCACAACCAGTACGGAGTACGCGAGTATGTGGCGGGCGGTCTTCTCGAACGAGGCCACCGCCGGCATCATCGGGACCGACGCCGAGCGGTAGTCGTCGCGGTAGCGAATGGCCAGCGCCCAGAAATGGGGGGGCGTCCACACGAAGATCAGGGCGAACAAAAGGACCGGCGCCAGCCCGACCTGGTCGCGCACTGCCGCCCATCCGACGAGGACCGGCACGGCGCCGGCGGCACCCCCGATGACGATGTTCTGGGTCGAGCTGCGCTTGAGCCACAGCGTGTAGACGAAGACGTAGAAGAGGGTGGCGCTCACCGCCAGCACGGCAGACAGCAGGTTGACCGCCGACCACAGTAAGGCGAAGGCGAAAACCTCGAGGCTGATGGCGAAGACCAGCGCCTCAGTCGGCCGCACCGCCCCAGTGACGAGCGGGCGCCGCGCGGTCCGGTGCATCACCGCGTCGATGTCCCGGTCGACGTACATATTGATGGCGTTGGCGCCGCCCGCCGCCAGGGTGCCCCCGGCGAGGGTGGCGATCATCAGCGTCACTGAAGGCATGCCACGAGCCGCCACGACCATCGTCGGCAGCGTCGTGACCAGCAGCAGCTCGATGATGCGCGGCTTGGTCAGGGCCGCGAACGCCAGGACCCGGCCCCCCGTGCGAGCCCTTGGCGTCGAGGCTGCCTTCAAGTCTGCGGTCATCGGCTCGCCCAGCGGCCACGAAGAGGCAGTGTGGACAATGGGGATCGCATGGCCGGGCAACACTACGGCAGGTTTGCGGAGCCGACAAAGCCGAGGCTCCGGCTGGGGCGGCCCCGCCCGCCGTCCTACCATGGATGGCGATGGCCGTCACTGCCCCCGCTGCCTCGACCAGGAGCGCTGCGCTCCGACGGGGCTGGTGGACGATCCGCCACCGCCAGCTGTCCCCAGCGACGTTTCGCTGGCTGAGTGGGCTGGCGGTGTGGTCTCTGGCGTTCATCATCGTGAGCGGCGGCCTGGTGCGCCTGACCGGCTCGGGCCTTGGCTGCACCAACTGGCCAACCTGCACCGGGCACCAGGTGGTGGCACCCTGGCACTGGCACGCATGGGTGGAGTTCGGCAACCGGCTGGTCACCGGGCTGGTGTCTGTCGCCACCGTGTTGGCCGTGCTCGGCGCGGTGGTCCGGGATCGCCGCCGGCGCGACCTCACCGTCCTGGCCCTCGGGTTGATCGTAGGGGTCCTCGCCGAGATCGTCCTCGGCGGCATCACCGTCGAGCACAAGCTGGCTCCCCAGTACGTCACAGCCCACTTCCTGCTGGCCGTGGTGTTCCTCGCCGATGCCGTTGTCCTGCACCATCGCGCCGGCCTCGCCGACGAGGACATACCGGGGCGACCGGGACGGGCCCGCGCCGCAGGTCCAGCCGTGGCGCTCGTCGCCGGTTGGACTCGTCGGCTGGGCCTGGCGTTGGTGCCTGCCGCCGCTGTGGTCATCGTGCTCGGCACGGTGGTGACCTCAACCGGTCCCCACGCCGGCGCGCCTAACGTTCCGCGGTACAAGTTCTCGCTCCACAGCGTGGCCCAGCTGCACGGCAGTTCCGTCGAGGTGTTCCTAGGGATGACCATCCTCACCTTGTGGTCCTTGAGCCGGAACGGCGCGCCTCACCGTGTGCTGCGCCGGGCGGAGGTGCTGCTCGTCGTCTTGGTGGTCCAAGGGGCCATCGGCTACATCCAGTACTTCACAGGCGTGCCTGCAGCCCTGGTCGCGTTGCACGAGCTGGGCGCATCGGCGCTGGTCGTTGCGGTTCTCACCTTTGCTCTCGGCCTGAGCGCCCGCCCAGAGGAGGCAGATACGGCGCGTAGCCGGAGCACCCGAGCGCGCTCACTGACGCCGACGAGCACTGGGAGCTGAGCGGTGTCGATCGCTCCCGTCGAGATCGAGCGGCCCGAGGTCGTCGAGACGACCGCCTCCGACCGGCCCTGGAAGGTAATCGTCTGGAACGATCCCATCAACCTGATGTCCTACGTGACGTTCGTGCTCCAAAAGCTGTTCGGGTACAGCAAGGAGAAGTCCCACAAGCTGATGCTCGATGTACACCTGAAGGGCAAGGCGGTGGTGTCCGAGGGTCAGCGCGAAAAGGCCGAGCTCGACGTGTTCAGGCTACATGAGCACGGTCTCTGGGCGACCATGGAGCACGACGGTTAGCCGGATGGGATCTTTGTTCCGCCGCCCGATCCGCCCCACCCGCTCCGGCGGCTATGCCCTCAACCTTTCCACCGACGAGCGCGCCGTCCTGCGGTCGCTGGCCCCGCAGCTGCGGGCCGCCCTGACCGACCCGGACCTGCCGGGTCTGCGGCGCTTGTTCCCCCCAGCTTACGGGGAGGCCGACGCCGATAAGCAGGAGGAGTACGCCCGCTTGATGCAGGACGACCTGGTCGAAAGGCACGGCGCGGCCTTGGAGGTATTGGAAAGGACCGCCGGCGCAAACGGCCTGACCGCCGACGAGCTCGATGCGTGGGCTCGGGCGCTCAACCACCTACGCCTGGCCATAGGCACCCGCCTCGACGTCACGGAGCACGACGACCCCGGCGCCACCGACGATGTCGAACACCAGCTTTACCACTACCTCGGTTATCTGCAGGAATGCGTGGTCGAGGCACTCTCAGGGGAGGACTGAGGAGTGGACCTCTCCGATGCCCTCGACTTCCTCCGGGCCAACCACCGATCAGTCCTCATCGCTCGCAAGGCGGGAGGCGATCCGCAGCCGTCGCCGGTGGTCCACGGGGTGGACGCCGAAGAGCGCGTCGTCATCTCCAGTCGGGAGCCGGCCTACAAGGTCCGCCACCTGCGCCGGGACCCGAGGGTCACCCTGTGCGCCTTTCCGGATGGATTCTTCGGGAAATGGGTGAGCATCGAGGGCACCGCGGAGATCGTGTCCCTCCCCGCCGCCATGGGCGGCCTGGTCGAGCTTTACCAGCAGATCTCCGGTGCGCACCCCGACTGGGACGAGTACCGGGCCGCCATGGAGCGAGAGCGCCGGGTCCTGATAGCCGTCACTCCCATATCGGCCGGCCCAGATCGAGCCGGGTGAGCCCACCTGCCTCTGAAGTCCGCGTAGCAGTCTCCCGGCGCGTCGAGCTGGCGGTGCGCCTGCACCTCCCGCCGGAACCCGCCGCCGGGGCGGTGCCCGCTCCGGTCCTGGCGGTCCATGGCCTGGCGTCCAACGCCCGGCTGTGGGACGGCGTAGCCGAGAAGCTGGCAGCTGCGGGCCACACGGTTGCTGCGGTAGATCAGCGGGGCCACGGCCGCTCGGACAAGCCGGGAGACGGCTACGACTACGCCACTTTGACCGCCGACTTGGTGGCGGTGCTCGACCACCTCGGTTGGGACGACCCGTCGCACCTGCCCGTCGTGGCCGGCCAGAGCTGGGGGGCCAACGTCGCGGTGGAGCTGGCGGCCCGTCACGTCCAACGGGTCGCGGCTTTGGTGCTGGTCGACGGGGGGACCATCGAGCTGTCGGAACGCTTCGCCGACTGGCCCACCTGCGAAGCGGCCCTGGCGCCCCCGGCGATCTCCGGCACGCCGTTCACGCGCGTCGAGCGGTGGCTCCGGACCACCCACCCGGACTGGCCCGCTGCGGGCATCGAGGGCACCCTGGCCAACCTGGAGAAGATGCCCGACGGCACTGCGAGGCCCTGGCTGAGCCGACCCCACCACATGACGATCCTCCGCCACATGTGGGACCACCACCCCTCCGGGCGCTGGGCCGACCTGGCCCTTCCTGTCCTCATCCTGGCGGCGCAGGATCCGGGCGGCCCCGGCGGGCGGTTCGATGCCGCCAAGCGCGAGGAGGTCGACCGGGCCGCTCGCTCGCTGGCTCGATGCCGGGTCCACTGGATGGACGGCGACCACGACCTCCACGCCCAGCACCCCGCCTGGGTGGCAAAGCTCATCCACGACACCACCACCGGCTCACTTTTCCCGTCGGCGGATCGAGCGTGACGAGGATGCTGGTGCTGATGGGTTCGGGCGAGACCGCCCCCACCATGGTCAAGCCTCACCGCAGCGTCTTCGAACGTCTGGGGGCCGGCCCCGCCGCCTTGCTCGACACCCCGTACGGCTTCCAGGAGAACGCCGACGACATCTCCGCGAAGGCTGTGGCTTACTTCGGAGACAGCGTGGGTCGAAGTGTCGAGGTGGCGTCCTTGCGCCGCTCTGACGGCGACCCCCTGGCGCGCGAAGCGGCGCTCGCGCGTATCGCCACCGCCGTCTGGACCTTCGCGGGGCCCGGCAGCCCCACCTATGCGCTGCGCCAATGGAAGGCGACCGCAGTGCCCGACCTCCTCGCCGACAAATTGGCGCACGGAGGCGGGGTGGTGTTCGCCAGCGCAGCCGCCCTCACGTTAGGTCGGTATACCGTCCCGGTCTACGAGATCTACAAGGCCGGTGAAGCACCGCAATGGGCAGAAGGGCTGGACCTGCTGGGCAGCCCGGTGGCGGTCATCCCCCACTACGACAATGCGGAAGGAGGCCACCACGACACCCGGTTCTGCTATCTCGGAGAACGCCGGCTACGGATCCTCGAGGACCAGATGCCCCCCGACGGATGGGTGCTCGGGGTCGACGAGCACACCGGCCTGATCGTCGACCTCGAGGCGGACACTGCAAGCGTCGTCGGCAACGGGATTGTCACCATCCGCTCCCAGGGCCGCTCGCAGGTCCTGGACGTCGGCACCACGGTCGCGTGGTCAGCTCTGCCCGACATCGCTGCCGGCCTGGCCTCCTCCGCCGGCGAGGCCTCCACCGGCGCAGGCGCGGCTGAGCGGGAAGCCCGATCGGTTGGAGAGGATGCGCTGGGGTCCGCAGCCGGATCGGCAGACCCGACACCCCTTCACGCTGCCATCCGGAGCTGCGAGGCGAATTTCGAGCGCCGCCTGGCCGACGGCGACACCGACGGCGCAGTCCGCTCGCTGCTGGAGCTGGAGGACACGATGGCCGCTTGGGCCGGCGATACCACCCAATCCGATGCCACCGACCGTGGCCGCGCCGCCCTCAGGCGAATGACTGTTCGGCTGGGGGCGATGGCTCGGGCCGGCGCCCAGGACCTCGGGTCGGTGGTCCGACCGTTCGTCACCGCTCTCCTCGCCGAGCGCGACACGGCGCGCAGCCAGGAGCGATACGCCGACGCCGACCGCATCCGCCACGGCCTCGTCAGCTCCGGCGTCGAAGTGCGGGACTCGCCGAGCGGGACGGAATGGTCCCTGCTCAGCTCGGTGAAGGTGTAGCTGGCGGCGTGCCCGCGACCGGGGCACGGGCCGGCCGGCGGGACCGCCTAGGCTCCAAGGTGCAGTTCGATGACGCATGCGGTATCCAACTGGATGTCGAACAGCTGCCGGCCCCCATCGTCTAGCGGCCTAGGACACCGCCCTTTCAAGGCGGCAGCACGGGTTCGAATCCCGTTGGGGGTGCTC
>JAKBAM010000011.1 GCA_021809105.1 Actinomycetes bacterium
CGGCCAGCTGGAGCTACGGGAGGAGCAGGCGCAGGCCTCGCATCTCGGCATCGGTGGAGTCCACGAGGGCGTTGGTTGCCGTGAGGCGGCCGGCCGTGGCCTCTCGATCGTTCCATGGCATGCCCGCGGTCCAGCGCCATGTCCATGCCAGGGTGCGGGCGTAGAGGTCGCAGCGCCCGTTGCGGGACAGCTCGCGGAGCGCAGTCTGATACTCGTTGCGGTACACGGTCGGGATGAGGATGCGGGCTTGGCCGAGCGCGGACAGCTCGGCGCACATCGCGACTCGCGACACCCGACCGTTGCCGTCGTCGAAGGGATGGACCTCCGAGAGGAGAAACAGCATGTAGAGCGCCCGGGGGAATCCGGGCGGGAGGGCTTCCACTCTGCGGAAGCCCTCCACGAGGGTTCCGCGAACGAGATGGGGTTCGACGAACACGTAGGAACCGGCCTGGTTGCGTTCCTGCTTGAACTCGCCGGGCCGTTTGTCGGGCCGCCCGCCCATGATGGCCTGGTGGCGCAGGATCAGCATGTCGAGCAGCTGCTCGGCGGAAACTGGCACGGTAGCCCGGCCGACTGGGTCGGCCACGGTGCGATAGGTGCCGAGCACGTCGTGACCATCGGCCGGCCGGTTGGCCGGTACCTCTCCGCTGGAGACGATCCGTTCGGCCTCTTCGACGCTGAACTCGGTGCCCTCGATGAAGTTGGAGAAGTATGCCTCGTAAAACGGCAGGGTCCCGTCCAGGTCCCCGGGCGGGGCCGACATGGCGGCAGGGATCTCCGGGTCCGCCGGTATGGCTGCCAAGAACCCGGCCAGCTGGTCGAAGCGTTCCACCCGAGCGGGGTCGAACTCCAGGCCTGCGGCCCGGGCCGCCAGGAGAGGCGCCGCTCCAGCACGGGCCGGGCGGGTACCGACGACCTGGCCAATGATCTCGGCGATCTGCTCCCGGCGATCGTCGGTCAGCTCCAGGTGGTCGGCGACGCCCAGCGCGTCGGCGCGTAGGTGCTCCAACCACCCGTCGGGGCGTAGTTGGGCTTTGCGGACCAGCCACTCCTCCAGCTCCGCCAGGGACAGGGTCCGCGCCACGTGACCGCCCCTGGAACGGGAGACGGCCAGGTTGTCGACGAGAGTCCGGGCGTCGCTGGTGATCCGCAGGCCTTCCGCCCAGGGAAGGTCATCCTCGAGTGGTCCCTGCCCTCGTCGGGGGACGACGGTCAACCCCGGCAACTCGAGCTGGCTGGCCCGGGTCCCCGACACCACGAACAGGGTGCCGTCTTCGGGCCGGCCGTCCTGGGCGGCCGAGCGGTCGGCCACGACCGCGTCGGGGATCATCCGGGCAATGATCTGCCACCGGTTCCGACCAACCAGGGCCACTTCGTCCGCGGCCAAGTCGGCGCTGTAGACGCCCGACGCTAAGCGGCGAATCCTCCCAGCGGTGACCGCCCGGGATAGCGTCGGAGCACTGGCGGCGTCCCCGAAGAACACCGAACCGGGGTTCGTGGGCCAGGGAGTCGAGACCTGTCGGGGCATGTGGCACGCAACTTTCTCGGGTGAGAGGCAGCGTAGTGCAACTTCTCTGTCCGAGAGGTGCTTGTAGCAAAAGTTTTCCGGCGGATAGACCCATGTGCCTGGCCATCCGGTTTGACGGCTGCTGGCCCCCAGGGAGCGTGGGCCCGGCAGCCACTCCCTCAGCGAGTCTCAGTCGCCACGCCCCGGCGTAGCGACGGCACCTCGTGCCAGGACGGGTCAACCGGCACCGGCGAACCGAGCGCAAACGCCACCCGGGCCCGAGGGCCACCGTTCGAATCGTAGGTTTCCTGACTGGCGTACGCTCCAAGGACGCCCCACGCCATCAGCGGTTGACCGTCCAGGACGGCGATCAGGACGTCGACCGTGCTCGCCTTTGCGAGGCTGATCGGCCATGCGGCGTGCGCCTGACGAGCAACATCGTCCGCGGTCATACCGCTAACAACACCACCGTGTCATAGAAGGCGGCCAGCTCGGCGTAAGTCGGGTTGACCTCCGGGTCGTAGAAACACGCCTTGGACACCAGGGCACGCAGGTTGTCAGGGACGGTCACCTCAGCGACACCCCTGAACGCCCCCCACGCCCCGACATGCGCCCCCACCCACGAGTCGAGGTCCTGGCTGGCGGTGGCCTGCACGTAAAGTTTGCCCGAGCAGCCCAACACGGCCACGAACACCTCGGCGTCATGCGCCTCGCCACCCTCAGGATCGAACCAGCGGGCCCGGTCCCCGGAGAAGTCCACGAACATCCGCTCCCCGCCCGTGTAGCTCAAGCGCATCACGACGTCCTGGGCGCCCAGCCACCGCTCGTAGTGCCAGCAGAACCGGCTGTAACCCCACCCGTCGGGGTGAGCCTCGCGCCACTCCAACCACAACAACCTTCGAGTCATGCCCTTGCGGGCCTTGAGCTCTCGGTGCACTTCGCGCCACTCCGGCACCGGACGCACCGCGCCCGCCGCCACCACCGGCGGCGGGAACAGCCGAGCATCGAGCTCCTCCTCGCCGACACCCTCCGGCAGCGGCCAGACCAGCCCGGCCGCCTCGGCGCGGCGTAGGTACTCGCCGACCGTGGAGCTTCCCACCCCCACGCTCGCGGCGATCTGCCTGATCGACCGGCCCTGCGCCCGCAGCCGCAAGACCTCGCTCGTTTTCCTCATCGGTAGCCTCTTTCCGGGCACGCGGATCCTCCTCAACGTGACGAACCTGACAGCCCGTCACTGTTGAGGGCCGCGTGCCCTCACTGGTGGACCACCACCACCATCCAGCCGTCCGGGATCAGCCGGAACACGTGTCCGCCTTCAATCGAAACCGATGTCCGCGATCATCCGGAATCAGTGTCCGCGATCGACCGGATTACGCATTTCACCGTCCGGGTGTTGACACGAGGGCGGCGTCGGGGGAGCAGCTTGAAGAGCAGTTCGGCGGTCGCCTGGCGTTGGGCGTCATCGAGTACCCGAGGGGGAAAAACCCGGGTGAGACACCGTCGAGCGGCGTGCCACCCGTAGGGTGCGGGTGAAGCTGAGACGGTCGGGGTCGGCTCGGGCCCCGGTCGCGACGGTGTACATGAGCCAGCGGATGGCGTAGTGCACGCACAGGTAGCCGTAGGCTTCTTGGCGCACCCCGTCGGGCATCTTCGAGCGCAGCACCACCCGTGGGCTTCGCTGGTGGGTCTTCAGCTCGTCGAGGGCGATCTCTATCTCCCAGCGCTCGGCGTACAGCGAGGCCAGCTCGCCCGCCGGTGCGGTGCGCGGGTCGAGGATCGTGGTCAGCAGCCGGTAGGTGGTCTCCTCGTCGTCGTCGGCCTCCGTCACGCCGTCGAGGGCGTACTCCACTACCCGCACCACCACCCCGCCGGTGCCGTGCCGGCGGTCTTTTTGCGTCGGGTAGACCCGCGAGAGGAACGAACCGTCCCCCAAGCGCTGCTCGACGGGCAGCACATGGTTACGCTTGGTCCGCCACAACAGGTCCGCCCCGCTCGACGCCGCCTGGCTCCACAGGGCGTGACCGAAAAACCCCCGATCGGCCAGCACCAACATGCCAGGGCCGAACGAGGCGACCAGGCGCCCGGCCAGATGAGTCTCGGCGTCGCTGTAGTTACCGATCACGGCGCCGACCATGGCGTGAGTGCCGCACTCGGCCAACCCGACCACCCGGATCTGCGGGAAAGCGCCCACCCCGTCCGGTCGCTTGGAACCCGGACGGCCGAACTCCGCCTCATTCGCTGCGGTGTCGGCCACGTCCAGACAGGTCCCGTCGATACTCATGAGCCGCCAGTCCCCGTAGAACGCCCCAGGAGTCTCCTTGGTCGCCAACGCAACGGCGCACGCACGATAGAGGGCCTCGAGGGGTTCGGGACCCAGCCGCTGGCGAGCCTTGAACAGCGCCGCCTTGGTCGGCACGTTCCACTCCACCGCCCAACCTTCCGACCACGCCAGACCCTCCACCAGCATGCGCATGACCTCTTCGTAAGCGCAGTAGCTGAACAGCGCCAAGCCGAGCACGTAGTAGACCACGACCCGCGCCGGCAACAACCGATGCCGGCGCTCAGCCTTACCCGTCTCGGCGACGACACGGTCGACGACCTCAGGCGGAAAGACCCGCGTCAACACCCCGATCGAAATGTGATCCGACAACCGCTGGTCGGTCTCCGGCTTCACCCACCCAGCGCGAGGCACGACCCACAGAATACCACCCGTGTAGTCTTAAGTAAACGGTATTGGCCCTAGGCCACACGCATCGCCGGCCGACCTTGGCCGGGGGAGGGAACCCGGACCTGATTCGGTGCAGCCGGTAAACGGTGTTGACAGCCACGCCGTACAACTGCGCAACTCGTCGGCGGCGATGGTCGGACCCACGTAGTTACCGTCGGCCGCCCGGACGGCCCGGCAATCAAAACTTTTCGGGAGTCCTCCGGCTGCGGTCTCTGGGCAAATTCTTGGGTAAACACCCACGAACGGATTATATCAGCCTGGGTAGCGCTATCCAGTGAAGCCGAAAACCGTTGTGACTGCTGGGTTTCTCCAGAGTCCTCTGGTGGAGGCGAAGGGAATCGAACCCACGACCTCTTGCATGCCATGCAAGCGCTCTACCAACTGAGCTACGCCCCCAGGAGGGTCCGCAGACAGTAGCACCCGAGCCTGGCGGCTAGAAAGGCGACAGGGGGAGGCCGGCCGTCGGCGGGGGCCGTTGGGAGGCGTTCGGGACCCCACCTACGCCGCCGGTACGCTGGGATTCCACCCGACGAGGAGCAGCATGGCTGAGGCGTACGACCCGCAGGCGGTCGAGACCAAATGGCAGGCCCACTGGGCATCGGAGGGCACCTACCAGGTCGACAACGACGACCCGCGCCCGTCGGCCTACGTGCTCAACATGTATCCGTACCCGAGCGGGCCGGCCCACATGGGCCACGTGCGCAACTACACCTTCGGCGACCTCAACGTCCGCTACCGCACGATGCAGGGCCACGCGGTGCTCAGCCCGTTCGGCTTCGACAGCTTCGGGCTGCCGGCGGAGAATGCCGCCATCAAGACCGGGACGCACCCCCGGACCTTCACCGACGCCCGGATCGAGGAGCTCAAGGCCAGTATCCAACGCCTGGGGGCGGTCTACGACTGGCGCAGGGAGATCCGAAGCCACGACCCGGCGTACATGAGGGGCAACCAGAAGATCTTCCTCGAGTTCCTCCAGGCCGGACTGGCCTACCGCGCCAACGCCCCGGTCAACTGGTGCCCCGGGTGCCAGACGGTGCTGGCCAACGAGCAGGTCCTGGCTGACGGGACCTGCGAACGCTCCGGCGATGTAGTGATCAAGCGGGACTTGGAGCAGTGGTTCTTCAAGATCACCGCCTACGCCGACGAGCTGCTCGGTGCCATCGATGCACTGGAGTGGCCCGAACGGGTCAAGACGATGCAGCGCAACTGGATCGGCCGGTCCGAGGGGGTCGAGTTCGACTTGCCCGTCGCGGGCCGGACCGACGAGTCCCACGGCGTGGACAGCAAGATCACTGTATTCACCACCCGACCGGATACGGCGTTCGGTATGACCTTCGTCGTCCTCGCCCCCGAGCACCGGCTGGTCGCGGGTTTGACCACCGAGGACCGCCGCGGCGAGGTCGAGGCGTTCGTGGACCGGGTTGCGCGCGAGTCCGACATCGAGCGCCAGTCGAGCGAGGGCCCTCTCGACAAGCGGGGCGTCTGGACGGGCTCTTTCGCCATCAACCCGTTCACCGGGCGGGAGGTCCCCGTCTACCTCGCCGACTACGTGCTTGGCACCTACGGCACTGGCGCGGTGATGGCAGTGCCGGCCGAGGACCAGCGGGACTGGGACTTCGCCACCGCCTACGGGTTGCCCATCGTGCGCACTGTCCAGCCGCCCGCCGGCTGGGAGGGCGAGGCTTACGCCGGCGATGGCCCCCGCATCAACAGTGAGTGGCTGGACGGCCTGACCGACACCGCCGAGGCCAAGCGGGTGGCCATCGACTGGGTGGTGGCGCAGGGCATCGGCCGGCCCAAGGTCAACTTCCGCCTGAGGGACTGGTTGCTGTCGCGGCAGCGATACTGGGGCTGCCCGATCCCGGTGGTGCATTGCCCGGTTGACGGCATCGTCGCCGTCCCGGAGGACCAGCTGCCGGTCCTGCTCCCCGACGACGTCGAGTTCCTGCCGACGGGGGAGTCGCCGCTGCGCCACCACGCCGGTTTCCTGCGCACCACGTGCCCGCGCTGCGGCGGCCCGGCGGAGCGGGAGACCGACACGATGGACACGTTCGTCGATTCGTCTTGGTACTTCCAGCGCTTCACCGACCCCTGGTCCGATGAGCCCGTCGACAAGGCGGCCGCCGAGAGGTGGATGCCCGTCGACCAGTACATCGGTGGTATCGAGCACGCCATCTTGCACCTGCTGTACGCCCGGTTCTACACCAAGGCGATGGCCGACGTCGGCTTGGTGCCCGCAGGCGTGCGCGAGCCGTTCACCCGGCTGTTCACCCAGGGCATGATCACCGCTGACGGAAAGAAGATGTCCAAGTCGTCGGGACGCTCGGTAGCGCCGAGCCACTACTTCGATACCGTCGGGGCGGATTCGCTGCGGCTCTTCCACCTGTTCGTCGGGCCGCCGCAGGAGGATTTCGAGTGGTCCGAACAGGTGGACTCGATGATCGAGGGGTGCAGCCGGTTCGTCAACCGCTTGTGGCGACTGGGTATAGGGGGCGTCGAACGGGCCACCGTCGTGGATCGGGCTCCGTCCCCCGATGATCTCGAAGTGGAGAAAGCGACCCATCGGCTGATCGAGCGGGTGAGCTCGGACTACGAGCGGTGGTCCTACAACACGGCGGTTGCCGCGGCGATGGAGATGGTCAACACCCTCCATGCCCGCCTCGGGTCACCGGAGGGCCTGGCTCGCTCTACGGTGGACTTCGCCGTCGACACCTTGTTGCTGCTGGTGGCGCCGATGGCCCCCCATGTCGCCGCCGAGCTGTGGGAGCGCCGGCATCCCGGCCAGCCATCCGTGCACGCTCAGGCGTGGCCGTCGGCTGATCCTGCCCAGTTGGCGATGGCGTCGGTGACGATGGTCGTCCAGGTCAACGGTAAGGCTCGCGAGCGCCTGGAAGTCGATCCCGCGATCACCGAAGCCGAGGCGGTTGCGCTGGCCTTGGCGGCCCCGAAGGTGGCCGCTGCGCTCGGTGGCTCTGCACCTAAGAAGGTGATCGCCAAGCCGCCTCGCATAATCAACGTGGTGGCGTGAGCCGGCCGCTTTCCCGGCGAGGGACGCCCAGGTGGGGTACTAGCTCGAACAGCTGGCGGGCCGACCAGTCGAAGGAACGCTCGGCCGCCCATTGACGGCCGCGGTCGCCGAGCGCCGATGCCCGGTCGGGATCGGCGAGCATGGCTGCGATCACGGTGGCCAGATCCGGCGCTCCTGCGCCGGCGGCTAGCTGTGCTGTCACATCTGCCAGCTCCGATTGCGGCCCTATGGAGCTCACGACGGTGGGGACCGAGTGGCACAGGCAGTCGGCGACCGCCCCCGATGACTCGCCGTTTGAGTACGCCCGCAGCTGGACGGCGATGCCGGCGCGCCCCAGCCACTCGTCGTAGACGTCTTCGTCCACGGCGCCGGTGATGGTGACCGCGCTGGAGATGCCGAGGCGGTCGGCTTGACGGAGGATGGCGTCGCTCTGCTCTGTGCTGGACGGCCCGACGAAGGCCAGGCGTAGATCGGGATGGGATGGCTGCAGGAGGGCGGCGGCGCCGAGCACGACGTCGGGGCGCTTCGCCTCGTTGACCAGCCCGAAAGTGCAGATGAGGTTGTGGTCGATCCTGGCGGGGGGGCGCTCGACGGTTTCCGGGTAGGCGTAAGGCCAGACTGCGACCTTGTTGCGGTCGGCGGGTCGGCAGTCCAGCCGGGCCAGCTCGGCAGCGGTGCCGGATGTGACGAGCGTCAGGTGGGAGCGCTCTACGATCTCGCTCAGCATGAAGATGCCCTGGCTGGCTGCCACCTCGCTGGGGATTCGTCCAGCGGTCACGACTTGGGGAAGGCCGGGGTAGTGGGAGGCAACGGCCCGCTCGAAGCCCTCTGGCACTGCCCCCCGCGGGGCCGAATGCATATAGAGGTTGGCAAGCCGGATGTCATGTGCCTGCACCAGGAAGGGCAGGCGAGCCTCCCTCAGGAGGCGTAGGGCACCGGCGTGGAACTCGCTGTTGCCGAAGGCAAGGATGACGGCGTCGAAACCACCGCAGGCCAGGTCTCTCGACACCAGCTGGCCGGGGCCTGGCCGGTCCGGTCCGGCGACGTCGTCGAGCGGGTCGCCGTCGGCGAACACCTCGACGTCGGCATAGGTCGCAAGAGCATCGACGAGCCGGTGGTTGTAGCTGGCCACACCCGTGAGCGAAGGTGGCCAGGGCGTCACGAAGGCCACCACGGGGCGACGCCGCCATCGCCGTCCCAGACCATTCCCGGGGATCGACCGGGCCGCCGGAGGCGCGCCCAGGCTGCGGTATACCTCTGCGGCCCGGTCGGCTACGTCCGCCCAGGTCGGTTGGGGCCGAGCGGACCAGGAAACCAGGCGATCCCGTAGCGAGGGATCGGTGAGGGCCGGCTCGATCGCCGCGGCGATGGCCTCGGGGGTGGACGGGTCGAACGTGGCCTCTGGCGCTACCAGCTCGACGAGCGACGAGTTGTGAGAGGCGATGGCCGGCGCACCGCAGGCCATCGCCTCGGCGACCGGGAGGCCGTAGCCCTCGTAGAGGGAGGGGAACACCGTCAGGTCGGTCGCCTGGTACAGGGTCACCAATGCGGCATCGGGCAGGTAGCCGGTGAGCACCACTCTCCCTGCCACCCCCAGCTGCTGCGAGCGCACCTCGAAGTGGTTGCGCTCGAGGGGCTTCAGCTTGCAGACCAGCACCAACTGGTGTCGAGCTCGCACACCAGGCGGCAGGAGGGCGTAGCCCTCGAGCAGAGCTTCCATGTTCTTCCGGGGCTCGACCGCTCCGTTGTAGACGACGAAGCCCGCGTCGATCTCGGGCAACAGGCCTTTCAGCTCGTGGCGGGCGCTGGTCCGGTCCGGTGGTCGCCGGAAGGCACCGCTCGGGGCGGCGCCGACCATGGTGACCCGACATGGGGGCACCCCGAGGCGATCCACGACGTCCTCCGCGGCCGACCGAGACAGAGTCATGATGTGGTCGGCGGCCCGGACCAGCTCCCGTCTCGCCCGGTAGCGGCGGCGCAGGCCCTCGTCGCGGAGGTAGATGTCGGGGAACAGCTCCGGGATCAGGTCGTACACCGTCACGACCGTCCGCATCCCTTGCCGGGAGACGTGGCGGGGCCACAGCTGGCGAAGGTCCACCGCCAGCTCGAACGGCGAGAGGATATGGAAGATCGCGCCTGCTGCGGCGGGGTCCCCGCCGCCGAGCGGCCCGGATTCCCTGGTCACGGGGACCCGGCCGATCAGCCGCTCCACCCCGATCGGGGGCAACCGCGGGCTCAGGGCCACCTGAGCGACCAGATCGGGGTGCCGCTCGGCCAGGGCCGTGGTGTAGTCCATCGCGTAGCGGGCCACGCCGCGGTCCCGGTAGCCGGCGCTCTGGGCGGCCTGTAGGTCGATGGTGACCTTCGGCGAGTCGCCGCGGTCGGGGATGCCCGGCGCAGGGGCCAACCCGTTCAGCCTTGGCCGCGCAAGAACCGCTCGAGCTCAGCGGCCAACTCGTCGCCGGAGGGCAGCGGACCGAACGGAGCCGGGGGCGCCTCTGCCTCGGCGTCGTGCTGGGACTCGAGCTGGCGGACCATGGCAGCATGTTCCTCGCTGGCAGCGACCAGCTGCTCGACCTGGGCGAAGGTGCTCTGCCCGGCTGCGGTGAGAGCCTTGGTATCGACCTCGACATGCGCAAGGCGACCCATCTCCTCGACCAGTGCTGCGGCCGCAGCCGGGTACGGCATGGCCGACACGTAGTGCGGTACCCGCGCCCAGAGGCCGACTGCCGGCATCCCGGCCTCGCCGAACGCATGCTCCAGGGCGGCCTGGGCGCCGGCGGGGACGTCGATGGTCACGGGTAGGAAGCCCACTTCGGCTGCCAGCTCCGCAGTGCTGGCTGTCGCTGCCAGCCGGATCGGACGGGTGTGGGGGACGGGTGCAGGGAAGGCCCCCAAGCCGATGACCTGGGTGACGCCGAAGCGCTGGGCCAAGGCGACGACCTCGGCGGTGAACTGATGCCAGCGCATGTCGGGCTCGGGCCCTACGAGGAGCAGCACGCTGCGCCCGCCGCGACTGGTGGCCGCCTGCAGGCGAATCTCCGGCCAGTGCAGGCCGCTGTGGACGCCGTTGACGATTCGCAGCACGGGCCGGCGCGCCCGGTGGTCGATCAGGGCATCTCCGTCGAAGGTGGCCAGCAGCTGGTGGGGCATCGTCTCGAGCAGCGCGGCGGTGGCGGTTGCTGCCGCCAACCCGGCGTCGATCCAGCCTTCCATGGCCACCACGAGCACGGGATCTTCCAGGGCCGGCAGGCTGTGGATGGTGGCAAGCTCACTCATGGACCTGCCATTCTTCCAGGCTGGGGGGCGGAAGGACCACGACGAGGCACCGGTCAGCCGGCGGTGAGGGCGTCGTGAGCCCGCTTTGCCAGACCCTCGATGGCGGCCGGGTAGAAGCTGTAGTCGAACCCGGCTTCGCCCATGGCCCCGGCGACGTATCGCACGTAGACGCCCTCCAGGATGCAGGCCACCTTCCACACCGCGAAGGCGTAGTAGTAGTCCAGCTGGCTCAGGTCGCGGCCCGAGGCGTCGGCGTACATGTCGGCTACTTCGGCTCGGAGCGGGAAGCCCTCGGCGCCAGTGGCGGACTGACCGAGGGGGCTCTCCTCGCCGGGCTCGTTCCAATACGCGAGTAGCGCCCCGAGATCCGCCATGGGATCTCCAAGGGTGCAGAGCTCCCAGTCGAGGACGGCCTTGATCGTGTGGTCCCGGCCGACCACGGTGTTGTCCAGCCGGTAGTCGCCGTGCACGACCGTCGCCGGCCCCTGCTCTGGAATCGACGTCGAAAGAAGGAGGTGGATCTCGTCGAGCAACCCGATGTCCGGTCCTCCGCCCTCGTCCCTGGACGCCTGGTACTGGGCGTACCAGCGCTTCAGCTGGCGGGCAACGTACCCCTCGCGCCGGCTGAGGTCGCCGAGGCCCGCAGCGTCGGGGTCGACCGAGTGGATCCGGGCCAAGGTCTCGACCAGTGACCTAGCCACGCTACGGCGGGTCTCGAGGCCCCAGGCCGCCTGCGCCTGCTCGGCGGTGCGGACGACGAAGCCGTCGACGAATCCCATGACGTAGAACGGCGACCCGGTGACCTTCTCGTCGGTGCACAACCCGAGGGCCGGCGGGACCGGGACGCCGGCGGGACCCAGTGCGGCGATCAACCGGTGCTCGCGGGCCATGTCGTGGGCGGTGGGTAGGAGCTGCCCGGTCGGTGGCCGGCGGAGGACGGTCGCGTGGCCGGCCGCATCGACCACCCTGTAGGTGAGGTTGGAACGGCCGCCGGCGATCAGCTCGAAGCTCAGGGGTAGCTCGGTCCCGGGAATGTTGGCGCCGTACCAGACGCTTAACCTGGTGCGATCGATGCCCGGGAGCACCGGCTCGGCACCGTTACCGTCTGGGTCGGTCATCACGCAACAGTTTCATTACTCAGCAATGTAGGGCGAGAGAGGGAGCCAGGTCCGCATGGACGTCACCGATGCCACATTCGAGACGGCGGTACTCGACCGTTCCGCCGAGGTGCCCGTGGTGGTCGACCTCTGGGCCGAATGGTGCGGGCCGTGCCGGACGCTCGGACCGATGATCGAGAAGGTGGTCGCCGAGACCGGGGGCCGGGTCGAACTGGTCAAGGTGGACGTGGACGCCAATCCGCGTGTCGCATCTACGTTCCAGGTCCGGTCCATCCCTGCGGTCTACGCCATTGCCGACCGGAAGGTGGTCGACAGCTTCGTCGGAGCCCTCCCCGAGCCGGCACTGCGGGAATGGATCGGTCGCCTGGCCCCCGAGCCGACCGAGGTCGACCTGCTCGTCGCCGCCGGCGACGAGACCTCGTTGCGTAGGGCTGTCGAGTTGGAGCCGGCAAACGAGAAGGCTGTACTAGCCCTAGCGGGTCTGCTGGTCGGGGCCGGTACCGCCGGGTCGAAGGACGAGGCGCTCGGTTTTCTGGCGCGATTGCCGGAGACCGCCGAGGTGCGCCACCTCGTGGCCCAGGCCAGGGTGGGCGATGATGTCGTCGCCGGCGCAGGCGAGGGAATCGAGGTGAAGCTGGGCCAGCTCCTGGACCGGGTGAGGTCCGACGAGGTGGCCCGCCAGGAGTACCTCGACCTGCTCGAGGTACTCGGTCCGGGAGATCCCCGCACGGCCGGTTACCGCAAGGCCTTGACCGCTCGCCTGTTCTGAGGGCGCTCCTGTTGCCTCGAGCCTGAGGCTGTCGCAGGCCCGGATATGGTCGGTCAGTGCATCTTAGATTGGGGTCCCGCCGTTACGACCTGGACCACCAAAGTCTCGTCATGGGAATTCTCAACCGAACGCCGGACTCGTTCTACGATCGGGGTGAGCACTGGGCGCTCGACGCCTTCTACCGGCTCGCTGAGAGGCTGGTAGCCGAAGGAGCGGACCTACTCGATGTGGGAGGCGTCAAGGCCGGCCCCGGTCCTGAGGTGACGGCTGCCGAAGAGTTGGATCGGGTGGTGGGTGCCATCGCCGGTCTGGCCGAACGATTCGATGTCCCCTTGTCGGTGGACACGTGGCGCGCCGAGGTGGCGGCCGAGGCGTACCGGGCGGGGGCGGTCGTCGGCAACGACATCAGCGGGTTCGCTGATCCCGGGTACCTCCCGGCTGCGGCCGCAGCGGGGGCCACGGTGGTAGCCACCCACATTCGCCTGGCACCTCGCGTCGCTGATCCTGATCCGCGCTACGACGACGTGGTGGCGGCGGTGGCCGACTTCCTGGAGGAGCGGGGGCAGTGGGCCCGCTCGGCTGGGCTGGACGACGAGCAGATCGTTGTCGACGCCGGCCTGGATCTGGGCAAGACGGCGCAGCAGTCGCTCACCCTGCTGCAGGCGTCCCCGCGCTTGGCGGCTCTCGGCTGGCCGCTCCTGCTGTCTGCCTCCAACAAGACCTTCCTAGGGGTGCTCTTCGGACTCGAGGTGGGAGAGCGTAGGGAGGCAACCATCGCCGCCCATTCCGTAGGTCTGGCTCTCGGCTGCCGGATCCTTAGGGCCCATGACGTGCGCGCCGCCCGTAGGGTCGCCGACACGATGGCCGCCGTCCTGGCGTCGCCGTGAGCGTGCCGGTGACCGAGCAGCGCCGCGCCACGTGGCTGGTCGACGGAGATGATCCCACCCTGGTAGGAGAGGCCGTGCGGGCCTTGGTGGACGACTTGATCGGCGACGCCGACCGGTCGGTGGCCTTGGAGGATCATCGGGGCGAGGAGGTCGATCTGGCCGCTGTAGCCGATGCCTGCCGGACGCCACCGTTCTTGTCCGACCGGCGGGTGGTGGTAGTCAGGGACATCGGCCGTTGGGGGACCGAGGATCTCACCCCCCTCCTCGCCTACCTGGAGGACCCCTTGGAGTCCACGGCGCTGATCCTGGCCGCCGGCGGCGGCCGCCTGGCGCCCAAGCTGATCGCTGCGATCAAGGCGAAGGGCCACATCACGGGCACAGCGGTATCGGGCCGGGAAGCCAAAGGCTGGCTACGCGATCGCATCAGGTCGTCGGGCGTCCGTCTCGATGGCCACGCCGAGTCTCTGGTAGAGGCCCACCTGGGTGAGGACGTGAGTCGTCTCGGCGCCCTGCTGGAGGTCCTGGTGGCCGCCTACGGTGAAGGTGCACGCCTCACCACAGCCGAGGTCGAGCCGTATCTGGGAGCTGCCGGCTCAGTGGCTCCTTGGGACTTCACCGATGCCATCGACGGTGGCCGGACCGAGGTCGCCCTGGAGCTGCTGCACAGGCTCATGGAGGCCGGCGAGCGCCACCCCCTCGTGATCCTGTCGATCCTGGCCCGCCACGTGCAGGGCACCCTGCGGGTGGACGGAGCTGGCATCGGGACCGAAGCGCAGGCCGCGGCGGCGATGGGCTTACCCAAGGGCCGAAGTACCTACCCGGCCAAGAAGGCGCTTGCGGCCGCCAGACGCCTCGGACCTGCCGGTGTCACCGAGGCGGTCGGGTTGGTCGCCGACGCCGAGGTGGACCTCAAGGGCGGTACCGAGTGGTCTCCGCAGCTCACTTTGGAGGTTCTGGTGGCTCGTTTGTGTCGGTTGGCCCGGTCAGCGCCCAGACGGTGAGCGCCCAGACGGCGAGCGAGGCCGGATGAGCACCTTCAGCCTCTTCGACTATTTCGTCGCCGGCGGCGCGGCATTGATCGCCGGGGGTATCAACGGGATCGCGGGCGGGGGCACGCTCGTGTCGTTCCCGGCGCTGATCGCCATCGGGGTGCCCGCTCTACCGGCCAACATCACCAATACCGTCGCCCTCTCGCCTGGCTACCTCTCGGGGAGCGTGGCGGCCCGAGACGACCTGACACCCCAGCGAGACCGGATGCGGACGCTGGCTCCTTTCGCTGTCGTCGGCGGTTTGGCAGGCGCGTTGCTCCTCGAGGTCACCCCCGAGTCGACATTCCGTGCCGTGGTCCCGTGGCTGGTCCTGGCTTCGTGCGCTCTACTGCTGGCCCAGGACCGGGTCAGGGATCTCGTGCAGAGCCGCAGCGTTGCTGGCCCGACCGGGGCTGTCCCGACCTCGGCTGCCGGCCCGGCACTTTGTGCCACAGTGCTGGTGGCGTCGGTGTACGGCGGATTCTTCGGCGCAGGCCTGGGGATCATGCTCTTGGCTGTCCTCGGCGTCTTCTGCAGCGACAGCCTGGTGCGACTCAACGCGGCGAAGCAGGTTCTGTCGTTCCTGATAAACGTCGTCGCTGCAGTTTGCTTCGCCGTGACGGGCCATGTGCGCTGGCAGTTGGTGCCGGTCATGGCGGTGGCGGCACTCCTGGGCGGGGTCGTGGGGAGCCGCATGGCCCAACGGGTCGACCCGATGCTGCTCCGACGGCTGGTCGTCGTCTTCGGCGTAGGGGTGGCTATCGACCTGTTCGTGACTTGAGCGCCGGGGCACGGCGCCGGCAACAGGGCGAGAGGAGGCGCGCGGGTGAAGCTGACCGACGCTCAGGCGTCGGTGGCGCCATCGCCGGCGGTAGCAGCGGCGAGACTGTTGATGCGACGCATCAGTCGGCCCTTGCGATTGGCAGCCTGGTTCTTGTGGATGATGCCTCGGGCTGCGGCCTTGTCCAGCCGTTTGACCGCGACACGCAGATCTTCCACCGCGGTCTCGGCGCCGGCCTCCGCAGAGGTGACAGCATGCTTCACGCGGGTTTTGACCTCCGAGCGGGCGGCCTTGTTGCGAAGGCGCCGCTTCTCGTTGGTGCGGTTGCGCTTGATTTGGCTCTTGATGTTCGCCACAGGAGTCCTACCGCTCAGAAGATGGAACCGGAAGATCCTACCAGGCGCATCCGGCTCATCGTGGGGCGGCCAAGTTCGACTCGTAGTCCTCCACCGCCCGGGCCAACACGTCGATGGCGCCCTCGGTGGTGAGAATCGTCGTGTCGAGGACGAGGTGGTACAAGGACGGGTCGGTCGGGTCGACCCGGTACAGCCGGCGGACGTACACCGAGCGAGCCTTGTCGGTGTCGTTCATCCGGGTCCTGGCCTGCTCTTGGGTGATGCCCTCGATCTGCGCCGCCCTGGCGATGCGGCGCGCCGGCGGCCCGTCGAGGCGTACGTGGTAGGTCGCCGGCCGGCGGGCGAGGACGACCGCGCCGGCCCGACCGAGGAGGACCCCGCCGGCGGTGCACAGCTCGTGGATCTCGGTCTCGGCCCGGCTCCGAAGTACCTCGTTGTGGTCGATCAGACTCTCAGGTGGGGTCATGACCTCGGCACCGGCCGCGCGGGCCAGGTAGAGGAGCAGGCGACTGCCCGGGGTCGCCGCCTCTTCCCGGTCGCTCAGCCCCTCCCTGACCGGATCGGATCCCCGCCCGGCCCGCTCAGCCGTGGTGGAAGATACCAGCCGGTCGAGCCAGGGCACACCAAGGCGGTCCGCTAAACGGGGGGCGATCACGCTGCCACCTGCGCCATAGGACGCAGAGACAGTGACGACCAGCGGTGCACCCTCTCCTGGTTCAGATGTCCCGGCCACGAAGTCCTCCCCCTTCCTCCGAATCCGGCATCCCGTTCCGGGTAGATCAGCGTAGGCCACTGCAGCCGCCGGGTGGGCCAGACTGGGTTGCCAACAGCCCCCGAACACTGGACGCCCGGCTTGAGCGATGCAGCACCGATGGACCACATTCGCAACCTGAGCATCGTGGCTCACGTGGACCACGGGAAGTCCACGTTGTCGGACCGCATTCTGGAGCTGACGGGAGCCGTGGACGCCCGGGACATGCGCGAGCAGTACCTCGACTCGATGGACATCGAGCGGGAGCGGGGCATCACTATCAAGGCCCAGAACGTCAGGGTGACATGGAAGGGCCACACCATCCACCTGATCGACACGCCTGGCCACGTCGACTTCGGCTACGAGGTCAGCCGCAGCCTTGCGGCCTGCGAAGGCGTGGTGCTTCTCATCGATGCAGCACAGGGCATCGAGGCGCAGACCCTCGCCAACGCGTACCAGGCGATCGAGAATGATCTCGAGATCGTCTGCGCCCTCAACAAGATCGATTTGCCCGCTGCCGACCCGGATCGGTACGCGGCGGAGATCGAGTCGGTGCTCGGGATTCCAGGCGACCAGATCATCCGGATGTCAGCCAAGACCGGCATCGGCGTCACGGATCTTCTCGATGCCATCTGCGAGAAGATCCCGGCGCCGGCCGGCGACCCGACATCGGCCCTGCAGGCCCTGATCTTCGACTCCTACTACGACCAGTACCGGGGCGTGGTCAGTGCGGTCCGGGTGATGGAAGGCGTGTTGCGGCCCGAGGTCAAGCTGCGGTTCATGCAAACCGGTCGCACCCACGTCGCCGAAGAGATCGGGGTGCGCACCCCGCTCAATTCGCCGGCCAGCGCCCTCGGGCCGGGCGAGGTCGGCTACCTGATCGCCGGAATCAAGGATGTCGGTGAGGCGCGGTCTGGCGAGACAGTCACCGAGGCGGCCCGGCCGGCCCCCCGGCCATTGGCCGGATACCGAGACCCAAAGCCGATGGTGTTCTGCGGCCTGTTCCCGGTGGACGGTGACGACTTCGCGGACCTTCGCGAGGCGCTCGAGAAGCTGCGCCTGAACGATGCTTCGGTCACCTACGAGCCGGAGACGTCAGGGGCGCTTGGGTTCGGCTTCCGCTGCGGGTTCCTCGGCTTGCTCCACATGGAGATCGTGCGAGAGCGCCTCGAGCGCGAGTTCGACCTGGTGCTCATCGCCACCGCACCGAGCGTCGAGTACCGCGCTCACCTGACCGACGGCGCCACGGTGGAGGTGCACAACCCCTCCGAGATGCCGCCGCCCCAGAAGCTCGACTCCATCGACGAACCGTTCCTACAAGCGACCATCCTGTCGCCGACCGAGTACACCGGGACCCTCATGGATCTCTGCCAGACCCGTCGGGGAGAGATGATACGCATGGAGTACCTCTCGCCCGAGCGCCTGGAGTTGGTCTACCGGATCCCGCTTGCCGAGGTGGTCATGGACTTCTTCGACGCGTTGAAGAGCCGTACGAAGGGTTACGCGAGCCTCGACTACGAGGAGGCGGGCTGGGAGCCCGCCGACCTGGTCAAGATCGATGTCATGCTGAACGCAGTGCCGGTGGACGCTTTCAGTGCGGTGGTGCACCGTTCTCAGGCGCAGGAGTACGGCCGGCGCATGACCGAGAAGCTTCGCACCCTGATCCCCAGGCAGATGTTCGACGTTCCGATACAGGCGGCGGTAGGCGGCCGCGTAATCGCGCGTGAGACGGTCAAGGCCAAGCGCAAGGACGTGCTCTCCAAGTGCTACGGCGGTGACATCACCCGCAAGCGCAAACTGCTGGAGAAGCAGAAGGAGGGCAAGAAGCGGATGAAGAACATAGGTCGGGTCGAGGTGCCCCAGGAAGCGTTCATCAAAGCGCTTCGTCTGGAGGAGTAGCTCCCGCGACAGCCGATCCGCCCCGTACGGTGACCGGGTGGTGCGTCCGACCGTGCTCTGGTGGATCCGGCGCGACATGCGCCTCTCCGACAACCCCGCGCTCAACGCGGCCAGCGAGGAGGGGCTCGTCTTACCCGTGTTCGTCCTCGACGATCGGCTGTGGGGGCCGGCGGGTGAGGCGAGGAGGGCGTTCCTAGTCGGTTGCCTGGAAGCAGTCGACCGGGCTACGGACGGCCACCTGAGCATCTGCCGCGGCGATCCCGCAGAGCAGTTGGCCAACCTTTGCCGCTCAGTGGGTGCATCGGCGGTGTATGCAGCCGCCGACTTCGGGCCATACGGCCGGAGCCGCGACGACCAAGTGGTCGCCGCCCTCGCGTCCCAGAACATCCCCCTGCACTGGGTGGGCTCCCCGTACGCGGTGGATCCGGGCAGCGTCGTCAAGGGTGACGGGACCCCCTTCAAGGTGTTCACCCCGTTCTCCCGGGCGTGGGCGTCGTACGGCTGGGACGTCCCCGCGCAACGGGCCGCCCGAATCAGCTGGGCCGACGGGCCCAAGGAGGGGGAAATCCCTGGGTCTCCGTCGCTCGCGGCGAGCCTGCCAACGGCGGGCGAGGAGGCCGGCTTGCGGCGGTGGGAGCGTTTTCGGGACGGAGCGCTCGCCGACTACGCCGCCCGGCGAGACAGTCCCTCGGGAGAGCACACGTCGCGCATGTCCACTTATCTCAAGTGGGGTTGTGTCCACCCGAGGACGCTGCTCGCCGACCTCGACGTCGCTCGCAGAGGTGATGCCACCTATCGCTCCGAGCTCTGCTGGCGGGAGTTCTACGCCGACGTGTTGTGGCACGTGCCCGGAAGCGCGCGGCGAGCCCTCCAGCCGCGGATGGCCAGCATGGAGCTGGACGAAGGGGCTGACGCCGAGCGCCACTTCCGGGCCTGGAGTCAGGGCCTCACCGGCTATCCCATCGTCGATGCTGGCATGCGCCAGCTTCGAGCCGAGGGTTGGATGCACAACCGGGTGCGGATGATCGTGGCCAGCTTCCTCGTCAAGGACCTCCACATCGACTGGGTGCGCGGCGCCCGCTGGTTCCTGGCCCACCTCGTCGACGGGGACCTGGCTTCCAACAATCACGGCTGGCAGTGGGTGGCAGGCACCGGTACCGACGCAGCGCCTTATTTCCGTGTCTTCAACCCGACGACCCAGGGAGCGAAGTTCGATCCTGAGGGCGACTACGTGCGCCAGTTCGTGCCCGAGCTGCGTGGGGTGGCCGGCAAAGCGGTCCACGAGCCGTGGAAGCAGGGTGTGCCCTGCCCTGGCTACCCGGCGCGGATCGTCGACCACGCCCGAGAGCGCGCGGAGGCGCTGACCAGGTACCGGGCGGTGCGAGCCTGATCGCGGCCTCACCGCTCCCAGGGTGGTGAAAAGGACCAGCTCTGGCCCTCAGCCGGCGTCGGTCAAGGAGCTGACCTGGGCGGGGGTCAGGGTCAGAGTGGCGGCTGCGCAGTTGTCCTCGACGTGGGCCACGGACTTGGTGCCCGGGATGGGGAGCATGACAGGCGATCGGGCCAGCAACCACGCCAGGGCTACCTGCGACGGGCTGGCCCCGGTCTCCTTGACGATGTGGTCGACCGGTCCCCCGGCCTTGGCCAGTCCGCCGGAGGCGATCGGAAACCAGGGGATGAACCCGATGCTCTCCCTTTCGCAGTACCGCATGACGGCTTCTGACTGGCGGTTGGTCAGGTTGTACATGTTCTGTACCGTGGCGACCGGGATGACCCGGCGGGCGGCTTCGATGTCGGCCACCGCCACCTCGGAGAGGCCGAGGGCGCCGACTTTGCCCTCGTCGAGCAGCTCCCTCATCACGCCGAATTGCTCCTCGGGCGGAACCTTGGCGTCGATGCGGTGCAGCTGCCACAGGTCGAGACGCTCCACGCCGAGTCGCCGCAAGCTCATCTCGCACTGCTGGCGGAGGTACTCAGGGCGGCCGACGGGTAGCCACTCGCCGGGGCCGGTACGCGTCAGCCCGGCTTTGGTGGCGATCAGCAGGTCGTCATAGGGGTGAAGCGCCTCGCGGATGAGCTCCTCGCTGACGTAGGGCCCGTAGGAGTCGGCGGTATCGATGAGGTCGACGCCCAGCGCGACGGCTCGCCGTAGCACTCGGATGCACTCGGCGCGGTCCTGGGGTTCGCCCCAGACGCCGTCGCCTGTCAGCTGCATAGCGCCGTACCCGAGCCGGTGGACCTCGCGGTCGGCGAGGCGGAACGTCCCCGAGGCGAGGATGGGACGCGTGGCGGTGTCTGCAGAGGTCATGAGGGTCCTTCTTCTGGAGGGTGGGCAGGGGAACTACCCATCCGGGAGGGGCTTGCGCCCAAGGATTCGCGGGGCGGCCCGGTAACGTAGGTCTCCTGACGATGCTCGATGACCGCAAGGCCTCGATCCTCCGCGCTGTCGTGGAGGAGTACATCCGGACCGCGCAACCAGTGGGGTCGGCGCACGTGGCCGAACGCGCCGACCTCCCAGTCTCGTCAGCGACGATCCGCAACGAGATGGGAGCACTCGAGCGCGATGGCTACCTGGTCCAGCCCCACACCAGCGCCGGGCGGATCCCGACCGACCTCGGCTACCGGTTCTTCGTCGACCACTTGACCCCGAAGGGCCAGCTGCAACCGGCGAAGAGCCAGCAGGTGCACGCCTTTTTCTCCAGCGCCCACGGCGAGCTGGAGCGGATGCTGGCTGACACCAGCCGACTCCTGTCGGCGCTGACCGATTACGCCGCGGTGGTGGTCGGTCCCTCTCACGAGCTGGCGTACGTACGCAGCCTGCAACTCGTAGGTCTGGGGGGTCGGGTCGCGTTGGTCGTGGTGATCCTGTCCAACGGCACCGTGGAGAAGCGCACCGTCGAAATGGCCGACGAGACCACCGATGTTTCCGTATCCGCCGCGTCGATCCACCTGTCGCAGGCCCTCACCGGGACCGTCTGGGGGGCTCCGGCACCTGTTGCGCCCACCGGGGATCTCGCCGTCGATGGCCTGGTGAGTCGGGCCATCGCCTCTTTTGCCTCAGAGCCCGGAGCCGCCGGCGACAACGTGTTCGTGGGTGGAGCGTCGCGGATGGCCGTGGCTTTCGACGCCGTCGAGACGATCCGCCAGGTCCTCGGCATCCTCGAGCAGCAGGTGGTCGTGGTCGGGCTCATCACCGACATCCTCGACCGGGGCCTGACGGTGTCGATCGGCGCCGAGCACGGCGTGCCGTCGCTGGCCGACTGCTCGGTGATCGTCGCTCCCTATGTCGTCGAGGGGGAGAGGGCCGGATCCATCGGTATCCTTGGTCCCACGCGGATGGACTACCAGCAGGCGCTGGCGGCAGTCGCCGTGGTCAGCAAGCGGCTGGGCAGGGCGCTCAGCGAGGGCGCATAGCCCACCCACGAGAATCGGAAGAACGGATCACCCAGGTGGCTGACGACTACTACGCGGAGCTCGGCGTCCCCCGCACTGCGAGCGAGGCTGACATCAAGAAGGCCTACCTCCGCTTGGCCCGCGAGTTGCATCCGGATGCCAACGGGGGCGACGCGCGGACCGAAGAGCGCTTCAAGGCGGTCACCCGGGCTTACGAGACACTCCGTGACCCCGAGCGCCGCCGCCAGTACGACATGTTCGGTGCCAGCGGACCCGGCGCCTCGGGCGCATCCGGTGATCCGTTCGGAGGCGGCGGCCTGGGCGACATCTTCGACGCCTTCTTCGGCGGGAACGGCCCCTTCGGCGCTTCGGCGGGAACGGGGGGCGGGCGTTCCCGCGGCGGGCCCCGCCAGGGTGAGGACGCCGAGGCTGTCATCGACCTGGATTTTCGCGATGCGGTCTTCGGCACCGAGCAGGAGATGCACATCCGGGTGCTCCAGCGCTGCGCCGCCTGCGAGGGCAGCGGGGCCAAGCCCGGTACGTCGCCTGTGACCTGCTCTGTCTGCCAGGGCGCCGGCGAGGTGCGCCGGGTGCGCCAGTCCATCCTCGGCCAGATGGTCACCTCCGGCCCGTGTCCCCAATGCGGCGGCCTCGGTCAGGAGATCCCCGAGAAGTGCACCAGCTGCGCGGGCCAGGGCAGGATTCGCGGTGAGAGCAGCTTCGTCGTCGAGGTTCCGGGAGGTGTGGACACCGGTACCACCCTCCGCCTCCCCGGACGAGGCGCAGCCGGTCCGAGGGGCGGACCCGCCGGCGACCTCTACGTGCACGTGCGGGTCAAGCCCCATCCCACCCTGACCCGGTCGGAGTCCGACCTCCTGGCTGAACTCCACGTGCCGATGACTCAGGCGACGTTGGGGGCGCACGTCCCGTTCGAGACACTCGACGGCATCGAGGAGATAGCCGTCGCAGGCGGCACCCAGAGCGGCCGGCAGGTACGGCTGCGGGGTAAGGGGGTGCCCCACCTCGGTCGCCACGGAAGGGGTGACCTGCTCGTGACAGTCGTCGTAGACACCCCGACAGAGCTGACCAAGGCTCAGGAGGAGCTGCTGCGGCAGCTGGCGCTGGAGCGCGACGAGCAGGTGGCAGAGGCCGATGCCGGGCTGATGTCGCGTATCCGCGGCGCGTTCAAGTAGCTGTCGGCCGCCCCTGTACGTCGAGGCCTCTCGGTGCACGCTGAGCTTCGTCATGCCTCGGCCATGGTGTTCGTGGCATCGTCGCATTTCTCCCCCGAGACCCCTCCGACCGGCGCGCTGGACATCGATCCCGCTGACGTCCACCATCTGACCCGGGTGCTGCGACTCGAGCTCGGCGAGCCGGTGGCCGCCTCCGACGGCCGAGGATCGTGGCGCATGTGCAGCTTCGCTCCGCCGGCCCGTTTAGTGCCAACCGGTCCGGTCATGACAGCCGAGGCCCCTACACCTGCGATCGCAGTGGGGTTCGTGCCGACGAAGGGCGAGCGGCCGGAGTGGACCGTCCAGAAGCTGACCGAGCTCGGCGTCGACCGGATCGTCGTCGTCGCCAGTGGGCGGAGTGTCGTGCACTGGAGGGGCGATCGCGCCGACCGCCATCTCCAGAAGCTCCGGGAGGTTTCCAGGCAGGCCGCGATGCAGAGCCGGAGGGTGTTTTTGCCGACCGTGGAAGGCGTCGTCGAGCTCGAAGACCTGGCCGCGGGGCGCTACGCCCGAGCGGGCGCTGAAGCGATCGAGGCGCCCGAGGCCCCGGCGGTCGACCCCGGCGTCAGGTGGTTGCTCGCCGTTCCCGGCGGCCAACCGCCGGCGCTCGTAGCGCCTACGGCCGCCGCCGTCCCCGGGATCCCTGCCCCGGCTATCGGCGTGCTGGTCGGGCCTGAGGGCGGATGGACGCCCGAGGAGCAGAGGCTAGAGCTGCCCACCGTCGGCCTGGGCGACGGCGTGCTGCGGGCCGAGACCGCCGCCCTCGCTGCCGGGGCGCTCCTCACCAGCCTTCGGGCGGGACTGGTGGCGCCGGCAGATGATCCGGGGGAGCCCCCACTGTCGGCAAGGGCTTCCGAAGCGTGAGGAAGTACAACGGTGGCCAAGCGTCGCGCACGGAATCGGTGTCTTAAGGGAAGGGGTGACACTTCGTCCCCGCCGTGCCGCCGGGAGCGGGATAAGACCCTTGATCCTCCGAGAACGGTGAGATACCGTCACTGTGGTACGTAACGGTGGCTAACCGGCGGAGGCTGGGCTGATGAGCGGAGTATCAGTGCAGCCGGTCTCCCCGTTGCGCCAGATCGAGCAGGCGGTGCAGGAGCGGGCGAAGCTCCTGTCGTTGGACATGGCCGGCGCGGGGGCCGCGGAGGCGATGCGGTTCTTGGTGCACGAGGCGCTCGAGGAGTGGCACGCTGAGTTCCAGCGCGGCCGGCGCGAAGTAGACGTGGCGGAGCCGGAGGTCGCGGCGGAGCGGGCCGTGCGCAACCTCACGGGTTATGGGCCGCTGCAGCCGTTGCTCGACGACTCGGACGTATGGGAGATCATGATCAACGCGCCGGACGTGATCTTCTGCAAGCGCCATACCGGGCGGTCGGGCTATCACGACGAGGTGTTCCACGACGACGAGCATTTGCAACGGGTGTTGACCAAGATCCTCGACGACGCCAGCCGTTCACATCGGAAGCTCGATCCGGCCGAAGGGCTCCAGGACGCCCAGCTCGACACGGGAGCACGGTTGCACATCGTGCACGCCGATATCGGCCGGGATGGTCATGTGTTGGTCAATATCAGGAAGTTCACCGGGGTCGCCTACCGGGAGCTCGGCGAGTTGGTGGAGCAGCAGATGCTCGACCAGACGACCGGGGCATTCCTGCGGTCCTGCGTGCGCTCCGGGCTGTCGACGGTGGTCGCCGGGGCCCCGGGATCGGGCAAGACGACCTTGCTGGCGTGTCTGGCCGCGGAGCTGGACCCGGCGTTGCGAGTGGTGATCGCGGAGGAGGTATTCGAGACTGATGTGCCCTTGCCAAATGTGGCTCACATGCAGACCCGCCCGGCGCGAGCGGATCGCAAGGAGGTAGACCTGCGCCGCCTGGTCGCCGGTTTCCTGCGTATGGCTCCCGACGTGGCGATTGTCGGGGAGGTCCGTGACAGGGAAGCGCTGGCCTTGCTGCTAACGCTTTCGTCTGGCGTCCAGGGTTTCACCACTATCCACGCCGGGTCGGCTCGCCAGGCGCTGTCGCGACTGCGTTTCATCTGTCAGCTGGCCGAATCCGGGTCGGAGCTCACTGTCTCGGCTTTATCGGCGTTGGTTAGTGAGGCGGTCGACATCGTCGTGCACTGCGCGCGCCAGGGGGGTGCCGTCAGGGTCACCGAGGTCCTCGCTGTCGAGGACCTCCAGGTGGGACCGGACAACGTCGCCTTTACCACGACTTCGATCTTTGCCCGTGCCCGCCATGACGCTCCGCTGACGTGGACGGGCAACCTGCCCGTGCGGGCAGCGCGTCCGTTGGAGCTGGCCGGTTTCGACCTCCGGGAGATGGCCGACGGTTGGACCTTGCGGTGCTAGGCGTGTTGGCCGCGGCGCTGGCCGGCTATGGCACCTTCCTCCTCTACACCGCAGTGGCCTTCGGTTGGACTGGTCTCCGCCCCGGCCCGAGCGAGATGCGCCGCTACCGTCGCAGTGGCGTCGAGGACTGGTTGCGTCAGGCGGGCCTCGAGCAGGTGCGCCCGGCGGAGTTTGCCGCCACGATGGGGGTGTTGTTCGCCCTTGGTGGCGCGATCGCTTTCTCGGTGTTCGGGGGAGTGCTCCCTGCAGTGGTCGCAGGCGCGTTTGCCGCTAGCTTCCCCGTGGCGTCCTATCGGGGTCGCCGGGCGCGGCGGATCAGCGCCGCCCGGGAGGCTTGGCCCCGCATGCTCGAGGAGTTGCGTCTCCTGACCGGCTCGCTCGGGCGCTCCGTACCGCAGGCCCTCTTCGAGGTGGGTCGGCGGGCGCCGGAGGAGATGAGGTCCGGCTTTGCCTCGGCGGAACGGGAATGGCTCCTCTCGACCGACTTCGGGAGGACCCTCGATGTCGTCAAGGACGCTCTGGCCGACGCCACGGCCGACGTCGTGTGCGAGACGCTGGTCGTCGCTCACGAGGTCGGGGGCAGCGAGCTGGAGCGCCGCCTCGGAGACCTGATCGAGGATCGCATCGCCGACCTGCAAGGCCGACGAGATGCCGAGGTCAAACAGGCGGGGGTGCGCTTCGCCCGCCGGTTCGTCCTCCTGGTCCCGCTAGGGATGGCGCTGGCGGGGCTTTCGATCGGCACTGGTCGATCCGCGTACGAGACGGCGGGCGGCCAGGTGGCGGTCGCGATAGGTCTCCTGGGAGTCGTGGCCTGCTGGGTTTGGAGCGGTCGGCTCATGCGCCTGCCCCTCGAACCGCGCGTCTTTCTCGAGTCGTTCGTGTCGGAGTCCGAGCAGGATGATCACGAGCACCGGGCAGCTGGCGTCGCGGCGCCTGTCCCGGCCGTCCTCGCTTCGTGGGTTCGGGCCGGGGGCGGCCACAAGCTGCTAGGGCGCCGACTTCTAAGATCGGGGCGCAGCACGAGGGGCTTCTCGTGAGCCGCGTCCTGATCGGTGCCGGGCTGCTGCTTTGGCTGGGCGCGACGCTGATCTTCACCGGGTTCCGCTGGTTCTCGCGGCCCAGCCTGGCCGAGCGGCTGCGCCCGTTCCACCCCGGTGCCGAAAGGGCGCGTGACGGGCTGGTGTCGGTCGAGTCGCTTAAGGATGTCATTGGTCCGCTGGCAAAGGCGACCGGGGATCGGGTTGCCGGTATCTTCGGAGTCAGCGAACAGCTGGAGCTGCGCTTGCGGCGAGTCCACTCTTCGCTCGACGTCACCGGCTTTCGCACCCGCCAGCTGGCATGGAGCGGCGTCGGTCTTCTCGGAGGAGTGCTGGTCGCGGCCGCCGGGGTGCCCCTAGCGGTGGGACTGATCGGTGTGGGAGCGGGACCCCTGCTGGCGTTCTTGCTAGTCGAGCAGCGCCTGGCCGCAGCCTCTGAGGGTTGGCAACGCACCGTCGGCCAGGAGCTGCCAGTGGTCAGCGAGCAGATGGCCATGCTCCTGAACGCCGGCTATTCGCTGGGTGCAGCCATCAGCCGCGTTGCCGCTCGAGGTCAGGGCTGCTGCGCCCAGGACCTGCGAGTCGTCGCCAACCGGATACGCCAGGGGGTCGGCGAAGGACCCGCCCTTCGAGAATGGGCTGAGGTGGTGAGAATAGACGGACTGGACCGTCTGGTCGCAGTGCTGGCGCTCAATCGCGAGACCAGCGATCTCGGCAGGCTAGTGAGCACCGAAGCCCGCCAGTCCAGGCGGGACCTTCAGCGCCGGACCACCGAGATCTTGGAGCGGCGAGCCCAACAGGTCTGGGTGCCCGTCACCGTCGCCACCCTCGTTCCCGGAGTGATTCTCCTGGCCGTTCCGTTCCTTGCCGCGCTCCGCCTTTTCGCCAACGCCTGACTGCCACCGAAGGAGTCATTTTGCCCGCTCTCTTCACGCCCGACGACCAGATAGCGACTGACGTGTCCGCCATCGCCACCGCCGCTCATGACGCACACGTGTCCCGGCTGCGTCCGGGCGGGCGGCGTCAAGACCAGAGGGGGGAGGGCGTCATCTCAGCAGCGATCGCCGTGCTCATCATGGCGTTCATCGGCGTAGGGATGTGGGTGGCGTTCAACGCGACGTTTCAACGCACCGCCAAGAACATCGACCATCAGGTCAACACCTGCATCGGCCAGACCACCAGCTCCTGCTGAGATCGGGTCGATATGGCTGCCGACGAGCAGGGGACCGCGATCGTGGGGACGCTCGTCGGGTTCCTTATCTTCATGATCCTATTGCTCGTCTCCGTGCAGGTCCTGGTTCGCCTGTACGCCACCTCTGTGTTGACCTCGGCTGCCTTCCAGGCTGCGCACCGGGTGGCGACCGCCCCTGTGCCGGCGGCGGAGGTTCCCGATGCCCAGGCGTCGGCGATCCGGCAGCTGGGGGCTTTCGGGGCTCGGCGCACAGTGTTTACCTGGGAGGAGGTCGACGGCCAGCAAGTCGTGCTTCAGGTCCGCGCGTACCCTCCCGGTTTTGTACCGATCCCAGGCCTGGGGTCGATACTTCGGACCATCAGGGTGCGCACCGAGCGGGTGCGGTAGCTGTGCGGCTGCCGGGGGACCGACGGCGCGAGTGGGGGGATCACGGGTTCGCGGGAGGCGCCGATGGATTGGTGTTCGGGCTGCTGCTGTTCGTGGTGGGCACCCTCATGGTCGGCAACGCGTGGTCGGTCGTAGACACGAAGCTGGCCCTGTATGCCGCTAGCCGGGAGGCAACGCGTACCTACGTCGAAGCACCCGATGCGGCCGCGGCCGCCGCTCGGGCTCGGCAGGCTGCGGCGGCCACGCTGCAAGGGTACGGTCGCGACCCGACCCGCAGCACAGTGGCGATCATGGGTGCCCCGTTTGGGCGCTGTGTGCGGGTGACCGTGGTGGTTTCCTATCGGGCGCCGCTGGTCCAGCTGCCGATCATAGGTGTCGCTGGCCGGGCCGAGGAGGTCACTGCGCAGCACTCGGAGATCGTCGACCCGTACCGAAGCGGGCTATCCGGGACGTCGACATGCGGGTGAGGGTGCCGCGCACAGACGATCGGGGGAGCGTGCTGGTACTGGTGCCTGTCGGTTTCCTCGTGCTCATGCTCCTCGGCGCTATGGCTGTCGACTCTGCTGTTGGCTTCTTGGGCCAGCGGCAACTAGCTGATGCCACCGCCGGCGCGACCAACGACGCCGCGACCGCCGCCCTGGGCGACGCCGCGTTTTACGGCTCCGGCGCTTTGGTCATCGACCCGGCGGCTGCGGCTGAAGTGGTGTGTCGCTCCGTGGCGGCGCAGCAGGACGGACAGCTGCATGCCCTGACATTGGCAATTGCCGTCGCCGGACCGGTCATCCGGGTGCGGGCGAGCGCAGAGGTGGAGGCGGTGTTCGGAAGGTTGCTGCCGGGCTTCGGGCACCGCTGGGTGTCGGCCGAGGCGACTGCGGCCGCAACCAGCACGGCGATACCAGAGTCCTCGCAGCCGGCTGCCTTCGTGCCGGTAACGTGTCCCAACTCTTGATGTGTTTCAGTAATTTACATATACTTTCGCTGTGCACCGACGGCGCGAGGATCTTGATGGAGGGGCGGTGCATGTGATGGAGGCGACGACCCTCGCCGAGCGCGACGCCCTGGAGGCAAAGGCCTCCCTGCTGTCGCAGTTGCGCCACCCGGGGCTGGTTGACCTGATCGAGTCAGGCCCAGCGCCAGAGGGTGGCTGGCAGTTGCGCACCCGCTGGGTTGGGAGTGCCGCAGACGGGCTCGTCTGCTCTCTGAGCGCTCCGGAGGTCGCCGGCCTGGGAGCGGCGCTGGCGACCATCGTCGGGGATCTCCACGCCCTCGGTTGGGTTCACGGCAACCTCGGGGCTGAGCACATCCTCATAGACGCAGAGGGGCGCCCCGTCCTGTGTGGTCTTGGATCTGCAAGGCGCACGGTCGATCCCGGGTCGCAGGCCGCCGACGCTTGCACCCTCGTCGAGATCCTCGAGTGCCTGTTGCCGGCGGGGGCGTCGGGTGGCGAGTGGCGCCGCTTGCGGCGCGCCCTGAGGCCGGCCGTCCGGCACCAGCACGATGTAGGGATCCTCGGCCGCCGCCTGGCTTCCACGCGGCCCCAGCCTCGCCTCTTCGCTCCCGGGCCCGAGGACGCCGGTGCGCCAGTGGGGGAGGACACTTGCCTGCCGCCGCACAGCTCGCGCCGGCACAGCTCGCGCCGGCACAGCCGCCGCCCGCTCGCCCGGAGCCACGCGGCACCGAGAGCCTCGCAGTTCCCTGAGAGCGACCGCCGGCGTTATATATACACAGGCCGCAAGCCAGGTCTGGCAGTGCTGGCCGCATTGGCGCTGGTTGTGGGATCGCTGGCCGTCATCGGGCCAAACGTCGACGGCGACAGCGGTCCCCGACGCTGCCCCGCCGCCGACGGCAATTGCCTTCCTGTAGCAATGCCAGGCGGCGTGCTCACCACGGTTGCGGGGCGTTTCGCGGTCGGCTCTCCGGGTGATGTCGTCGTCCTCGGGCGTTGGGATTGCGGACCCGTCGCCCTGCCCGCTGTGCTGAGGCCTGGTAACGGCAGGGTGTGGGCCTTTTACCGTTGGCCAACGCCCGGCGTCGACGTCGCCGCGCGGCCGCTCGGGCGTGTAGCCCGTGCCGTGTCCCTGTCCGTGGTGCCAGGGTCCCGAGGATGCGACGGGTTGAAGGTCCTGCGCCAAGGGATGGCGCCGGTGATGCTCCACCCGGCAGCGCAAGGATGACCGGGCGGCGGTTGGCGTGGTGGGTCGGCCTGGCGGCCGGGATGGCTTTCCTGGCCGAGCTGGCGCGGGGTTCTTTGGCTCTGCCCGCTCCGTGGCACACGCAAGCGTTCGACGCGCGGTTGCGATTGGACGGAGCGGAGGTGGGGGCTATAGCGCTGCTCCGCCTCTTCGTCATGGCCACTGGGGTGTATCTGGTTGCCCTTGGCCTCGTCGCGGAGCTCGCTCAGCGGCCGCGGCTCGGCTCCGGCTTCCGGGCGTTCCTCCGGCTGCCTCTGCCGGGCCGAGCGCTGGTGCTGCGATCGATCGGGCTGCCGGTGCTGCTGCTAGGTGCCACAGTGATGACCCCGAGCGGGGCCTCGGCATCCAACGTCACTACTGCCAACGGTGCCCCGATACTGGTGTGGACCGGGAGTCCCCGTGCTGTGCCTGGGCCGGCATCTCCGCTGGCGCGCCCGGACAGTCACGGACCTTCAGCCGACGCACCGGTGCTCCGCCGGCTCCCGCCCCTGCCTGCGACCGCCGCCGCCCCGGCGATCGCTGCTCCCCTGCCTTCGTCGACGATGGCTCCGGTCACTTCCCCGGAAGCTTCGTCGACTACCGCGGGGATCATTGCCCCCGCACCTTCGCCTACGGCCGCCGCCGTCACGGCCATTGCGGCTTCCCCGACGACCGTTGCGATCACGGCGGCCGGCCCTCCTTCGAGCGCTCTTCCCGCTGGGGCGTTCGCCGCGCCCGTGCCGGGTCGTGGCCTCCGACATCCGGTTGCCATCGCGGGCGGTGAGCCGGCGCGGTCCACTTACGTGTTGGTCCCCGGCGATCATTTGTGGAAGGTCGCTGAGCAGACCTTGACCGGCGTGCTCGAACGTCCCCCGGCGCCGGAAATGCTCGCTCGGTACTGGTGGCAGCTGGTGGAGCTCAACCGTGCCAGGTTGCCGGACCCCGCCAACCCCGACTTCGTCCTTCCGGGCATGACCGTGGTGCTTCCCCCGGTCGTGCCCTGAACCGCCGGGTCGGCCTCGAAAGGCTGCCGGCGATGCCAAGGGCGCCCTGTTGCGGCAGAATGGCTTGGTGCATCGGGCGTTTCGGGTCATCCGGGTGGCGGCGATCGCGGGAGCCTGCGCCACCACAACGGCGATCGGGCTCTCGGTCTGGGGAGCTACCGGAGCCTCTGCCCAAGCTGCAGCAGTCGGGCCGCCTGCTCGTACGCACGTGTCCGCACTCTACGTCTCGAGCCCGCCGACGACGGTGGTCCCGAGTACCCCCGTTGTGGCGCCGATCAAGGGCCGGCTCCCCTCTGCTCCGTCGACGGTACCTTTCACGACTAAGGCGCAGAGCGCCCACGTTGACCCGGTGCTCGCCAAGATCTCCCTGGGAGGGCTGGGCGTGGCCGTTCTCATCATGGCCGTGCAGTTCGTGCTCACCCGGCCCGGGCGTCGGGGGCGCCGGACGCTCTGAGTCGAAGCCGTCGGCTCCGCACCTCACGCTCGTAGACGAAGTGCCACCTCGTTGGCCAGCAGCCGTCCGGCGGGGGTGAGTACCGCTCGATGATCGGTGTAGGTCAGCAGTCCCTCCAGCACCGGATCCTCGTCGGCGGTCGGCAGGGCGGAGGCCGGCACCCCAGTCGAGGTGCGAAGCGAGAGCTGCAGACCCTCCAGTGCCCGCTGCGCCGGAGTGAGGCTCTCCGAGGCTGCCTCCGGAGAGTCCCCCTTTTGGATCAAGCCGATGTAGCGGTCGGGGGTGCGCACATTCCACCAGCGTCGGCTATCGCCGCCCGGGAGCACGGCATGGGAATGAGCCGCGCACCCGATGCCCACGTACGGGCCTTGGGACCAGTACAGCCGGTTGTGGCGGGACTCAGCGCCGGGGCGGGCCCAGTTGGATAGCTCGTACCACTGCAGGCCGGCATCGGCCAGGATGCGGTCGGCCAGCAGGTACTTGTCGGCCTGGTCGTCAGGGTCCGGGGCTCGCGTCGGGTCTCGGGAGAGGGGGGTGCCGGGTTCGACCGTGAGGCTGTAAGCGCTGACGTGAGCCGGCTGCGGGCGCAGTCGCAGCACTGCCTCGAGCGTCGACTGCCAGTCGCCGACGGTTTCACCTGCGGCGCCCAGGATCAGGTCCACGCTGTAGGCATCCCCGTACCCGGCCTCACCGGCCAGAGCTACGGCGCGGGTGACAGCCTCCCGGTCGTGGTCCCTGCCGAGGGAGACGAGCACGTGCGGCATCATCGACTGCACTCCGAAAGAGAGTCGAGTGACGCCCGCGCGGGCGTAACTGTCCAACAACCTCTCGCTGACCGTTTCCGGGTTGCACTCGACGGTGACCTCGGCCGCCGCAGCGCGCGGGATAGCCGCGAGGATCTTGGCCAAGTCGTCCCCAGGCAGCAGCGAGGGGGTGCCCCCGCCGAAGAAAACAGAGGTAACGGGAGGCAGGGCACCCGACTGCTTGTACCGGCCGACCTCGTCGGCGCAGGCCGACACGTAGGAAGACATGAGGTGATGGCGGTCGGACCAGGTAGCGAAGGCGCAATAGTCGCACCGCCGAGTACAGAACGGGACGTGCACGTATACCCCGAATCCGGGGGTCGTGGGAGGAGGGACCACCTATCAGGTGTATCGCGGTCGGGCGCTCAGTGGCGCACGCCCATGTCCTCCAGGCGCCGGCGCATGAGCTCCGGGCGGGTGTCGAGCAGGCAGGCCATGGCCCGAAGGTCTTCCTCCCGCACGGTCAGCACTCGCCCGTTGAAGTCCTGGCGCTGGACCTGGATCATCCCGAGGTAACGGGAGATGAGCTCGCGGTCTGCCACTGGAGCCTGCTCGAGGCGCGTGAGATCGATCGTGACCTTGGTGCCGCTGTCGTCATCGTCGGGCGCAGCATCCAACTCGGGCTCGGCGCCCCCGTCCCTGGGCAGGAGCTGGTCGACCGGCACGTTGTAGAGCCGCGCCAACCGTTGCAGGCGTGGCACGGAGATAGCGCGCTCTCCGCGCTCGTAGGCGCCGAGCACGGAGGCTTTGAACTCCTCCTCCGAAGACAGCTCGACGGCTTGCAGGGAGAGCCGCTGTTGCTTGCGCACCTTACGAAGACGCTGTCCGACCTTGCGGGCGTAGCTCGTCGTCATCTCGTCGCTCATCGGCACCCCTTACGCGGACGGTTGATCCTAGCCAACACCGTGCGTGTTTGTCTCACGAAGGGTGGCCGACCTCCTGCACCCCGGATCTGGACCAGGGCGTCGCCTCGTCGTAGGGGCCCGCTAGCGTCGGTGGAATGCCCGGTTCGCTGCTTGGTACCAATGTCCGTAGGGTCGAGGATCCGGAGCTGTTGCGCGGGGCCGGCACCTTCGTGGGCAACCGTGCGCCGCTCGGCGTGGCGCACGCTGCTTTCGTGCGCTCGCCGCTTGCTCACGGTTTGGTGCGCTCCATCGAGGCCGGGGAGGCTCGGCGATCACCGGGGGTGCTCGCGGTGTTCACGGCGGCTGACCTGGGCATTGCGCCGTTCCACTCCTTCATGGTTCTCAACGCGGCGTGCGCCCGACCTCCGCTGGCCGTGGACAAGGTCCGATTCGTCGGCGAACCAGTCGCCGTGGTCGTTGCGCAGACTCGAGCCCAGGCCGTCGATGCGGCGGAGCTGGTCGAGGTGGACTACGAGCCGCTGCGCGCTGCAGTCGACCCCGAGGCCGCTCTTTCGGCCGACGCGCCCCTGCAGTTCGAGGCCCTCGGCACCAACCTGGCGGCTGGCGTGCGCTCCGCGGACGCCGACCCACTGGTCGATGCGGCGCGGGTGGTCCGCCTGCGGATGGTCAACCAGCGGATCGCCGTCGTCCCCATGGAGGGCAACGCCATCCTCGCGATGCCCGGTGGCGACGGGGACGATCATGCGCTCACCGTCTACGTGTCCACCCAGATGCCGCACGGTTTCGCCTCCAACCTGGCCCGGATCCTCGATATCGATCCCGCAGGGATGCGAGTCGTCGCGCCCCATGTCGGCGGTGGTTTCGGAGGCAAGGCCGGGGTGGCTGCGGAACACGTGGTGGTCGTGGCGGCCGCCCGCAAGCTCGACCGCTCGGTCAGCTGGGTCGAGACCAGGTCCGAGAACTTGCTCACGATGCAGGGGCGGGGCCAGGTCGACTACATCGAGATGGGCTTCGATGCCGAGGGCAGGATCTCCGGCATGCGGGCCAGGGTGGTGGGCGACGCCGGTGCATACGCCGGGTTCGGAGGGGCGCTGGCGCTCGGGCCCACCAAGATGATGGCGCAGGGCGTGTACCGGGTTCCTGCGCTCGCGTACGACGTGGCTGCGGCACTCACCAACACCGCTCCGATGGGCGCGTTCCGCGGAGCCGGACGCCCGGAGGCCGCCGCCTTCCTGGAACGGGTCATGGACCTAGCGGCGGACGAGCTCGACATCGATCCCGTCGAGCTGCGCCGGCGCAACCTCATAGACGGCGATGTCTTCCCCTACACCACCAGGATGGGCACCACCTACGACAGCGGGGACTATCGCCGCGCTCTCGACGAGGTGGTACGTCTCGCCGGTTACGAGCAACTCAGGGCGCAGCAAGCGGAGCGACGCCGGAAGGGGGATCGGGTCGTCCTCGGCATCGGTGTCGCCGTTTATGTGGAAGTCACCGCCGGCGGGGGAGGCCAGGAGTTCGGAGCGGTGACCGTTGACGCCGACGGAGGGGCGACCATCCGCGTGGGCACGTCGGGGCACGGTCAGGGGCATGCCACGTCCTTCGCCATGATCGTCTCCGACCGGCTTGGGATCCCTATGGGCGAGATCCGCTTCGTCCAGTCCGACACCGCGCTGGTACCCCGAGGGGGCGGCACGGGAGGTTCTCGCTCGTTACAGGTCGGAGGCAATGCTGTGCGGGCTGCGGCAGAGTTGGTCTGGGATCGCGCTCGCTCTTTGGCTGCGGCGGAGCTGGAAGCGAGCCCGGCCGATATCGTGGCGACCGATGACGGGCGGGTGAGTGTCGCCGGCGTCCCGGCCCGGGCCGTGACCTGGGCGGAGTTGGCCGGACTGGCGGACAGCGATGGCGTCGGGCCGCTTGCGGCAGAGGTCGACTTCAAGCAGGCAGCTGCCACATTTCCGTTCGGGGCTCACGTGGCGGTGGTCGAGGTGGATCTCGACACTGGGGCGGTTCGCCCGCTTCGCCACGTCGCGGTCGACGATTGCGGGAGGGTCCTCAACCCTTTGATCGTCGCAGGCCAGCAGCACGGCGGAATCGCGCAAGGCATGGCGCAGGCGCTATGGGAGGAGATGGTCTACGACGACGACGGCAATCCGCTGACCGCCACCCTGGCGGACTACGGGATGCCGAGCGCCGCAGAGCTACCGTCGTTCGAGACGACCAACACCGAGACGCCGACACCGCTCAACCCCCTGGGCGCCAAGGGGATCGGAGAGTCGGGCACTATCGGGTCGACCCCGGCGATCCACAACGCGGTCGTCGACGCCCTCAGCCACCTCGGTGTGCGCCACGTGGAGATGCCGTGCACGCCGGAGCGGGTGTGGGAGGCAATCAGGGAAACGGAGGCGGCTGGGGGTCGCCAGCCCGACACATCGATTTGGCGGGAGCCTCCGGCGTTCTTCGCCGACCTCCCGACCCCGGAGGCAGCGGGCCGACCCGAGGCCGCCGACGTCGACATCTGATCGCGCCGGCGGTGCCCGATCTCGCGGTTTGTCAGACCGACCGAATCGTTCCAAATCGGACGGACCACCCTCACGGGCTGTACTATCCGCGACCGAACGCCACGGCCCAGCCCGCAGGGGGGAGACTCTATGTACGCCACCATCGTGGTCGGCACCGACGGTTCGCCGACGGCCTCCGAGGCCGTGGGACGGGCCGCTGAGCTGGCCGCACAAGCCGATGCGAAGCTGGTGATCGTCTCTGCTTACCGACCGGTGGACAGATCCCGGCTAGAGGCAGAGATGGCGTCGGCCCCCGAGGACATAGCGCATGGCATCAACCCCGAGGAGGACGTCGCCGCGCACCTGGAAGCCGCCGGCGACCTGGCTAGGAAGCGCGGAGTCGCCAGCATCCGGACGCTCTCCATCGACGCCGCCCCCGGGGAGGCATTACTGGAGGTCGCCGAGCAAGCCGGCGCCGATCTGATCGTCGTCGGCAGCCAGGGCATGGCTGGTGCCAAGCGGTTCGTGCTCGGCAGCGTGCCCAACCGCATTTCCCACCATGCGCCCTGCGACGTGCTCATTGTCAAGACCGACCACGCCCGGAGTCAAGGCTGAGGGTCGCCGACCCTGATCGGGGCATAGCCGGCGCAGCGGTGGCAGCATGAGAGTCATGGCACCCGAGGTCGGCCTCTTCGGACCCGGAAGCGTCACGTGGGACGTACATAGTGATCCCGTCAGCCTGCTCGGCGGGATGCGCGCTCTCCTAGTACAGGCTCTCAACCCGCTGACGATGGCCGGCGTCGACCAGCACTCAGACTTCCGCCGCGACCCCTGGGGTCGGCTGAAGCGCACAGCCGGGTTCGTCAGCACGGCCACCTACGGCTCGACCGAGGATGCCGAGCGGGCAGGAGCTCACGTTCGCGCCATCCACGCCAGAGTCCGCGGTATCGACACCATCACCGGTCGTGCATACCGGGCCGATGATCCCGAGCTGCTCGCCTGGGTCCACAACGTCTTGGTCAACTCGCTCCTCTCGGCCAAGCAGCGCTACGGCGGCGGTCTCTCCGCCGCCGACTCCGACAGGTACGTGTCGGAGATGGTGCGCATGGCGGAGCTGGTAGGCACCCCTCCGGAGCTGGTGCCGACATCGGTTGCGGCGCTGCGCGTGTACTTCCGTACGGTCGAACTGGTCAGCTCGCCGATAAGCCGGGCTGCTGCCCGGACCGTGCTGGCTCCGCCGCTGCCTGCCAGGTTGCGGCCTGTCTGGGCGGTGCTGGACGCTGCCGCCATCGGCCTACTGCCCCGGCAGGTCCGGCGGCTCTACGGACTGCCCTGGGTGCCGGCGCCGGCTGCTGTGCCGGTGCGGGCGGCCTTCGCCGCCCTCTTCGGCACGGCCAAGCTGGCCCTTCCGCCGGCAGCGGACAGGGCGGCGGCCGAGGCGCGCCTGGCGGCCCAGAGCGGCCTGGCGGCGTGATCGGCGTCGTCGACGCGGGTTCCCCCGACGCCGCCCGCCGATGCACTGCTTGCCGTCAGGCCACCGAAGATTTGCTTAGCCGGGGGAACAGTTCAGGCAGTTGTCGGCGTTGATCTCCCAGGCACGCGCTACATGATCGGGCGACCACTGCAACTGACGGAGAGGACCAGCGAGGAAGGCATGAGCACCACAGCGGTACCCCCCGGTGAAGAGGTCGCCGAGGCCGCCTCCGTAAGCGGCAGCCCCGGTTCCTACAAGTGGATCGCCCTCTCCAACACCACGATAGGCATCCTGATGGTGACCCTCAGCGGGTCGATCACCATCATCTCGCTGCCGGACATCTTCCGCGGGATAAAGCTCAACCCCCTGACCAGCGCCAACACGTCCTACCTCTTGTGGCTGCTGATGGGTTTCCTCCTGGTCACCGCCGTGCTGGTGGTCAGCTTCGGCCGCATCGGGGACATGTACGGCAGGGTCAAGATGTACAACCTAGGTTTCGCAGTGTTCACCTTCTTCTCGATACTCCTGTCGGTGACCTGGATGACCGGGGCCGCCGGCGCGCTCTGGCTGATCATCATGCGCATCTTCCAGGGCGTAGGCGGGGCCTTCCTGCTCGCCAACTCGAGCGCCATCCTCACCGATGCCTTCCCGGAGAACGAGCGAGGCTTGGCGCTCGGCATCAACAGCGTGGCCGCCATCGCCGGGTCCTTCATCGGGCTCCTGGTGGGCGGTCTCCTCTCGCCCATCAACTGGCGACTGGTGTTCCTCGTCAACGTGCCCTTCGGGCTGTTCGGGACGGTGTGGGCCTACCTGAAGCTGGTGGACACCGGCGAGCGGTCCGAGTCCCGCATCGATTGGGCCGGGAACGTCACCTTCGCGATCGGGTTGATCTCACTGCTGACGGGAATCGTCTACTCCATCCAGCCCTACGGCGGCCACACCATGGGCTGGACCAACCCCGGTGTCCTCGCTGCGATCGGAGGAGGCATCGCCACGCTGATCGCCTTCGGGGTGATCGAGACGCGCTCGCCCGATCCGATGTTCCGGCTACACCTGTTTCAGATCCGGGCGTTCACTGCCGGCAACATCGCGGGTTTGCTCGGCGCCCTCGGGCGCGGCGGCTTGCAGTTCATCCTGATCATTTGGCTGCAGGGGATCTGGTTGCCGCAGCATGGTTACAACTTCGAGCGCACGCCTTTGTGGGCTGGCATCTACATGGTGCCACTCACCATCGGGTTCCTGATCGCCGGACCTATCGCCGGCGTGCTGTCAGATCGTTACGGGGCGCGGCCCTTCGCCACGGGAGGCATGATCGGGGCTGCCGCGTCGTTCGGACTGCTTGAGGTCTTGCCGATCAACTTCGGCTATGTGTGGTTCGGCCTCATCCTGCTGCTGATGGGGCTTTCGATGGGGGTGTTCGGATCTCCCAATCGCGCCGCAGTCATGAACTCATTGCCGGCCGACCAGCGCGGCGCAGGAGCCGGCATGATGACTACGTTCCAGAACGCGGCCACGGTCCTTTCGATCGGCGTTTTCTTCACGGTGATCATCGTCGGGCTGTCGTCCACGTTGCCCAGCCACCTGTACAACGGTCTCGTGTCCAACGGCGTACCCGCCCCGGCGGCGCACCAGGTCGCCCACCTCCCTCCGATAGCGAGCCTTTTCTCGGCCCTCCTCGGCTACAACCCGATCCAGCAGCTGCTCGGGCCTTCGGGGGCGCTCCATCACGTGACCGCTGCGCAGGCGGCGCACCTCACTGGGCGCAGCTTCTTCCCCCAGTTGATCTCTTCGCCTTTCGGCACGGGCCTCCACTACGCCTTCGACTTCGCCATCCTCGCATCGCTCGTGGCTGCGGTGGCGTCGTACCTGCGCGGCGGCAAGTATTACCACGGGCAGGGTCATGAGCCCGCAGGGGTCTCCGGCCTCCAGGGCGGAGCGGACCTCGACGAGGGCGGGCGCGCTGCGCCGGCGGACTGCCAGTGATGCGTCGAGGTCGACTACGACGCCCTCTTGTGGCATCGACCTCGGCCGACTGACTCTCTTCTGACAGGTGGCGCAGCGGAGAGTCGATCGAAGCCTCTGCGGGGTTCTCACGATGAGTCCACGCCCTCGCTACCAGTCCAGCGGCCCAGAGATCCGGGCTCGATCCGGGTCGGCGCAGGTGCGGCCGGTGCTGCGTCCGCGTGGAGCTTGAGCACCGCTCGCATGGCTCCTACCAACGGTTCCACGACTGAGCCGGGGAGCTCCCTACCGTCACGCAGGGCTTCGTCGATCTTGCGCTCCGGCGTGAATACTGCTCCTCCAACCGGCCCCGCCGTGCCTGTAGCCACTGCCAGCGCCGCTGACAGTTCGGCGCGGGCGCGCGGATGGCGAGGGGCCCGATTGACAACCGGGACCACGCGGCGGGGATGCACGCCGCTGGCGGTGACCGCAGTGACGAGGCTTCCAAGCGAGTGGACTCCCTTGAGGCCCGGCCCGCCGACCACGAACACCACGTCGGCGGTGCCCGTGGTGCTTCTGGCGAGGTGGTTCCGTTCCTCGACGTCCATCGAGCCGCCATCGCCCTCCCCCTCGAGGTCGCCGGTAACGTCGGCCACGGTAAGTTGGAATGCCTGCCGCAGTCCGTCGATGGCGGCCTCGGTCGCGCGCGGACGCAGCGCCGACCAAGCCGATACCCGGCGCAGCCCGAGTAGCAGCTGGTATCCGCGAGCGGGTACGTCGAAGGTCATGGCCCGAACTTCCTCTGGGACCGGGCGGCTGCGCCTGTGAGCATCGACAAGCTCTTGTAAGCCCGGCCCGAGATCCGGTGCCTCGTGGAGCACCGCTTGGTCCGCCCGCAGGGCGAGGTCGGCTAGCAGGACTCGGCGCCCGTATCGGACGTCGCGCGCCGCACCCTGGGCCAACGCCACGGCGACGGTCGAGGTGCCTACACCGCCCGACCCGCACACCGCGATCAGGCGTCCCCTCCATCGTGGCAGTCCCTCGTCGCCGAGCAGGGGCGGGAGGGTGTCGGCACGGCTGACCGAGCGGCCGTAGGCTGCCAGCACTTCGAGGAGCTGCTCACGACCGAACTCCGGCGGGAGCCAAGCGGCGACACCGAGATCGGGCGACCAGCGTCCCTCCCGGCCGTCGCTGACCGCGATGACCGGGGTCCGTGCGGTTTCCGCCGCTCCGATCAGGTCCCGGTCGAATCCGGAGGCGGCTACGTCAACTAGCAGGGCGGAGTGCGGTCTTCCTGACGACAAGCGGGCGCGCACCTCCTCCACCGACACGCACTTGATGAACTCGGCAGCGATGCTCGAGGAGGTGGCCCACTGGCCGACATCCCGAAACCACTCGGCCCGGCCTCTCGCCAGCCCGAGCAATACCCATCGGTCACTGGAGGTCATGGCCGCCTCGTGAGTCGCCGCCGGGCGGGCGCTCGTCGCTCAACCGCCGGGGGTTCCTGTAGCCGAGCCTCCGAACAACGAGGTGCCCGATCCGAAGCCGGCTCCCGGCGCGGCCCGGTCGCCGGCGCGCCCCTCGATCAGTGACAAGGTGCCGGTCTGGGCGGCATGGACAATGCTGGTCACCTGGCCCAATGTCGAGACGCCCAGCGTGACCTGGGTACCCGTGGTGCCGGCGACCAGGCTTCCCGAGGCGCGGCCGACATCGAGCAAGCGAGCGCCTGCGACCACCACCGACGTCGGTGAGGACGGGCTCGAGCCATCGGTCACCAAGACGTCGACCGCCATCCCGTCGGTTACGTCGCTGGCGTCGGCGGGGGCCACGTCCACGGTCACCGGGCGCAGGCTGGGCGTGCCCGCCTGGGAAGATAGGTCTCCCGCCTGCAGTAGCTCCCCGGCGCGCATGGGCGCGTCGAGGACCCGACCCACCAGCGAAGCCGGATTGCCGAAGGCCAGGTGGCCGGTGGTCTGAGCTGGCAGCGTCATGGTCTCGGTCCCCAGGTCCCGAGCCCGCAAGCGAGTACCAGCCGGTAGGTCGTGAGCGGCGACTACCCAAGCGCGGCCCGACGCAGCGGTGCCAGTCAGCCAGGCGGCGAAGACGGCGACGACCGCCACTGCCACAAAGAAGCCTCCGGCCACGGCCCGTCCGGTAGGCAGTGGGCGGCGGCGCCCCACCTGGCCCGCCGAGGAGGGACCGGCCTCGGCCGGGCCGGCATGTGTCGCCGTCATGGAGTGGCGCCAACGGGGGTCTCTGCCACGTCTCCGTCGCCGGATCGGCATCGGCGCGAGCGTTGTCGCAGCCAGCCCCCCGGAAGCGCGTCATGCCTTCCATTCACGCATGAAATCTATCGAGAATCTACGCATTTGTCTATCCGAGCGCTACGCTGGACTCCATGAGCGAGGCGATCCGCTGGATGGGCACGAAGGAAGCCTGCGAACGGCTCGGTGTGACCCTTCGGACCCTCTACCGCTTCATCGACGAGGGCCACTTGGCCGCCTACAAGATGGGTCGGGTGATCCGGCTCCAGGAGGGGGACATCGAGAGCTTCATCGAGAGGATGCGGATAGCTCCTGGCAGTCTCGAGCACCTGTACCCAGAGCCCAAGACCACTCATGAGATCGCCGACGAGGCGAGCACCTGAGTGCCGGTCCACGCCCCGTACGCCTACACCTCGACGACGCAGCTGGTGCAGCCCGATCGCGCTACCTCGGCGTGCAGGAGGTCACCGCAGCGCACACGACGGTGACCATGCGCCGCCCCGGCCCTTCGCTCCTGCAGACAACGATCCCGTCACCCGTGGCCCAGAGGGTGCCTGTAACGGCGGTTCCTCCCGCCAGCACTAGCCGCACCGGGCTCCTGTCCGCTGCCAATCGGCTCAGCACCTCCTCGAGATCGAGATCGAGGGGTGCCTCTCGGTCACCGTCGGAGGCGGCGGGCGGGGAAGCGGTATACCCGTGAACGAGCGGCTCTAGCGGGGCCACGCTGACGACGCTCGAGAGCGCAAGGAGGGTCGATCCCGGCGATGCCATGACGCAGAAATCTCGCCCGACGCCTACAACCTCCCCGGTGTGCACGCCGGCGAGGGTCGTCACAGTAGCGGCGCGGCCCCTCTCGGCCAGGTCGACCAGGACCCCGATGAGCGTGGCTGACTCGCCGGCCTGATGGCGGAGCCATCGCTCCCGGCTCCGCGACGCGGCAGTGTCGGCGGCCGATGCGTCCGCGGCCCAACGCCGCAGCACGAGTCGGAGGTCCATGCCGTCCCAGCTTTCGGAGGAGGGGGGATCGTCGTCCGCCATCGCGTTCGACGGTAGCGTCATCGACCGATGGCCGATGACTGCCTGTTCTGCCAGGTTCTCGCGGGCGACCTCCCGTCGAGCGAGGTTGCCTCCACGGAGACGACCTACGCGTTCCGAGACATCGATCCTCAGGCCCCGACGCACGTGCTGGTGATCCCCCGCCGCCACATCACCAACGCAGGTGAGCTGGTACCCGCCGACGGCGAGGTGCTGATGGAGATGATCGCGGTCGCCCAGGGGGTGGCGGCCAGCGAGGGCATCGCTGAGTCCGGCTACCGGCTGGTGTTCAACGTGGGTGATGATGCGGGCAACCTGGTGCCCCATCTGCACTTACACGTCCTCGGTGGCCGCCAGCTTGGCTGGCCGCCGGGGTGAGGTCGGCATCGGACGGCGAGGCTCGCGCTGGTCCCGCCACGGCGGTACCCTTGCTGGCCAGAACGCCCGTGCCCACAACCGTCACCGTCACCGTGCCCAACCACCTCATGCCGCGACTGGTGGGGCCCCTCAACGAGAACCTCCGGCTGGTCGAGGGGGCCTTCGACAGGACGAGGATCGTCGCGCGCGGCAACGAGTTCACCATGGAGGGCGAGGAGGCGGCCATCGCCGCCCGGCTGGTCGACGAGCTGCGCCTGCTGCTCGAACAGGGTCAAGCCGTCGACACCCAGGTCGTGCACCGCACTATTGACATGGTGCGCGCCGACGAGCGACCGTCCGAAGTCCTCACAGCGGAGGTCCTCCGCTCGTCGCGTGGACGTTCGGTAAGGGCGAAGACCAGTGGGCAGAAGCGCTACGCCGAAGCCATCGCTGCCAACACCATCACGTTCGGGATCGGTCCTGCCGGCACCGGCAAGAGCTACTTAGCTGTGGCCCTGGCCGTGCAGGCACTCCAGGCCAAGTCCGTCGACCGCATCATTCTCACCCGGCCCGCCGTGGAGGCCGGCGAGCGTTTGGGCTTCCTGCCCGGCGACTTGATGGCCAAGATCGATCCGTACCTCCGGCCTCTGTACGACGCCCTCTACGACATGCTCGGGACCGAGGGCGCCCGCCGCCTCCTCGAGGCGGGGACCGTCGAGGTCGCCCCGCTCGCCTACATGCGGGGCCGGACGCTCAACAACAGCTTCATCATTCTCGACGAGGCCCAGAACACGACGCCGGAGCAGATGAAGATGTTCCTCACCCGCATCGGATTCGGGTCCAAGGTTGTCGTCACCGCTGATGACACCCAGGTCGACCTCCCCGGGGGCCGCTCCGGTGTGATCGGACTCGAGGCCGTGCTGGGCGGGATCGAGAGCCTGGCGTTCGTCCACCTCGGCCGCCGAGACGTCGTCCGGCACCGGATCGTGCAGGACATTGTCAGCGCCTACGAGCTTGCAGCAGCCCCCGGGCACGCTGCGCACGGGTCGAGGAGCTGAGGTGGCGTCGCGATGGGCGCTCGGCGGCCGGCGTGAGCCTTGCCTGTGCGGGAGGGGGTGACGGGTCATGGCAGTCGAGGTCTTCGCCGCCGACGAGCAGCAGGACGCCCCCGTTGACACCCTGAGGTGGGTGCGGTTGGCCGAAGCGGTGCTAGCCGATGAAGGCATCCGTGGTGACGCCGAGCTTTCGATGCTGTTCGTCGATCAAGAGGCCATCGCTGATCTCAACCAGCGTTTTCTCGGCAAGTCGGGTCCGACCGACGTGCTGGCTTTTCCCATCGACGAGGAACCGGCGGAGAGCGGGCGATCGCCCGACTCCGGCGGCACCGGGCCGGGGTTCAGCTCCGACGCTGACGGCGTGCCGACCCTTCTCGGCGATGTCGTGATCTGCCCGGCGGTGGCGCTGCGCAACGCGCCGGACCACGCCGGCACCTATGACGACGAGTTGGCCCTGCTGGTCGTCCATGGTGTCCTGCACCTGCTCGGGATGGACCACCTCGACGACGAGGAGGCGGAGCTCATGGAGGCCAAGGAGCGTGAGCTCTTGGGTCGCCACCACCGGTCGAGCGGCGCCACCAGCGAGCGCGACGGCGCGCCGGGCGCAGCGGCGCCGTGAAACCCCCAGCCGCGGTCTTTGCTGCTGCCGGATCCCATAACTTCGGGGGCCGAGACGTCGTCCTCGTCGTCGTTGTCGCCATCTTGATCCTGGTGACCGGGTTCCTGGCCGCGTCGGAGACGGCGATCACCCGTACGCCGAGGGTCAGGGCAGTCAGTTTCGAGGAGGAGGGCAGGCGGGGGGCGCGCACCCTCCTCGGCTTGGTCGAGCAGACGGAGCGGGTCCTCCCCGTCGTCCTCTTCGCTCTGGAGCTGTGCACCCTGGTAGCGGCCACCCTCGTCGGAGTCGTGGCGGAGCACGCGTTCGGAGGCTTGGGTGTGGTGCTCGCCACTGCCTTCGAGGTCGTAGTGATATTCGTCGTAGCGGAGCTGGCCCCCAAGACCTGGGCGGTGCAGCACACCGATCGGGCCGCCCTCGGCGTGGCACCGGCCATCCGGCTGCTGTATGCCTTCGCTCCGCTGCGCTGGGTGACCCGTGGCCTGATCGGTATCTCCAACGTCCTCCTTCCTGGCAAGGGTATGAAGCAGGGGCCTTACACCTCGGACGAGATGCTGCGGGCCATGGCCGACACCGCCGCCGACGAGGAGGTCATCGAGGTCAGTGAGCGGACCCTCATCCATTCGATCATCGACTTCGGCGACACCGTGGTGCGCGATGTCATGGTGCCGCGCCCCGACATGGTGGCGGTCGAGGCGAGGGCCCGGATCGAGGATGTGGTCGACATCGCGATCGCCGTCGGATACAGCCGGATACCCGTCTATGGCCAAGGTATCGACGACGTCATCGGCTTGGTGTTCGTCAAGGACTTGATGCGCGCCGAGAGGGAGGGGAAGGAGGATGACCCAGTTACCTCGATAATGCGCCAGGCCCAGTTCGTGCCGGAAAGCAAGCGTGTGGCTGAGCTGCTGCCCGAGATGCAGGCGAGCAACTACCACATGGCCATAGTGGTGGACGAGTTCGGTGGTACAGCCGGGCTGGTCACCCTCGAGGACCTTCTGGAGGAGCTGGTCGGTGAGATCCACGACGAATACGACACGGCCGAGATCGGTTCCGAGCGGCTGGAGGACGGCACCGTGGTGGTCAATGCCCGGATGCCGATCGACGAGGTCAACGCACTACTCACCGAATCCGAACTTCCCGAGGGGAGCTGGGACACCGTCGGGGGCCTGATCTACAGCCAGTTGGGCCACGTGCCGACCGAGGGCGAAGAGGTCCACTTCCAGGGTCACCGCCTGACCGCCGAAGGGGTTTCGGGACGGCGTATCGGGAAGGTCCGCATCTCCCCCCCGGTCGCCGCAGAGCACCCACCCGCCGACCAGTGAGAGCCGGCCTGTCGTGAGATCCGGCTTCGCCACCCTGGTGGGGCGGCCCAACGTCGGCAAGTCGACGCTACTCAACGCCATCCTCGGCCAGAAGGTGTCGATCACCTCACCGGTGGCACAGACCACCCGCAACCAGGTGCGGGGTGTGCTGTCGAGGCCCGGCGCCCAGATCGTGTTCGTCGACACCCCCGGGATCCACAAGCCGAGGACGTTGCTTGGCAAGCGGCTGAACGACACCGCTGCGGGCGCACTCGGCGTCGATGTGACGCTCTTCGTCCTCGACGCCACAGCCCCCGTCGGGAAAGGGGACCGGTTCGTCGCCGACCTGGTTCCCGGCTCCGCCCTCTGTGTGGTCAACAAGGTCGACGCAGCAAGCCGTGCCGAGGTGCTCAACCAGCTGACCCGCGCCGCGTCATTGGGCCTCGCGGAGTACTTCCCGTTGTCGGCGAAGTCGGGAGAGGGGGTTGACGCGTTGGTCGAGGCGATCATCGATCGACTTCCCGACGGCCCTGCCCTCTACCCCCCGGACATGGTCACCGACGTGCCCGAGGCGTTCTGGGTGTCAGAGCTGGTCAGAGAGCAGCTGCTTCATGTCACCCGGGACGAGGTGCCCCACTCCGTGGCGTGCCGGGTCACCGAGTGGGAGTGGCCACGGATCCGCGTGGAGATCCTGGTCGAGCGTGACTCGCAGAAGGGCATAGTGATCGGCAAAGGGGGAGCGGTGCTCAAAGAGGTCGGCACCCGGGTGCGCCAGCAGTTGCCGGCCGGCGCGTTCATCGAGCTGTTCGTGAAGGTGGACCGCGAGTGGCAGTCACGCCCCAAGGCGTTGGAGCGACTCGGATATTGAGCGCCGGCTTCGGCGTCCGTGACCGCAGCGGACATCCGCGTTGCGACCTGCCGGCTGCCGGTCGCCGCCTCAGGCATCAGTAACCCGCACCAGAGCACGGGTTTGTGATGTCTGGACCCCGACTCATGCGACCAGCGGCGCGACTTCCCGGCCGATCAGCCTGACATGGTCGAGGTCGGTCATGTCCAGGCACTGGAGGTATATGGACTCGGCGCCCGCGGATCCCCACTCGCCCAGCCGCTCGGCCACCTGCGGTGGCGTCCCGCATGCCCCGTTGGCCTTCAGCTCGTCGACGTCTCGCCCGATGGCCTCGGCCCGTCTCGCCACCTCCTCGTCGTTGCTGCCGCAGCACACCACCACGGCCGACGAGCGCCGGATGGCGGAGGGATCCCGCCCGGCAGCTTCGGCCGCCTGGGTGACCGAAGCATTGAGCATCGCCACCTGGGAGGGCGCGGCGAAGGGGGTGTTGTACTCGGCCGCGAAGCGAGCGGCCAGCGCCGGCGTCCGCTTCCGGCCGGTGCCGCCGACGATGATCGGGGGCCCACCCGGCTGGGCTGGTTTGGGGAGCGCAGGACTCCGGCGGATGGTGTAGTGGCGCCCGGTGAAGTCGAAGGTGGCGCCGACCTCGGTCGACCACAGCCCGGTGATGACCTCGAGTTGCTCCTCCAGGCGCTCGAAGCGCTCTTGTGTGGGGGGGAACGGGATGCCGTAGGCCTCGTGCTCCTCGGCGTACCAGCCGGCACCCAGCCCGAGCTCGATGCGCCCGCTGCTCATGGCGTCGACCTGGGCGGCGGCTATCGCCAGAGGCCCTGGCAACCGGAAGGTGGAAGAGGTGACCATGGTCCCTAGTCGGATGGTGCTGGTCTCGCGGGCCAGGCCGGCTAGGGTCGTCCAGGCGTCTGTCGGACCTGGCAAACCGTCGCCACCCATAGTCAAGTAGTGGTCCGAGCGGAAGAACGCGTCGAAGCCTTCCTCCTCGGCGCAGCGGGCGATGGCGAGCTGCTGGTCGTAGGTGGCACCCAGCTGGGGTTCGGTGAAGATTCTCAGACGCATGCTTTCGACTGTTCCCGAGAAGGCCGCTGCTCTCACGGACGGTTGGCGCCACCCGTGCGGCACTAGCGTGCGCGAGGTGTCCGAGGCTGGCGGCGGGGTGGTGATCGACCCGACGATCGACGCGGCTCTGGCGCGCGTCACCGGCGTCCTCGCCGGCAAGGAGGAACGACCGGCCCAGCAGATCATGGCGGCTGCGGTTGGACGAGCGGTGAGATCTCGACGCCACCTGATCGTGCAGGCCGGGACCGGTACCGGCAAGAGCCTCGGATATCTGGTGCCGGTGTTGGTCCTCGGGGCCCGGGTCGTGGTCTCGACCGCCACCAAGGCACTCCAGGACCAGTTGGCGACACGGGACCTACCCCTGTTGGAGCAGCACCTCGGTGCGCCCTTCACGTGGGCGGTCCTCAAGGGGCGGAGCAATTATCTGTGCCGGCAACGGGCGTCGGAGATCGCCGGCTCCGGGGAGCAGCTGTCCCTGGAAGCCGCTTCGGACGGGGCTCGGGGGGGTATCGCCCGGGATCCGGACGTGCAGCTGACCATGGGTGGTGAGCCGGCCCCAGCGCCCCTCGTGGTTGGGCGGGGCGGTGACCGGCGAGGAGGGGGCCGACCTGGCAGGGGAGGGGAGGCGGCTGCCTTCGACGCCGGCCTGGGGCGTCTCGGGCGCGAGATCCGCCGGCTGGTGGAGTGGGGTGAGCGGGCGACCACCGGCGACCGGGCCGATCTACCGTGGGAGCCCAGCGTCCAGGCTTGGGCACAGGTCAGCGTCGGCGTCAGGGACTGCCCCGGAGCTTCCAAGTGCCCTTCCGGGGAGGTGTGCTTCGCCGAGGCGGCGAGGGACAGGGCCTCGAGGGCCGACGTGGTGGTCGTCAACACCCACCTCTACGCCACCCACCTGGCTGCCGGCGGGGGAGTGCTGCCGTCGCACGACATAGTGGTGTTCGACGAGGCGCACGAGCTGGAGGACATTGCGTCGGCCAGTCTCGGCTTCGAGGTGACCGGCACCCGGCTGCAGGCACTTTCACGCGCCGCCCGCCCTCTGATCGCTGAAGGCAACACCGCGGCGGCAGTGGAGGAGGCTGCGGGCGTCCTGGCGGAGACATTGGCACCCGCGGTGGGGCAGCGCCTTCCCCAGCCGTTGCCCGATGAGCTGTCGGACCGCCTCCGGCTGATCCGGGAGCGGGTGGCGGCCCTCGGGGCGGCGGTGCGCAAGGGCGGCCCGGGTGGAGCATCCCAGGGGCAGGCCATCGGCCGAGGCGGGAGCGCGGGCGACGACGGCCCCCGCCGCCAGCGGGTTCAGCAGGCGGTTATCGGCATGCTCGGCGACATCGACCAAGTGCTGGGATTGGCACCCGGCAAAGTAGCTTGGGTGGAAGGTCCGTCCCATGCCCCCGTGCTCCGGGTGGCCCCCATCGATGTAGGCGCCACCCTGCAGGACCTTCTCTGGCGCGACGATGCGGCGCCGACGGCGATATTCACCAGCGCCACCGTCCCGCCTCGCTTGGGTGAGCGCGTTGGCCTGACCTCAGGGTCCTACGACGAGCTGGACGTGGGAAGCCCTTTCGACTACCAGGCTCAGTCCCTCCTGTACTGCGCCGTCCACCTACCCGATCCACGCCAGGCGGCTTACGAGCGGGCGATGCTCGACGAGCTCGCCGCGTTGATCGAGGCGGCTGGCGGCCGGACCTTGGCTCTGTTCACCAGCTGGCGCGCCATGCAGGCTGCCGCCGACGACATCAGGGGGCGCATCCCCTGGACGGTACTAACCCAGGCGGACCTGCCGAAGTCGGCGCTGGTCGAGGCTTTCGCCGGCGAGGAGCAGTCCTGCCTGTTCGCCACTATGGGTTTCTGGCAGGGGGTCGACGTGCCTGGTCCGGCACTCTCCTTGGTGGTGATGGACAAGCTGCCTTTCCCCCGGCCCGACGACCCGCTGCTCCAGGCGCGCCGCGACCGACTGGGGCGCGCGGCGTTCTCGGTCATCGACGTGCCTCGCGCCGCCACCCTCTTGGCCCAGGGGGCGGGGAGGTTGATCAGGGCCGCAGACGACCGGGGAGTGGTGGCGGTGCTCGACCAGCGCCTCGGGACGGCCCGCTACAAATGGGACTTGGTCCGGGCGCTACCGCCGATGCGCCGCACCCGGCATCGCTCCGACGTGGTCGACTTCCTGGCTCCGGTCAGGGCGCGGGTTGGTTCCCCCTGAGGCGGCACCGGGCGGCGGGGGCACACGGGCGCAAGAAGGTACCGTGCTCGCAATGGACCTCGACGGCCTGGACCCGCACCGGATACCCCGGCACGTGGCCTGCGTCATGGACGGCAACGGGCGGTGGGCCACCAAGCGGGGCCTGCCCCGCACCGAGGGCCACCGAGCCGGGGAGGAAGCCCTCTTCGATGCCGCGCAGGGCGCGCTCGAGATGGGCATCCCTTACTTCACGGTGTACGCCTTCTCCACGGAGAACTGGCGGCGGCCCGGCGACGAGGTCCGGTTCCTCCTCAACGTGATCGCCGACCAGCTCCTCACGCGCCGCCGTGACGACCTCCACGCCCTCGGCGTCCGCATCCGCTTCATCGGCCGGCGGGACTGGCGAGTGCCTCGCTGGGTGATCAGGCGGATGGACGAGGCGGCCGATCTGACGGAGCACAACGCGGCCATGACATTGACGGTGGCCTTCAACTACGGGGGCCGGGCGGAGATCGTGGACGCAGTGCGGGCCCTTGTCGAGGAGGGGGTACCGGCGAGGAAGATCGACGAGAAAGCCATAGGGCGGCACCTCTACGACCCGAGCATCCCCGATCCCGACTTGGTCATCCGGACGTCGGGGGAGTACCGGATCTCCAATTTCCTGCTCTGGGAGCTGGCTTACAGTGAGCTGGTGTTCACTGAGGTGCTGTGGCCGGACTTCCGGCGGGAGCACCTGCGCGAGGCGGTCAGGGAGTTCCAAGCCAGGGATCGCCGCTTCGGCAACACGCGAGGCCGGCGGGGGCCGGATTAGCGGCGGTGCTCTACCGGGAGGAGGCGGTCGTGCTTCGGACTTACAAGCTGGGCGAGGCCGACCGCATCGTTGTCCTGGTGACCCAGGGGAGGGGAAAGGTTCGCGCCGTGGCGAAGGGCGTCCGCAAGACCAAGAGCCGTTTCGGGGCCAGGTTGGAGCCCGCCAGCCACGTGCAGCTCCAGCTCTACGAGGGGCGCCAGCTCGACACTGTCACCCAGGCCGAGTCGGTGGAGCTCTACCCGGAGATCCGCACCGATCTGGTGCGGATGACCGATGCGATGGCCCTCCTCGAGGCGGTCGACCACGTGTCCCAGGAAGGCGAGCCCAACCCACTGCTCTTCCGCATGCTCGTCGGGGGCCTGCGTACCTTGGCGCTCGCACCTTCGGCGTTGCTGGTCGGCGCCTTCTACTGGAAGCTGCTGGCGCTCGAGGGGGTGACGCCGATGCTCGACGCCTGCGTACGCTGCGGGTCCGGAGGGGAGATGGTGGCGTTCGATCCGGCTGAGGGTGGCGCGTTGTGCCGAGCCTGCCGACGCGGCCCGGTCCTCACGCCGGAGGGGTTGGAGCTGATCCGTGCCATCCTCGGTGGCGAGCTCGGGCGTGCCCTGAGCACACCGGCGGGGTCGGTGGCGGCTGAGGTGACCGATCTGGCCACCAAAGCTCTCGAGCACCACTTGGAGCGCCGGTTGCGGGCGGCCCACATGCTGTCGCATTGACGCCAGACGGTACCCTGCCGCGTCATGGCAGCGGATATGGAGGACATTGTCAGGCTGGCGAAGGCGCGCGGGTTCATTTTCCCGTCTGCGGAGATCTACGGCGGCTTTCGCAGCACCTACGACTACGGTCCGCTCGGCGTCAACATGCTCCGCAACGTCAAGAACGCCTGGTGGCGTTCGATGGTCCAGCTGCGCCATGACGTGGTCGGCCTCGACGCTGCCATCCTGTCCAGCCCGAGGATCTGGGCGGCGTCGGGGCACCTCGAGAACTTCACCGACCCCCTGGTCGACTGCCGCAACTGCCAGGAGCGCTGGCGAGCGGACCACCTCGAGCCGGCGCCCGACGGCGCGCTGCACTGCCCCAAGTGCGAGTCGACGGACCTGACCGAGGCCCGGGCGTTCAATCTGATGTTCAAGACCTTCGCTGGACCCCTCGACGATGAGAGCAACGCGGCGTACCTTCGCCCGGAGACGGCCCAGGGACACTTCGTCAACTTTTCCAACGTCCTTCGCACCTCCCGGAAGCGACCGCCGTTCGGCATCGCACAGGTCGGCAAGTCGTTCCGCAACGAGATCACGCCGGGCAACTTCGTCTTCCGGACCCGGGAGTTCGAGCAGATGGAGCTCGAGTACTTCGTACCGCCCGACGAAGCCGCCAAATGGTTTGACTACTGGTGCAAGGAGCGCTTCGAGTGGTACGTCGAGCTCGGCATCCCCCGGGGGATGCTGCGCCTGCGCCCCCACGAGAAGGAAGAGCTTTCCCACTACAGCGCCGGCACCTCCGACGTGGAGTTCCTCTTCCCCTGGGGATGGGGCGAGCTGGAGGGCATCGCCAATCGCACCGACTACGACCTGAAGGCCCACTCGGCGGCCAGCGGCGAGAAGCTCGAGTACTTCGACCAGGCCTCCGGCGACCGCTACACGCCGTACGTGATCGAGCCGGCGGCCGGCGCCACCCGCACGATGATGGCGTTCCTTCTGGCCGCCTACGACACAGACGAGGTGGCCGGCGAGAAGCGCACGGTGCTGCGCCTGGATCCCCGCCTCGCCCCTTACCAGGTGGCGGTGTTGCCGCTCTCGCGCAAGGATACGCTGGTGCCTGTTGCGCAGGAGGTGCTTCGGTTGCTGCAGCCGATCGCCATGTGCGACTACGACGAGACTCAGGCCATCGGCCGGCGGTACCGTCGCCAGGACGAGATCGGCACCCCCCTCTGCGTGACCGTGGACTTCGAGTCGCTCGAGGACCACGCAGTGACCTTGCGCGATCGCGACTCGACCGTCCAGGTGCGGGTCCCCATCGACCGTGTTGTCGACGAGGTGCGATCCCGCCTGGGGGCCTGAGCTGTCGCAAAGGCTCACTAGGCTCTGGGTCATGCCCAACGTCTTCGCGTTCGATCACAAGCACCGCAAGGCTCCGATGGAGATGAAGGACCTCCTCGGGGGCAAGGGCGCCAACCTGGCGGAGATGACGTCGGTGCTCGGCCTGCCGGTGCCCGCCGGGTTCACCATTACCACTGACGCCTGCCGGGCTTACATGGTCGGCGGCTGGCCCGAGGGGCTGAGCGCCGAGGTGGAGCGCCACGTGCGTCGCCTGGAGAAGGCAATGGGCCAGAAGCTGGGCGATCCCGGCGATCCGTTACTGGTCAGCGTCCGATCCGGAGCCAAGTTCTCCATGCCGGGGATGATGGACACGGTGCTCAACCTCGGGCTCAACGATGCGTCGGTGAAGGGTCTGGCCGAGCAGACGAGCGACGACCGCTTCGCCTACGACTCATATCGCCGGTTTATCTCCATGTACGGGCGGATCGTGCTCGACATCGACGGGGCGGCCTTCGAGACGCCGTTCGAGGACGCCAAGCAGGTCGCCGGCGTCGCCACCGACGCAGAGATCCCCGCTGGTGATCTGGCCGATCTGTGCGAGGTCTACAAGCAAGTGGTGGAGAAGGCGACCGGTCAGCCCTTCCCCCAAGAGCCGGCTGACCAGCTCCGGGGGGCCATCGAGGCAGTCTTCCGCTCCTGGAACGGCGCCCGGGCGGTGGCATACCGGGTCCGGGAGAAGATCGACCACGAGCTGGGCACCGCGGTCAACGTCCAGGCGATGGTGTTCGGGAACCGCAACGACAACTCCGGGACCGGGGTCGGCTTCACCCGCGACCCAGCCACCGGCGCGCAGGGCGAGTACGGGGACTTCTTGGTCAACGCTCAGGGCGAGGACGTGGTGGCGGGCATCCGTAACACGTTGCCGCTGTCAGCGCTGCAGGAGCGGTTCCCGCACGTGCACACCGAGCTCATGGAGATCTTTGCTCGTCTGGAGTCCCACTACCGGGACATGTGCGACACCGAGTTCACGATTGACGACGGCCAGCTCTACATGCTGCAGACCCGGGTCGGTAAGCGCACGGGCAAGGCGGCGTTCAAGATGGCGGTTGACATGACCAAGCGCCAGGCTTGGAAGCCGGGCCGGGGCATCAGGCTCACGATCGACAAGCCAAACCCGTCCCCGTGGAGCATCACCAAGGACGAGGCCATCGGGCGGGTAAGTGCCGAGCACGCCGATCAGCTCCTGCACCCCCAGTTCTCGGAGAAGCCGCAACGTCTCCTGACCAAGGGCCTGGCCGCCTCGCCCGGCGCCGCTGTAGGCAAGGTCTACTTCAGCGCCGACGACGCGGTGAGCGCGGCCGAGCGGGGTGAGGCGGTGATCCTGGTGCGGTCGGAGACCTCGCCCGAGGACGTCCACGGCATGATCGCGGCCGAGGGCATCTTGACCAGTCGGGGTGGACTGGTCAGCCACGCCGCAGTCGTGGCTCGGGGTTGGGGAAAGCCGGCGGTGGTGGGCGCCGACAAGGTGCGCATCAAGGGTCGGAGCTTCAGTGTCGGCGACACCACGGTCAACGAGGGTGAGGTGATCTCTCTCGACGGTGGCAGCGGCGACGTTGCCCTCGGCGAGGTGGCGCTGTCGCCCGCGGAGCCCACGGAGGAGTTCCAGACGGTCTTGAAGTGGGCCGATGACGTGCGCAAGGGTCACCTGGCGGTGCGAGCCAACGCCGACAACGGTGCCGACGCCGCCAACGCCAGGCACCTGGGGGCGGAGGGCATAGGGCTGTGCCGCACGGAGCACATGTTCCTGGCCGACGACAGGCTCCCGATCGTGCGCCGCATGATCCTGGCCGATACGCCGGCCGAGGAGGAAGCGGCGCTCGAAGAGCTGCGCGAAGCTCAGAGGTCGGACTTCGTGGCCATCCTCGAGGCAATGGACAACCTCCCCGTCACGGTCCGGTTGCTCGACCCGCCCCTGCACGAGTTCCTGCCCTCCATAGAAGAGCTGGAGGTCAAGTCCGCCTCTTCGGGACTCAGCGCCGAGGAGCAGAAGCTGTTAGGCGCGGCCAAGGAATGGCAAGAGGTCAACCCGATGCTGGGAACGCGGGGCGTGCGCCTCGGTGTGATCAAGCCAGGTCTTTACGCCATGCAGGTGCGAGCCCTCATGGAGGCGGCGAAGGACCGCCTTGCTGTCGGGGGGAAGCCGCGCGTGGAGGTGATGATCCCGCTCACCGTCACCCGGGAGGAACTGTCCCTCGCTCGTTCCTGGGTGGTCGATGCCATCGCTTCCGAGACCGCTGCCGGGTCCGGCAACAAAGCGCTGCGGCGCAAGCTCGACGTCACGATCGGCACGATGATCGAGACGCCCCGGGCCGCGGTGCGCGCCGACGAGATTGCCGAAGAGGCCGACTTCTTCAGTTTCGGGACCAACGACCTGACGCAGATGACGTTTGGCTTCAGCCGAGATGACGTCGAGGGCCGGATGATGGCCGCCTACCTCGAAGCGGGGCTCTTGAAGCGCAACCCGTTCGAGACCATCGACCAGTCCGGCGTGGGGCAGCTCGTTCTCGACGCCGTCGGTCGCGGACGGAGCACCAAGCCGGAGCTCAAGATGGGCGTCTGTGGCGAGCATGGCGGCGATCCCGAGTCGATCGGGTTCTTCCACAGGGCGGGGCTCGACTACGTGTCCTGTTCCCCCTTCCGGGTGCCCATCGCCCGCCTGGCGGCGGCCCAGGCCGTGCTAGCGGATCGGTAGGCAGTGGGAGGCTGAGCTCATGGGCATCGTCGACGAGGACATCGCCCGTGTCCGGGCTGCCACCGACTTGGTGGGAATTGCCAGCGAGCACATGGCGCTGCGGAAGGTGGGGCTGCAGTGGAGTGGGCTCTGCCCGTTCCATTCGGAGAAGAGCCCGTCGTTCTCGGTCAACGCAGAGCTCGGGGTCTACTACTGCTTCGGGTGCCAGGCGAGCGGTGACGCCATCAGCTTCGTCCGGGAGCTGGAGCACCTGGACTTCGCCGACGCCGTCGAACGCCTGGCGGCCAAGGCTGGCATCACCCTCCGTTACGACGACGCGGCCACGGGGCGCAACCAGGTGCGGCGGGCCAGGATCCACGACACTCTCGAGGCAGCGATCGCCTGGTACCACGACCAGCTGAGGGTGGGGACCAGCCGCGACGCCAACGCAGCTCGCCACTACCTTCGCCACGAGCGGGGTTATCAGAGCGAGATCGTGCTCAAGTACCGGCTCGGGTGGGCCCCGGACGGGTGGGATCAGCTCCTCCGGGCCATGAGGTTGCCGCCTCAGGCGTTGGTGGATGCCGGGCTGGCCGTCCTCAACGACCGGGGGCGGCACAACGACTTCTTCCGTGCCCGGCTTCTGTTCCCCATCTTCGATGCCAGCGGGCGCCCCGTCGGTGCAGGCGGCCGCACGCTGCCGGGGGGGCACCCGCCCAAGTACAAGAACACCGCCGGCACCGCCGTGTACGACAAGAGCCAAGTGCTGTACGGGCTCAACTGGGCCAAGCGCGACGTGGTCGAGCGCAGCCGGATCGTGATCTGCGAGGGCTACACCGATGTCATCGGCCTTCACGGCGCTGGCATCAGCGAGGCGGTCGCCACCTGTGGCACCGCGCTGGCCGAGGGGCACATCAAGCTGCTGACTCGCTTCGCCCGGCGGGTCGTGCTGGCGTATGACGCCGACGGGGCCGGCCAGGCCGCAGCTGAGCACTTCTACGAGTGGGAGCGGCGTTACGACCTCGACATCCGAGTCGCCGCTCTGCCCGCCGGCGCCGACCCGGCGGACCTCGCCCGAACCGACCCGGACGCTCTGCAAAGCGCCATCGACGATGCCCGGCCATATCTCGGCTTCCGGCTGGCCCGACTGTTCGCCTCGGCCGACCTGGCCACGCCCGAGGGTCGGGCGCGCGCGGCTACTGCGGCGATGGCGTTGGTCCGGGAGCACCCGAGTGAGTTGGTGCAGGATCAGTACCTGATGGAGATCGCCGACCGGTGCCGGCTCAGCCCGGACCGGCTGCGTACGATGGACGCCCCTGCGCCCGCTGACGAGATTCGCTCGACGCGCCGCGGCCCGGCGGCGGTGGAGCGCACGCAGGCCCCGTTGGGGGCAGGCGCCCCGGCGGTGGGCGGAGCGGAGCTCGAAGCGCTGCGCCTGGCGGTGCACCGACCGGAGCAGATGGCCGGAAGGCTAGAGCGGGTCCTCTTCGCGCATCCGCTGGCGCTGGCGGTCTACGACTCGTTGGCCGGAGCCTCGACTCTGCACGAGGCGATCGAGTGGGCAGACCCACGGATCGCCGACCTGCTGCAGCGGTTGGCTGTGGAACCGCCCGAAGAGGACGTCGACGATGTCATCGTCCGCCTGGTCGAGCGGGCAGGCAAGCGAGCCCTTGCAGAGTTGGGAGCCGAGGCTCGCGTCGCCAGCGATCCCGGTCCCTACGCCCCGCTCAACGCATGGCTCAAGCTGGCCCTGGAGATGCTGCGCCCGCCCGAGGGAGGAGATCCGCAGGCGGCACGGGAAGCCGAGGTGGCGCTGGTAGATTGGCTTGTGGCCCGTGGCAAGCCCGACGCTGATCCTGGCGCTGCTGGTCCCCCAGGAGACATTGCTCCGCCAAGCACTGCGCAGCAGGCTTCGTGATGAGCGAGTCGATCTCCGCGCCGTTCACCACCGAGGGGGCGCCGACGATCGATTTCGTAGCGCTGCTGCTCCTCGGCCGCGAGCGCGGCTACCTGGGACCCGACGACGTCATGTCGGTGCTGGAGTCCGTCGAGCTCACGCCGGCGCTCATAGACGCCGTCGTCGGACGTGTCCGCGCTGAGGGCATCGAGTGGCGGGATGAGCACGAGCTGCCCGACGACGAGGGCCTCGGACTGTCGCTGCCGGTCGATGCTGGCGCGACGCGCGCTGACGCGCTGGCGCCCGGTACCGACGGGGCGGGTGCTCAGGGGCGGCCGGACATCGACCGACCTGCCGCGGGCCCCGGCTCCGGCGAAACGGAGTCGACCTCGGCCGCCCTGGCTCGCCTCGTCGGGCCGGGCTCGTTCCGCCATCGCGGCCGGTTGTCGGTGGCGGACCTGCGGGTCGATCTTGACGCCTTTTCCGGGGGAAGCTCCGATCCGGTTCGCATGTACCTGAAGGAGATCGGTCGAGTACCGCTCCTCAATGCCGCCGAGGAGGTGGTGCTGGCGCGCTGCGTCGAGGCCGGGCTGGCCGCCGCGCAACGCCTGATGGCTCGGCTGGAGAGCGGCGACACAGGTCGGGAGGCTCTGATAAGGGACCGTCGTCTAGCGGGAGAGGGCTCTGCCGCCAAGCGCATCCTGGTCGAGTCCAACCTGCGCCTCGTGGTGTCGATAGCCAAGCGGTACCGCAACCGGGGCATGGCCCTGCTCGACCTCATCCAGGAGGGCAACCTCGGGCTCATGCGAGCAGTCGACAAGTTCGACTACACGAAGGGCTTCAAGTTCTCGACATACGCAACGTGGTGGATCCGTCAAGCGATAACCCGCGCCATCGCTGACCAGGCCCGCACTATTCGCATACCGGTGCACATGGTCGAGACGATCAACAAGGTGGTGCGCGTCCAGCGCCAGCTACTCCAAGACTTCGGCCGCGAGCCCACCATGGACGAGGTAGCCGCACGGACAGATCTCTCGGCGGTACGGGTGCGCGAGATCCTGCGGGTGAGCCAGGAAACAGTGTCCCTGGAGCAGCCCATGGGCGACGACGACTTCAGCCTGTCGGACCTGATAGAGGACGAATCGGCGGTCGCCCCCTCCGATGCCGCGACCCGCTCCATGCTCAACGAGGCGGTCAACCTGGCTCTATCGGAGCTATCCGATCGCGAGCAACGGGTCGTGCGTCTCCGTTTCGGACTCGACGACGGTCAGATGCGCACTCTGGAGGAGGTCGGCAAGGAGTTCGGCGTCACACGGGAGCGGATCCGTCAGATCGAGTCCAAGACCCTCGCCAAGCTCCGCCATCCGCTGCGCAGCGGCCACTTGCGCGACTACCTCGACGACGGATAAGCCCGCCGCTGTCCTCACGGCGCTCGTGTCAGAGGCGACGGTCATTCATTGGCCACCAAGGCATCTATGCGCCTCGCCTGGTCAATGTCCAGCTTGGTGACGCCGCCAGCGTCGTGGGTCGTGAGGGTGAAGGTGACCTTTCGCCAGCGGATGTCGATGTCGGGGTGGTGGTCCATTTCCTGGGCGATCTCGGCCACGGCCCTGACCAGGTCGATGGCGGCCGGGAAGCTAGTGGCCTCGACGGTGCGGGTGATGCCCCCCAGATCACCTTCCCAACCGTCGAGCGCCGCCACGGCGTGGGCCAGGTCTGCTGGGGCAATGGGGGCGGGACGGTCAGGCACGCGTACCTTACTACTGGGGGGCGGAGGTCTTCGGGGGGATGGTAGGTTGTCACTCCTGCAATCCGGGGTAGCTCAATCGGCAGAGCAAATGACTGTTAATCATTAGGTTGAGAGTTCGAGTCTCTCCCCCGGAGCTTCGAGACTGACGCCGGCGCTTCGAGACTGACGCCGGCGCTTCGAGACTGACGCCGGCACAGTGATCGATCGACCTGGGAGGCGCAGGACCGGCTGGGCCGCCGGGCTCAATCCGGCAGGTGGACGCGGGGATCGTTGGCGCGCGGCCGGGTGATCTCGAAGAAACCTGGTTGTCCGCCCAGCACTTGGATCGCGTCCCAAAGCTGGAGGGCTGCTGCCCCAGTAGGGGCGGGGGCCATCACGGGCCCCTTGAACCCGAACGGGGGATCGGTGCCCACGACTATCGAAGGCGTCTGTGTCTTCGCTCCGGCGTACTCGTAGGCGACGGCCATGGCCTGGCGGATCGGGATGTCCCACCTGTCGTCGCCGGCCGCTTCGGACAACCCGTCATCGAGGCCTGCTGCTGCGACGCACAGGCTCGGCAGGCCATCCAAGTCTGGGCGCGGCGAGGCGAAGTACCGCAGCCCCCACTCCGCATAGAGCCGATCCACGGCCTCTTCGCCTCCTCGGGCGCGCGCCGCTTCGAAGATCCTCAGCATGCGGTGGGAGACGGCGTGGCCCTCGAGGGCCTTTTGGTGGTACTGCTCTGGCACGGTTGGTGCGACCCCGTAGTCGTCCCTGATCTCCATGCAGTAAGAGCGCCAGGAGACGGCCAGGTCCCGTTGAGGTGCGATATCGCGTATCCAGCGGGAAGTGATCCAGGCCCACGGGCACCCGGGGTCAACGAAGACGTCGACATCGGTCACGTGCGAAGGCTATCGGGAGCGCCGTGCACCTGGGCCAGCAGGCCCGACCGAGAGGTCCTTGACAGTTGAGGGAGGTTGTACCGAGCGGGGATCGGACGTACGCTCCACAGATGACGACCGCGGCGACACAGCCCCAAAGGGAACCCGACGCACTCGAGGTGCTGAGACGTGAGCGGGGCGAGGGTTGGCAGTGGCATCGCATCCAGCGTGAGCCCTGCCCGCAGTGCGGTCACAACCCGTCGGACCTTTCACCAGGAGCGCTGAGTAGTGCGATAACGGAGTTGTCGCAGGCATGGCGCGAGTTCCTCCTGGAATCAGACGATGCCACACTTCGACTGATCCCCGAACCAGGTGTTTTTTCGCCTATGCAGTACGGGGCGCATGTCCGCGACATTATCAGAGTGTATGGAGAGCGGATGGTCCTGGGTCTTCAGCAGGATAGTCCCACCGTTCCCATCTTCAACCCGCCACAGGAGGTGTTCGAGAGTTACAACCGTCTCGGGGCCGGGGAACTGGCGGGCGACCTGGAATCTAATGCGCAGCGACTCGCAGCGATTCTGGATGAGGTGGATGAGGCGTCTCTGTCCCGGGTGGTCATAAACGACAGGGGCCAGTACGGGGTGTACACCTTCACTGTCCACGGCCTGGCCTGCAACGCGGTGCACGAGGCCCATCACCACCTGCTCGATGCGAAGGGCACCCTGGCCCCGAACGCCTCTACCTGACGGGCAGCTGCCCGGATGGCCCGTGATCGATGGAGGAATCATGATGGACAGCAGTGATCCACAGGTCCGGCTCGCGGCCCTCGAGGAACGGGTCAAGCTCCTCGAGGACCAACTGGCCGTTCAAAAGCTGATCAACAGCTGGGGTCCAGCAGTCGACACCGGCAACGGGGAGGCGGCGGCGGCTCTATGGACCGAAGACGGGGTCCTCGAATCGGATCTGTCTTATCTCGTCGGACCGGCGTCCATTAGGGCGATGGTCTACGGCGAAGGGCATCAAGCCCTGATCCACGATGGTTCGGCTCACATACCGGCTTTTCCCATCGTCAATATCAATGGCGACGAAGCGCATGCAACAGGTTACACCCGCGTATACCGTCATACGGGCGACGGCTATGAGGTCTGGCGCCTTTCGGCCAATCATTGGGAGCTGAGGCGTACCGGCGACGGCTGGCGCTTGTCTAGACGGATCAACCAAGTAATCGACGGTACCGGCAAGTCGAACGAGATACTCTCTCGTGCCTTCGACGAAGGTGATTCATAGGCGGAGGGACGCCTAGTCGACTTGTGTGCTTGGTGGCCAGTGATGGCGTGATATGGTCAGCGCCACCGGGGCACGAGAGTGCCATTTCGGGCCTGTAGCTCAGCGGTTAGAGCGTGGGACTCATAATCCCTTGGTCGCGGGTTCGATCCCCGCCGGGCCCACTCGTGTTTCCGTATTTCGAGCTCGGACAAGCTGAAGACCAAGACGCCAGCGCATCATGTTGGCTACTGGGCCGGGCATCGCCGTTCGCCCTCTACCTTCCGTATGTAGCGCTCGACGAAAGCGACGGTTTCGGCGTGTCCGCTCGACATACCGAGTGTCTCGAACTCCATGACTAGGAACCGCGAGATGCTCGACATCAAGACGGTGCATACGATGGGCGTCCAGTCGTCGGGATCAACCCCGTAGCGCTCGAGCACCACCTCGAGCCCTTCCAGCTGCGCGGCGCGGAAGCGTTCGGCGGAGCTGGCGATCTCAGCTCGGATGACCTTGCGGTGGTTGGCCAGCGCGATGAACTCCATGGTCAGAGCGGTGCCTCTGGGATCGCGGCTGGTGTCCCACAGGGCCCACAGCGGTTGGTCCGCGGCCAGGGCTTGGGCCTGCCGCTCGAGGCCCTGCTCGACCCTCGTCCGGTGCAGGGCCAAGAAGAGATCGTCCATCGTTCGGAAGTAGTAATGGACGAGCTGCGCCTTGAGCCCGGCCCGTGCGGCGACACGCCGCGATGTCACTGCTGCGTACCCATCCTCGAGCATGATCTCTTCGGTCGCGGCGACGAGGGCTGCTCGGGTGGCCGAGGTTTCGGTGCCGATCCGGCGGTCTGAGCTCACCGGGGCGGCCGATCACCTAGGCGCTGCGGATCGGCGTAAACTCGATGTGCAGCTCGTGGAGGCCGCGCAGGATCCAAGTTGGTTCGTACTCGAAGTGCCTGGCGCCTGGCCGACCATGGTGCTGCTCGCTCAGCCGGATGTCTCGTGTACGGTCGAGGATGCGTTGGAGGCTGACGCGGCCTTCCACCCGTGCCAGCGGGCCGCCGGGGCAAGAGTGCGGGCCGCGCCCGAAGGCGATGTGATCTTTGTTGTTGGCGCGGTCGAGCCGGAAGTCGGCTGGACACTCGAACCGCCGAGGATCCCGGTTGGCGGCGCCGTTTAGGAGCATCACCGCCGAGCCCGCGGGGATCTCTGTCCCCCCGACGATGGTCGCTCGTCGAGCCAGGCGGAAGTCGGCCTTGACCGGGCTCTCGATCCGCAGCGCCTCTTCGATGAAATCGGGAATCCGCTCGCTGTGAGCTCGGAGCTCGTCTTGCAAGTCCGGGTACTCGCAGAGGTACTTCAGGCCGACAGCCAGGAGCCGAGCGGTCGTCTCCTGCCCGGCAGCGAACAGGAAAGTGGCTGTGCGCACGATGGCGGTCACCTCGGGCGTGGAACCGTCGGGGTAGGTGCCCAGCGCCAGTTGCGTCAGCACGTCACCTCGCGGCTCGCGGCGGCGATCCTCGATGTAGTCGGCGAACCAGCTATCCAGCCACCCCAGCGCGTTGAGCTCCTCGTCACCGTGCCCGCCAGCGATCTCGCCCGGGGTGCCGCTCAGTCCGAACCCTTTTCGGAACCGCTGGTGGTCGGCCTCGGGCACGCCCAGGACGTCGGCCACCGCGAGCATGGCGAAAGGCTGTGCATAGGCGCTGATGAACTCGCAATGACCCGTTTCCACGAACTCGTCGAGCTGGTTGTCGGCGAGTCGCCACATGAACGCCTCGTTCTCCTTCAGCCGCTTCGGGGTCAGCAAGCGCATGATCAGTGCCCTTTCCCGGCTGTGCGCAGGCGGGTCCATGGTGACCATGTGCTCGTTCATCGGGAGCTGATCGCGGTGGCGCTCGATGATCCCGCTTACGTCGTCCCCCTCCAGCGGGACGGGAAAGCTGGCGAAAGGGCCGATCACCGAATTGCACGAGGAGAAGGTCTCGATGTCCCGATAGATCTCTGACGCCTCTTCGTAACCGGACACGGCCACCACCCCATGTTGGGTGGTGGGCAGCACGGGGCACCTCGACCGCAGGTGATCGAAGTAGGGGTAAGGGTCCTCGACCAAGGACTGGTCGGTGAAGAAATCGACCGAGTCGTAGCTGGTCACGGTATCTCCGTTCGTAGCGGGCCAATGCTGTGCGCCTGCTTAGCATCGGGTGATCGGCGCGTCAACACGCCGACCCCGGGCTCGCATTGCCTAGGTGCTGAACTGCGCCGATCGGTGGCTGAGGGCGGCGGTGGCCACCAAGACGACGGCCAGGGCCGCCACCTCGATCGCGGTCGCAGCCGCGCCGGTACGGAAGCGCTCGTCGAACACGGCGGTGCCGATGGCCACGCTCATCAGGGGGTTGGCTGTGTTGATGGCAGGTAGGCTGGCAATCATGGGCCCCGCCCTATATGCCAGCTGGCTCAGGAGCAGGGCGCTCCCACCGACCGCGATGAGGGCGTAGAGATCCCAGCTGGTCAGGAGCGGTATCAGTCCCCGGGTCAGTACGTCGGTGGTCAACTTGATGAGGGCGGCGCTACCGGCCAGCGCGATGCCCGCGGCCACGCCCAACAGCAGGGCCGTCTGGTCCTGGGGACGCCGACGGGCCAGCACGATGCAGGCGACGATGCCGGCTGCGCCCAGGCCGAAGGTGGCAGCTGCGGGTCCCCCGTCTATCCCGTAGGTGCCTTGGCGAGCCGGCGTAGCGGTGACGAGGAATAGCACCAGCGCCGCGACGAGCAGCAACGCCCAGCGCAGGTCGGCAGCCCGCAGAGGAGGCCCACCGACCCGACGGCTGGCCGGCAGAGCGAAGAGCACCCCTACGATGAGGAGGGGCTGCACCAACGTCAGCGGACCCTCGTGCAGGGCGAGCGCGTGCAGCCCCAGGCCCGCGCCCAGCAACACCGTGCCGATGATCCACCGCCTCGAGGTGAGACTGTTGCGGGCGAAGGCGGCCACGGCCCGCACGTCGAGGGCCGTACGGCCGCCGGCGGCGGTGACCTCCCGATACTGCAGCGCAGTGCCCGCGGCGAAGAGCGCGGCGGCTCCCAACCCGCTCACAGCCGCCACGGTGGTGCTCACACCACACAATGTGCCCGAGCCGCCTGAGCATTTGGTGACGCCTCGCCTCTGGAGCTGGGCACGTCCTTCACCATCTCTTAAGGCGGGTGGCCCATACTGCCAAGCACCGGCGGTGGCGGAGGCGCCCAGCCGTAAGGACAGGATGACTACCGTGGCCAACGAGCGAGGGACCCAGAGGGCGGCACGCCTGCGTCGCGATGCGGGCGTGCTCCAGATTGGCCGGGTCACGCGCTGGGTGGTGGCCGGCTCAATCGGGCTGATCGGGGTGTTCAGCGCGGTGGCGGCTCACGCGCTACCCGGACACGGCCCTACCTCGTCCACGCCTGTTTCGCCTTCGGCCGGGACCTCCTCGTCCGGCGTCTCCGGTGTCTCCGGTGTCTCTGGCTCCGGGGGCGCCATCCAGTCGCCCAGCCAAGCGCCCCAGCAAACCCAGGCACCCCCGGTGGCCGTCTCCGGCGGTTCGTGATGCTTGCCGTCGCCGGCCCCAGTCCGCTGTGGTACCTCACGCGAGGCACGGGGGCCGTGGCCTTGTTGCTTCTTACGGCCAGCGTGGTCCTCGGCGTCTTGAATTCCGGTAACCGCACCTTCCAGGCCTGGCCCCGTTTCACCACATCGGGCGTCCATCGCAACGTGTCGCTGTTGGTGCTCGTGCTGCTGGCGATCCACATCCTCACCGCCGAGATGGACACCTTTGCTCCCGTCGGCTGGCCGGCGGTCCTCGTGCCGTTCACCTCCTCTTACCGCGCCATCTGGCTCGGCTTCGGGACGCTCGCGTTCGACCTCTTGCTGGCGATCAGCATCACGAGCATCGCCCGCCCCCGGATCGGCTACCGCACCTGGCGACTCGTCCACTGGGGGGCGTACTTCACCTGGCCGCTCGCGCTCGTCCACTCATTCGGTACGGGCACGGACGCCCGGTTGAGCTGGATGAAGATGGTGGCCTTCGTGTGTGGCGTCGCGGTGGTGGCAGCCGCCGCGTGGAGGCTGGCCGACGGATGGCCGTCCCGGGCCGGCGTCCGGGTGACGAGTGGCGCGGCGGCCACCGTGGGCCTGATCGCCATCGCCGCCTGGAGCCTCCAGGGGCCCTTGCGAGCCGGGTGGGCCCGGCGGGCAGGCACCCCTCCATCATTACTCGGCGCTCGAGCCCCGGCGGCGGGTGCCAGCGGCGCGCCGAGCGGGGGCGGGGCCGCCACCGGGGGAGTCGCCGCGCCCAGCGGAGGGATCGGCATCCTCCCGTTGTCGACCTTCGTCACCGGGTCGTTGACCGAGACCGGACCGGACCAGTCCGGTCTGGTCACCGTCACTCTCCGGCTGTCGTCGTCGGGGGCCTCGGCAGACGTGGCCGAAGTCGTCTTACGCGGCGTGTCCTCCGGAGGCGGGGTGTCGATGCAGTCCAGCGCCGTGAGCTTCGGACCCTCGAGTGCGCCCAGCCAGTACCAGGGAACGGTGACCGCCCTGGAGGGCAGCCAGATTGCCGCCGCGGTCACCTCCGCCAGCGGGGGACCCCTCAGCCTTGGCCTCGACCTACAGATCGATTCGACATCGGGGTCGGTCCAGGGGACGCTCAACGTGCAGGCCGCGCGGGCGGAGCGCCGCCATTGATGAGCTCGGGCGACGAGGTCCCGCGCCTGCTGCGTGGGCTGACCAGCGACGGACGGCCCCTGTCGCTGACGGAGCACCTGGCGCTGCACGGACCGGTCCCGGCAGCGAGAGCGCGACGTGACCCCGACCGCAATCTCGTAGCGGAGATCGAGCGGTCTGGGTTGAGAGGACGAGGGGGTGCGGCCTTCCCGGTAGCCCTCAAGCTGGCTGCAGTCGGGGCCCGCAGGGGGCGGCGCGTGGTGGTCGTCAACGGCTGCGAAGGCGAACCGGTCAGCTCCAAGGACCGGGTCCTCCTCAACCAGTCACCGCACCTGGTGCTCGACGGTGCCACCGTCGCTGCCAGAGCCGTCGGCGCAGCGCAGATCGTGGTGGCCACCAAGCTCGATTCGGCCGCCGTGGTGGAGCACGCCGTAGCTGAGAGGGTCCGAGCTCGTCTCGACGAGCCCACGCCCAGGGTGGTCGTGGTGCCGGACCGCTACGTAGCCGGCCAGGAGTCCGCGCTGGTGAACTTCCTCAATTCCGGCCGCAGCGCTCCCACGCTGGTGCCTCCACGGCCCTTCGAGCGCGGCGTCGGCGGTCAGCCGACGCTGATACAGAATGCCGAGACCGTCGCCAACCTGGCCCTCATCGCCGGCAACGGCGCCGAGTGGTTCCGACGGCTCGGGCCGGCGGCTGATCCCGGCACCGTGCTGGTGACTCTCACCGGCGCCGTCGAAAGGGCCGGCCTGTACGAGGTGGCGCGCGGCACGTCCATCTCGGTGCTGTTGCAGCGCGCCGGCGGTCCCTCGGCCCCGGTGCAGGCCTTCCTCGTCGGAGGTTACGCCGGGAGTTGGCTGACCGCCGCAGCCGGACGCGAGGCTTGCCTGGACGAGGCTTCGATGGCCGCTCGGGGCGCCGTGGTAGCGGTGGGTGCGGTGACTGTGCTCCCAGACACGGCCTGCGGAGTAGCCGAGACGGCGCGCATCCTGCGCTACCTGGCCGAGGAGAGTGCTGGCCAGTGCGGTCCGTGCGTGCACGGCCTGGCGTCTATCGCCGGGTCGGCTGACGAGCTCGCCCGCGGCATCGCAGAGCGCGATGTCGTCACCCGCCTGGAGCGATGGGCCGGACAGATCGCCGGTCGCGGCGCATGCCACCATCCCGACGGAGCGGTCCGGATGCTCGCCAGCGCCCTCCGGTGCTTCTCCGATGATGTCGCAGCGCACCGCAGCGGCCGGCCGTGCCCTGCTGCGCCGCCCGCCGGGTCCCGCCACCGCCGCGGGGTCCTGAGATGACGTGGCGCCTCCGAGTCGACCCGATCGCATGCGACGGGCGAGGACTGTGCGCTGAGCTTCTGCCGGAGTGCATCAGCCTCGATGACTGGGGCTATCCGATCATCGAGTCACCTGAGGTGTCCGGCCGCCTCATGACCCACGCCCGCCGAGCCGTTGCGATGTGCCCGACGCTGGCCCTGCTATTGGAGGACACCCCATGACCGAGACGCACCGGACCACCACGCTGTCCCATGGCCGGGAGAGCTGGGGGGGCGGCCCGCTCCGGCGCCGCCGGCGGGATCCGGGTGTCGAAGGCAACTCCCGCCTGATCGCGACAACCGGCATATTGCTCCTCGTCATGCTTTTCGCCGAGGGCATCACCATTGTCGGCATCGGCGCTCACCTGGCCTGGCACATAGCCATAGGTCTTGCCCTGATCCCCCCGGTCACCCTCAAGCTGGCGTCGACGATGTGGCGCTTCGCCCGGTATTACCTGCGCGACGACCGCTACCAGGCGGCGGGGCCGCCGCTACCGCTGCTGAGAGCCCTCGGTCCGGTCGTGGTCCTCACCACCGCAGCTGTGCTCGGCACCGGGGTGGCGGCGTGGCTCGAGGGGCCGACAGCCCGTTTCATGATCAATCTTCACCGAGCCAGCTTCATCCTCTGGTTCGGCGCTATGGCCATCCATGTGCTGGCCCACACGCGACGAGCCACCCGCTTGGCCCTGGCCGACCTCGGCACTCGGCGACAGCGGTCGGCCGCCACCTATGTGCGGGCCCGTCAGGCTTTGGTCGTCGCCAGCCTGGTCGCTGGGGTGGCGCTGGGCGCGGCCTACTTCCACCTGCCGGCGGACTGGGCGGCATGGACCCACCGGTTCGGCGGAGGCTTCGGCCGCGGCTAGGCGCCGCTCAGCCAGGCCGGCGCCCGTTCGAGCAGGTACTGGCTGACCGCCAACGCTCGGTCGAGGGTGTCACAGAGCAGCTCCTCGCCACCGAGGATGCGGGCCAGGGAGATGTGCTGGCGGGCCACGATCGTGATGCGCCGCTCGGCCGAGTCAGTGGCCGACGCGTAGCTGTCGATGGCCGAGGACTCGAGCGGCATCTCGATGCCGCCGATGCCAGCGAGGTCGATCGCCAGACGCAACAGATCCGGGCCGTGGGGCAGCGGCGGGAGCGCCCAGGTAAAGGTCAGCGGGAAGTGGAAGTCGTCTGGCGGCTCCGACTCCTCCGGGAGGTCGACGACCGCATCCTCGAAGGCCAGGAGCACCCGGGGGTCCACCTCGAGCGCCAGGTGCAGGTCCAGAGGACCGTTACACCCCTCCTCGGGGTGCAGGTCCACTTCCCAGGCCTGGCGTAGCGAGTAGGTCTCCACGAAGTGGCGTTCGTCGTGGACATGGAAACCATGGTCCACGGCGTGATCCTTGATCTCCGCCACGTAGCCGGCAACATCGATGACAGCCACAGCGCAGAGATGTTACCCCGCTGAGCCGGGCAGCCAGCGGTAACGGGTCCAACCATCGACCGGGCGGGCGCCCAACCGCTCGTAGAAGGCGATGGCGCCGAGGTTCCAGTCGAGGACCGACCACTCGACGCGTCCCTCCGTGGTGGCCGCCAGCACGTCGAGCAGCTCCCGGGCCAGCCCGGAGCGGCGGTGTGCCGGACGGATGAAGAGGTCCTCCAACCAGACGCCCGGGCGCCCGAGCCAGGTCGAGTAGGTCGGAAACCACAGCGCCATCCCCGCCACCGTGCCAGGTCCTCCCGCCGGATGCGCTACGAGTACCCGGGCAGCCGGCTGGGGGCCGAAAAGGTGGCGGCGCAGATCTTCGACGTCCAAGGTCACCTCATCGCCCGCCCCCTCGAAGGCGGCCAACTCCCGCACCATCGCACATATTTCGTCCAGGTCGGCCTCGACGGCGTCGCGCACGGGCATCAGGAGCACGGTACCGTCGGCTCGTGGAAGTGGGTCAAGCAGAGGCGGCAACAGGCTCGGCGGTCCTCGAGGTGCTGCATCGGGTTGCGTCGGCGGTTCATGAGAGCCTCGAAGGGTTGGGGGACTGGGGTCTGGCCGGCACCCGGGACGGCCAGTACAAGAGCGATCTCATCGCGGACCTCGCTGCTCTCGAGGTCATCGACGCGGCCGGGTTCGGCGCGGTATCGGAGGAGTCCGGCGAGCACCACCTGGAACGGGATGTCGTCGTGGTGCTCGATCCTGTCGACGGGTCGACCAATGCCAGCCGAGGCCTTCCGTGGTGGGCCACCAGCGCGTGCGCCCTCGACTCCAGTGGGCCACTCGCAGCCGTCGTGGTCAACCAGGCCACGGGCACCCGCTTCGCCGCGACCCGCGGTGGTGGCGCGACCCGAGACGGGAAGCCTGTCAGGCCTACGCAGGCGACTGACATGAGCGGGTCCATCATCGCCTTCTCGGGCTATCCGTCCAGGTATCTGGGGTGGTCACAGTTCCGCTCCCTCGGGGCGGCGGCGCTGGACCTGTGCGCAGTGGCATGCGGGTCGCTGGACGCGTTCGTCGATTGCGGCGCCACGTCCCTGGCGCCGTGGGACTACCTCGGTGGCATGCTCATCTGCCAGGAAGCCGGTGCTGCGGTGGGGGACGCGTTCGGGCGGGACCTGGTGGTCCGCACATTCGGCCCTCGTCGCACGGCGGTGGCGGCCGCCCGCCCCGAGCTGCTGGCCGAGGTGATCTCCGCGCGGTTGTCCTTGTCGGACGGCCCGCCAGAGCCGGACTGAGCTCAGGTCACTGCGGCGGCGTGTTCGGTGCGATTCCCTGGCGACCAATCGGCGCCGGGCAATTCGGTTGACGGCATGGTCGGGACGTGCTGGGATACCTGGAGCCGGGGCTTCTCCTCGGTCGCTGCCCGACGCTCAGCAGAGGAGGACCCATGGGAAATATGACCAACTCGCATGGCGCTGCCCTTGTTGTTGCTCGGCGCTCGGCGATCGGCTCCCCGGGTCTCGGGGCGCAGCACACCAAGCCCAGCACGATGGCCGCCGATGCCGTCGGCGCCCGGCCTTCGAACCGCTCGGGGCGACGCTCTGGATGACACCGAGCATGCTCTGATTCACGGGCTCGAAGGCCGCCGGGATTTCTCCCGGCGGCCTCTTTTGTATCCGGACGCCCGCCGACGTCGACCGGATGACCGCCACGTACCACCACGACTGAAAGGGAAGGCGACATGTTCGCCCCGCAACTGATCGACGAGCTGATGGGAGCGCTAGGCAGTAGCAGGTCGCCAAGCTGGGACCAGGCCCACTGCCGCGACGACACGGGATCGGTCGGCGACCTGTTCTTCTCCGACCAGGTCGCGGACATCAACCGGGCCAAAGCCATCTGCGCCAACTGTCCCCTAGCCGCGCAGTGCCTGGACGGCGCAGTCCAGCGACGGGAGCCATGGGGGGTCTGGGGCGGGCATCTCTTCGCCAACGGCACGATCCTCGCCCAGAAGCGCAAGAGAGGCAGGCCGCGCAAGCGACCCGTCGAGGACACCGTCCAGCTCAGCGCCTGAACTTCTGCGGCTGCCGCGAAGCGGCAGCCGCGGCCGCTGGCCTCTAACATCGTCCAGCCGGGCGCTTAGCTCAGTTGGCAGAGCGCCGCCCTTACAAGGCGGTGGTCGGGGGTTCGAGTCCCTCAGCGCCCACTTAGTCGGGGCTTCATGTCGTTATTCGAACTGATGATCCGGCGTCGCCTCACCTTGGTCGGTAGACATCGGCGCGGTGGTCAATGCGTACAACGTTGACCACCAGCTCAGCCTCGTTCAACTCGTACACGATCCGGTAAGCGCCCCGGCGGGCGGACCACAGTCCGGCCAGTTCCCGCTGCAGGGGATGGCCCACCCGGCGAGGCGCTTCGACCAATGGTCCAAGCATGAACTCGACCGTTGCCGTGGCGATCTTCGGGGGCAGGCGGTCGAGCGAGCGCTCGGCCGAAGCAGCGATGGAGAGCCTCCACGCTTCGGTCGTCAACGAGCGAGGTACTTGGCTCGCAACGCTTCGGCCTCCAGGACATGGCCTCCGGCAATCTCCTCGCGGGCTTGGTTGATCTCCTTCAACGCCTGGGGATCCGACAACAAGTCGAGCGTGTCCTCGATCGCCTCGAGGTCGTCGGGGCTCACCAAGATCGCTGCCGGTCGACCGTTGCGCGTCAGGACCACCCGATCGTGCTGGTGCTCGACCCGGTCGACGACCTCGGAGAGGTGAGCCTTGATGTGGGCAAGCGAGAGCGTCTCTATCATGACCAGTATTGTAGTCATTCCTCAGTTCAGCTTCAAGGCGCCCAGCTGTTCTCGCAGGTCGGCACAGTTCGAATACCAGCGACTACGGCCCACCGACCGACCGACCGACCAAATTTGCGACCGTAGGTCGCTATTCGAACCGCACGTCGCGGGCGGGAAAGTCGAACCGGTCCGACCTCAAACGCCGATGATCTCGATCAGTCTCCCGAGGCCGTCGAAGTCGTCCGGGTTCCGCGTGTAGAGCGGCAGCCCGTTGGCGTGCGCCGTCGCGGCGATGAGCAGGTCCGCAATTCGGCGACGGTGGGAACGACCGATCGCCACGACGACCTGACCGTAGCTGCGGGCGGCGGGGGCATCGAAGGCAATGGCGTCGAAGGTCGCCTCCACTTGCTGCAGTCGAGTTTGTCGACGCGCCCGTTCGTCACCGGCCGAGGCGAGATGCGGTCCGGCGGTCAGTTCGGCGAGGGTGATGGCACAGATCGCGGCTTCGTCGGGGAGCTTCGTCGTGACGGCTGGGTCGTCCCAATCGATGACCACAGACGTGTCGAGCAGGCCGACGGACATCTACAGGCTCTGATCGACGATGCGATCGAGGTCGGCCCTGAACGCGCCGAGGTCGATATGTGGTCCGCCAGCTCCGAGCGCAACGAGATCTGCCTTGGCGACAAATTTCCGCCGGGGCGGCGCAATCGGAC
>JAKBAM010000055.1 GCA_021809105.1 Actinomycetes bacterium
TCACCGTGCACCAATGCCACACCCCCGAGATCGAGCTGACCTCGCCGACCACGGCCAAGGTGATCTGGGCCATGGAGGACATGTTGCGCTGGCCTGACGGCACCGACATGCACGGCTATGGGCACTACCACGAGGTCTACGAAAAGCGGGACGGCTCATGGCGTATCGCCTCGTCGACACTGACCCGCTTGCGGACCGATTTCACGCCGCCGGCGCCGCCCACGGGGGAGTCGTAGGCATGGTGATGCTCGCCATGCGTTTCGATCTGCGTAACCCGGCGATGGCCGGGGTCACCATGGCCGATCGTTACGCGGCGATGATCGACATGGCCGAGTGGGCCGAGCAGCACGGCGGCGTGGCCATCGCTTTGTGTGAGCACCACGGGTCCGACGACGGATACCTCCCGAACCCTCTCCTTCTGGCTGCCGCCGTGGCCGCGCGGACCAAGACGATCCGCATCAACATCGCCTCGCTGGTGGGCCCCTTTCACCATCCCCTCCGCCTCGCCGAGGACCTGGCGGTGCTCGACCATCTGACCCGGGGCCGCGTCGATGTGACCATCAGTGGCGGTTACGCCCTCCACGAGTTCGAGATGTTCGGCGTGCCGCTGAAGGAGCGCCCCAAGCGCATGACCCGCCTGCTCAAGACGCTCAAGCAGGCGTGGACCGCAGAGCCTTTCGACTACGAGGGACGGACGGTGCAGGTCACGCCCGCGCCGCTGCGGGAAGGCGGTCCGCCGCTGACGATGGGCGGCAGCAGCGAAGGCGCCGCCCGCCGCGCCGCCCGGATCGCCGATGGGTTCCTGCCCTCTGAACCTAGATTCTGGGACTACTACGTCGACGAGCTGGCCAAGCTCGGCAAGCCTGATCCGGGACCACACTTCGCAGGAAGCAACCAGACCACCTACCTGGCCGAAGACGTCGAGAAAGGATGGGAGGAGCTCGGCCCTTACTTCCTCCACGAGTCGACGTCGTATGGGACCTGGGGCGAGACGGCGGGCGTGGCCAACCCCTACAAGGTCACCCACGACCTCGGCGAGCTGCGCGCCACAGGCATCTACCGGATCATCACCCCCGGCCAGATGATCGCCGAGCTCAAAGCCATGGGCGACTTCGCCTTCGCGTTCATGCACCCGATGGTCGGAGGGATTCCCCCCGCGCGCGCGTGGCAGATGCTCGAGTTGTTCCGCCACCAGGTGCTCCCGGAGATGGAGGCGAAATGACCGACGTCGCCGTGATCACCGGCGGGGCGTCTGGTTTCGGTCGGGCCCTCGCTGAGAGTTGCGCAGCGCACGGCATGAACGTCGTGCTGCTCGATCTCGACGGTGAGCGGGCCAGGCGCGAAGCCGACGCTCTCGCCGCCGGGAACGGAGTCGAGACCATGGGCCGCAAGGTCGACGTCGCCGACGGGCCGAGCGTGGCCGCCGCCGCCGACGCCGTCGCGGGACGGTTCGGGCGCGCCGACCTGGTCATCTCGAACGTCGGCGTCCAGCTCTTCGGTGCCCTCGACCGCACGACCGACGACGAGTGGCGCTGGGTGCTCGACGTCAATGTCGTCGGTTCAGCCCGAGTGGCCCGAGCGTTCCTCCCCTTCCTACGCCAGGCATCACCCGGGCGGCTCGCTTTCACTTCCTCCTCATCGGTACTCGACCCTGCGGCACGGATGACGATGTACCAGTCCAGCAAGTTCGCTGTCTGGGGCCTGGCGGAAACCTTGCGCCTTGAGCTCGCCGATGACGGCGTGGCCGTATCGGTGGTCTTCCCCTCAGGGATGCTCTCACGACACCTGGAGACGAGCGAAGCGGCCCAACCGGGGAACCTGCGGCGCGCGATCGCCGCCGACGACGACTTCCTCGCGATGCACGCAAGCAACCCGACCATGGCCGAGTTCCTGGCAACCCCCGAAGAAGCAGCCGCCGACGTCATCGACGCCCTCCTCGCCGGGGCGCCCTACGTCATCACCCACGGCGATTTCGTCGACGCCATCGATGCCCGCACCACCCTGCTCCGCCACGCCGCCGAAACCGCTCGCTGAAACCGCCGCCCAACACCGCCTGTGTCCCCGGCTAATTCCCCGAAGGATCACGCGGGCCCTTGACGGAGGCGTTGAGATACCTTACTCTACCTGGCGGTAGAGTACCGCTCTACCGCCAGGCTGAAGGGGAGGGAGTTGGCTCGTAAGCGTTCTCAGGACGTCGTGGCCCGCCGCTCCACATGGCCCGGGCGGTGAGCGATATCTCGCCGGCGCGGGGGTCTTGGATTGAGCGGTCAGCAGACCGCTCGCCAGCCGTGGAGCGCGTTCGCCGCATGAGAGTAGATCAGTCACAGATGATCGTTCAGGCCGCCCGGCGACTGGTCACGAAGAAGGGTAGCGGCTTCACAACTCAGGAATTAATCAAAGAAGCGCAAGTTGCTCTTCAGACTTTCTATCGCCACTTTACTACTAAAGACGAGCTAATATTGGCGGTCATCGAGGACATGGTCGGCCAGACCGCCCAGACAGCCAGAGCTGCGGCTACCGATATTGCCAGCCCGCTGGATCGCTTACGTTTCTATATCGCTTCCGTACTTGACGGGCCGGCCAATGATGAGGATCGTCAGAGCGCGCAGTTCTTGGCCATCGAGCACTGGCGACTGCTCGCCCGTTATCCGGACGAGATGGCCCGAGTCTCGCTGTCATATGCAGATCTCCTGTGTGAAGCAATCACTGAAGCCATGAAGGCCGGGCTCATCGGAGCGCAGGACGCCAAGACCACGGCTTATCTCGTGACTCACTTGGTCCGGTCTGTGTTCATGCACCGTGCTTTTATGACCGCTGAGGAGCCCGGGGACCAGGTTGCCGAGGCGGTTTGGGCCTTTTGCGTGGCGGGACTCCGTGGGCCGCGTCCAGCCGATTAGCCAAGCCTTGCTCCGCTAGCAGCCGGATTACCGACACGTCCAGATTTGCATCGGGATCAGGTCCCGCTGTCCCGACTACAAGACCTCGAGAGGATCCGAACGATATGACACTACGACTGAGACTCGTTGCTGCTGGGGCTGCCATCGGCCTACTCGCCGGCTGCGGTGGCTCTGGGACATCAACCCAGGGAGCGTCATCGACGACCTCAGGACCGAGCGGCTCATCCCAAGCTGGCGAACCGACCTACACCGTCGGCGTAATCACTGACCTCACAGGACCCGCCTCGAACGTGGCTCGATTCACCGAGCTAGGAGTCAAGGCTGGTGTCGGGCGGGCCGCAGAGAGCGGCTATCACATCAAATACATACTTGTCGACGATGCCACCAATCCCACTCAAGCCCTGAGTGCGGCACAGCAGCTTGTCGAGCAGGACCACGTCTTCGCTGTCATCGCCACCAGTGCCGTGCTGTTCGCCGCCGCGCCTTATCTGCATTCAAAGGGTATCCCGGTGATCGGGGCAGCCTACGACGGTTCAGAATGGATAACCAACGACAACATGTTTTCGATCTTTGGCTATCAGGATTACGCCAAGGTGGAGACGACCACGGGCCTGATGCTCAAGTTGTTGGGCGCAACCAACCTGGGAACCATCGGCTACAGCATCTCGCCGTCATCGGCGGAAACCGCGAAGTCTTATGCTGTGTCGGCCCAGTTGGCGGGGTTGAAAGCAGGGTACGTCGATGCCAACGTCCCGTTCGGGAGCACGAACGTCGGGCCGCTCGTGCTGGCCATGAAGGCCGCGAAGATCGATGCCTTCTATCCGCTCACCGAGACGAGCACGGGGCTAGCGGCGATAGTCGGGTTGCGCCAGCAGGGGGTGGATCTCAAGGCAGCGTTCCTGCCGGAGGAGGAGGGTGATCTCTTGGCCAGCGGCCCTGCCACGGAGGCGCAAGCGAAGGGCGTCTACATGGGCTATGACTATGAGCCCGTGCAGATGGACACTCCGGCTACGAGGACGTTCCAGGCCGCGTTGGCGAAGTATGCGGGGGTGACGACGGATCCGACCGCGAACGAGTACCTGGGCTACCTATCAATTGATGCGCTGGTGGACGGGCTCAAAGCGGCTGGTCCTCATCCCACACAGGCCTCGCTCATCCAGGCGATGCTCGGAATGACCCATTACAACGCTGCCGGACTGGTGGGGAGTCATTCCATCAGCTTCGCCATGGCCGGCCGCGGAAGCGTGACCGGGGCGGACAACTGTGGCTACCTGGTCCTGTGGAACGGAGCGCAGTTCAAGCTGGTACCGGGCGCCGATCCTATCTGCGGAACCACCGTTCCTGGTAAGACCGTGTCCGCAAGCTAAGGCCCGGCTCACGGCGCCCTGCTCGAAGCGACCCGATTGCCAGCGGAGGAGATCACATGATCGTCGACTCACATCAGCATATCGGTAACTTGTCAGACGCCCTTGCCTATGACGGCACCGAGGTGACATCGGAGGTGGACGTCGAAGCAGATGCGTCGCGTCGGCTTGCCGCCATGGATGCCCTCGGCATCGACTGGGCCATCTTGCAGCCGTCCCATGGATACTTGCGCGCTGATGGGCTGGCGGCCACCATGAGGATCAACGACCGGATGGCTAGTTATCAACTTTTCGCGCCGGGCCGGTTCTGCGTCCTCGGCACTACCGAACCCATGCACGGCGTGGCCGGAGTGCAGGAAGCGGAGCGTATCGCCTCCTTGGGATTACGCGGGATCGCTTGGCATCATCGCTTCCAGGGGTGCTACATCGACAGCAGGTGGATGTGGCCGACCCTGGAGAGGATGTCGGCCCTCGGCTTAGTCCCGCTGCTGCACGTGAACGTCGAGTCGAGCATGGAGGCCCACTGGCGGCTTCAACGGCTCGCTGAAGACTTTCCGCATCTCACATTTCTGGCGATGGACGGACTATGGAGCTACGAACGTGCCCGTCACGCTCTCGCCTCCGCCGGAAAAACACCCAACGTGATCTGGGACATGGGCGGCCCAGCGTGCTACATCCAAGCGCGAGAATGGGTCGAACAGAACGGCTCGACAACGCTCTGTTTCAGTGCCGACCTGCACTACGGACCCCGAGAGGCCGCTCAGGAGATATCGCTCCTGCGACATATTGAAGCCTCGGGGCTGGACGAAGCAGATAGGGCGAACATTCTTGGCGGAAACCTTGCTCGCTTGTTCATGCTCACATAAACCGGCAATGCAAGTGGCCGGGCACCGATCGTCGGACTGGATCGCAGGCGTCCACGGGCTTGACTAAATAGCTACGGAGGTATCGACCGTGTACAGCAGGGACAATCCACCTTCGGAGACTGACGTCCTCGAGTTCCACAGCGGACTATCGAATTGGGGTCGCTGGGGCGACGACGACGAGCTGGGGACCCTGAACTTGATCACGCCGGAGGCTCGCCGGAGAGGGGCCATGGCCGTCCGCCACGGCGAGAGCGTGTCGTGCGCATGGGAAATACCAGCCGGCCCTGAGGGTATCGACAGAAGCACGCTGGCGACGAAATTCATGCATGCCAGCGCCGAATACTCCGCTCTCGACATCCCCGGATTCCATGACGACGAGAAGTGGGGATCTGCGGGTGAGCACTTGGGCTTCGCTTTTCACGGATACACGTTTACCCACGTGGACTCACCGTGCCACATGTTCTGGGACGGCAAGATCTACAACGGGCGTGCGGCGGAGGCCGTAGACAGCGTTGATGGCGCAACCTTTGCCGCGGTCACCGCTGCCAAGGACGGCATGGTCACGAGAGGGGTCTTGATGGACATTCCCCGGCTCCGCGGCGTGCCATGGCTGGAGCCCGGAGAGGGTGTATTTCCTGAGGATCTGGACGCAGCCGAAAGGAGTCAGGGTGTCACGGTGGAGCCGGGCGATGCGGTACTACTCCGGACGGGCCATGACCGTCGCCGGCACGAGTCCGGGCAGCACGGATCTCTGGTGGGCGATATCCGGCAGGCCGGCTGGCACGCGGCGTGCCTACCATGGCTTCGAGAGCGTGACGTCGCGTTTATCGGATGTGACACCCCGCAGGACATGATCCCGTCCGGATACCGGACCGTATTCAACCCAATCCATACTACGGGCCTCGTCGCGATGGGTCTCTGGCTTATGGACAACTGCGATTTGTATGCCTGCGCCCAGACGGCAGGGCGGCTGACTCAATGGGCGTTCAACCTATCCGTATGCCCGATACGATTCGCGGGGACCACGGGTAGTCCTGTGAACCCGATCGCCACGTTCTGATCTGAGCCGGTGTTCGGCCAGTCCCGGGGAACAGTAATCGGCTTCACGCAACCAAGAGAGCAGTGATGACAGGCTCCTGGATCGGACGGCGATGTGATCCTCCCGAGCCTCCCCCAGCTCCGACGGCCCGACCGAAGCCAGGTCCGGTACAGCGCCAATCCAGAAGGGGCTATATCGGTACAGTTGCTTTCGTGCGCGAAACCTCATTCCCGTGGAGGATCACCGGGACGCGACCGATGCCCGGCGACTGGCCGCTCGTGCTCCGTCAGCGGGTGAGCGACGAGGGGACGTCCTTGAGCAACAGGATCAGATGCAGAGGGTCGGTGGGGGACGGCTCGAAGCCGTAACGCAGGTAGAAGCTCTTGGCGTCCTCGTCCTTGGCGTGCACCAGTAGGCACGCGACCCCGATCGCATCGGCGGCTCGCCTCACCTGTTCGACAACCGATCGGAGCATCGCCGCCCCGAGGCCCTTCCCCTGGTAGCTGATGTCGGTGGCGAAGCGTGTCAGGAGCACCGCTGGAACCGGGTTCGGCATGTCGCGCTTCGCGCGGCCGGCCAGATCTGAGTGGGCGACAGACGCGGTCGCCAGTGAAAAGTAGCCGACGACGCGGCTGCCGGTCTCGACGACGTACGTGCGGGCTGCGCCGGACGCCTGGCTGGCTGCTGCTCGCCTCACGAGCCACTCGTCAAGAGCTTCCTTGCCGCAGGTGAACCCGGCGAGAACGTGGCCTGCGCTGAGCGGGACCGGCCGCTTCCAGTCCGCCAAAGAAGTCAGTCAGCCCAAGGTTCGGGCTGGGCGAATAGCTTGTCGAGCGCAGGCTTGTGAACCGCCGGCCGGTCCAACAGGGCCTGGAACTCGGTCCAAGCGGCCTCGTCCAGCTCGAAGTATCGCCGATCTGCCAGATCGTTCTTGGCTGCGGAGACCGCGTGACGCACGACGTAGTCGGTGAGCGTCTCGTGAGACGCCTCGGCGGCGCGTTGGATGACCATGCGCTGGCGAGGAGAAACCCTCAGCTGGAGACGATCACTCCGCGGCTCGGCCATGAGGACATTGTACGCCTTCTGGTAGTACGCCAGCTACGATGACTAGAGCTGCCGTTGACCGCGGCCCGCTCATGGCACCGGCCCGCTGGCGGCCCAGCGCCCGTCGGTGCACCGCTACCCAGCACCGGGACCGATCCGCGGACAGCCGGGCTCGGCCACGTCCTGCGCGCCGCGCGCCGCGTGTCGACGCCCACGACAACAAGGCGTCCCAGAACGATTGTCCGCCTAGGGAGGCCGGTGATGCCGCTAGCTGAGTAGTTCGGTCAGCAGCTCGAGGGAGCTGTGGAAGTGGTTGAAGCGCCGGGGGCCGAGGATTTCTGCGATCCGCATCTGGGCCGCCTGTGCCTGGGAGTAGATGGTCTGCTCGAGCCGCCTCCCCCTGGAAGTGAGGCGGATCACGCGGGCCCTTCCGTCGCTCGGATCGGGCACGCGCTGCAGGTAGCCCTGGCGTTCCAGGTGCCCCAGGAGGTCGTTGACTGACTGTTTGGTGATCCCTATGCGGTCCGCGAGCTCGCTGGGGCGAAGCCCGTCGAGGCCGGGATAGCGCCATAACCCGACGTGCGCCGCGTTCAGATCTTCGTATCCCCCGGCGACGACACCCGCGTATATCTGATCGCGGACCCACTGCCATACGACACGTATGGTGGCCCCGATGTACCGGTTTGGTTCGCCGCTGGGATGGTCCATGGCGAGGGAGTCGCTTGACATTGATCGTAAGGTTACCATACGATATGGGTCGTACGGATACCTGACCACCCAATCCCGGCAGTTCTACTCAGGAGGTAAGTCCGGTGATGACAGCAGTTGTTGACTCCCCCCAGAACGAACAGACGCAGGCGTGGTGGTTCCTCGACACCTTGGTCGTCGAGCATCGCTGCGCACCCGGAATGGGCACGGTCGTTCTAGAGATGACCTTGCCGGCCGGTTCGGCGCCGCCGCTGCACGTCCACGACGACCTCGACGACACCTGGTACATCCTCGAGGGTCAGATGATCGTGCGCTGCGGCGACCAGCAGCTCGCCGTCGGAGCCGGGCACTGGGTCTCGATGCCACGCGGTGTGCCGCACACGTTCCGAGTGATCGGTGAGCGCCAAGCTCGGATCCTGCTCGTACATGAAAACGCCAGCTTCCGTGACCTCATCCGCGACGTCGGTACTCCAGCTGCGGAGCGTGTCGTACCGAGCAACCCGATCTTCCCGCCCATGGAGGAGGTGGCGCGTATCGCGGCTCCCCATGACCTCAGGCCGATCGGCCCGCCGCTGAGCGTAGAAGCCGCCGACTTGGTGCTGGCAGCGGCGCGCTGAGCGCGCTGTGCCGCAACCGCAGGAATCACATCACACAACGCCGGGGATTCAGCCATGCGAGTTCAGTCGCTCGGCCACGTTGTGCTCAACGTGCGAGACCTTCAACGCTCCGAGGCCTTCTATTCGGGTGTGTTGGGCACTCCGGTCATCTCGCGAATCTCAGATCCTGTCCAGATGACCTTCTTCACGCCCGGCAATCACCACGTCTTCGCCACCATCGACGTCGGCGAAGACGCACCGGCACCCGACCCGAGCGCTACCGGCCTCGCCCACGTTGCGTTCAAAGTCGGTGACTCCCTCGACGAGTTCGACGCCACCAAACGCCAGCTCGAAGCCCGTCTACGCGGACCTCGAACCAGCCCGTCATATTGCCCTTCATCGCCTCCCAATAGCCACCTCCGGCGTACCGCATCGGTGGCGCTTCGGCGGCGTCGTCGTCCGAGTGCCGCCGGAAGTACACGACGTCGTGGGCGTCGTCCGAGACGATGGCCCGGTCTTGACCTTGGGGGCGGCACGACGCGGCGTCTGCCGTTGGCGCGACCGCTTGTCCGGGCTAATGGCTGGCGATCGTAGAGCGGAGGCCCCGATCCGGCTCGGGACCGCTTACGCTCTCAGCCGGTCAACGCCGCACCGCGCGTAGTCCAGCGCCTGCTCGGGGAGAAGACGAACAGGGCGACGCCGGTGCCGACCCGAAAGGCCAGCAAGGTCACAGTGGGCGCATCCCGCCCGCCGCCGAAGGGACTGGCTCCACTCAGTGGACACCCAGTGTCCATTTGCGCTGGCGGCGAGCCGACACCCCCCTGGCGAGACACCGCTCCCTATCGCCGGATATAACCCTTAGCAAGACTCAGCATCGCCGGCAAAAGATGCCGCCCGCATCGCTAAACGCACCGCCCGGACGGAGACCGTGACCTGCGCACGCAGCGTGAGCCCTCGTCGTCGTCCACGGAGCGGACGAACGGGCGCCGCCCTGGGGCATCACACCTAGTCAGCAGTTGCCTCCGACCCGCCTTCGTCTCTCAGCGTCGGAAGCTGCGCCCCGAGGTCCCCTGTGCGTCACCGCCGGAGCAACCTCACCCCCGGCCACCGTGACGCCCTCAAGCGGCTTGACCAGGCCCTTCTTTCGAGCCCGAGAGGAGAATCGAAGTCCTGACCTACGCATTACGAGGGGGTCTCCTCAGACGAGGCTCACCCCGTCTCGGGGCTGACCAGCGGAAATGATCGTCTCTCGGTGTGGCTGGGAGTGGTCCGGAGTGAGCGGCGGGGGACGCCAGGGGGACGCGCGAGACTGGGCTCCGCACACACGAAGCGCGCCCCGGCTCACGGGCAATAACCGACCCAGCCAGTGCCCCTTCGTCGGGCCGCTGTAACCTCCCCAACCGGACAGGGTTTGGGCGCGGTCGGCTGTGCCCTAGAGTGAGATCGCAGGTCGCGACCCGCTCGACTCGCGAGGCACCAGGAGACCGGTTCTCCTCCTCCCCATGCACTCCTCCGACGGTCTCATTCCTCCGGCGGCCCACATGTAGGCACCCGTGCGTCTCTTCACGGAGTCCGACTCTAGTTGTTGTTTCGGTTGCACCCTGGGTATGATCAAGGAGATGACAGGCAGCCGTGAGATCTACCCCAACGCCTCCGTGGCGTTGGTAGCCGTAGAGGCGCGCCATACCCTCGCTCCCCCGCTCACTCCCGACCAGGAGGGCAGGCTCAAGGAGTTGGTCGCATCCGAGTTTCCGCTCCACCAGCCAGTCCAGATGCTCACCATCAACCTCGGGCTGAATCAACAGCAACCGCCGACGACTGCTAATCAACCACGATTCACCAATCGCTCCCGAACGGTGGCCGCGACCTTCACCCAACAGGCCGTCGTGATCGAGACGACCGAGCACGAGCACTTCGAACGCCTCGTCGATCTCGTAGCCTTGAGTATCGCCGCCCGCCAAGAGGTCAGTCCGGTGGACGGTATGGAGCGCCTCGGGCTTCGGTATCTGGATGAGATCCGCGTTCCGCCCGACGGCGACGAGATCGACTGGTCGCAGTGGGTTGAGAAATCCCTCCTCGGCCCTATCGAGGTGGCGGACAAGGTGGGCTTCCCCGCCGGTCAACATCAGGGCTCCGTCGGCTATCAGTTCGACCCCAATCGGGCACTCACGCTTCGCTACGGCGTCCGCTCCGGACACGCCGTCCAGTCCGCGGCGCTCGTTCGAAAGATGCCGCCGCCATCACCGTTCTTCCTCCTCGATATCGACAGCTTCTGGATAGCCACCGGGGTGATCCCAGAGTTTAACCGGGACCGAATTATTTCGTTCTGTCATGAGCTGCACGATCCGGTTAACGACTTGTTCGAAGCACTCATCACCGAACGCCTACGCAATGAGGTTCTGCGCCATGCGTGACACCGTGCCTGCCGATAGCATATTCACGTTCCCAACCCAGACCGTCACCGAAGTTGTAGGACCGGAACCTCGCACCGAAACGAAGCCCTCGCTGAACACGATCACGGAGGACGCCGGGTTCGTTCGCAGCCTCGCCGGCATAATCAACGAGACCGCCACCAACCTCCACCAGCGCTACCGGGCCGAGCTGGTTCAGCGCCGGGCCGAGCTTGTCCGACAGGACGGGGCACACCTGCTCGACCAGCTCTCAGATCTGGGCTTCGCCTGGCGGACCATCGCACGACTGGTAGGCGTCAGCGTGCCCGCCGTCCAGAAGTGGCGGAAGGGCGAGAAGATGGCCCCGGACAACCTGGACAAACTTGCAACTCTCCTCGCGACCTGCAATCTGGTTGCAGGGTATCCGATCAGTGACGTCGCAGCGTGGTTCGATATCCCAATCCTCCTAGGGACGCCGGTTCGACCGATTGACCTGTACGTCGCCGACCGGCACGAGCTACTCCTCGACTGGGCCAGCCATCACTTAGTCGACCCAGCGCAGGTCTTGGATCAGTTCGATCCCGACTGGCGGTCCACCTACAACAGCGACTTCGAGGTGTTCGAGGCCGCCGACGGTGAACTTGCGCTCCGCCGGAAGGCCTGAACGAGGAGCTGATGGCAGAGCGCGGACTGGAGGCGCCCCCCGGTCAGGATCCTGTGTGGGACGAACTATACACGTCGCGAGGGGATGAGGTCATGTCCCATCGCCCTATATACGCCGGGGACATATTCGATGACGTAGAACTTCGCCCAACCAGAGGCGCGCCGAAGCGGCGGATGTGCATGGTGGTCCAGCATCCCTGCGCCATGCGACCCGACGGAGTCCACCTCGCCGACAGCATCTTGGTTGCAAGAGTCCGTCAGTTCAGCGTCCTGCCTCGATCACGTTGGGCAGAAAACGGCAAGCTCATGCCATTGCCAGACCTGCAGCCGCAGTTTTCGTCCAACAAGGCGAACCACGCCGCCTGGTTCGACGAGACATATCACATTCATCCGGACGACCTTGCGCTCGACAACCGGATCGCTTGCCTCTCCGAGGTAGGCACCTACCTGCTACTCCAACGCTGGGTCTTCCACAGCAGCAGGGTAATCCCATCCCTTCGCGACTTCGAAGCCATGAACCAACACGTCTTCGCTGAGGTCGAGCTACTCGACACATGGTGCGAAGCTGCGACCCAAGCTGGCGTCCCACTTGACGATGCCATGTCCCACGTGACCGCCTGGCTGGACGAGCCGGGCGGTGACCGCGCCACCCGTCGTAAAACGCTACGTGACCCCGGTGGCCGGTCGAGTCTCACGCGAGGCGCAAAGACCGCGACGAGAAAGCGATACCGGTCCGATGCTCCGATCATCCCGTTGCACCCGCCGGATGCCGAACCGGGTTAGCGGGGGTTAGCGGCCCGTCGGCTGCGTCAACTCGACGCGCGCAACACGATCGCCGCACGGCTCTTTATTGCTAATCACAACTCAACAGCGTCGTGACCCCGGCCCACCCGTTGGAGGGGAAACCGGCGAGTTACCAGCGGCGCCTCATCCGCCTCGGATGGCAGATGGCCTGTTTCATGTCAGTCCCCATGTCCCTTGGCGGGGGCGCCGTGCAGGCGTGAAAATGGGGTCTGACTGTCGCGCAGTTCACCGGATACCTCGGCCACCGTGACGAACCAGACGGAGCCCGGATCTTCTGCTTCGCCGTGACCGCGACCGACCCGAACGCCATCTGCCGCTCAGCGAGAATCGGCCACGAATGGGTCGATCTCGAGGACTCCGAACGCCTTCCGTCCTCGGCTCGCCAACATCTGCTCGAGCTGTCCGCACAGCCGCCGATGTCGTGACTCGCGCCATCGGTCCCGGATTCCTCATCCGAACCAACGCCAGCGGCGCAATCAGTTCAAGGCCGCAGCTCAATAATGCAGAGAAGCCCTGATCAAGCTGTCCACCGTCGCTACCGACATTTTTCGGGGCGTCGGGCCGGGCGATGCTCGACGCGCTGATCGCCGGCGAACGCGACCCCAAGGCGCTCGTCGAAATGGCCAGGGGGCGCATGAAGGCCAAGAACACCGCGCTCAAAGAGGCCCTTACCGGTCGCTTCGACACCCACCACGCCGAGCTCGCCACCATGCTCCTCCGCCAGATCGACACTCTCGGGGACCGACATCGACCGGCTCACCGTCCGCATCGACGAGCTCGTCGCCGCCATCCCAGCGGCGGGACCGCCCGTCGATCGAGACACCGGCGAATCGGACCTGCGGGAAGCCTCCCAGTCCTCGAGCGCCTCGACGAGATCCCCGGCATCGGCATTCGCGCCGCCCAAGTCATCGTCGCTGAGATCGGGCTCGACATGGGCCCAGTTCCCGACTCCCGGCCACCTCGCGTCGTGGGCCAAGGTTGCGGCGCGCACCATCCAGTGAAAGCGAGCGACATCACTTCGACCCCGGTCGGTGTCGCACTGCGACGTTCCGGTTGGTCGTGGTCGTGAGGCCAGAAATGGCTCTGCTGGGCGCTCCCGTCGACCTGAACCACCCAGACACCTACATTCACTGGGGAGCAGTTCTCATATCGGCGGCGAACCTGGCTGTGATCGTGGTCATGCTCGCGCTGTTCGTGGCTGCGTTGTTCTTGCCGTTCATCCGGGTTCGCACCGTGCAGAGCCCGCCGCCTGGGGCTCGTGGTCCGGCTGGCGCAGAGCGTCTCGACGGACCTCGCGGACCGGAGGGAGAGAGGGGCCTCGCCGGCGGAGGGGCGGCGGACCGCACGTGGACCGGAGGAGTCCGGCGCCTCGGCCTGCGGTACCTGCCGCCCGGTAAGCTCCTCCCCGACGCCCAACCGGCGTACGTGGCGTCATGGGTTTACGTCTTCGGGGTGCTCACCATCGGCGCCCTGATCGTCGTCATCGCCTCGGGCCTGGTCCTGGCCATCTTCGGGCCAGCATGGTGGCACACCAGCTACGTCGGCCACTTCGTCAACTCGCTGCACCTGTGGAGCGTCGAGCTGTTCATGGGTTTCATGGTCATCCACCTGTGGGCCAAGTTCTGGATGGCCGGCTGGCGCGGCGGCCGCTCCTTCACCTGGATGTCAGGCGTTATCTGTTTCCTCGTAGCGATCTTCGAGGGTTTCACCGGATACATCGCCCAGACCAACTTCGACTCTCAGTGGATCGCCTTCGAGGCCAAAGACGGGCTCAATTCCGGTGGGATCGGCGCCTACCTCAACACCATGAACTTCGGGCAGGCGCTGATGCTCCACATCGCCCTCATCCCCCTCGCCCTCGCGGTCATCGTCGCCCTCCACGTGCTGCTGGTCCGAGTCCACGGCGTCGTACCGCCCATTGGCGCCCTCCCCGAGCACCTCGGGGTGCCCGGCCACAACCCGCCAACCTCCACCGATGCGACACCGTCCGGTAGCGCTGACCCGGTTAGCACCGGGGCGCCAGCGGGGACACGGCCATGAGCCGGGCATCGGCAGCCGGGGCCCTCGGGGACCGGGACCGTCGCCGAGCGGAGCGCCAAACCTGGCAAGGACCGCTCCGTCACTACGACATCATCAAAGAAGCGACCATCGCTGTAGTCGTCGTCGCCATCCTGACCGTTGCGCTCGCCGTCGTGTTCTCCTCACCCGACAAGCGGGCCGTCACGCTCGAGCAATGGGCGACAGCCCAACCGGTCGGCTTCGTCGACATCGCCATGTCCGAACTCGACGGCACCAGCACCTCGGCCACCTACGGGCCGCCGTACAACCACGGCACGGGGTCTGTGCAGTCCCTCGGGCCCGTATCTATCCAGAAGTTCTTCGGTGTCCGCATCCCGATCGACCCGGCCACGTCTTTCGTCATCACACCCTTACGCTCTCTACCCCCTACGCCGTCACTCACCACCGCCCTCGACCGGTACAGCTCGGCCACCGACTCCACCCAGACATCCTGGGAGGACGCGTACACCAAGCCTCTCGCCAAGCTCCCTCTGTCCGCTGGCCTGCCGACGCTGTCGTCGCCCGCGATGGGGCCGGTGCCGACGCTCATGGGCTCGCTACTCGCCATGACCCGCTCTGGCGCCCTCGACGCCGCCCTGACCAGCCACGGCGGCTTCTACAACTCGGATTACACCAACCCACTGTTGTTGCTCGGCGACTCCGCCACCGCCCAAGACAACTCCTACTGGAACCAGATCGTCACCGCCGAGCACCTCCAAGGCTCCCAGTGGGGCGTCATGAACGAGACCGGCAGCTGGCCCGGGCAGCCGTGGCTGTGGCTCTACACGATGTTGTATCAGGTGCCACCCATGAACTCGTCGGGCAACGTCGATGTCCTGGTCCTCGCCATCATGGCCATCCTCAGTCTCGTCCTCCTGGCTGTCCCCTTCATCCCCGGCCTGCGTTCGCTACCTCGGGTTGTGCCCGTCCACAGAATCATCTGGCGGCGCTACTACGACGACCACCCCGTCAGCTGAAAACAACGAGTCTCGAAGCGAACGCTCCCACGAGTGACACAGGCCGAAAGGAGGGTTGCGCCGAGACCATTCCCCTGAATGTCTTGGGGGAGGCTCTCGCTGCAGCCAAGTACCTCCGCGCCCGAGAGTGTCGCTCAACAGGCTGTCCCCGACATTGGCGCCTTCAATGGCTGGCTATGACCCGGTGCTGGCTACCACCAGTAGACGGGGTACTGGCGGTTGCCTGCCGCCCGAGCGCCGATGATGCCGATACAGACCAGGACGACTGTAGCGAGGGTCAGCAGGGACAGGAACAGCAAGGGACCGGGCGCGGCGTGTGCCGCGATCACGGCCGTAGCGGCCGCCGGGGAGTGCGAGGTGCGCAGGACGAGCATGGCGCCGAGGGCGAGTCCGCCAGCGACGGCGGCCCACCACATGGATGTTCCGGCCACCGCAGTCACGAGGAGTCCCACCGATGCCGACACGAGCTGGCCGCCGATGACATTGCGTGGCTGCGCCAGCGGCAGCCCCGGGGCGCCTGCCACAAGCGCCATGCTTGCGGCTAACGGCGGGATGAGCACGACCTGGTGCAGGCCGTCACCGATAACGACCAGCGCCACCAGTGCGGCGATGCTTGACAGCGTGGCCGCGACGATGAGGGCAGGCGGAAGGCGAGCCGGTGCCTTGCTCTTCCAGGAGCGAGGGGGCTGCTCATCCGCCGGGGACGCGGGGAGGGTTAGAACGGGGTTGGTGCTGGTGACGTGGTTTGTGCACATGTCTGTCCTATCTAATGGGTAGGGCGTTAGGCACTGTACGCCTGCCGGTCAGGCGGATCAACTGTCAGGAGCGGGCGCGAGGCGCGATCTCTGAATCTTTCCGGTCACCGTGCGCGGCAGCGCCTCGGCTAGCTCGATGCTGCGAACCCGCAACATGGGGGACAGGTGGCTCGCACAATGCGCCAACAGTCGGGAGACCAACTGCTGTGGGTCGGAAAGCGCCCAGGGCTGCGGGACAACCACGGCGTGGGGGACACTGCCTCCTACGGGGTGCGGACGTGGGACGACGGCGGCGGCAGCGACGTCGTGATGGGTCAGCAGAACCCGCTCGAGCTCGTACGGTGAGATCCGGTGGTCAAAGGACTTGAACACGTCGTCACTCCGGCCGAGTAGACGCAAAGAACCGTCGCTCTCCCACTGGCCGAGGTCGCCCGTCGGGAAGTGACGGTCCGGGCGGCCGTGTCGAGCGCCTGCCTCGCCGAGGTAGCCGACCATGATGCCCACGGGGTCCTCCGTCAGGTCGACGCACACCTCACCGATCTGCCCCGGCCCACACACTCCTCCTCCCTCCACCCCTCGGATGGTCAGGTCGTAACCGGGCAGCGGCGGACCAACCACCCCAGGCCTGGTCGGGTAGCCGGGCGGAGTTCCTGCGAGAGCCGTGGTCTCTGACTGGCCGTAGCCCTCCCGGATGTCGACTCCCCAGGCACGTTTGACCTTTTCCGCCAGGGTTGGGTCGAGCGGCTCCCCGGCACTCGTCGCTTCACGCAGACGCACTGCTGCCGTGTCCAGTACACCCCCGAGCCGGGCCCACACACTGGCGGGCGCGCAGAAGCTGTCGGCACGGGCCGTGGCCAGCAGCCGGGGGAGCTCTACGACTGAGACGTCGTGGCCGGGAACCAGCAAGGTGGCCTCCGACGACCACGGGACGAACAGGCTGCTCCAGGCGTGCTTGGCCCAACCGGCTGCAGAGACGTTCAGATGCCGATCACCGGGCAGCAAGCCGTTCCAGTACACGCTGGACAAGTGGCCCAGCGGATAGCTGCGATGGGTGTGGCCCACAAGGCGAGGTTGTGATGTCGTCCCGGAGGTGAAGTAGCAGAACGCAAGATCGGCGGCTCTGGTTGCCGCCTCGGGGAGGTACCTTCGACCATCCCAGTCTCGGCTGTCGTCGAAGTCGCACCAGCCGGCCACACGCTCCCCGACGCAGATCCGCAATTGCGTCTCCGCCTCCCTGAACAAATCGGTGTTGGGCGGTCCGCAGACCACATGGTCGATCGACGCGCTGGAGACTCGGTGCTGCGCCTCGGTCCGTGTCACGGAGGTATGCGACGCCACAACCACCACCCCGAGCTTCAGGCACGCCAGGACCATCTCCCATTGCGCCACCACGTTGTCGAGGACGAGTAGCAAGCGCTCATGACGCCGGACCCCCAACGAGGACAACCACAGAGCCACCGCATCGGATCGTCGTGCCAGGTACGGAAAGCTGAAGATCTGAGCCCTGCCGTTCGGGGAGTAGATCTCGAGGGCAGCCTGACGGTTGTCGTCGGCTATCACGTCGAACCACTCCAGTGCCCAGTTGAACTGAGTCGGCCGTGGCCAACGAAAAGCCGCTCTCGCGGCCGCCAGGTCGGTCCTGGTCTCGATGAGTCCGTCGCGGGCGCGTCGGAACTGGTCGTGGCCGGCCGTGCGTCGGAACTCCCAATAGGCGGATTCGGAGGCGCTCACGGAGCCTGCACCGACTCCCGGCCGGCAGTCTTCTCCATGAGCCGACCAACACCCTCCAGACACAGACGGGCCACGGTGTCGGCGTCCATGGTGAACCGACCCCACGGTCCGGGTCGGCCACTGCCCACCTGGGTGAACCAGCGCACGTGCTCCGTGGGGATGCCGAGGACATGCAAGCCGGAAGTCGGTATGCCGGCAGCGTCTACCGCCTGCTGGGACGCCTCGGTGACCCAGGCGCCCCCGGTGTCCCGGACCCGATCGGTGCCGCGGTGATGGTAGCTCACCAATAGCCCTGAGGCGAGCAGG
>JAKBAM010000105.1 GCA_021809105.1 Actinomycetes bacterium
GCCGGGGCGAGGAGACTGTCGCCGCGGGCCACGACCCGGACGGCGTGCACCAGCTCCTCGGGTGTGGCGTCTTTGAGCAAGAATCCCGACGCCCCGGCGCGCAAGGCATCCACGACGTATTCGTCTTCGCCGAAGGTGGTCAGCACCAGCACTCTCGCGCTGGGCATCAGCCGGGTGGCTTCGATGCCATCGAGGGTCGGCATGCGGATGTCCATGAGGACCACGTCGGGCGCGACATCCTCGACCAAGGCCAGTGCTTCCATGCCGTCAGCGGCCTGACCCACCACATCTATGTCTTCCTGGGCCTCGAGGATCATCTCGAAGCCCTGGCGCATCAGGGGCTGGTCGTCGACGATCACCACCCGGATTGTCACCGCAAGGCCGATCTCTTCGCATCTGCGTCCGCGGCGGGTACCGGCAAGAAGGCATGCACCTCGAACCCGTCGATGGCGGGAGCAGCGTGGACCCAGCCGTGGCAGAGGCTGGCGCGCTCTTGCATCCCGAGCAAGCCGTGACCGCCATCGTCGGTGGGTGTCATGGCCAGGTGGCTGGCTGTGTGGTTGCGAACTCTCAGGTCGATTCCCCCGCCCGTGGTCACCACCTCCACGACGGTCTCCGACCCAGGGGCGTGCTTTATCACGTTGGTCAGGGCTTCCTGGATGATCCGGTAGGCCGCCAGCCCCACGCTCGGCGGTATGGCGGGGGCCGGCCCACGCCGGAGCTCGACGTCGATCCCTGCTGCCCGGGCTCCGGCCACCAGCGCAGGCAGGTCGGCCAGGTCCGGCTGAGGGGTCCGGGCCGGACCTGAGCCTCCCCCCGGCGAACCTTTTCCCACCCCATCAGTGTGCGGCCCGATCTCGTCCGCAGCCCTGAGCGCTCCGAGCATGTCGCGCAACTCGGTCATAGCTTGGCGCCCTCCGTCGACCATCGACGTCAGGACCTCGCGCGAGCGGTGATCGGCGGCCAGGGTCTCACGCACCGCGCCGGCTTGGACGACCAGCAGGCTGACGTGGTGGGCGACAATGTCGTGGAGGTCCCGGGCGATGCGAACCCGTTCTGCCCCGACCGCTCGGTCCGCCATCAGCTGCTGCTCGCGCTCGGCTTGCTCGGCGCGCTGACGGTACGCGTCCAGCAATGCCGTGCGGCTGTGACTGTAGAGGCCGATAGCGGTGGATGCAGTTAGGACGAAGAGGCTGCTGGAGAGTGCCCCGAGGCTGTGGACGGGTCCCAACGCCCCAGCTGCCATGAGGAGCCACGCCACGGCGGCGGCGGCCACCGCGTTGGGCAAGGTCGTCTGCCGCGCCCAGCGGTACACGGCTACCGCCACCAGCCCGAGCTGGAGTGTCCGCTCCGGCCCCGAGGCGATCGCGTCGACCACACCGGCCAGGGCCGCCACGGCAACGACGGTCCGCAACGGTCGATGGCTGCCTCGCGCCAGGATCAGCAGCCCGGTTAGAGCGCTCAGCAGCGCGAGCACCTCGGCGCCGTGGTGGCGTCCGACGACGAAATGGCCGATGTTGGCAGCCGTAAAGGCTCCCGCCGCCACCCAGGCGAGGATCCTCTGGGCGGTGGCGGCCCACGCCCCCACCACCGGTCCCGGTGCCTCGGTCACGGCCACCTCCTAGACGAATGCGATCAGGCGTCTCGCCGCTCGAACAGCCAGAATGCCACGCCGAGGCTCAATGCAGCGTAGAGGCAGAGCATGGCGAAGCCGGGCCAAGGGTTCAGCTGGTACGAACCGCCATGCAAGGCGTAGATCTGGCTGCCGGCATTGGAAGGGAGAAACTCCCGGACGCTCTCACCCAGTGTGCCTGGCAATGCCTGGGCCAACCCCGGGAGGGCGAACACTACCGCCACGGTAGCTGTGATCGCGCCCGCCGTGCTGCGGATGATCGTGCCCAAACCGAGGGCGAAAAGCCCCATGCCGGCGAAGTACAGGCCGACGCCGAAGACCGCTCGGAGGACGCCGGGCTGCCCGAGGGTGGCGTGCGGCGCTCCGCCCGACAGGATTGTCTGGCCGACGAGGAAACCACCGAATCCGCACACTTCTCCGATGACGAACGCCACCGCAGCGAAGACGGCCATCTTGGAGGCCAGCAGAGGCCAGCGACGTGGCACAGCCGCGAGGCTGGTGCGGATCATCCCCGACGAGTATTCCGAGGTGATGGTGAGCACCCCCAGCACGGACACCGCCAGGACGCCGATGACCATAGACCGCAGGCTGACATCGGTCGGGTTGAAGCTGAGCTGTCGGAACTGGCCTCTCTGCCGGAAGTTGCTGGCGTTGGCGGCGCTGATGGCCGCGCTGATCCCGATGGAAAGGCCGATCGCGGCGACCAGCGACCAGAACGTCGATCGGACACTGCGGAGACGGGTCCACTCTGCTCTAACGGTGTCCGACAGGCGGATCGCGCGTAGGGGAGGGGACAGGCGGGGTGGAAGGGGAGTGGTGAGGGTGGACATGGGCTCAGGTGCTCGCGATCAGGGAGTGAGAGTCGGACGGGGCGTGGTACTCGACGCTGTCGGCGGTCAGCTCCATGAACGCCTCCTCGAGCGACGGCTCCCGCGAGGCCAGTTGGTGCAGGACCAGTCCGTTGGCGGCAGCCAGCTCCCCGATGGGGGCGGCATCCATTCCGGTGACGACGAGCTCGCCGTCGTCGCCCTCCACAACCGTGGCGCCGGCCTCGACCAGTCGCTGGGCCAGTTCGCGTGCGGAGGTAGAGCGGACCAGCACCGACCGCTTCGAGCTCTTGGCCACGAAGGCCTCGACGCCGGTATCGGCTATGAGCCGGCCCTTGCCGATGACGATGAGGTGGTCGGCGGTGAGCGCCATCTCGCTCATCAGATGGCTGGAGACCAGTACCGTGCGCCCCTCCCGTGCCAGCGAGCGCATGAAGGTGCGGATCCAAACGATGCCCTCGGGATCGAGCCCGTTGACCGGCTCGTCGAACATCAGGATCTCTGGGTCGCCGAGCAGCGCGGCAGCAATGCCGAGCCGCTGGCCCATGCCGAGGGAGAAGGTCCCGGCCCTTCGCCGGCTCACCGCCTCCATCCCCACTAGCTTCAGCACCTCGTCCACCCGCCGGGGCGGCAGGTTGTTGGTCTGGGCGAGGGCGAGGAGGTGCTGGTAGGCCCGCCGACCGCCGTGCACCGCCTTGGCGTCGAGTAGGGCGCCAACGGTTCGCAGGGGGTGCTCGAGCTCTCGGCACGGGCGGCCATCGATCTGCACCGATCCCGATGTCGGCCGATCCAGACCGAGGATCATTCGCATCGTGGTGGTCTTCCCCGCCCCGTTGGGGCCGAGGAATCCAGTGACCAGGCCGGGGCGGATCTCGAAGGACAGGTCGTCGACGGCCAGCACATCCCCGTACGCTTTGGTCAGGTTGCGTGCTTCGATCATGCGGGTCTCCTCGGCATGCTCCAAGTCTGCGCTTCCCATGCAGGCACCGCATCGGGCTGAGGGACGATTGGCGTTCTCCTCCGCGAGGATGAGGGAACCTTCTCCGGTCGTCTCCCGCTCGGACCAGCGTCGGACCCGGTCGAAGGTGGAGAGCCTGGCCTCAGGGCGACCACCTCAGCTAGTCTCACCTTCCACTGCGAGCGTAGTTCAGAGGCAGAACATCAGCTTCCCAAGCTGAGAACGCGGGTTCGATTCCCGTCGCTCGCTCTCG
>JAKBAM010000012.1 GCA_021809105.1 Actinomycetes bacterium
CCTCGATCCGGGCACCGACGCCGCCGTGGTGGGCGACCTGCGCCGGCGGCTGGTCAACCGCCTCGAGGTCGAGGCCTGGTACTCGGAGCACCCCGAAGTCGAGGAAGTCCAGATCAGCGGCCCGGTCGACATCAACGGCCTGCCCCGCACTGGGACCACGGCGCTGGCAGACATGCTGTCGCTCGACCCGCAGTTCCGATGCCTCACCGGGTGGGAGCAGGCGAGGCCCGTGCCGCCGCCAGTCGCCGGCGAGGAGGGTGGCGACCCGAGGCGGCAGGCCTTCGTGGCCATGCAGGAGCGACGCTCCGCCGAGCAGAGGGCGATGCACATTGTCGAGATCGACGCGACGATGGAGGACACCGAGATCCTGGGGATGGCGTTCCATGGCCAGCAGATGACGCTGCCGGTGCCCCGATACCGGGCCTGGTGGCGCCAGGCCGACCTGAGTGACACCTACGAGTACCACCGGCGGGTGGTCAAGCTCCTCGGCTCGCGAAAGCCGCCGGAGCTGTGGCTGTTCAAAGCGCCTCACCACAAGTTCCATCTCGAAGCGCTGGCCGCCGCCTACCCAGACGTCCGCTTCGTGATGACCCACCGCGACCCGGCCAAAGTGGTCCCTTCCTATACGAGCCTGGTCTCGACGATCTTCCCGCCGGCCGCGGGGGAGCGGGATCTACGCGCGCTCGGCGCCGAGGTCAGCGGGCACCTCCGGGAGGGGATGGAGCGGGCCATCGCGGCGCGGGCGCGGATTGGCGAGGACCGCTTCCTCGACGTCCACCACCGAGACCTCGTCGGGGACCCGAAGGGCGCCATCCGCCGGGTGTACGAGTGGCTCGGCCTAGAGCTCGCGCCCGATGTGGCAGGGGAGATCTTCGACTGGCAACGCGCTCACGCCGTAGGTGCGGGAGGCAACCACCGCTACACCGCGGAACAGTTCGGGCTCAACGCCGCGCAGATCCGATCCGACTACGACTTCTACATCCGCCGCTTCGACGTGGCGGTGGAGGGATGACCGATGAGGGATGACGCGAAGAGCATGCTGCCGGTGTGGGACGACCAGATGGAGGCGCTCAAGGGCGTGGCCGACGAGCTGCTCGCCACGTGGCGCCCCGACGGCGCCACCGAATCCGAAACGCAGGACATGACCAAGCTGGCCTTGTCGATCCTGGCCTGCGGCTACCTCTGCCACGTCTACACCGATACTCGCCGGCCCGCTTTCATGCCGCTTTGGAACTTCGCCTGCAACCAGGGAGGCCCCGACCCCGACTACGTGTACCTGCAGACCGAGATCGACGGCAACGGCACCTACGAGATCACCGGCCGGCGCGGCACCAACCGTTTCGTCGAGATCACCCAGAGCGCGCCGGGAATGATGAAGAGCCTGAAAGGCACCGAGCGGGCCATGAGGTTCCAGGCGATCACCCACGAGCTCGACGACCTGACCATCGCCGGCGACGGCGCGTTCCGTGTCGTGCTCAGCGCCGAGCGTCCCGATGATCACGATGGGGACTGGTGGCAGCTCAACCGTGAAGCCGGAAGGCTCCTGATGCGCAAGTGCGCCTGCGACTGGAACAACGAGATCGACGCCCAGGTCGCCATCAACCGCCTCGACGACCCGGGCGAGGACATGTCGCCCGCCGAGATCGCGCGCCGGTTCTCGGACATGGGCGACTGGATCAAGGGGATGATCACCTTCGACATGGAGCTGGTGCGCTACTACGAGGAGCACCACGGCATCAACGTCCTGACCCGCTCCCAGTGGATCCAGCAAGGCGGCGGCCTCGCCACCAAGCAGGCCTACTACGACGGGATCCACCGCATCGCCGACGACGAAGCCTTGGTCGTCGAGTTCCCGGTGCCCGACCCGTGCCGGTACTGGCAGATCCTCGTCGCCGATGACCGCTTCGCCACCGTCGACTGGGTCAACCGGCAGTCGAGCCTCAACGACGTCCAAGCTCGCCTCGACCCCGACGGGTGGTTCCGCGGCGTCGTCTCCAAGCGGGACCCGGGCGTCCACAACTGGCTGGACAAGGCCGACTGGCCCTGGGGGATCCTCCAAGCCCGCTTCTACCAAGCCGACAGCTATCCGGAGGCCACCGTCACCAAGGTCCCCGTCGCCGACGTGCTCCAGTACCTGCCCGCCGGCACCTCGTTGGTCACCCTGGGCGAGCGCGAAGCCCAGCTCCGCCACCGCCGCACCGGCGCCCAGCTCCGCCGCATCTGGTGAGCGCCGGACCGGGCCGCCCGGCCCTCGGATATGGTCGTTGGGTACCTACGTATACCAGCATCTCCCGCCCCTCCACGTCGAGGGCTCCGGACCACTAGGAGGAGCAGAGAATGGGTCGACTCGACAGCAAGGTTGCGCTGATCACCGGTGCCGCGCGGGGGCAGGGGCGCAGCCACGCCATCCGCCTGGCCGAGGAAGGTGCGAGCATCGTCGCCATCGACATCTGCGCGCCGATCGAGTCGATGAACTATGCGCTTGCCACCCCCGAAGACCTGGCCCAGACAGCCAAGGAGGTGGAGGCCCTCGGTCGCCCCATCCTGGCCCGGAAGGCCGACGTCCGGGACCGGGATCAGCTGAAGGCGGTGGTCGCCGAGGCGGTGGCCGAATTCGGCCGCCTCGACGTCGTGGTGGCCAACGCCGGGATCTGCCCGGCCAAGGACATCACCCTCTGCTCCTCATTCGTGGACGTGGTCGACGTCGATCTCTTCGGGGTGCAAAACACCGTTGCCGCCGCCCTGCCCCACCTCCAGGGCGGGGCGTCGATCGTGGTCACCGGTTCGACTGCCGGCATGATCCCAGGCCTGACCGACAACATCGCCCCGGGTGCGTCTGGCGGCCCCGGCTATGCCTACGCCAAGCAGGCCGTGGCTCGCTACGTCGAGGTGCTGGCACTCCAGTTGGCGCCGCACATGGTGCGGCTCAATGCCATCCATCCGACCAATTGCGACACGCCGCTGCTGCACAACGAGGACGTCTACCGCGCTTTCCGGCCCGACCTGGAACATCCCACCCGGGAGGATGCCATGCCGGCGCTGCCGGCCATGCAGGCCATGCCGATCCCTTTCATCGACCCCGTCGACATCAGCCACCTGGTCGTGTACCTGGCCAGCGACGAGTCCCGCTACATGACCGGGATGAACCTGCGCGTCGACGCCGGTGCCATGCTCAAGACCTCCTTCGGGGTCCACGCCTGAGCCGCATCTAGGTGGGGACCTGGCGTCGTCTACGGCTGCCGATCCGGTAGCCGCAGACGACGGCCGACGCGAAGAACAGCCCCGCGGTGATGAGGAGCCAACGGCCGAGGTAAGGGTTCGGCGCGAGCCCGGTGGCGGAGCGGTAGTCACCGACATCGAGGCGGAACACCAGCGGGAAGCTGACCAGGAGAAGCATCCCGGAGATGGCGACCGGCACCCGGACGTAGTTGATCCACGGAACCTTGGGTAGCGCTTCGGGGTGGCGTCTGGCCCGCAGGCTGAGGCTTCGGTCGGCCAGCGAGTAGAGGGGGAAGAGGGCCAGGTCGTGGGCGACGAGGGTGACGAGGAACCAGATGGCTATGCCCACGTGGTCATTGACCGTCGTGAGCCGGTCGACCACATAGCCGGCGAAGGCGAAGGAAGCGAGCAGCGCCAGGAGGTGGAGCGGGCCGGCCCCGTAGTGCCGGGCGACCGCCCGAAGGATGGCCGGGCGCCGGCGTGAGGGCTCCGGGTGCTGCGGTCCCGGCGGGTCAGGGGTGGCGGTCATCAGTCGTGGAAGGTCAGCTTGTTGACCCACTTGGTGTTGTGGACGCCGGGGGCGGCCGGGATGATGTTGCGGGCCGGGAAACCGTGGTCGATGGAGAGATCGACACCGTTGACCTTGAGGGCGAGGAGGGAGCGGGGATCGAGGATCTGCTCGGCGCTCAGATAGGTGGCTCCGAATCCGCCGGGCGGTTGGAGGGAGTTGACCTGCACCCCGCGAGGCTTGTCGATGCCGGCCATGCTGGCCAGGTGGGCGAGGGGGATACCGGTCCAGGTCTGTTCGGTCGCCCACCCCTCGACGCAGGCGATGGGGAGCCGCTGGGTGGATTGTGGCAGGGACATCAGCTGTGCGCGTGTCAGGACCAGCTTCTTGGCCCCGACGATCTCCAGCGTCCATTGGTCGATCTTCTGCTGGGTGACCCCGACAACCGCAGCCGTCTTGTTGATCTGGAAGTCGGTCGGCCCCGATCCATAGGAGCGCCCCCGGGGTGCGAGAAGAGCTATTGCACGGGTCCATCCCCCGATGTTCTCGCCCGCTGTGAAGACGATGGTCGCCAGCGACGTGGCTCCCACCAGGCCGAGCAGACCGCGGCGAGACAGGGTGGGGGCGGCGGGAGCGACCGCCACCAGCCCGGACTCGTCGCTCGGCTCGGGGCGGGTGTCGGAGAGCGGGCAGCGCAGCTCGTCGCGCAGGCGCCGGGTACGCAGCGAACGGCGCATGGTGGGGAACTTCAGTCCGACATGGATGACGAAGCCGGCCATGAATGCCCACGCGCCGTAGAAGTGGGCGTCGTAGAAGGAAAAGTTCCAGAAATAGAAGTACTCAACATCGAAGATCCCAGTGAAGAACTGGAAGATCACCCCGCCGACGAGTAACGCGAGGCTCAGACGTTCCAGGAGCATGGCGATCGAGCGCACCGGCGGCCACGCGAAGAACTTGGGCATCACCGACCAGAGCTTTGCCAACACGATCGGCGTGAGGGCGAAACCGAGGATCACGTGGATGCCCTGGGATACCCGGTAGATCCAGCTCGGGCTGGTCAGCCAGTCGAACAAGTAGAAGCCGAGAATCCCGTGCGTCGGGGTGGTGTCATTGCCGGGAAGGCGGGGGTCGTAGGCGGCGTAGGAGACCAGGCCGGTAATGAACATCACCGGGATCCCGACCAGCAGCACCGACCCGAACAGCGACGTCAGCCACGGCCCTCGCAGGGGGCTCCGCCACGCCTCCGGACGCGACGGACCCCGCGGGCGACCGAACGCCTCGTAGAGCTTCTCCCATACGCCCCCCGAGGCCGCCCGGGCCTCGGCCCGATCGTCCACGTCAGCGTCAGGCACAGTCCAGCGATTCGTCCATATCTCCCACGAGCTTCCTCCGGCACCGACGTCCCTGCCCGGCGCCAGAACCGGGCTAACCCGCTTCGCTGCCAGTTAATGGATTGGTGAGAAAGTAGCCCGCCCTCAGGCGGAAGAGCGCACCGCGTCGGCGACGCGAGCGGATCTGAGACCATGGACAGCCGCTCCAGGGTCGGCCCGGTGAGCCGGTAGCCCGCCGCCTCACTGGCTCTCACCTTGCCGGTCGACGGGGTACCGGTAGTTTTGGCGCAGTAGCCAACGCTCAGCCCTCATGGTGACGGCACCCCCAGCGCGTCTGTTGGTCGGATCACGTACGCGTGGACCTCGGCGCCAGACGTTACGGCCTCAAGCTGCCCTGGACTTGGTGACCTTGGCCACCACGCCGGTCTTGGGACCGACCTTTACTTGCGTCTGCAAGCCGAGCGTACGGGCGACCGTGAGCAAGGTGTCCATGGTCGGGTTGTGCTCGGCAGCCTCCAACCTGGCCACCACGGGCTGGCTCCAGCCCAGCAGCCGCGCCAGCGCGCTCTGGCTCAACTGGTGCTCGGCCCGGTAAGCGATCACCGCCTCGGCCACTGCCCGGGCCAGCGCGGTGCGATCCCACTCCGCCCGGAACTGGGGGTCCTGGAGCATCTCCTCTAGCACCACGGCATTGCTGACCAGACGCCTACTCATCTTCGATCTCCTTCAGCCTTTCCTCGGCCAATCGCACTGCCCGGTCAAACCTGCGCCGGTCACGCACCGCTTCGGGACTGACAGCCAGGATGACCATCGCCTCGGCTACCCGTCGGTACAGCGCCCGCCACGGCGAGCGCCCCGACCGGGGCCGCAACTCCCGGATCCCGGCCTGGCTGCCCTTGACCTGACTGGTGTGCCGCGGTGGCCAAGCTGGTCGCCGAAGGCCTCCAGCTTGGCCACCGCGGTCATCACCGCGTTGCGCTCCGCGGTCGGAAGTCTCATCAGCTCTTCCCTGGCGCCTTCATCCCAGTCAACCCTGAACGCCGCCATCCACAGACCATAGCAACGATGCTATCAGAGACCTGCTATGTCCCGCGTACTGGGTGAGGACGAGGACCGCCACGGCGGCGATCCCGGCCGCCAGCGGGACCCACACCAACCCTGAGGAGAACGGGTGGGTCGTGAGCTGGGCCGCGCCGAAGAAACGGCGGCATATCGGGCTGTCGGGGGCGAGGTCGCTGACCGCGGCGCCGGCTGCGAAGGCCAGCTGCGAGCCGACGAAGAGCCGCCGCTGCGGGTACCGCTGCACCAGGTCCACTGCGATGACCGCGCCCAAGCCATATCCGCCACGCGCCAGAGCACTCCGTAGGCAGGCGTGAGGACGCCGTCAGCTGGGCGAGTGATCCGCGGCGACATCCCGATAGCGCTCAGGGGTCTTGTCGAAGCGCTCCTGGCAGTGCTCGGAGCAGAAGTACACCCGGGCTCCGGCGTGGGCGCTCGAAGCCGGGGCGTGGCGGATCTCGACCTGCATGCCACAGACCGGGTCCTTGGCGTACTCGGCGCCGCCGCCGAAGCGGTCCCGGTGGCGGTAGACCCAGTACAGCGCGGCGAACACGACGAGAGCGACCACGTCGAGCACCGTGGTGTAGTTGAAGCGGAGCGTGTCCCCGGCGATCACCGAGGGACGGGTGGAGGGCACCCAACCGAGAGCTTTGAACAGGTACTCGGTGATGAGACCGGTGATCGACATCACCGACCAGAAGACGCCGAGCATGCGCAACGTCATCCGGCCGCCGTACTGCTTGCGGTAGATCAGTAGCAGCGGGAGGGTGATCAGGTCGGCGAAGATGAAGCTGACGACGCCGCCGAATCCGATCCCGCCCTTCCACAAGGCTGCTGCCAGCGGCACATTGCCGATGGAGCACACGAAGCTGACGATGGCGACGAAGGGCCCGACGACGGCATTCTCCAGGCTCGTCCAGAACCCGTGCCCGTGGATGAACACGTCGTTCCACACGTGTGTCGGTACCAACACCGTGAGAAATCCAGCCACGAGGAAGCCGATGATCATCTCCCTGCGGAGCATCTGCAGGTCGCTCATCGTGTAGCCGGCGGCGTCCGCCCACCCGGCCTTGGACCGCAGGCGATCCGGCAGCGGCTGGCGCTGCAGATCGGTGTGATCCGGGCCGTGGTGGTGCAGGTCACCGCCCTGCTCGCCCTCGGCCATCGTGTGGGCTTCGGCCAGGGCGCGTCCTCGGAACCAGAGTCCCCCTGCCAGCGCGAGCAGGACGATCATCACGACCCCGCCGATGAACTCCGCAGCGATGAACTGCCAGCCGATCAGCACCACCAACACGAGGCCCAGCTCGAACACCAGGTTGGTGGAGGCGAACATGAAGACGACGGAAGCCAGGAAGTCGGCACCCCGGGCGAACAGCGACTTGGCCATGGCCGACGCTGCGTAGGAGCACGACGACGACGCCATGCCGTAGAGGGAGGCGCGAGCCAGCGAGCCCGGGCGGTGGTCGCCGAGCCGGCGCTGCATCGACTCGCGCGATACGAAGGCCTGCACGGCGCCCGACAGCCCGAAACCGAGGACGAGGGCCCACAGCGTGTCCCAGAACATGTAGAAGGCCTCGCGGACGCTGTGCCCGATGTCGGTCACCAAACGACCCGCAGTGAGGCTGGCCACCAACCCGGTCCGGCCTGCGAGGGCCGCGTGGACGGCGAAGGCGCTCACGACCGGACCAAGCGCTCGATGGCGGCCCGGGCCTCCCTGACCTTGTCGTCTGCAGCCCCACCGCCTTCGGCCAGCGCATCTTGGACGCAGTGCGACAAGTGGTCGCCGAGCAGCTGGAGGGCCACCGACTGCAAAGCTTTGGTAGCCGCCGACACCTGCGTCAGGACGTCGATGCAGTAGGTGTCCTCGTCCACCATGCGCTGCAGTCCCCGGACCTGGCCCTCTATGCGCCTCAGGCGTTTTTGGACGTCTTGCTTGTTGCTGGCGTAGCCGACCATGTTCGTTCCTTCCGAGGTGCGCATACCCCTAGGGGGTAAGAGTACCTCGAAGAAGGTGCCGAGGGTGGCGCAGAAGTACAGTCCGCGGCATGCAGGTGTTCTCCAGGCATGGCCTGACGTTCGACGTGACAGACGCCGGCCCCACCGACGGCCGCGTGGTGATCTTGCTGCACGGCTTCCCCGAGGACCGCCGGTCCTGGGACGGAGTGATCCCGGCTCTGACCGCTGCGGGCTACCGGGTGCTGGCCCCTGACCAGCGGGGGTACTCGCCGGGGGCGCGGCCGAAGGGCCGCAAGGCGTACAAGGTCGGCGAGCTGGAGGCGGACGTCCTGGCGCTAGCCGACGCCGCCGGGGCCGACCGCTTCGATGTGGTCGGCCACGACTGGGGGGCTGTGGTGGCGTGGGGCCTGGGCGCTCACCACCCCGATCGTGTCCGCACCCTCACTGCGCTGTCCGTGCCGCACACCGAGGCGTTCCTCCGGTCGATGCTGCGCAGCTCGCAGGCCTTCCATTCCTGGTACATGCTCTTCTTCCAGCTCCCGGCCATACCGGAGGCCCTGCTATCGAGGGGCCGCGGCAGGGCGCTGTCCAAGTCCCTGGGCCGTAGCGGCCTCGGCGGGGAAGCGGCGGCTCGCTACGGCCGGCGGGCCGCGGTCAGCTCCGACATGACTGGTCCGATCAACTGGTACCGGGCGATCCCCTTCGGCGTGGGCGAGCGCATGGCGCGCATCGAGGTGCCGACCCTGTTCGTCTATGGCGCGAGGGATGGCTTCATCACCGCAGCGGCGGCGCAGGCTTGCGGTTCGTGGGTGAGGGGCCCTTATCGCTACGAGGCGCTCGCTGATGCCGGGCACTGGCTGCCGGAGGAGAACCCCGACGAGGTCTCCCGGCTGCTGATCGAGCAGCTGTCCGCGGCCTGACCGAACAAGTCGCACGTCCGGCTGCCGAGCCGGAGAAGCCACAGGGCGAGCACGCGGTTGTGCCACACTGAGGAGATGCGGAAGGCAGCATGAGCCTTCGGGCCCGCAAGGGCAGCGACCACGAGTCTGAGGCAGGGCACGAGGCAGGCTGGCGCCAAGATCCTCACAGCGGCGAGGGCTGGCAGCGCTACTGGGATGGCGTGCGGTGGACCACGCAAGTTCGAGCGCCCGGGCACGATCTGGGCGACGATTCTCTTTACCCGACCGAACCCTCGTATCCCGCAGAGCCGAGCTTTCCGACGGAGCCTCCGTTGCCTCCCCCGGACCCGCAGCCGCATCCCGAGCCCGAGCCCGTAGCGGTTGCCCCTCCTCCAGCGCCGGCACCGACGTGCTCCTCGACCAACGGACGGATATCAGAGCCCGGGTCGGCGCCGAGCAAACCCAAAATGGCGTCGGCGGCCATCCGGCCGGCGTTGGCCGGTGCTGTCGGCAATGTCCGCGCCGCTCAACTCGAACGGAAGGTCGCGCCGGAGCCGGTGGCGACGCCCAATCCCGGCACCGTGGTGCTGCAAACCACGCAGACGACGCCGGTCTTCCCCGTCCGCCCCGCTCTGAGGGAGACCGAGGCGGCGGCGCCGGCGGCGAAGGGCGCGCCCCCCGTGGTGTCGACACCTCCTCCCCGCACGCCGCCGCGACGGCGGTCCGCCCGTCCCGTCGGGGCGGGCGCAGGATCGAACGGTCCGCCGCCCGTACGCCAACGCCAACGCCGCCGCCGATTGGCCGTCGGCGGAGTGGTGGCTGCCGCCGCGGTGGCTGGGATCGCGTTCGGGATCGGTACCGGGGGCGCCAAGCAGTCGACGCCCAGCGTCAGGTTCGGAGCCAGCAATGCGGTGGGCACCGCCCCGACGGCGCCGCTCCGCGGCACCGCCCTGGCCCCGGGCTCCTCCCCTAGCACCTCCGCCGGCGGGAGCAATACCACCGTGGGTACCAGCCCGGCCACCACCGCGGCGCCGTCCACCACCACCCCGCCGGTGGCGCCTCCGGCGCGCAGCATCCCCGCCGCCACGGCGCCGGTGAACCCCGCACCGCTGGCGGCACCGCCCAGCAACCAGCCGGCGGCATGCCCGACCGGGAGCCTCAGCGTGTCATTGACCAGCAGCGCCCGGCTGCTCCCGGACGGGAGCTGGGGAGTGACCGTTGGTGGGTCGATCGCGAGCGGAGCTACCGAGAGCTTGCGGATCAACTCCGTGCTGGCCGACCTGCAGGCCCAGGGCGCGCCCGCCGTCACCGTGACGGTGAGCCCGGCGTCGTCGACTCTGGCACCAGGCCAGTCCTCGGCGCTCAGCGCCACCGCGGTGGTGCACTCGAGCATGGCGCCGTCAGTGATCTTCGCCGGTGCATCGGCCGGGTGGAGCTCGCCCGCATACAACGCTTGTCCGATCCCGCACTAACATGCTCGCTCCGAGCGCGGGGCACACCTCACCCCGGCCGGACACCACAAGAGGGAGGCACAATGCCGCGAGGAAAGAAGTACACCGACGCGTTGAAGCGCGTGGACCGGACGAAGTCCTACACCCCCGCTGAGGGACTGGACCTGGTCAAGAGTGCAGCCATGGCCAAGTTCGACGAGACGGTGGAGATCGCCCTCCGCCTGGGAGTCGATCCCCGCAAGGCCGATCAGGTCATCCGGGGCACCGTCGCACTTCCGGCTGGCACGGGCAAGGAGGTCCGAGTGGCGGTTTTCGCCAGCGGCGCCGCCGCTGAAGCAGCCCGCGCCGCCGGCGCCGACATCGTGGGAGCCGACGACCTCGTCGCCGAAGTCGACGGCGGGATGATGGACTTCGACGTGGCTATTTCCACTCCGGACCTCATGGGTCAGGTAGGACGCCTGGGACGCAAGCTCGGCCCGCGGGGCCTTATGCCAAACCCGAAGACGGGCACGGTGACCACCGATGTCGGCAAGGCCGTCACCGAGTTCAAGGGCGGCCGGGTCGAATACCGCGCCGATACTCGCAGCCGGGGCGTCGTCCAAGTGCCGATCGGCAAGGTCAGCTTCTCGCTAGACAAGCTGCTGATCAACTTCCGGGCTGTGGTCGACGAGGTCAACCGAGCGAAGCCGGCGGCGGCCAAGGGCCGCTACATCAAGTCGGTCACGGTCAGCTCGACGATGGGGCCCGGTATCGACCTCGATATCAACGCCTTGCGAATCAACGACGAGGATCTGGCAACTTCGCTTTGATCGCCTGATTGGGGCGATCCGGCTGCCCTTGGCTGTCGGGTCGCCCTTTTCGCGTGCGGAGGCCGCTAACGCGTTTTCCAGCCGGCATTGCCGTCGAAGGAAGTAGCCAGCGGGGTGCCCTAGCAATGACGTACGACACATCCCGGGCAATGAAGCTGCGAAACTTGGACTAATGTCGACGGGACACGTTCCGGAGCGGCTATAACTCTAGGGTTATTCGTTCGGGCACGACGCCCAAGAAAGGCAATGACGATGGCCCAGAAAGTCCAAGTACTGCTCACGTGTGACCTCGACGACGACGACACCGGTGCGGTCGAGACCGTCACCTTCGGGTTCGACGGCTATACCTATGCCTTCGAGCTGTGCGACGCGCACCTCGAGGAATTCAACAACGTGATGCAGGGCTATATCGCGTCGGCGCGGCGCGCTGACGGGGTGACCCGCCGTCCCCGCGCCGCCACTCCGGCCAGTCGCCCGCCGCGCGAGGAGTTGGGCGCGGTTCGGGACTGGGCACGCGAGAACGGTTACGAGGTCAGTGACCGCGGCCGCATCCCCGGTGCGGTGCGGGAGGCCTACGAGGCGGCGCACAAGGCGAGGCGCTGAGCGACTGCTGCTTGGAGGGCGGGTAGCCGGGCCGGCTCGGCTCGGCTACCCTCTATCTTCTGTTGTGTCATAGACCACTTCGGTGGTCGTGCAGAGCCGTAGACATCCGGTGCGTCCTGCGGGGCGCCGAAGTGGGTGAGAGCCCAGCCTGACGAGGCGACTGACTCTCCTGGAGTGTCGTCGCGCGTCGAGCCCGACATGTGAAGGAGGTGACCCATGGACAACCCGAGAGCCGAGAAGGTGGCCGTCGTCACCGAGGTGCGCCAACACTTCGAGGAATCCGACGCTGCAATCCTGACGGAGTACAGAGGCCTCAAGGTCAAGGATCTGGCGGATCTGCGCCGGAGCGTGGCCCCGGCGGGCGGCGAGTACCGGGTCTACAAGAACACCCTGGCCCGCTTTGCAGCCCGTGACGCCGGCCTGGATGCCCTCGAACCGCTGCTGGAGGGCCCCACCGGGATCGCTTTCATCAAAGGCGATGCCGCGGGGGTGGCGAAATCCCTGCGCGACTTCGCCCGGGTGCAGCCGTTGCTGGTCATCAAAGGTGGCGTCTTGGGGGACAAGGTCCTCTCGGCGGCTGATACCGCTGCTCTGGCCGACCTCCCGTCTCGCGAGGTCCTCCTGGCTCGCTTCGCCGGCGCCCTGGCCGCCCCTCTCCAGCAGATGGCCGGGTTGCTCCAGGCCATGCCCCGCAACCTGGCATACGGCATCGCCGCATTGCGGGACAAGAAGGCCGCCGAGACCGAGCCGGCCGCCGAAGCCGAGCCGGCCGCCGAAGCCGAGCCTGTCGCCGAAGCCGAGCCGGCCGCTGAAGCCGAGCCGGCCGCCGAAGCCGAGCCTGTCGCCGAAGCCGAGCCTGTCGCCGAAGGCGCAGACCCCACCCCGTCCGAGTAGTCACCAACCTTTTCCCCAAAGGAGAATCACCCACAATGGCAACCAAGGAAGAGATCCTCGACAGCATTGCTTCTCTGACCGTCCTCGAGCTCTCCGAGCTCCTGAAGGACTTCGAGGAGCGTTTCGGTGTTACCGCCGCAGCCCCGGTGGCTGTCGCCGCGGCCCCCACCGGTGGCGGGGATGCCGCTCCCGCGGCTGAGGAGCAAGATGAGTTCGATGTTGTTCTCACCGCAGCGGGCGACAAGAAGATCCAGGTGATCAAAGAGGTTCGGGCTCTCACCAGCTTGGGCCTCAAGGAGGCCAAGGACCTCGTCGACAGCGCCCCCAAGCCTGTTCTCGAGAAGGTTTCCAAAGAAGACGCCGAAAAGGCCAAGGCGCAGCTCGAGGGCGCTGGCGCCAGCGTCGAGCTCAAGTAGCGACCATGCTCGCCGAGAGGCGACCCGCGCCCGGCTCTTGCAGCCTGCTCGGGTCGCTTCTCGTTGTGGACTGCTGAGCGAGTGACAGACTGGTGCCCGTGACCTCGCGCGTGGCGGTGATCGGCAGCGGTTATGTCGGGACAGTGGTGGCAGGCTGCCTGGCCCACATCGGCCATCAAGTGGTCGGGGTCGAATCCGACCCCGCCAAGCTGGCACCCCTGCGGGAGGGCCGGGCACCGTTCCACGAGCCGGGGCTCGACGACCTCCTTGCCGCAGGCACGGAAGCCGGCACGCTTTCTTTCACGGACGACTTCGCCGCCGCCATGGACCACTCCGAGGTGGTATTCGTCTGTGTCGGCACCCCGTCGGGGCCCGACGGCCTCCCGGACATGACAGCCATGGTCGGCGTGGCCCGCTCCATCGCGGAGAACCTCCGCCAGCACCATGTGCTGGTCAACAAGAGCACGGTGCCGATCGGCTCGGGCCGTTGGCTGGCGTCGGTCATCGAGGACGTAGCCCGTGACCGGGGCTCCATCGAGGGCCTCTTCTCCGTTGTGTCCAACCCGGAGTTCCTCCGTGAGGGCAACGCGGTGTCTGACTATCTCCATCCGGACCGGGTGGTGCTCGGCAGCGACGACCCCGCCGCCCTGGACGTCCTGGTCGATCTGTACCGCCCGATCCTGTCCCAGGTGCTGCCGGGCGAGGCGGCCGGCGAGCCGGTGCCGCTGGTGTGCACCGACCTGGTCACCGCCGAGATGACCAAGTACGCCTCCAATGCCTTCCTCGCCACCAAGATCTCTTTCGCCAACGAGATCGGCCGCCTCTGCGAGATGGTCGGGGCCGACGTCACTGAGGTGACGGCCGGGATGGGGCTGGACGGTCGCATCGGGGGGCGGTTCCTCGACGCCGGACTGGGTTGGGGGGGCTCTTGCTTCGGTAAGGACGTCTCCGCGCTCATCTCCACAGCCAGCGACTACGGCTACAGGACTCGAATCCTCGAAGCCGCGGTTCGCGTCAATGACGACCAGCGCAACCTGGTGGTCGAAGCCCTCCTCCAGGACCTCAAGACCTTGCGCGGTGCGCGCATCGCGGTGCTGGGCCTGGCGTTCAAACCTGGTACCGACGACCTGCGGGACTCGCCGGCGGTCTCGGTGGCGCAGCGCCTCGTGGCTCGAGGCTGCTTCGTCACTGCCTTCGACCCGGTGGTGACGACCCTGCCCGACGATCCCGAGGTACGCATCGCCGTGTCGGCCCTCGAGGCGGCGTGGCAGGCCGACGCCGTGGTGCTGGCCACCGACTGGCAGGAGTTCCTCGGGCTGGACCTGGAGCGCCTGCGCGCCGAGACCAGGGGAGACCTCTTCTTCGACGGACGCAACATCTTCGACCCGGCCCTCGTCGAGGCCGCCGGGTTCCGCTACCGGGGTATCGGGAGAGGCGTGGCCAAGCCGTCGGAGCGCACCGGCGCGCGGGCGCAGCACCACGTGGTCGCCGAATACCCCTGAGAGCGGGCAGAGCTCAAGGTTATACTGATCGGTATGACTAGCCGCGTGGGACCGAAGGGCCAGGTGGTGATCCCGAAGACGCTACGCGACCACCTAGGCATCCAGCCTGGCGACGAAGTCGAATTCGCCCTGCTCGACGAGGGGGGGGTCCGAGTGGGGCCGGTGCGGGGCGCCGCCAGCCTGCGCGGGAGCCTGAGGGGCATGGGGCTCATCGAGGCGTTGGAAGCCGACCGTCTCTCCGAGAGGCGGCGGTGAGCGATTGCTTGGACTCATGGGCCGTCCTGCGTTGGCTGGAAGGAGTTGAGCCGGCGGCGTCGGTGGTGGATGCGGCGCTTCAGACCAGGCCGGTGATGAGCTGGATCAACCTCGGCGAGGTCCAATATGTGGTGGAGCGGCGCGCGGGTCGCGACCGAGCCCGAAATGTGGTCCGTGGTCTGCAGGCCACCCTGGACCTCGACCTGCCTTCGTCACAACGAGTGATGGACGCGTCTCACATCAAGGCGCAGCACGCACTGGCCTATGCGGACGCGTTCGCCATCGCTACTGCGATCGCGCACCGCGCAACGTTGCTGACGGGAGACCCCGAGATACTGGACGGCGATCCCGACTGGCCTACCCGCGATCTCCGACCGTAAAGGCGGGTTAGAGCGCTGGCGGATCTCAGCGCCAGAGGGCCAGCCGGGCGGCGAAGAAGAACGGCACGGCCGCGATTACCAGCACCGCCACACGCAGCCACCCGGGGGTGGCGGGCGAGTGGTACAGCTCCTGGTGGATGGCCGCCACCGGAGCGTTGGGCAAGGTGCTGTGCGAGGACAGGATCCGAGGCAGGGTCTCCCCGCAGAGCAGACCGGCGAGTGCGGCCAGCGGGGCTACCACCAGAGGTCCGGTCGCCGCCACCGCCACCCCGGCAACCGCCAGGGCCATGACCAGGGCGCCTGATGCCACGCCGTGGCCCTGGTAGGCGTAGGACGCGGCGCCGAGGGCGACGAGCAGCACGGCGATGATCGCCCGCAACCGTAGGGTGCTGCGCGCCGCCAGGATCAGGACCAGTGCGGTGATGCCCGGCAACGCCACGCCGAGGAGCGCCGAGACTACGACCACCGCCCCGTGGGGGGCGCCGTGGGTGGCCGCCGACTTGATCAGGGCGTGGCCGCCCGAGCCGACCAGGCGCTGAGCCGTGTCGGCCAGACTGCGAGCCGCGCCGGCCAGGTAAGGGGCGTTGCCGAGGGCGAGGGCCACGCCGGCGACGGCGCCGCTCGCCATCCAGACCCGGCCCTTCACGGCTCCGGACCGATCGGCGCCAGAGATGATGGGGAGGAGCGCACCGCGCGAGGGTAGGGGCTCGGAGTGCGATCGTTGCAGGGCGTTACCATCGGGCGTCGATGGGATCTACCGCCAGGGGGTCGTGGCGTCTCGCCACGGGACCGATGCCGGCGAGCGGGGATGCGGTTGAGGCCCCTGCGTCGGTACTGATCGAAGAGATGATCGTGGAGCTGGTCGGCTTCGCCGGCCGCATCGACGGAGCAAATGCTCCCGCCGCTCCGGCGGACGACGCTGAGACGAGCCTGGGGCCATGAAGAGCCGCCATCGGCTGATGCTCGAGCCGGTCCTGTCGAGCGTCGCCCGGGCCCGGGGGTTGGTCGGGGACCTCGCCGCCCGGCACGGCTTCGACCCCGATGTTGCCAGCGACGCGACGCTGGTGGTCTCGGAGCTGGTGACCAACGCCGTGCTCCATGCCCGCACCAGCGTGTACGTCGCGGTCGGGATCGAGGAGGCGACAGTGCGCATAGAGGTCACCGACGCCAGCGAGATGCCGGTGTCGATGCCCTCCGCGCCGGCGGCGATCGATCCGGTCGGGGACGCGTTCGACGAGCCTGAGGCCCCCGACCTCGACGACCTGATCGACGCCCTGGGCACGACGGGCCGGGGGATGGAGCTGGTGGCGTCGATCGCCGAGCGTTGGGGTGTCACGCCCAACGTCGCCGGCGGTAAGACGGTGTGGGCGGAGATGGGCCTCCACCTGGCCACGCCCGACGCCCCGGTGCCGCGCCGGGCGAGAGCAGGCGCAGCGGCCGGTACCGGTGCGGCGAGCCCGCCGGATCAGCCCGGTGCGGCGGAGGCATCCGACGGCGGCCTCGGGGTCCGCCTGGTGGCCGTGCCGGTGCGCCTGATCGTCGACGCGAACCGCAACTTCGACGACACCATCCGGGAGCTTCAGGTCATCGCTCTCTCCGACGACGCGGACGCTCGGGTCAGCGAGCTGGCGCGGACAGCCACCAGGCTGCTCGACGACTTCGGATCGAGCCGCAGCGGGGGCGGCGACGCCGTCCGCCGGGCCCAGGAACGAGGCGACCGCCTCGTCGACCTCCACTTGGTCGTGGGTGCCGAGGCCTCCGAGCATGTGCGGACCCTCGATTCGATTCTCTCCGCCGTCGCCGCTGCCCGCGCCACCGGCAAGCTGCTGGCGATGGCACCTTCGCCGGAGATCCTGGCCTTTAGGCTCTGGTATCGCGACGAGTTGCTCCGCCAGCTCGGCGGGGGTCCAGCGCGCCCCTGCCCGTTCCCCGCGGCGCGACCCTCGGCGGGCAACCGCCCGACCGGGACTCTCAGCGAACGGCGCCGCCGCCTGCTCGCAGCACTGCGGGGCGGTGTCGCCGAGGCGACCGACCCTGCGGCTGTCGCTGCTCGTTCCCTCGAACGGGTGTGTGCCGACACCGGCGCCGCTTTTGCCAACCTGATGCTCGTCGAGCCCGACGGGCTGAACGTGTCGAGCATCCACCGGTTGGGATACACCCCTGACGAGCCCAACGGCCGCCGCTACCGGGTGAGCGAGGACAACCCGGTATCGGAAGCGGTGCGCACCGCCGAGCCGATCGTGTTGCGCACCCCCGACGAGCGCATGACCCGCTACCCCCGGCTGGTGCCGTCACGACCGATCGCCTTCAACCGGACTGCGGTGTGGGTGCCCCTCGGCGACGCCGCCCCGGCCGCCGGCGTGCTCGTGGTCGGCTTCGCTCGGGCCCGCGACTTCAACGACCGAGACCTGCACTACCTGCTCGAGGTGGCTCGGGTGATCCACCTGCGGTTGGTCGAGGTGGGCGGGGAACCTTTTCGAAGCTGACCGAACCGGATCAGCCGCTGGCCGACGTCACGCCGAGGACGCCTTGGCAGTCAGTGGCCAAGGCCTGGGCGGCAGTCCCGGTGGTGGAGGCGTTCCCGGCGATGGCGGCGTCGAACGCCCTGGCATCGTTGGCCAGCTTGGCGAACCCGGCTCGATCGGAGACCGCCGCCGCTCCCGCCTGCTCGTCGATGGCGGTGGCGCGAGGTGCCAGCTCGCTCGGAGTGACCTTGCCGGCCTGGAGGTCGCTGACCAGCGACGCGAACAGGGTGCAGGACTGGACGGCTGCGGCCGCGCCGGAAGAGCCAGCGACGGATTGCCCAGAGGTCGGCGGAGCGGGCGTGGTCCGAGCAGTCATCGACGGCGCCACCCCGACCGCCAGGCCGATCACGGCCACCACGATCACCGCGAGGAGGGCCACGCCGCGGCGCCGGGCGCTGGTCGTCTTGGCCATCAGGCGACCCGCGTGGCGGGCGCGACGCGCGCATCCGCCGGCCGTGTCATGGCTGCTCGGAGGGGTCGGTCCCCAGCGCGAACCACACGGCCTTGCCCCCCCCTGCCGGACGCGTCCCCCACTCGTCGGCCATGGTGTCGACCAGGTAGAGGCCACGGCCGCCCTCGTCGAGGGGACCGGCCGCCCTGTGGACGGGGTGGCGCGGGTCGCCGTCCTCGACCGCTACTTCTGCTCGGTCACCGTCGAAGGAGATCGTGATGGCGCACTGCCCCCCTCGGCCGCCGGCGTGGCGCACCGCATTGGTGACCAGCTCACTAACGAGGAGGGCGGCCAGATCCACCTGCGCGCCCCACCCGGCTTCCATGAGAACGTCGCGAGCGAAGCGGCGGGCTCTACCGACGCTCTCGGGTGCCGCGTCGAAAGTCAGGCGCTGCGCCCCGGATCTCTCCCGCCGGCTCACGACCCTCGCAACGAGGATAGCGACGTCGTCCTCCCGTCCGCTGCCGGCCAGCAGGGTGTTGACCAGGCCTTCGCACACCTCCTCGGCGCTGCGGCCGGCGAGGGCGACCGCCGCCTCCCTCAGATGCTCGAAGCCTGCATCGAGCGTCGCCCCCCGCCGCTCCACCAGCCCGTCGGTGTAGAGGACCAGCACGTCGTCAGCCTGCAGCGTGATGCTGTCGTCGTGGCCGTCGACGCCGTCGGTCACCCCGAGCATGATCCCCGATGCTCCATCGAGGAGCCGGGCGCTTCCCTCGCGGACCAGGACCGGAGGGGGATGGCCGGCGTTGCTCCAGCGCAAGGTGGACGATGGCCGGTCCAGGACGCCGAAGATGCAGGTGGCGTAGGTCAGGCCGAGCGACCCCATGGCTCTGTCCACCCTGGAGAGGGTCAGGCCCGGGCTCTCGTAGCCGTCGTGGGCGACCACCCGCAGCGCGCTTCGCAGCTGGCCCATGGACGTCGACGCGCTGACGTCGTGGCCGACGGTATCTCCGATGACTATCCCCGTCGTGTCCTCGTCGAGGATCAACACGTCGTACCAGTCCCCTCCGACCGAGGCCCCGTGGGTGGCGGGCAGGTAGCGCACCGCCAGGTCCAGCCCGTCTACGGCTGGGATGGTGGTCGGAAGCAGGGCCCGCTGCAGTGTCTCGGCGATCTCCCGCTCCTGGTGGAAGGCGCGGGCGTTGACGACCGCCAGGGCGGTGCGGCGGGCCACCTCGACGGCCAGCCCGAGATCCTCCTCGTCGAGCTCGCGCCCGTCGTCGGTACCGAGCACCAGTGCCCCGAGCGCCTCGCCCTGGTTCTCCATGGGCACGATCAGGCTGGCTCCGAGAGGTGCCTCCAATGCTGCGCTCGAAACGGCGGGCACCAGCCGAGAGGGATCGACTCCGAGCATGGCTGCGATGGTGGTGCGGCCGGTCAGGCGTCCCTGCCAGCGCCTCGCCGCCCACCCGAGGTCAGCCACCGTGATGCCAGTGGCTGCGGCGGCGCGAAGCACCTCCGATAGGCGGCCCTGATCGTGATGGGAGATCGCGAAGTGCTCGCTTTGCCCGGCATCGCCGAACAGGGCCAGCGCGCACCAGTCGGCGACGTCGGGGGCCAGGACCTTTGCTAGGCCGCCCAGCAACTCGTCGAGGTCCATCGTCGAGGTGAGCACCGAGCTGGCGGTGGCCAGGATGGACAGGCGCTGGCGGGCGTCCTCGGCCCGCCTCAGCAAGACGAGCCGTTCGGCTTCCGCCTGCTTTAGCTGGGTGATCTCTACGCCGCTCAGCCCGACGCCGACCAGCGCGCCGCCGGCGGTGCGGACCGGGAAGTAGCTGACTGAGAAGTACCGGGTACCTGGGGCGGCGCCCGCCGCCTGCGGCAGCTCGACTACCCGCCCGACAATGCTTTGCCCCCCTTCGATGGTGCGCCTGAGGTCGGCTGCCACCTCCTCCTGGATGGGGACCACGTCGCCGAGGGTGCCGCCGACGTGCTCCTCGACGCGGCGTCCGCTCAGCTCGGCGTAGGCGTCGTTGACCCTTACGTATCGAAGGTCGAGGTCGAACACCGCGATGGACACGGGCGTCGCCCCGAGGACGGCTTCGAGCATCCCGAGGGCCTCTTCGGCTGTGGCGCGGGCGGCGTGCTCGGCACTGAGGAGCACCGAGCGCTCCTGCTCGGCGAGCCCCTGGTCCATGCCGTCGGTAGCGATCCAAGCCGCCCCCCCGCCGGTCGGGATGAGGCGGAACGAGCTGACCAGGAAGGCGCCGTCGCGCCGGCGGACCCGGCTGTCGCCCTCCCACCGGCGACCCTCGGTCACCCCGGCCAGGAGCTGGTGGGCGGCGGCTTGGTCGTCGGCGTCGAAGAGCACGTCGAGGACCGGCGCGCCGACCACGTCGGCGCGGGCATGGCCGTAGAGGGTTTCGGCTGCCGCGTTCCACCCGGCGACGAGCCCATCTGCCCCGATCAGCACGACCGCGGCGGGAAGGACGTCGAGGATGTCGGGGAGCTCTGGGACCCCGAACCCATCGGGGACGGTCAACAGCCGCGCGCCGGCATCAGCGTTCCGGGCGCAGGTCCAGCCCGATCAGCACCCGCTCTGTGTTGGACAGGTCGCCGATGATCTTGCGCACCGGCTCGGGCAGCCGCCGCTCGAGGGTCGGTATGGCCACTATCTGCTCGCCGCGCGCCAGCTGCGGGCGCTCCAGGAGGTCGATCACCTCGATCGAGTACTGGCCGGCCAGCCGCTCCTCGCAGATCCGGCGCAGGTTGGCGAGGGCGGCCACTGATCGGGGGGTCTCGCCGGCCACGTACAGGCGCAGCTCCCAGGTCTCCCCACCCTCAGTTGGAGGGCTGCTCATGCCGTCGCCACTTGTACCGGCTCGAGGATCTCTATCCCCTGATCGGTCAGCTCGAAGCGGCGGACATGTTGCGAGTGGGCCATCCCCCGAGCCTTTTGGATGTAGAGGCTTCGGTGGCGTTGTGCGCTGTGCTCGAGCGCTCGCAGCTGCACGAAGTTGTCGATCAAGGAGGACATGGAGGTGTCGCTTCCGTCCGAACGGGCCAGGCTGGTGAGCACGGCGGTCACCTGCCGGTTCTTCAGGTAGTCGACTATCCGCATCAGCAGCGCCTTGATGGCGACGCCGCCGCCGAGCGCAGTGAAGTCGGTGATCGGGTCGAGCACCACGACGTCGGGGTGGTGGGCTTCTACCTGCTCGTAGACGGTCGTCAGGTGCCTCTCCAGGCCGATCTCGGTAGGCCGGCTGGCCTGGACCTGCAACAGGCCAGCCTCTATCCAACGGTCCAGGCGGAGGCCCACCGACGCCATGTTGCGCGCCAGCTGGCGAGAGGATTCCTCGAAGGCCAGGTAGAGGCATTTCTGGCCCCGAGCGCACGCGGCGTCCGCGAAGGATGCAGCAAAGGTGGTCTTACCGGTGCCCGAGTCGCCTGACACGACGGTCACGCTGCCCCGGTACCAGCCGGCTTTCCCGAGCATGGAGTCGAGGCCGGGCACGCCGGTCGGCACCAGCTCGGAGCTCGCCGGGTGCTCGAGGCCGAATGAGGTCACTGGCACGACCGAAAAGCCGGCAGAACCGATGACGAAAGGGAACTCGTTGGTGCCGTGCGCCGAGCCCCGCAGCTTGACGATCCGGATCCGCCGGATCGCCATCTCCTCGTTGACCCGGTGATCGAGGGAGATGACACAGTCCGCTACGTACTCCTCGAGTCCGTGGCGGGTGAGCGGCCCGTCCCCCGACTCGGCGGTGACGATCGACGTCACCCCCTTGTGCTTCAGCCAGGAGAACAACCGGCGCAGCTCCGAGCGCAGCCGCGCAGTGTCGTCGAGGGCGGAGAAAAGTACCTCCAGGGTGTCGATCACTACCCGCTTGGCTCCGACCTCGTCGATGGCCAGCCCGAGGCGGATGAACAGTCCCTCCAAGTCGAAGTCACCCGTCATGTCGATCTGCTCGCGGTCGACTCTGACGTAGTCGACGGCCAGCTTCCCTTCGGCCTGTAAGGCTGGAAGGTCCCATCCGAAGGCGGCCACGTTGGTGGCCAGCTCCTCGGAGGTCTCCTCGAACGCCATGAGGACCCCGGGCTCACCCCGCTGGGCGCCGCGCACCAAGAACTCGGTGGCGAGCAGCGTCTTGCCGCAGCCCGCTCCCCCGGTGAGCAAGGTCGTACGGCCGGCGGGCAGGCCGCCGGCGGTGATCTGGTCCAAGCCGTCCACACCCGTAGGGCAGTGCCTCAGCCCCGCCATCCCACTCCTTGCCACGCCACGGCGTGACTGTACCCAACTGGTCGGCTAACTCGCCTCGCGGAGCCTCAACTCGGGTTGCCCTGGCGCCGCCGGAAGAAGCGCACCGGGTCGTAGCGGACGTCGGCCACCCGCTCCTTCATCGGGATGATGCCGTTGTCGGTGATCTTGATGTGCTCGGGGCACACCTCCGAGCAGCACTTGGTGATGTTGCACAGCCCGAGGCCGCGCTCTTGCTGGACCAGCTGCCGGCGGTCGCCGTCGTCGTTGGGGTGCATCTCCAGCTCGGCGTAGCGGATGAAGAATCGAGGCCCGGAGAACGCCGCCTTGTTGTCTTCGTGGTCTCGGATGACGTGGCAGGTGTCCTGGCAGAGGAAGCACTCGATGCACTTGCGGAACTCCTGGGACCGTTCCACGTCGATCTGAGCCATCTTGAACGGCGCCTGCGGCTGAGCGGCCGAAGGGCTGAACGCCGGCACCTCCGCGGCCTTGCGGTAGTTGAAGCCCACGTCGGTCACCAGGTCCTTGACCACCGGGAAGGTGCGCAGGGGAGTGATGGTGATCGGCTCGTCGCGCTCGAAGGTGGAGAGCCGGGCCAGGCACATCAGCCGGGGGCGGCCGTTGATCTCCGCCGAGCACGAACCGCACTTGCCGGCCTTGCAGTTCCAGCGCACGGCCATGTCGCCGGCCTCGCGGGCCTGGAGGTGGTGGACGGCATCGAGCACCACCTCGCCGTCGTCGACCGGGACCGTGTAGTCCCGGAGGGCGCCGCCGCTGGCGTCCCCGCGCCACACCCGCAGCTTCAGGTCGTAGGTCATTGCGAAACCTCCAGGAGCTTGGCCAGCTCGGGGGGCATGACCGGGAGCGGCTGCTGGCGTATCGTCACCGCTCCACCTTCCAAAGCGACGATCACGTTGCGCTTGGCCCACCAGTCGTCGGTAGTCGGGTAGTCGTCGCGGGTGTGGCCGCCGCGGCTCTCCTTGCGCTCGAGGGCCGCCCGAGCGACCGCCTCCGAGACGAGCAGCATGTTGCGCAGGTCGATGGCGAGGTGCCAACCCGGGTTGTACTGGCGGTGGCCTTCCACCGAGAGGTGCTCGATGCGCTGGGCCAACTCGCCGATGGTGTCGAGGGCCTTTTGCATCTCCGCCTCGGTGCGGATGATCCCCACTAAGTCTTGCATCGTGGCCTGCAAGGTCTGATGGAGGGAGTACGGGTTCTCGCCGCCCTCGGTCTCGAACGGCGCCAGAGCCCGGCGGCCGGCGGCAGCCAGGTCCTCCTCCTGCGGCTTCGGAGCTGTGCCGGCCGACCCTGCGCCGGCCGACCCTGCGCCGGCCGACCCTGCGCCGGCCGATCCTGCGGCGAGGGCGGCGGCGTGCTCGCCGGCCCGCTTGCCGAACACCAGGAGGTCCCCGAGGGAGTTACCCCCCAGTCGGTTCGAGCCGTGCATGCCGCCGGCGACCTCACCGGCGGCAAAGAGCCCCTCCACCAGCGAGGAGCCGGTGTCGGGATCAACCTCGACACCTCCCATCACGTAGTGGCAGGTCGGTCCGACCTCCATCGGATCGGCGGTGATGTCGACCTCGGCCAGCTCCATGAACTGGTGGTACATCGACGGGAGCCGCTTCTGGATGTACTCCGCGCTGCGCCGCGAGGCGATGTCGAGGAACACGCCACCGTGGGGCGAACCCCGCCCCGCCTTGATCTCGGAGTTGATGGCCCGGGCCACCTCGTCGCGCGGTAGGAGCTCCGGGGGCCGGCGGTTGTTGCGCTTGTCTTCGTACCAGCGGTCGGCTTCGGCCTCGGTGTCGGCGGTCTCGGCCTTGAAGAACTCCGGGATGTAGTCGAACATGAACCGCTTGCCCTCGGAGTTGCGCAGGACGCCGCCGTCGCCGCGGACCGACTCGGTGACGAGGATGCCCCGCACCGAGGGCGGCCACACCATGCCCGTCGGGTGGAACTGGACGAACTCCATGTTGACCAGCGTGGCCCCGGCGCGCAGCGCCAGCGCATGGCCGTCGCCGGTGTACTCCCAGGAGTTGGAGGTGACCTGCCAGGACTTGCCGATCCCCCCGGTGGCCAGGATGACCGCCGGCGCCTCGAATACCACGAAGCGACCTGACTCCCTCCAGTAGCCGAACGCGCCGGCGATGCGGTCACCGTCTTTGAGCAGGTCGGTCACCGTGCACTCCATGAACACGTCGATGCCGAGGCTGACGGTGCGTTGCTGGAGGGTCCGGATCATCTCGAGGCCGGTCCGGTCGCCGACGTGGGCCAGGCGGGCATAGCGGTGGCCGCCGAAGTCACGCTGGCTGATCAGGCCTTCGGCGGTGCGGTCGAACAGCGCGCCCCACTGCTCGAGCTCCCACACCCGCTCGGGTGCCTCCTGGGCGTGGATCTCCGCCATGCGCCAGTGGTTGAGCAGCTTGCCGCCGCGCATGGTGTCGCGGAAGTGGACCTTCCAGTTGTCCTCGCTGTAGAGGTTGCCCATGGCTGCGGCGATGCCGCCCTCGGCCATGACGGTGTGCGCCTTGCCGAGCAGGCTCTTGCAGATGACGGCCGTGCGGGCCCCGGCCTCGTGGGCGGCGATGGCGGCTCGCAGGCCCGCCCCGCCGGCGCCGATGACGACGACGTCGTAGGCGTGGTGCTCGTGGTCGGTCATCAAAAGAACCTCGGATCGGTGATCGTCCCGCTGGCAACGAGGCGCACGTAGAGGTCGGTCAGGGCGACGAAGATGAGGCTCGCCCACGCCAGCTGCATGTGCCGGCTGTTGAGCTTGGTCACCACACCCCAGAACTTGAACCGGATGGGATGGCGGGAGAAGTGCTTGAGCCGGCCGCCAACGATGTGCCGGCAGGAATGGCACGACAGCGAGTACAGCCACAGCAGCGCCGCGTTGACCACCAGCACGACCGTGCCGAGCCCCATGTGCCCCCACTTGTCGGTGGTGCTGCGGAAGGAAACCACCGCGTCGTAGGTCAGGATGGCGTTAAAGATCAGCCCGAAGTAGAAGAAGTAACGGTGGAAGTTCTGCAGGATCAAGGGAAAGCGCGTCTCGCCGCTGTAGCGCTTGTGGGGCTCGCCGACCGCACACGCCGGCGGCGACTGCCAGAAGGCCCGGTAATAGGCCCGGCGGTAGTAGTAGCAGGTGAGCCGGAAGCCGAGGGGGAAGATCAGCACCAAGATGGCGGGCGATATCGCCCACCACGGGCCGAAGATGCCGACGTGCGGCGCCGAAACGTGCTGCGATCCGGCTCGGGCCGAGCCGCAGATCGAAGCCAGGCACGGCGAGTAAAACGGGGAGATGTAAGGCCGGGCGAAGTAGTCGGAGTTGGCGAACGCGGCCCACGTCGAATAGGCGATGAAGGCCAGCAGCACCGTCCCGGAGATGGTCGGCTGCAACCACCACCGGTCCTTTCGCAAGGTCCGCTCAGGGATCGTCGCCCGTCCCGGGCTGGTGGTGGTGCCGCCTGCTGCCGGCGAAGGGATTGTCGGTGCTGCCACTTGACCCCCGGGTCGTAGGCGCCGGGTGCCCGGCTGTGCACCAGAGCGTACGGGCCACCTGGCAATGGGACCAGTGGATCTTTGCTCTGGGTCCCATAGTGTATGCCTATAAGTCAGAGGTAGGCTCGGGGGCTGTGCAACTACAGCAGCTGCGCTACGTCATCGCGGTTGCCGAGGAGCACGGCTTCACCCAGGCCGCCGCCCGGCTCCAGGTCTCGCAGCCCTCGGTGAGCTCGTCGGTGCGGGCATTGGAACGCGAGCTCGGGATAGAGCTGTTCCGCCGTTCGGGTCGCGACGTCGTCGCCTCCGCCGCCGGTGAGGCGCTCCTGCCGTGGGCCCGCCAGGCGATCGCCGATTGCGAGGCGGGCCGCTCCGCGGTCGGGAACCTCCTCGGCCTGCGAGGCGGGACGCTGTCGCTCGGTGCCACCCCGTCGCTCACGACCGGTGTGGTGGCCAAAGCCCTGGTCGCCTTCCACCAGCGCTACCCCGGAGTGGTGCTGTCGGTCCACGAGGACGGCTCACAAAATCTGGTGTCTGCCCTCGAGCGCGGCGCGCTCGACCTGGCCGTGGTGATCCTGCCGATCAACCGGTCGTGGGTGCATACCGAGGCCCTCGCCGACGAGGATCTGGTGCTCGCCGTGTCCGAAGGACATCCGATGCACGGTCGCGCCTCGGTGGCGGTAGCCGATCTCGAGGACCTGCCCCTCGTCATGTTCCGCCAGGGCTACGACCTGCGCGAGGCGACCGTGGCGGTGTGCCGGGCCGCGGGCTTCGCTCCCACCTTCTCGGTGGAAGGCCTGGAGATGGACGGCGTCTTGGCCCTCACCGGCGGCGGCCTCGGCGCGGCGGTCGTGCCGTCGACGGTAGTGAGCGCGAGCAGCGGGCTGGGCACCGTCCCGTTTTCTGACGGGGCCCTGCGCCGGACCGTAGGGCTGGCCTCGCGCCACAACCGCACGACGCCCGCCTCGCGGGCTTTCGGTGACACGCTGCGCGCCGTCCTGGCGTCCTAAGGATCGTCGGCCGGCAGGCCGGCGGGCCGGCGAGCCGGGGGGTCAGTTCTTCATCCATCACTAACCCGTGCTCCTGTGCGGGTTAGTGATGGATGAAGCGGAGTCAGCCAGGCAGCCCGGCTTCGACGTTGCGCCTGGCGGCGAGGAGCACCCCTTCGATGATGCTCTCGTAGCCGGTGCAGCGGCAGATGTTGCCCGAGAGCGTCTCGCGGATCTCGCGCTCGTCGGGGTTGGGGTTCCCCGCCAACAGCGCGACGGTAGACATCACGAACCCCGGCGTGCAGAACCCGCACTGGAACGAGTGGCTCTCCCGGAATGCCAGCTGCACCGGGCTGAGGTCATCGCCGTCGGCGATGCCTTCGACGGTGGTGACCTGGCGCCCGCGCGCCTGCACGGCCAGCATCAGGCAGGATCGCACCGCCTCGCCGTCCAGCAGCACCGTGCAGGCACCGCAGACGCCGTGCTCGCAGCCCAGGTGGGTCCCGGTCAGCCCGAGACCCTCGCGGAGGAAGTCGGCGAGGGTGACCCGGTCTTCGGTGGCGGCGGAGCGGGTGGCTCCATTGACGACCAACTCGATCTCTACGCCAGGGGCCGGCCGGTTCGCTCGATGGTCGGTCATCCGGGTACTCCTGCTCGTGCGGCGGCGGCGGTCAGCGCCCGGCGGACGGTCACGGCGGCGAGGTGGCGCCGGTAGGCCGCGCTGCCGTGCACGTCGGAGGGCGGCTCAAGGTCCCGGGCCGCGTCGGCGGCTGCGGCCTCGAAAGCCTCGGGGGAGGGGGCGGCGCCAGCGAGGGCGTCCTCTACCGTGCGGATCCGCAGGGGCCGCTCGGCCACCCCGAAGACGCAGATGCGGGCGGTGTCGATCGACCCCCCGCCGCCGAGGGCGACCATGGCGGCCACACCGATGAGGGCGAAGTCACCCTGGCGGCGGGCCACCTCCTGGAACGACCAGCCGGCCCCCGGCAGGGTCGCCGGCACCCGGACCTCGACGAGGCATTCGTCGTCGGCGAGCGAGGTCGTGAAATGACCCACGAAGAAGTCCTCGGCGGCGACGATCCGCTCGCCGCGGCGGCTGCGGACCACCACGTGCGCGTCGGTCACCATCGCCACAGCCGGCAGCTCGGCCGACGCATCAGCATGCGCCAGGCTCCCGCCGATCGTCCCGCGATTGCGGATCGACACGTGCCCGATGTGGGGTAGCGCCTCGGCGAGCACCGGGGCGCGCTCGGCTACGACGCTGGACTTCTCGGCGGCGCGCTCGCGGACGATGGCGCCGAAGGCCAGCACGTCACCCCGGTCCTCCATGGCGGCGAGGGAGGCGATGCCGTTGATGTCGACCAGCTGAGCCGGTCGGGCCAGGCGCATGGCCATCATGGGGACCAGGCTCTGGCCGCCGGCGATGACCTTCGCCTCGTCGCCGTGCTCACCGAGCAGGTCGAGGGCCTCCTCCAGCGTTGCGGGCGTGTTGTGGTGTAAGGGCGGCAGCTTCATCGGGGGCGGAGAGTCCCGGCCAGCTCGACGATCCGGGCGGGGGGCAGGTGCTGCTCGAGGGCCCGGACGCCGAATGGCCTCAGGGCGTCCTCGATGGCGCCGACGATCGCAGCCGGGGCGACGATCATCCCGCCTTCTCCCACCCCGCGGAAGTTGACGTCGGGGTCGGTGGGGACGGTCTGGACGTGGTGGATCTCGATGCGCGGTACGACCGTGGTCGTAGGAAGGAGGTAGTCCATGAACGAACCGGCCAGGTACTGGCCGTCCTCCCCGTAGGCGGCGTGCTCGAGGAGGACTGCACCCATGGCCTGGGCTACGCCTCCCCGGACCTGGCCCTCGACTATGGCGGGGTTGACGGGCACGCCGCAGTCCTCCACGACCACGTAGCGCTCGAAGCTCACGATCCCGGTCTCCACGTCGACTTCGACGATGCAGCAGTGGGTGCCCCCCGACCAGCCCGAGCGGCCGCCGTCGTAGGTGCGCGTCACGGCCAGGTCCGAGGCGGCGCCCGCCGGCAGCCGGTGAGGCTCGTCGGAGGCCACCCGTGCCAGCTCGGCGAGGGTGAGCGACACCACCGGCGATCCTTTGACCGACACCACACCCGCCGCCAGCTCGAGGTCGGCCGGGTTGGCTTCGAGCAAGTCGGCGGCCAGCGAGATGACTTTCCCGCGCAATTCTCGTGACGCATGGAGGACCGCACCGTTGGCCATGGTGGCGGCCCGGCTCCCGCCGGTACCGACAATCGCCATCGGCGTGATGTCGGTGTCGCCGTAGCGCACGGTGATGTCCTCGAACCGGACTCCCAGCTCGTCGGCTGCCACCTGCGCCAGCGTCGTCTCGTGGCCTTGACCGTGGGGCTGCTGGCGGGTGACGATGACCACCTGGCCGCCGGCCTCGATCGACAGGTGCGCCGTCTCGTACCCCATGATGTCGGGGCCGTCCTGCCCCGGCACACGCGGCCCCGGGGCCGCTTCCAGATAGGAGGCCATGCCGATGCCGAGGTAGCGGCCCTCCCTCCGGGCGGCGCGCTGGCGCTCCCCGAAGGCGTCCCACCCCATGAGGCCGGCCGCCTGCTCCACCGACTCGCGGGTCGTCACCCCGGCAAAGGGGCGGCCTGTGAGCATGGCCAGCGGCGGTTCGTCACGTACCACGTAGTTGCGCCGGCGGACGTCGAGGGGGTCGATCCCCAGCTCGTCGGCCACGATGTCGAGCAGGCGTTCCCTCAAGAAATCGGCGGTGGCCCACGGCCCCCGGTAGGCCACGTAGGTCGCCTTGTTGCTGAAGAGCGCGGCGGAGGTGCCGGCCAGTGCCCGCAGCCGTGTCGGGCCCTGGAACGACATGATGATCGTGTAGGCCTGCATGGCGCCCGGGAAGGGATCACTCGGGTACGCGCCGATGTTGACCTTCACGTCCATCCGCACCCCGAGCAGCACGCCGTCGGCGCTGACCGCGGCCTCCAGATCCGCCATCTCCTCGCGGGCGTGGCCGGCGGTGGCGAGGTGCTCGAGACGGTCCTCGGTCCACTTGACCGGGCGGCCGAGATCCTTCGCAGCGGCCACTATGGCCACGTCCTCACGGGTGACGCTGTTCTTCAGGCCGAACCCGCCCCCGACGTCCCTGGCGATCACCCGGATGCTCTCGATCGGTATCCCCACCTGGTCGGGCAGCACCATGCGCAACATGTGTGGTGACTGGGTGGACGCGTGGATGGTGAGATGCTCCGCCGACGGGTCCCAGGCGGCGATCAGGCCGCGGCACTCCATCGGCACCGGCTGGTGGCGATGGACCTGGATGCTGGCGCGCACGATCCGATCGGCCTCGGCGAACGCCGCGTCTATGTCCCCGAAAGCCATCTCGGCAGTGAGGTAGACGTTGTCCTCGAGCTCGTCGAAGATCGGGGGCTTCCCCGGGTCGAGGGCATCCTCGTAGGTCACCACCGGATCGAGCATCTCGATGTCGTCGACGATGAGCTCGAGCGCGTCCTCGGCGATGTAGCGGCTCTCGGCCACGACCAGAGCGATGGGGTCGCCCACGTGGCGCACCTTGTCGGTGGCCAGGGAATGGAACGACGGGGACTTCATGTCCGGCGACAGGTTCATCCCGCTCACCGCCCCGGCCTGGGCGGCGGTGGTCAGGCGCGCGATGTCCTCGCCCGTGTAGACCGCGACGACGCCAGGCAGCGCCCGCGCCTCGCTGACGTCGAGCGACAGCAGACGCCCGTGCGGCACCTGGCTGCGCAAGAACACGGCGTGCGCCATCCCGGGAAGGGTCACGTCGTCCACGTACTGGCCCCGGCCGGTCAGGATCCGAGGGTCCTCGACGCGCATGACCCGCGCCCCGATCGACCGCGCCCCGACGGCTTCCATCACCCGCCCCTCCTTGCCGGCATCCTCGGCACCCTACCGGCGCAGGGCGGCGGTGAGCGCTGAGACCTGCGAGGAGCGAAACGCTTCTGTGACGCCGGCCTTGGGTCGGACGCTGTCGAAGCCGTGAAATGCGCCCTCCACTATTTCCAGGTCGCACTGGACGCCTGCAGCCCGGAGGCGTCCGGCGTAGGAGCGATCCTCGTCGCAGAACAGATCCAATGTCCCCACGCCGATCCATGCCGGGGGCAGGCCGGAGAGGTCCTCGTAGCGCGCCGGCGCGGCGAGGCCGCTGATCTCGGACGATCCCGGTGCGAGACCGGTGTAGGACTGCCAGCCGAAGCGGTTGGCCTTGTTGTTCCACAACCTGAAGTCGGTCTCGTCGATATCGGTGCGCGTCGCGGTGCGATCGTCGAGCATCGGATAGGACAGCAGCTGGAAGGCGGGTGCCACCTCGCCGCGCTCGAGGGCGAGCAACGCCAGCCCCGCAGCCAGGCCCCCGCCTGCGCTCGCCCCACCGACGGCGATGCGACCCGGGTCGACGTAGGGCTGGCGGGCCAACCAGACCAGCGCGGCGTGGCAGTCGTCGAGCGGCACGGGGAACTTGTGCTCGGGTGCGAGCCGGTACTCGACCGAGGCGACCACGATCCCGACCTCCTGGGCGAAGCGGCGGCACACCGCGTCCTCCTGGGCCGCCGTGCCCAGCACATAGCCGCCGCCGTGGACCCAGAGGAGGGCGGGCAGCTCGGACTGGCTAGACGGCGGCCGGTGCACCCGCACCGAGATCGGCCCGACCGCCTCCACCCGCACATCCTTCGGTGGCTTCCGGGCCATCAGGCCGCCGGCGATCCGGACGGGTCGCAGCATCCGGGGACCTATCGCACCACGGGGCAGAAGCCGGGCGGCGAGGCGCAGATCGGGGTGGAAGGCGTCGAGGGCCATAGAGGGTGGGACTGTAACGCCCCCGCCCGCTTTGCTGCCTGACCGGACCGGAAAGGTCGTCTCGGTCGTCCGCATCTCGATCGTCCGCTCGAGCCGACCTCGCTTCACTCAGATGAGCCAGGTGAGCCGAGCGCGCCAAACCACTCCAGAACTTTCGGGCCGCCGTGTTTTGGAGTGGTTTGCTGCCTCCCGACTGGGCCGCCCTTGTCGCAGTCCACTCCAAACTGCTGATGCTCCGAGATTTTGGAGTGGTTGGAGCCCGCGAGCGACTGCTCAGAAATCTGACAGCAACCTTGAGCATCGACGCGCAAAAGTCGATCGTGTGCTCGCTCTTTGGACAGGGCTCGCCTGCCGCCGAGCGGGTAGAGGTAGGGGATGGGCCGGATACTGGTTGGTACCTGTTCGTGGACCGACAAGACGCTCACCCATGACACCGATTGGTACCCGAAGCGTTCGATGTCGGCGGCCGAACGCCTGAAGTTCTACGCCTCCCGCTTTCCGATCGCGGAGGCCGACAGCACCTACTACTTCCCGCCGTCGCCGGAGCTGACCCGTGGATGGGTCGAGCGCACGCCGGCCACTTTCACCATGGATGTCAAGGCGTACTCGTTGCTGACCGGCCATCCCACCCGGCCCGACTCGCTCTGGCCGGACGTGCGGTCGGCGGTCAAGGTTGAGCACGCCGACAAGCGCAGCACCTACGCCTCCCACCTCGAGCCCGACGCGCTGGAGGAAGCCTGGGCTCGCTTCGAGCACGCGGTCCGGCCGCTGCAACGGGCGGGCAAACTGGGGGCGGTGCTGCTGCAATACCCCGAGTGGTTCACCGCGAGGGGCTCCAACCGGGAGGAGCTGGTGGCCGTCCGGCAACGGTGGCCCGACCTGCCGGTGTGCGTCGAGTTCCGATCCCCGACCTGGTTCGCCACGCCCGAGGGGCGGGACAAGTCCCTCGCTGCGCTCCGCGACCTGGATCTGGCCCTGGTCGTCGTCGACGCCCCGTCGGTGTCGCGGCTGCCGGCCGTGGTCGACGTCACCAGCCCGTCACTCGCGGTCGTCCGCTTCCACGGCCGCAACGACGCCACCTGGAAGGGGACGGCGACCACCGCCGCAGAAAGATTCAACTATCACTACAGCCGGCGCGAGCTGTCAGCCTGGAGGCCGAAGATCGAAGCTCTCGCCGAACGAGCCGCCAGCGTGCACGCGCTCATGAACAACTGCTACCAGGACTACGGCGTCCGCAACGCCGCCGACCTGGCGGAGGTCTTGGAAGGACTTGCTGTCATATCAACATAGCGTTAGTATATCAGCATGCACCCGCTGCAGTGGGAACTCGTCACCGGAGGATTCGGGCGGCTGGAAGCACCCTGCATGGACCTGCAGAGCCGCCTGTGCTTCGTAGACAGGACACCCCCAGGCAGACTCCTCCGGATCGAGACCGACGGCTCTGTCGCGACACTGGCGACGCGAGCCCACGTCGGCGGCCTGGTCGCACACGCAGATGGCGGGTTGGTCGCCTCCGGCCACAATGTTTCGGTCATAGAGCAGGACGGGACCGAGCGCGTGCTCCTCGAGCCTGGAACCGGATGGGGGTTCAACGACCTGGGTACCCATCCCGACGGGACCGTGTTCGTAGGGCGATTCGACGTGGACCCCATGCCGCCGGCATCTGGGCAGGGGGGTTCGCTGTGGAGGATCGGTCCCGGCGGATCAGCGGCCTACTGCTACGGCGGGATCCAGCTCACCAACGGCATCGGGCTGTCGCCGGACGGTTCGTGCCTTTACCACAACGACACCACCCCGAGAGTCGTCTGGGTGAGCGACCTCGGCGAGGACGGCATGCCCTTGCGGCGCCGGCTGCTGCACGAGTTCCACGAGGGCAGCCCCGACGGCATGGCGATCGACGAGGACGGGTGCATCTGGGTCGTCCTCATAGGCAGCGGGAAGCTCGTTCGCCTCACCCCCGACGGCACGGAGGACAGTGTCGTGGACGGACCGCGAGACTGGACGGCGTCTGTGTGCTTCGGTGGCGATGATCGTCGCGACCTCTACGCAGTCACCTTCGGCGGCAAGCCTTATGACGAGGAGCGGTCCGGAGGTGTGTACCGGGCGACAGCTCCCGCAGCTGGCGCGCCGGTCCATCCGGCACGGGTCTGATCTCCGCAGCCGGGCCCGGTCTACGCTCAGCGAATCATGCCGCTTCAACCAGCTCCTTCGGCCATTCGTGCCGTCGAGATAGTCCGCTATCTCGCAGATCACCCAGGCGAGGTCTACTCCGTCGCCGAGCTGGCGCGCCGCGTCGATCAGAGCCGGGCCACTTGTCAAGCGGTCCTCTTGGCCCTCGAGCCGTCGCACTGGGTGAGGCGCGGCAAGGACGGCTACACCCTCGGGGCCGGCCTGATCTCGGTCGGGGCTGCGGCCCAGCAGGGTGCAGCGATCGTCGGGCTGCTTCGCTCCGCGGCGCGTGAGTTGTACGACGAGCTCAAATGCGAGGTCCTCGGCTACTTGCCTGCCGGCGACCAGCTGATCAATGTCAGCCGCGTCGGGCCCAGCTCCCTAATGTCGGTAACGATGGTCGAGGGCCAAGCCTTCCCTCTGGCGCCTCCCAACGGGATCGCGTTCGCTGCGTGGGACGAATCCGACCTGGAGGCATGGATCGAGCGAGCGCCGAAGGCGAGCAAGGCAGGAGGGGACCGCTTGCGCAAAGCTGCACAGATCGTCAGGAGCCTCGGGTGCAGCGTGCTGCTCGACCCGGTGACCCGCCGGGAGCTCAAATCGACGATGGACGAGCTCTCCGAAGCCCGCCGGCAGTTCGTGTCCGTGGCACTGACCCACGACGGTCTCCTAGGAGCGGGCCTCGATGCAGCCGAAAGTATGCGTGTGTCACTCCTGTCATCCCCGGTCTTTGGCTCCGACGGATCGGTCAGCGGGCTTCTCGGTGTTGTCTTCGATGCCAACCGGTACGCCGAGGTGGCCGAATTGGCGGAGTCACTGAAGTCTGCTTGCCGGAAGCTGAGCGACACGCTCGGTGCTCCCGACATCCAGGCGCTCGAGGCGCGGCCGGCGTGAGATTCCTGGCTCGGGTGGACTTCCTCGTGGCTCGCTGGAGTTGTCGGCCCTACTCGATCTCGGGTGCCACATCGAAACGTTCGATGTAGTCCCCGAAGGCGGTCCGGATCTTGGACTTGGTCAGACCGAACTCCTCTGCGCTGTAGCGGTGCCGGCCCCGGGCTCCCCGCCTGTTGGCGGCCGCCCATGCGGCCATGGCCGTGCGGGTCGAGTCGTCCAGCTCGAGTCCCAGGAAGTCGTATATGCGCTCCGCGGTCCCAACGGCGTCCGCCTCCATCTGTTGCTGGGTCACGTCGATGAACCGGTGCTCCCCAATGGCCGCTCGATCGGCTATCGCTCGCCTGATCCCCTCGACTAAGTGCTCGAGTAGAAACGAGCCGAGGGCGGCCGGATCGGGAGGCTGCTGGGGGAGGGCGTTGCGTTGTGCGGTGGCGACGGTGCTGCACGCCGAGGGAAGGGCCACGGCTGGATCGCGATGAGCCATGACAAAGCGCGCATCTGGGTACTGGGCGGCCAGGTCCGATAGATGGAAGTTGTGGTACGGCGCTTTGACGACCCACCGGCGCGGAGGTCGCCGGTTGTGGAGCAGCCGGAGGACCCGTTCGTGATAGGCGTATGTCGTCTTCAGACTGCTGCCCCGCCACCAGCGGGTGTAGCTGGGCAGCGGGAGACCGAGCTCTTGGTTGTGGAAATCGAGGCCGAGGATCAGGTTGTCGTCGACGGGGCCGTCCAGCTCCGAGATGTGTTGCGCAGAACCGCCCTTGGTGTCCTCGCCCCTACTGATGGCCGCAAGGCGGCGGTCGTCTTCCGCGTCGGACACGGCCTCGCGGGAAGGGACGGGGCTGCTGATCTCCCAACGCCTCTGATAGCGGAATTTCGGATCTCGCGCCAAGAGGTACTGGAGGGCGGTCGTCGCGGTACGGGGTAGGCCGTGTATGACGACCAGGGCTTCGACAGGCGGCGGCTCTGTCGGTTGCCGGCGGTACCAATCCTCGATGAGAAGGCGGTTGGTCAGTCGCCCGTGAACGGTCCTGGCGAGCGCCTGCGCCGCGACTTCGTCCAACGTGAGGTCCGAGCGTGCAGCTCGAAGGAGGCGCTCCAAGCCCTCCTGCCAACCATCTGGACCGAACTCCGACAAGCCGACGGACCTCCGGGCGGTGCCGATGAGGTCCTCGGCGTCCACGATCACAGGTGTGAAACCTCTCCGGACGGGTCGGCTGTGCGAGGAGGGTCCATGGCGGAGGTCGAGTACGACCAGCGCGTCGTCAGGGGGACCGAGAGGCGCCTGGCGACCGCGTCGCGCCGCCGGGCAAGGTTCTCCGCCCGCGCGCTGCTCCCGACCCGGCGGGTCCCCGACGGGAGGATGGAGTCGAGGTCGGCGAAAGGGACCTTGGTGGTCCGCGGCTGCGGACGGTCATCGACCATTATCCAGCGAAGGATCACCACGCCCCGTTCGTGCCCGACGGTATCGAGCCAGTTCGCCACGCCGGGATCACGGTGGGCGACGACGAGCCGGCAGACCCCGTCGTCGTCCGTCGCGGCTTGGTGGCCGTTGAGGCTGGTCTGGTGATGCGAGAAGTCGATGGTCCGATACCAGATGTCGCCGAGCGAGATGCTCCAGAAAAGTCCCTCGGGTGGCGTGAGCTCTATGAGGAGCGCCTCGTCGGGCGGAAGCACGAAGAACCCCTTGACTGACGAGCGGGCGTCGTTGAGTCCCGTGGAGGGGAGGGGCCGAGGCGCCGGGATCACGTTGTCGCCCTCGTCGCGAAACGAGTGGACCATGTCGATCCAGTAGTCCGCGTTGTCCGCCACCAGCGTTCCGAGCGCGTCCAGCTGCTCGCCGACTCCGGCTGCGGTGGGTGCCTGCAAGCAGCGTGGGATGGCGGCGCGGCCGGCGTCGATCCTCTCTATGGCCAGGTGAGGCACCTCCTCCGAATCCCAGTCGTAGGTCATTCTCCGGACGAGTACGGAGGAAGAACCCGGCGCTAGCTCGATCCAGTTGCCTGCCACCCTGGATCGGGACAGCGTCACCTCGAAGTGTCCGTCGGCGGAGACCTCGAACTCATCGAGGTAATGCATCACCGGGCGGGAAGCTCCGGAGATGACCAGCTCCAGCAGTCGTATCGACCTAACCGTGCCGTAGATCCTGAAGACCCCGTCGTCACTGATCGGCGCCGCCATCAGCGCACCGTCTGGGTTGTCCATGCCCACCTTGACGACGTCGGACTGGACACGGAGGAACGCCGGGCAGGCGGCGTCCGTGGTGTACAACTCGCGCTCGACCAGACTGTGAACCAGCCCGAGCAGGTACTGGTAGCCCTCAGCCAGGTCTTGGTCGGATGCCGCGTCCTCCGATCCCAGGACCGAGCGACCGGCCGAGCGAAGGCCGTCACAGAACCGCTCCCAAGCCTCCCCGTTGGTCAACGCGCGGGCGAAGCTCTGTGCGTCCTCGCGTAGACGCCGCTCCCGGTCGAACCCGCTGCCCGGCATCGGCGGGGTCGAGTCCTTCGTGAACCTGTAGACAGTCACGGCCCTCCTCGACTCGGACATCTCACGTGGGCAACCATGCTGATATACCAGCATGGTTGTCGGTATACTACCAGGCAGGGACGATGCTGGTCCTCCTAGGGCGACCGCTGCCACACGTTGGGGTCGCCGTCGGGACCGTCGCCGCCGGGACGATCCTTCACGTGCGCCACCAGGTCGGACAGGCGGGCGTGGCTCGGGTGGTCCACGCCGACGATGACTTCCAGCCAGTGGAGGGCTTCTTTCTCATCGACGGTCCCCGCCGCCAGCATCGCCTCGATGTCGGGCCAGTCCTTGGAGCGGTCGAACAACGCCTTGAACACCGTCAGATCGGTCGGCGTGATGACCGGCAACGGGTCACCGTCGAAGGTGACCAACCGTGACCTGGAGGCCACCACTGCGTGGAACTCGTGTTGAGGAAAGAAGAGGTCGACGGGGAGGTCGGGTTGCCAGCGGAGCCGGACTTGCCCGTCGGAACGGACCGATCGCGCGTCGGCCTCGGACCAGCTCAGGGTGGGGGGCAGGGAGTCGAACACCCGCTCGACGTCGTCGCTCGGCACCGAGATATTGATGTCGATGTCGTGGGTCAGCCTCGGTTCGTAGACCCCGTATATGAGAGCAATCGCTCCTCCGAAGGCGTGTGGGATCCCGTGGGCGTCGAGGCTGGCATGGAGCTCTTTCACCCGGTCGTTGAAGTTGCCGATCACCGAGGGCGTCGCCAGACCGAGGTCGGGAAGGCCAGCGGGCCGGCCGCCTTGATCGGGATGCCGGGCAGGATCGACGTCAGGCTGGTGAACACCTGGCTGTTGCGGTAGCAGTCCACCCCCTGCTGCGTGCCGCCATGGGTCACGGCGGCTCCGGTAGCTGTCAGCAACCGCAGGAAGACATCCGCCCCCGGCTCACGGCTGCCATTCTCGTACATGCTGATCGCCGTCCTGGCCACGCCAGACCTTCGAGCCAGCTCCGCCTGCGTGAGGCGGGCCGACTCCCTCGCCTCCAGGAGCATGACTCCCGATCTACCAGTCATGGCTCGATGATAGAGGCCAAGTCACGGATACGTGACATCAGGAGGGCTAGGCGGGCCGCGGGGCCCTAGGCGGGCCGCTGGGCCAAGGCGAAGCTCAGCATGCTCTGGTAGACGCCCATGATCGTGTGGCCGTACTGCGGGTCGCTGGCCCACTTGCCGGTCAGCGACTGCCAGGTCGGGCAGCAGCCCCGGTCCGGCTGGGTCTGGGGCGTCAAGGAGGCCACGGCCAGCGGGCGGCCCAGCTGCGTGCTGGTCAGCGTGGCGTCGGCGAAGGAGTGGAGCAGCTGGATCTGACCTCGTACCCCGAGCTGCGGGGACGGGAACCCGAGGCCGGCACCGCAGGTGTCGCAGTGGCCGATCCCGGCGTAGTTGTTGAGGTTGACAGCATCGCTGGAGGCAAAGCCACCGGTCTCCACCATGGCCTGGGCGAAGGCGACATCGCCGCGCACACCCTCCGCAGCCCCTTCGCTCAGGTACCAAGCGGCCAGTTGCTCGATGGGCGCCGGCGTCAGGTCGATCCAGCCTTCGGCCTTGTACCAGCCGACCAACTGAGCGGCGTCGAGGGCCGACTCTCCCACGATGCTCGGCGTGCCATCGTCGGGGGCGCCCGGCGGGTTGGCCAAGGCGGCGACGGCGCTGGTGAGGGCGGCGTCGTCGGCCTGGAGGGCGGTCTGGGCAGATGTAACCGCAACGGTGGCCTCGCTCACCGCAGCCTGGTCGCGGGCCAGCACCGCCGTCCGGTCGTCGCGCACGGCAGTCACGCGCGCCAGCGTCGCTCGATCGTCGTTGGCGCGGCGGATGTCTAGGGTCACCGCCTTCCCCGCCGCCCGCTGCTCGGACTCCCGGAGGTGTATATCCCTGATCAGCGACGCGGCCCCGATGTCGATGACCTCATTGGCGAACTGCTGCTGCTGGGCGCGGGCCAGGGCGTCGGCGCCGCTGATCGTGGGGGCCTCGGGCTGCACGTACAGCTCCACACCGATGACCCCCAGCCGGCTGCGGTCGCCAACCATGGCCGCTGTGGCGGCGTCTTGCGCGGCGGTATCTGCACCGAGGGCGGCGGTGTCGGACGCGAGAGCGGCGGCGGTTTGGTTGGTGATGGCGCTGGACTGATCCAGTAGGGCCTGGTCGCGCCCGGCGCGGCTGCGGGCCGTGCTCAACTCGGACTGCGCGCCGGCCAGGGTCAGCTCCGCCGCAAAGATGGTCGGCTGGTGACCGGCGGTCACCGCCGCCTCCTGCTGGTCGAGGATGGTCCCGGCAGCGTGGGCGGGCTGGCCCGACCAGACGGCGGCCGTCAGCAGGGAGCCGGCGAGCAGCAGAGCCTTGGACCTACCGTGGTGAACAGCGGTTCGAAGCATGCGGCGCGCCTACCTGCCCATCGGATTCTCCGCCCGCCGGCGAGGGTACACGGCGGGAGCCGTCCAGAGCGTCATAGGCCCTCGGGCGACTGCCGGCGAGCGCGGCCAATCGGCCGGCCGAAGCCCCACGCCAGCTCGGCGTCGTTAGTCTGAGGGAGATGGCGCCGCTCCTCACCGTCTGCTCCCCGGCCCACGTCCGAGCGGCGTGAGGTCCCTGCGCTTCGGCGGGTCGGGTCGCACCGAGCGAGAGGACGGCGCGCTCCCCACCGAGGTACGTCTCAAGATCCTCATAACCATCGTCGGCTGCCTCTTCGCCGCCCTACTTGCTCGGCTCTGGGACCTACAGGTGCTGACCACTGCGACGGCTCAGACCGTCGCCACCAACAACGGCATCCGCCTCGTCTACACGCCAGCGCCGCGTGGGCTTATCCTGGACCGCAACGGTCAGGTCCTGGTCGGCAACGTCAGCCAGCCGACGATCGAGGTCGACCGCCAGACCGCGGTGGCCCACCCGCAGATGGAGGGCCGCCTGGCGCTCCTGCTAGGGATGACCCTGCCCGCCCTGCAGACTGCTGTCGCCAACCCCCAGTACAGCCCGTTCCAGCCCGTGCCGGTGCTCAGCAATGTCACTCCTGCGCAGATCCTCTACATCAAGGAGCACCCTGGGAGCTTCCCCGGTGTGAGCGCGACGACGGTCATGGTTCGTTCCTACAGCGCGCTCGGCAAGGCGGCCGCCAATCTTCTCGGATACGTCGGGCAAATCAACGCTCCCGAATACGCGGCCCTCAAATCGCAGGGATACCGCCCTGACTCGGAGATCGGCCAGACCGGCATCGAGGCCGCCTACCAGAGCGTGTTGCGGGGCACGCCGGGAGTGACGGAGCTGCAGGTCGACTCGGCTGGCACCGTGCTCTCCACCCTCCGCACGACCCCGCCGATCCCCGGGGCCAACCTGCGCCTCACTATCGACGGCACCGTCCAGCAGGCCGCCATGCAGGCCCTCCAGCAGGAGGTGGCGCTCAAGCGAACCCAGATCGACACCGACGGCAGCGGCCTCTACCGGGCGACCGGCGGCGCAGTCGTCGTCGAGTCCCCGAGCAACGGCCAGGTCTTGGCTCTGGCCAGCTATCCCACCTACGACCCGTCCCTCTTCTCCGGCGGGATCACCCAGGCCAACTACAACCAGCTGACCAACCCGGCTGCCAATTCCCCCCTCGAGGACAGGGCCATCGGCGGCACCTACTTCCCCGGCTCGACCTTCAAGTTGGTGACTGGGACCGCCGGCCTCGAGTCGGGCGTGGTCACCCCCAACTCGCTATACAACGACGTAGGAGGCGGGATCACCGTCGGCGGCCACTTCTTCGCCAACGACGGCCACCAGTCGTACGGCCTGGTGGCGCTGCCGTTCGCTCTCACCGTCTCGGACGACGCTTACTTCTACAACATCGGCCAGACGCTCTACGACCATCAAGCCACCTACGGGACCAACTTCTTCCAGACCGTCGCCGGCCGGTACGGGTTCACCAAGCCCACCGGGATCGCCGTGGCTGGTGAGGCCAGCGGGTATGTCCTCACCCCGCAGCAGAAGGCCAAGCTGCACCAGCAGTATCCGAAGGCCTACCCGTTCGGCAGCTACTACACCGGCGACGCCATCGAGTCGGCCATCGGCCAGGACGACGTAGCGGTCACGCCGCTCCAGCTCGCCAACGCCTACGCCACCTTCGCCAACGGCACCACCCTTTGGAGCCCGTCGGTGGCGCTCGACTCGGAGACCTCGAGCGGCAAGGTCCTCCACACCTACCCGGCCAAGCAGCTCGGGCCGGCCCCGACCCTCACCGCGGCGGATCGCCAGGCCATGACCCAAGGGTTCGTCGGGGTGACCGCCAATCCGCAGGGCACCGCTTACGGCTCGTTCGGCAAGACCAACTACCCGATCCAGGTGGCCGGCAAGACCGGGACGGCGCAGGTCGTCTTCGGCATCCCCCACACGTCACCCGCGTACAAGCAGACGACGTCGGTGTTCACTTCCTTCGCTCCGGCGAGCGCCCCCCAGTACGTGGTCGACTGCTTCATGTCGCAGGCCGGCTACGGAGCGGACGCGGCGGCGCCGGTCGTCCGCCAGGTCTACGACGTGCTGTTCCACCAGCCGATCCTCCCGGCGCCGCTCAGCGGCTACTGAGCGCCGGGCCTGGGCGGCTACTGAGCGCCGGGCCTGGGCGGCTACTGCGCCGGGCCTGGGCGGCTACTGCGCCGGGCCTGGGCGGCTACTGGCCGGTTTCAGCCCCGCTGCAGCAGCTCGATGCGAAGTCCGTCGAGCACCGAGACGCAGAGCATGACGATGTGCCCCGTCTCGTTCTGGACCTCCGTCCGGGTGCGCTGGAGGATTGTGGCACCGTATGACGCCAGGCGGGCCGCCTCGGCGTCGACGTCGTCGACCTGGATGCACAGGTGGGTCAGCCCGAGTTGGGCGCGTGACGGTGACGGCGTCCCCATGGGCCCGGGCACCGTCCAGCACATGAGCTCGATGCGCACGCCGTCTTTCACTATGTAGCGCATCCTCATCTGGGCCCGCCCACCGTCGATCTCGGCGAGATCGGCCACCTCGTCACCGGAGGCGAAGGTGCCGCCGGCCTCGAAACCGAGTGCCTCGGTGAAGAAGCTGACCGCGGCATCCAGGTCCGACACGGCAAGACCGATGTGCGACAACAGGATCGTCATGGTGAGATCGTAGGCATCTGCGATCGGGGACGTCCGCTGCGCGTTTTGTGTGAGACGCTGTCGGAAATCGCGCAGCAATCGGCCGATCCACCCGGCCAGGAGGAGGGGAGCCGAGATGGCCGTTGACTTCGACGTCGTGGTTGTCGGGTCGGGCGCAGCCGGGTTGACGGCTGCGCTCACCGCCCACGCCGAGGGCGCACGGGTGGCGATTGCCGAGTCCGAGACAGTCGTCGGCGGCGCGTCCCGCCTGTCAGCCGGCTGGGTGATGGCCGCGGACACCGAGCCCCAGCGACAGGCGGGATTGCACGACAGCGCCGAGAACCTCTTCCACGAGTACATGTTCATCAACCAGTTCGGCCTCCAGCCGGCGCTGGTCCGTCGCCTGGCCGAAGGGGGCGCTGACGCCATCTCCTGGCTGATCGACCAGGGAGTGCGGTTCGACCCGGATATCAAGAAGGGCGGCCCCGAGCTCGTCCCCCGCACCCACGCGCCGGAAGGCTTCGGCCAGGGCGTCATCGACCTGCTCGGGGGGCAGTGCCGGGCACGGGGCATCGATATAGCGCTCGGCCAGCGCGTGGATCGTCTCCTCACGCGCTCTGGAGCCGTGGCGGGAGTGGCGGTCGGCGAAGAGGAGATCGAGGCCGGCGCAGTCGTCCTCGCTACCGGCGGCTTCGGGGCCAACCGGGCGCTGGTGGACGAACACCTTCCGCGCTTGGGGCGCCTCGGCGACTGGGTGTTCTACATCGGCCCGGACAGCTCGCGCGGTGACGCACTGGGGCTGGGGAGCTCTGTCGGCGCGGCGATGACCGGCCGCGACCACTTCATCTCACTGCCCGTGCCGAGGCCGGACGGGCGTGACTTCGACTCCTACCTGCCGGCGTGGATGCTGGTGGTCGGCCCCGACGGGCGGAGGCTCTGCGACGAGACCTCGCCCTACGGGGTCACCTGCGGCATCCTGATCGAGGCCGGCGGGCGCGTGTTCGGCTTCTTCGACGAGCAGATCCTGGCGGACAACGGCACGCCGGAGCTCCCGACTTTCAGGCCGCACCCGAGCGGCGCCCTTCGCCCGGTGGCGTTCTGGACGAGTGACACCATCCGGCGGTGTATCGACGGAGGGAGCATCGTGCGCGCGGATAGCCTCGAGAGGCTCTTCTCGCTGCTCGATCTGCCGGCGAAGGCCACGGCGGGGGCGGTGCGCAGGTACAACGAATCCGCAGCGCTCGGCGAGGACCGGGACTTCGGGAAGGATGCCCGGTTCGTACGTCCCATCGAAAAAGGTCCGTTCTACGCCGTCGAGTTGCGCCCGGCGGCCATCGGCGCCACCAGCTACGGCGTGCAGATCGATGCCTCGGCTCGGGTGCTCGACGAGAGCCAGTCTCCGATCGAGGGGTTGTTCGCCGCCGGGGAATGCACCGGCGGGACCCTCGGATCCCGGTACCTGAGCAGCGGCAACAGCCTCGGCAACTGCTTCGTGTTCGGCCGGGTCGCCGGTCGGTCGGCGGCCGGGCACGCGTTGGGCCAAGCGGGCCGACTCTAGGCGGTAGGCCGCAACTGATCGTCCAGCACCGCAGCCACCGTCGGCTGCCCTGACGTCTCTCGGCTGGATGCGTTCTCTACCCTGGATCGCTGTGCTCACAGCCCGGCGTCGCCTTGCTGCGAGGGCACTCCTGCGCTTGTCGATGTCGGCGGCCGTGGTGATGGCGGCGGCGTCGTGTGGCGCCGGGAAGCCGAGCGCCCCTGCGTCCGCACCTGGGTCAGCGTCCGCACCTGGGTCAGCGTCCGCACCTGGGTCAGCGTCCGCGCCTCTGGCGGCCTCCGCGCCTGGGTCAGCGTCCGCGCCTCTGGCGGCGTCAGCCGGTGCGCACTCGACCACGACCGCCGGATCGCCGGGCGCGGCCTCTTCGACGACCCCCTCCCCGCTGCCCGCCCCTGCAGCACTCGTGGCGGCCGCGGGCGCAGGTGCCGGCGAGGGCGCCTGGACGCCGGCCGGTCGCCTGGTCGGAGGAACGCCGGCGGTATACGAGACCACGCTCGTGCCGCCGGGGGGCACGCAGCCGGCGGGTATCGCCTGGATGGACACCCGCCTGCTCTCCGCGCAGCTCTACTCGGGCTCCAAGAGCCCCGGAGGGGGCCCGTACCTCTACACCGCCCCGATCCAGCCGGCTCAGAGCGCCTCCTTGGTGGCGGCGTTCAACGGCGGGTTCATGATGAATGCGGCGGGCGGCGGGTACTACACCGAAGGTCGCACGGTCGATCCGCTGGTGGCAGGTGCGGCATCGCTGGTCGTCTACTCCAACGGCAACGTCGATGTCGGTGCGTGGGGGAGCGACGTGACGATGACTCCGAACGTGGTCAGTGTCCGCCAGAACCTGGTGCCGCTGGTCGCCGGCGGCCAACCCACGCCGCAAGCGAGCAGCCCGGACTGGCAGGCGTGGGGCGCTACCTGCGGGGCTAGCTCCTGCTCGTCCTCGGTCCCGGGCATCGAGCACCAGTGGCGCTCGGGGGTCGGCGTCACGGCCAACGGCGCACTGGTGTACGCCACCGGGCCTGCCCTCGATCCCCTGCAGCTGGCCCAACTGCTGGTATCGGCTGGCGTCGAGCGGGGGATGCAGCTCGACATCAACCCGGATTGGACCGTCCTGACCACCTACGACCCGCCCACCCCAGGTGGCCTGGCCGCACCCGCCAACGGGAGCAAGCTGCTCGCCGGGACGGTGCAGGGGCCCTGGACGTTCTTCGAGACCTGGTGGGCGCGCGATTTCGTAACCATGTCGGCACGCCCCTCCTCGTAGCGCAGGGTGCATTACATGGCGCTATGCTTGACGCATGGCACAGCTCGTCACGCGTCTGGAGGATCAACTGCTCGCCGACGTGGACATCCTCGTGAGGGACGGGGTGGCCGCCACTCGTTCCGATGCCGTCCGCCTCGGCCTCCAGACGCTGGTGGAGCGCCACCACCGCCAGCAGATAGGGCGAGCCATCGTCGACGCCTATCGCCGGCATCCCCAACGCGAGGATGAGCTCTCCGGCCTGGACGATTCCACCCGGGCCCTCGTCGAGGACGAACCGTGGTAGCGCTGCCGACCCAAGGCGAGATCTGGTGGGCGGAGGCCGAGGACAAACGCCGGCCGGTCCTGGTGGTAACCCGCAGCGAGGCCGTCGCAGTGCTCAGCGGGATCGTGGTGGCGCCTGTGACGCGTACCGTTCGATCCATCCCGACCGAGGTGAGCCTCGGCCAGGAGCAAGGTCTGAGTGTCGAGTGCGCAGCGTCGTTTGACAACCTCCAGCGCATCCGGCGATCGGCGCTGGTAGAGCGCATAGGGCACCTGGGCCCCCGCCAGGGCGAGATATGCGACTCGCTTCGAGCTCTAGCCGATTGCTAGGCGCTCGGTCGTGCTCCCGAGCGACGCCGGGCGATTCGGAGTTGCCGGGGTCGGGGCCCGAGGCGAGACTGACGGCATGGCCAAGGAGCTCACTGCCAAGGACCGCAAGAAGCTGAGCAAGAAGTCCTTCGCGCTACCCGGTAAGCGCAAATACCCTATTCCCGACAAAGCGCACGCGCGCAACGCACTCGCCCGGGTGGCGCAGAATGGGACCGAGGCCGAGCAGAAGAAGGTCAAGGCAGCCGTGAAGAAGCGGTTCCCCGGCATTGGGAAGAAGAAGAAGGCCAAGAAGTCCTGACCGGAGCGCCGATCCCCAGGGTCGATCGGCACAGCCGGCGCGCCCGACCGCTGGGACTAGCCTTGGTGCGTGGATAGGCCGACGTCGGTGAGGGAGGCGGTGTCTCGCGCCTCCGAGGTGGCCGATCGGGTGGCGCGCCCGCGCGCAGAAGTCACCGACTCGGGTGTCTGGCCGGCCGAAGCCTTCGCCGCTCTGCAAGAGGCGGGTTTGGCGGGCCTGGTGGCGCCCGGAGATGTGGGCGGCGCCGGGCTCGGGCTCCGGGCGGTCGCAGAGGTATGCGAGGCGCTGGGGGCGGCGTGCGCGTCGACGGCGATCTGCTTCGGCATGCACTGCGTGGCCACGGCGGTGATCGCCGCCAAGGCCACGCCGGCGTTGCGCGACGAGTTCCTGGCGCCGATCGCGGCCGGAGAGCACATCACGACGCTGGCTTTGTCCGAGCCGGGCAGCGGATCGCATTTCTGGCTGCCGCAGACGAAGATCTCTCCGGACGGGGACCGCTTCGTGATCGACGGCGAGAAGAGCTTCGTGACCAACGGGTCGCACGCGGACTCGTATGTGGTGTCCACCGTAGCTGCCGCCGCGGGCTCGCCGGTGGGCCAGTTCTCCTGCGTGGTGGTTCCGGCAGGATCCGCCGGCGTGGAGTGGTTGGAGGGCTGGGAAGGCATCGGTATGCGAGGCAATTCGTCACGCCGGGTCCGGCTCGACCTGGTGGGAGTGCCGGCGCGCTGCCTGCTCGGTGAGCAGGGCGACCAGATGTGGTACGTGTTCGAGGTGGTAGCCCCGTTCTTCCTGATGGCGATGGCTGGTACCTACCTGGGGGTGGCGCAGGCTGCGCTCGATGACGCCGTCGCCCATTTGCGGTCGCGGCGCCACGCGCACAGCGGGCGCCCGCTGGCCGAGCAGCCGGTCCTGCAGCACCGGCTCGGGGTGATGTGGGCGCAGGTGCAACGCACCCGAGCGCTGATCTACTGGGCCGCCGACGAGGCGGAGAGGGGCGGCCCGCAGGCGCTGGCTTCGCTGACGGCGGCCAAGGCGGAGGTGGCCGACTGCGCAGTGTCGGTGACCAACGAGGCGATGACACTCGTCGGTGGCATCGGCTACCGCGACCGTTCCCCGATCGAGCGGCATCTGCGCGACGCCCGGGCTGCTCATGTCATGAGCCCGACGACCGACATCCTGCGGGGCTGGACCGGTCGCGCCCTGCTCGACGTTCCCCTGCTGTCGGAATAGCCGGTGGGGGTGATCATCCGCGTCCACGGCGGGCCGGCTCCGACTACCTGTCCTCCCGGCTGGGTCGCGACGTCCGAGACCGACATCGCGGACGTCCTCGACCGCCACGAGGTGGATGTGGTGATCGTCGCCCGGAGCGCGTCACGCCCCGTCGAGGTGCTGCAGCGTGTCCACGCGCTCGCTCCCGAAGCGCAGGCCATCGTGGAGGCGCAGGCCGCGGATCACGACCAGGGGAACCTCCGCCGGGAGTTGCGGTACGCGCCGGGGCTGCCGGCGGGCATCCGGATCCTGGCCGCCGGCGATGATGCCGGAGCCGCCGCGTCCGCCGCCCAGGACCAGGCGCACCGGGGCCGGCGCTACGCCGCGCTGGTGACGACGCTGCGTTCCCAGCTCGCCGCTCCGCACGCCGCGACGGATCCGCCGGCGCACAACGCCACTGGAGCACTGCTCGGGCACGCCCCGCTCGGGGTGGTGGTCGCCGACGGCGCAGGCCTGATCACGACCTGGAACGACAAAGCCGCCGAGATGCTGGCACTCGGGCCCGACGCCGCCGGCTGCCCGTTGGCAGGGCTCTTCACCGATCCCTCGACCGTCGCGGCTGCGCTGGCACAGGCGGTCTCGTCACTGGAGATCGTGGCAGAGGTCCGAGCGGACACGCCCGGTGACACCGGACGGGCGTTCGAGCTGACGTTCGCGCCCACCCGTTCGGAGTCCGACAACCCGTTGGTCCTCGGACTGCTCGTCGACGTGACCGCACGGCGCCGAGCGGAGCACGCCCGCGACGAGCTATCCGAGCGCCTGGCGGCTTCCGGTCGAGCTCAGGCGTTCCTCTTGGAGGCCTGGGACGCCATCGCGCACACCGTCAGTTACGCCGAGACGCTGGCGGCCCTGGCCTCGGTGGCGGTACCCGCGCTCGGGGACCTGTGCCTGATCGACGTCGTCGATGAGACCGGGCGGCAGCAGCGGATGGTGGTCCGCCATGCCAGCCCCTCCCTCCAGTCGGTGGCCGCCGAGCTGTGCCGTTACCCGCCCGCCCCGGGGGGTCCCCACCCGATCGTGGGCGCCATCGACGACGGGCGCTCCAGATGGTCGCCGGCGGTGAACGACGAGTTCCTCCGGGCCACCAGCCGCGACGAAGAGCATTTCCGGCTGCTGAAGCGGCTGGGCTTCAGCGGCTTCATCACCGTCCCGCTCCAGGCCGGCGAGCGAATCCTCGGCACCGTCACGTTGATCAGCTGCGGCGATCGGCATTTCGAGCTGGCCGACCTGCATCTCGCCGAGGCGCTGGCCGATCGGGTCGCTTCGGTAGTCGACAAGGCTCGCCTCTACGACCGGGAGCATCTGATCGCCGTCTCCCTGCAGCGCGCCATGCAGACGGCGCTGCCCGACCTCGGCGTGCTGCAGACGGCAGCTCGGTACTTGCCGTCGCGAGCGGACAGCGAGGTCGGCGGGGATTGGTATGACGTGTTCCGCCTGCCCGCCGGCGGCACCGGCGTGGCCATCGGCGACGTCGTCGGTCACGACCTGGCCGCCGCCACCCGCATGGGACAGCTGCGCAACCTCCTGCGAGGCCTGGCCTTCGACCGCGAAGAGTCGCCAGGCGAGATCCTCGGCCGCCTCGACCGGCTCAACGACGGCCTCGGCGTCGCCGAGCTCGCCACGGTCATCTACGGGACCCTCGAACACTCACCGGGGGGACAGGCCCTGTTCCGCTGGGCCAACGCGGGGCATCTTCCGCCGATCCACATAACACCTGGCGGCCGCACCCGCCTGCTCGATGGGAACCTCGGCGCAGCCATCGGGATGCCCGGAGGGAGCAGCCGGCCCGAAGCTGCCGCAACCATCGAGGCCGGCTCCACCTTGCTGCTCTACACCGACGGACTGGTGGAGAGCCGGGCCGACCAACTCGACAAGGGCATCGACGCCCTCCTGCAGCACTGCGCCGACCACGCCACCCAGTCCCTCGACGACCTCACCGATGGGATCCTCGCCGCGCTCGCTTCTCAGGCCGAAGACGACGTCGCGCTGCTGGCGTTCCGACTGGCAGCGCCCGACCCGGAGTAGCGCCCGTCAAGAGCCGGCGCCCGCTGATTGACGGCCTCAGCTACCAGCTCGTCCACTCGTTCGGATCCGTCAATGAGATCGCCTTCCTCTACGGCGAAGAAGCTCAGACGACCCTTCGGCGGCCCGTCGGGGCACAGGGTTCCCTTCGGCTGTACGGACACATACTCTGACATACGTCCTGCCACCGATGCCTATAGGTTGTCGCATCGCTCTCTGTGGCTTCCGGCCCCCATCGCTGGCGTCCGATCCGACCCCGATCCCGCGAAGTCGGGCGGTGCGTGACGCGATCGGTTTGAACGCCCGCCGATGGATCAGGGCGAGCGGTCCGAAGAGATCACGTGGACGTCGATACCGCCGGCGGCCCGGATCACCTTGGTGATCACAGATCCGTGTAGCAGGTCGCTCAGGCGGGAACGATCGGTGGCGCCGAGCAGGATCTGCGTGGCGTTCCTGGCCCGGGCGAAGCTGACCAACGCCCGCGCGGTGTCGGCGCCTGTGATCTCCTCGTAACGGCCACCGAGGTCAGCCAGCAGGGCCAGGTGGCTTTGAAGCTTTCCGTCGCCCCGATCTCGGGGCGCGTCTGGGTTGCGGACGTGGACCCCGATGAGCTCTCCGTGGGACCGCGCGGCCATGCGGGCCGCCCGGCGGATCACCCTTTCGTTCTGCGCCGACCCGGTGATGGCGACGATGACGCGCTCCTTGGTCTCCCAGGGCTCGGTGATGTCGTAGCGCTCCCGGTAGTCGTTGAGGGCCTCGTCGACCTTGTCCGCCAGCCACAGCAGTGCCAGCTCACGTAGGGCGGCCAGGTTGCCCACCCGGAAGTAGTTCTCGAGGGCGGTGTCGCTGCGCCCGGGGGGATAGATGTTGCCGTGGGCCATCCGCCGGCGGAGGGCCTCAGGCGTCATGTCGACCAGCTCCACCTGGTCGGCGGCGCGCACGACGCGGTCAGGGACCGTCTCGCGCTGGGGAACGTCGGCGATCCGTTCGACCAGGTCGTTGAGGGACTCGAGGTGCTGGATGTTGACCGTGGTGATGACATCGATGCCGGCCTCGAGCAGCGCCTCGACGTCTTCCCAGCGTTTGGTGTGGCCGGATCCGGGCGCGTTGGTGTGGGCCAGCTCGTCGACGAGGGCGACCTCCGGGCGCCGTTCGATCACCGCCTCCAGGTCCATCTCCTCGAACACCCGGCCCCTGTGCTCCCGGACGGCGCGGGGGACGATCTCGAGGTCGCGTACCTGCGCCGCGGTGTTCGGCCGGTCGTGGTTCTCGAGGTAGCCGACGACGACATCGGTGCCGCGCTGGGACCGCCTCCATCCCTCGTTGAGCATCGCGTAGGTCTTGCCGACGCCCGGCGCCGACCCCAGGTACACGCGAAGGACGCCTCTGGCCACGGCTATCCCCTACCGGAGTTGGGAGAGGGCGTCGTTGAGCTGGAGCACGTCGACATAGGAAGACCCGAGGAACCCGAGGTCCGGACCGTGCACGTGCGCTGCGACGAGCTGCCGGACAGACGTGGCCGGCAGGCCTCGGGCTCTGGCCACGGCATCGACCTGGGCGTAGGCGGCCGCCGGGCTGATGTCGGGATCGACCCCGCTGCCCGACGTGGTGACCAGCCCTGGTGTCGGGGTGATCCCCGCCTTCTTGTAGGCGGCGATCTGCTTGGCGACGCTGGCCTCCAGCTGCTTGGAACGAGGGCCGAGGTTGGTCCCGCCGGTGGCCATCGGGGTGTAGGCGTCGGGGCGTCCGTGGAACCACTGGGCGCCTTTCCATTGCTGGCCTATGAGCGTCGATCCGTTCGCAGCGATCGAGCCGTTGGCCTGGTGCGAGAAAGCCGCCTGCGCGATGCCGGTCTCGGCGAGGGGATAACCAAGGCCGAGCAAGACGGCGAAGAAGATGGAGACGACGAGCGCCCGCCGTAGGTGAGTGAGCATCAGTAGAGGCCCGTAGCGGTGAGGATCAAGTCGATGGCCTTGATGCCGATGAACGGCACGATGATGCCTCCTACTCCGTAGATGAGCACATTGCGCCTGAGGATGGCGGCGGCCCCGCTCGGGCGGTAGCGCACGCCCCGCAGGGCGAGAGGGATGAGAGCGACGATCACCAAGGCGTTGAAGATGACCGCAGAGAGGATGGCGGAGTGTGGGCTGTGGAGCCGCATGATGTTGAGGGTGCCCAGCTGCGGGTAGGTCGCGGCGAACAGTGCCGGGATGATGGCGAAGTACTTGGCCACGTCGTTGGCGATCGAAAAGGTGGTCAGCGCGCCGCGGGTGATGAGCAGCTGCTTGCCGATCTCGACGATATCGATGAGCTTGGTCGGGTTGGAGTCGAGGTCGACCATGTTGCCGGCCTCCTTGGCTGCCATGGTGCCGGTGTTCATGGCCACCCCCACATCGGCTTGGGCCAGGGCGGGGGCGTCGTTGGTGCCGTCTCCGGTCATGGCGACGAGCTTGCCGCCCTCCTGCTCCTCTTTTATCAGAGCCATCTTCGCTTCAGGAGTGGCTTCGGCCAGGTAGTCGTCGACGCCGGCCTCGGAGGCGATGGCCGCGGCGGTGAGGGGATTGTCGCCCGTGATCATGACGGTGCGGATACCGATGGCCCGCAGTTGCTGGAACCGTTCGGCTATCCCCGACTTGACGACGTCTTTCAACTCGATCACGCCGAGGACGTTCGGGCCGTCAGCGACGACGAGCGGTGTCGAGCCGGCTTTGGCGGTGCGCTCGACCACCTCCGCCAGGTTGGCGGGGACCGTCCCGCCCTGCTCGCGGACCCACCGCCGCACCGCCTCTGCTGCGCCCTTGCGTATCCGCCGGCCATCTATGTCGAGCCCGGACATGCGGGTCTGGGCGCTGAAAGGAACGAAGTCGTAGTCGCCGCTCAGGTCCCGGGCCCGGATGTCGAAGCGTTCCTTTGCCAGTACGACGACAGAACGGCCTTCGGGGGTCTCGTCGGCCAGCGACGCCAGCTGCGCGGCGTCGGCCAAGCTCTCCTCGCTGGCGCCGCCGACAGGGAGGAACGCCGCCGCCATCCGGTTGCCGAGGGTGATCGTCCCGGTCTTGTCGAGTAGCAGCGTCGAGACGTCCCCGGCCGCTTCAACGGCGCGCCCGCTCATTGCCAGCACGTTGCGTTGCACCAGGCGATCCATGCCGGCGATGCCGATGGCGGAGAGCAGCGCCCCGATCGTGGTCGGGATCAGAGCGACGAGCAGGGCGATGAGGCTGACGACCTGGACACTTCCGTTGGCGTAGTGGGCGAATGGTTCGAGGACCACGACGACCGGTAGGAAGATGATCGTCAGCGCCGCCAGGAGGATGGTGAGCGCGATCTCGTTGGGCGTCTTCTGGCGGCTGGCTCCTTCCACGAGCCCGATCATGCGGTCCAAGAAGGTGTGGCCCTGCTCGGCGGTGATGCGCACCACGATCCGATCCGACAGCACGGTCGTGCCGCCGGTGACCGCAGAGCGGTCCCCTCCGGACTCGCGGATCACCGGGGCGGACTCGCCGGTGATCGCCGACTCGTCGACCGAGGCCACACCTTCGATGATCTCGCCGTCGGAGGGGATCACATCCCCGGCCTCGCACACCACGCAGTCGCCTTTGGCCAACTCCGCGGCGGGCACCATCTCCTCGGCGCCGCCGGCGCCCAAGCGGCGAGCATCCGTCTCGGTGCGCATGCGCCGGAGGCTGTCGGCTTGGGCCTTCCCCCGCCCCTCGGCCATGGCCTCCGCGAAGTTGGCGAACAGCACGGTGAGGAGCAGCCAGATGAAGACACCCCACGTGAAGATGCTCGGATGGGGGATCGCTTCGACCAGCGTCACCACCGTCCCGATCAGGACGACGAACATCACCGGGTTGCGGACCTGTACCCGAGGGTCGAGCTTGCGGACCGCACCGCTCAGCGCCGGCCCCACGATCTCAGGGTCGAACAGCCCTCTCTGGGTGGCCACGCCGCTACGGGTGCTGTGGTCGCCGGGCGGCGTATCGACGAGCAGGTCGGAGCCCTCCGGATTCCGTCCCTCCGCGGGGCCGCGCATCAGTACAGCTTCCCGTGGCTGAGCTGCTCGACGACCGGCCCGAGCGAGAGGGCGGGGAAGAAGGTGAGGCCGCCAACGATGAGGATCACCCCGATGAGCAGCCCGACGAAGAGCGGGGTATCGGTACGGAACGTGCCGGCACTGGAGGGGACCAGTTGCTTGCCGGCCAGCGAACCGGCCAGCGCCAGCACGGGAATGATGATGAAGAACCGCCCGAGCAGCATGGCCACGCCTCCGAGGATGTTGTAAAAGGGCGTATTGCTGGAAAGCCCGGCGAAAGCAGAGCCGTTGTTGTTGGCCTGCGAGGTAAAGGCGTAGAGGATCTCGGAGAAGCCGTGCGGCCCGTTGTTGCCGGTGACCGACGTGCCGGCGTGGACGGCGACGCCGATGCCGGTTAGCACCAGCACGGTGACGGGCATCACCAGCACCCCCAGCGCGGCCAGCTTGACCTCCCGGGCTTGGATCTTCTTGCCGAGGTACTCCGGTGTCCGCCCGATCATCAGCCCGCCGATGAACACGGCGATGATGGCCGACAACAAGATGGTGTAGAGGCCGCTCCCGACCCCGCCGGGGGTGATGTCGCCCTGCATCATGCCGGCGAGCAACCCCATCCCACCGAGGGCGTTGTAGGAGTCGGCGGAGGAGTTGACCGAGCCGGTGGACGTCTGCGTCGACGTCACGTTGAACAGCGCGGAGGTGGTGTCGCCGAAGCGGGTCTCCTTGCCGACCGTGTTGCCACTGCTCTGGTGCACCATCCCCGCCGCGGCCACTGCCGGGTTGGGGCTGTGCTCGGCTGCGGCGGTGATCCCCAGCCACCCGCCGAAGAGGATCGTCATGACCGTGAGGACCGCCACCCCTTGACGCACGCTGCCGACCATCTTGCCGAAGGTGTAGGTGAGCGCCACCGGGATGGCCAGGATCAGCAGGATCTCCAACAGGTTGGTGATCCCGTTGGGGTTCTCGAAGGGATGGGCGGAATTGGCGTTGAAGAACCCTCCGCCATTGGTGCCGAACTGCTTGATGACCTCCTGCGAGGCGATCGGCCCACGGGGGATGGCCTGGTGAACCCCGGTGAGGTGGTTGTGGATGTTCGCCACCCCGCTCAAGGTCTGCACCGCACCCTGGGAGACGAAGATGAGGGCGAAGACGAAGGAGACAGGCAGCAGGATGTAGATCGTGCCGCGGACCAGGTCCACCCAGAAGTTGCCGATCGTGGACGACCCCCGCCGGGCGAAACCGCGGATCAAAGCGATGGCGACGGCGATCCCGACTGAAGCCGACAGGAAGTTCTGCACGGCCAGCGCCACCATCTGCGACAGGTACGACATCGTCGACTCGCCCGAGTAGTTCTGCCAGTTGGTGTTGGTCACGAACGACACCGCGGTGTTGAACGACAACGCCGGCCCTACCGCCGCCTGGTGCTGAGGGTTGAGGGGCAGGTGCGCCTGCAGCCGCAGCAGCACGTAGGTCAACAGGATCGCCACCATGGAGAACACGACCAGCGCGGTGGCATACCGCCGCCAGCTCTGCTCGGCTTCGGGGTCGAGCCCCATCACCCGGTAGAGGGGGCGTTCGACGAACCCGAGCCAGCGGACACGGCCCTCGTAGACCGAGACCATGTACGACCCGAGATAGCGCCAGACCAGGGCCAGGACTGCCACCATGACCACGATGGTGAGGAAGAAGCCCATCAGAAGCGTTCCGGCTTGAAGAGGGCGAAGCCGAGGTAGACGAACACCGCGGCGGCCAGGGCGAGCAGGATCCAGTTGCCGATCATCCGACCCGGTCCAGCCCGGCCACGAGTGCCGCCGCGGCAGCGAAGAACGCCACCACCCCGATCACCGAGAGAAAGTCAGCCATGCGGCCAGCTTCGTCGCGGGTGCCTAAACCAGCCCTCAACGAGACCGCCTCCGACCTAAACAGGCCCTAAATTCCGGCTGCCCCCGATGCGTCGGCTTCGGTCGCCAACTGGTAGCCGGTGCCGGAGATCGTTCGCACCAAGCGCCCCTTGTCGTCACCCAGCTTTCGTCGCAGCCGGTTGGCGTATACCCACAGGTACTGCACCTCGTCCCCGTAGCCGGGGCCCCAGACCTCTCGCAGGATCATGTGATGGGTGAGCACCTTGCCGGCGTGGCGGCCCATGTAGGCGAGCAGGTCGAACTCCCGGCCGGTGAGCTCGACCGGCTCACCCTGCATCGACACCTGCCGGTGGGGGAGGTCGATCTGCAATGGCCCCACCGCGATGACCGGAGGCTCGGGTTCGCCGCGGGCGCGCCGGTGGCGCAGCGCCACCCGGAGCCGGGCTTCGAGCTCCGCCATGCCGAACGGCTTGGTGACGAAGTCATCGGCGCCGCCGTCGAGCGCCGCCACCTTGCGCTCCTCGGCGTCGTGGGCGGAGAGGACGACGATCGGTGTGTCGCTCCAAGTCCGGATGGTCCGGCACACCTCCACGCCGTCGAGGTCCGGCAGGCCGAGATCCAAGACGATGACATCGGGGTCGTCCGTGGCGGCCCGGGCCAGGCCGTCCTCGCCCGTCCGCGCCGTGACCAGCTCATAGCCCTTCGCTCGCAAGCCGATGGTCAAAGCGTTGAGGATGGGCACCTCGTCGTCGATGACGAGAAGCCGAGCCACCTCAGATCACCTCGGCGGGCAGCGGGAAGACGGGCAGGCGGAAGCTGACCACCGTCCCGCCGCCCGGGTTCTCGCTCACCTGGATCGTGCCGCCCTGCGCCTCGACGAACGCCTTGGCGATGGTCAGCCCGAGGCCCATGCCCGAGACGTACGGCCCGGGTCGCCCCAGGCGGTGGAAGGCTTCGAATACCTCGCGGCGGCTGCCCGGAGGGATCCCTGGCCCGCGGTCGGCCACGCTGACCTCGACCGAGCCGCCGACCACTTCGGCGGCGACGACGACTGGTGACCCCGCCGGGGCATGGTGCGCCGCGTTCTCCAACAGGTTGGACAGCACCTGGCCGGTCAGGGTGGGATCGCCCGCCACCGGGGGCAGATCCCCCGATACCCGCACCTCGACCCGCTCGGGCAGGCGGTCGCGGATCAGGTGGCTCACCGCCTCACCTACCACCTCGAGCACTCCGAGCGGCTGGCGGCGGGGCGCCAGCGCACCGGCCTCGATCCTGGCCATGTCCAACAGGTTGGTGACCAGGCCGGTGAGCCGGTCGGATTGCGCGTCGATGGTTGCCAGCAGCTCGCCGCGCTCGTCTGCGTCCAGCGACACGGTGCGGTCCATCAGGTAGGAGACGGAGGCCTTGATCGACGCCAGGGGAGTCCGCAGGTCATGGGACACCGACCCGATCAGGGCGGACCGCCACCGGTCGATCTCCTCCAGCACCTTGGTGCGCATCGCCTGCTCCTCGAGCTGGGCTCGTTCCACAGCCAGCGCCGCGTGATTGGCGAAGGTGGCAAGCAGCTGGCGCTCATGGGCGTCCTGGGTCGTCCCCACCAGCGCCAGGATGCCGACCGGGCGGGCTGCGGTGGCCAGCGTGACGGTCTGCAACGGGCCGGGCCCGACCACCGGCACCGTGGCAGGGCGCCCGGGCTCGGGCACTATGCGCCGCAACCAGTGCTCCGGCAGGGCCTCCCCGTCGGAGGCCACCACCACCAGCTGCCCGTCCCGGGGCAGGAGCAGGGCGACGGAGTCGAGATCGAAGATGCTGCGAACACTGCCGACGATGGACGCCAGCAGCTCCTCCATCGTCCGATCCCCGATCAGCAGGTCCGATATCTCGAACAGCCTCCGGGCGTCGCGCTCCCGGTGCCGAGCGTTGCTGCGGGCCTCTTGCAGCGCGGCCACGACCCGGGAGACCACCGACATCACCACGGCGTAGACCGCCAGAGCCACCCAGTTCTGGGCGGCCCCGACCGACAGCGTGTAGTACGGAGGGATGAAGAAGTAGTCGTAGGCCATGAAGCCGCCGACCACGCCGACCACCCCGGCCGGGAACCCGCCCACCGCCACCCCGCCCACGACCGGGATGACCAGCACCAGAGCTGTGGTGGCAACGCTCAAGTGGGCCCTCAGGGGGATCATGGCCCCGCTCAGGGCGGCGACACCGGCGATCGCCACGGCCACTCCTGCCCACACCCGCCTCCTCGCCGGCGCGGCGCCCCGCGGTGTGGTCACCTCCGCCACGATAAGCCCCTACCGGATCGGACCTCCGCCTCCGCCGGCGAGGAAGGCGACGGCTTCGCCGACGGGCACCTCCGCCGCCGTGCCGGCCCGCCGGTCCCGGACCTCGACGACCCCGCCGGCGAGGCCCTTGCCGACGACCAGGATCATCGGCACGCCGAGCAGCTCGGCGTCCTTGAACGCCACTCCGGGGGAGGCGCCCCGGTCGTCGAAGAGGACCCGCCGGCCGGCGGCCTCCAGCTCCTCGGCCAGGCGGGTGGCTACTGCCATCTGGTCGCCTTTGCCGACCGCCACCACATGGACGTCGGCAGGGGCCACCGCGGCGGGCCACAGCAGGCCCTTGTCGTCGTGGGACTGCTCGGCGATGGCGGCCACCGCGCGGCTCACTCCGATGCCGTAGCTCCCCATCGTGACCCGCTGCGGCTTGCCGTCGGGCCCGAGGACGTCGAGGGCGAAGGCGTCTGTGTACTTGCGTCCCAACTGGAAGATGTGGCCGATCTCGATGCCCCGGGCCAGCTCCAGGCCGGTGCCGCAACGGGCGCAGGGGTCGCCGGCACGGACCTCGGCGGCGGGCAGCACGCCGGAGGGGTGGAAGTCCCGGCCCATCACCACGTGGGCGGCGTGGCGCCCGGGCTGGTTGGCGCCCGTCACCCACTCGCTGCCGGTGACGACCAGGGGATCGACGACGTAGCGGACCTCCGCGCCCAGGCCCTGCGGCCCGATGTAACCCTTGACCAGGCCGGCGGGGGCATCGTCGCCGTCCAGGTCGGCCGGTTGGACCGTCGCGCCGCCCACGTTGGCCTCCAGCCGGCGCAGGTCGACATCTCTGTCGCCGGGGATCCCGACCACCAGGGTCTCGGTGCGTCCGCCGGTGCGCCCGTCGGTGCGCCCGTCGGGGTGGTGCAGGGTGAAGGCGACATTTTTCAACGTGGCTGACGCCCCGACGTCGATCCCTGCGGCGCGCACCGCCGCCAGGAGGGTGGCGATCGTCGGCGCGTCGGGGGTCTCGAGGATCTGTATCGGGGGATGGTCGCCGGGGTCGGACGCCGCCGGCACGGCCGTCTCTGCCGCCTCGATGTTGGCGGCGTAGCCGCACGACGGGCACGAGACGTAAGTGTCCTCGCCGCCGTCGGAGGGGGCGAGGAACTCCTCACTGGCCGACCCGCCCATCGCCCCGCTCACGGCGCTGACGATCCGGTAGTCGAGGCCCAGGCGCTCGAAGGTCCGCTGGTAGGCCTCCCGGTGCCGGCGGTAGCTGCCGGCGAGCCCCTCGTCGTCGAGATCGAACGAGTAACTGTCCTTCATCAGGAACTCCCGGCCCCGCAGCACCCCCGCCCGGGGCCGGGCCTCGTCTCGGTACTTGGTCTGGATCTGGAACAGGATCAGCGGCAGGTCCTTGTACGACGACGCCTCGCCCTTGACCAGGTTGGTGAAAAGCTCCTCGTGGGTGGGCGCCAGGAGGTAGTCGCCGCCCCGGCGGTCCCGGAGGCGGAACAGGGACTCCCCGTAGGTCTCCCACCGGCCGGTGGTGGCGTAGTGCTCCTTCGGTACCAGTGCGGGGAAGAGGACCTCCTGGCCGCCGATCGCCTCCATCTCCTCCCGCACGACGGCCTCGATCCGCCGGAGCACGTCGAGTCCGAGGGGCAGCCACGTGAAGATGCCCGGCGCCACCCGCCGGATGTAGCCGGCCCGGACGAGGAGCCGGTGGCTGGCCAGTTCGGCGTCAGCCGGGTCGTCGCGGAGGGTCTTGGAGAAGAGGGCGGAGAGGCGGCGCACGCCGTCTTCTCTACTCGATCCCGGAGGCACCGACGACCGACGCCCGGTGGATCAGCTCCGATAAGCATCGGACCGGTGCCGGATGGCCGTGACCTCCACGATCCGGTGGCTGTCGTCAACGAGGTAGAGGATGCGGTAGGTGCCCCGTCGGGCGGTCCAGGCTGGGGCCATCGGGGGGTCGAGGGGCTTCCCCGCCCGGTGGGGATCATCGAGCAGTGGGCCAGTGATGAGCTCGTAGGCCGCGGCCGCGACCTTCTCTGGGAGCAGTTCGCTCAGCGCTCGGGCTGCCGGCCGGGCTATGCGCAGCCGGTAGCGTTCGCTCACCGAGGCAGGCGCCCGGCTTCGCGCATTGCCTGGGCGAGCTGGTCGGCGTCGAGATAGTCACCGGCGTCGATGGCGGCTCGGCCTCGGGCGTGGGCGGCGAGCAGCTCCGGGTCGGAGAGCACGGCGATGGTGTCCTGCAGGATGTCGTAGTCATCTGCGGAGAGCAGCACAGCGGCCCGGTGTCCGTTGCGGGTGATCTCGAAGCGCTCATGGGTAGTCGTCGCCTCGTCGATCAACTTCGACAGGTGGGCTCGGGCATCGGCGACCGGCAGCGTTGTCACGTACATAATCCTAGCGTATTCAGGGCAACCGTACGCTATGGGGTCCCCGTACCGCCGGGGGCTTCGATCGCTTCGAGGCCCAAAACCCTTGACCGGGGGCCCCGGTTGCCTTACCCTCGACGACAAATCCACGTTCCCGCAGAAGGCGGTTGCCCTTCTCCTGCCCGAGGTCCTAGACTGGGCAGTTGCCGTGGTCCCTCCCCTTGCAATCCGAGCCGCTTCGTCGCGGCCCGGCTGCGTCTTCACGGCCAGCTCAGCCAGCTCACCCATCCTCCCCCAGGAGTAGGCCCTTGCCGTCTCGTCCCGCCCTCCGGGAACGCTTCTCTTTCGCCAACCTCGATGAGGTCATGCCGCTCCCGGACTTGATCTCGATCCAGCGTGATTCGTTCAAATGGTTCCTCGAGCAGGGGCTGGCGGACACGTTCCGTGACATCAGCCCGATCGAGGACTTCTCCGGGTCCCTCAAGCTCATCTTGGAGTTCGATCCCGACGACCAGGACCTGCGCCCGCCGCCGAAGTTCACGGTGGAGGAGTGCAAAGAGAAGGACATGACCTACGCCGCGCCGATCTTCGTGCGCGCCCAGTTCCAGAACGCCAACACCGGGGAGATCAAGGAGCAGACCGTCTTCATGGGGGACTTCCCGATGATGACGGACAAGGGCACCTTCATCATCAACGGCACCGAGCGGGTGGTCGTCTCCCAGCTCGTGCGGTCGCCGGGGGTCATCTTCCAGCCCGGGCGCGACGCCAAGACCGTCGTGACCGGCACGATCCATCCCTACCGGGGCGAGTGGATCGAGTTCGACGTCGAGGCCAAGCCCGGCAAGGACATCACCGCCGGCTCCCGGGTGGCCCGCAAGCGCCGCCTCAGCCTGTTCGTGCTGCTCCGGGCGCTCGGCTACACCGACGAGGGTTTCCTCGAGCGTTTCGTGCGCCACTTCGACTTCCTGGAAGGCCAGTGGGAAAAGGAGCGAGAGCTGGCTCCCACCCAGGAGGAAGCTCTCCTCGAGATCTACAAGCGGGCCCGTCCCGGCGAGCCGCCCTCGACCGAGTCGGCCCGGGCGTACTTCGAGAACGCCTTCTTCAACAACAAGCGCTACGACCTGACCCGGGTGGGCCGCTACAAGCTGGACCGCAAGCTCGGCCCTGAGATCGCCCGCGCCGAGGAGCTCTACGGCATCGAGCTGGAGCACCCGGAGGAGGGGCAGGGCGTCCTGTCCCGCAGCGAGATCCTGGCCGCCTGCAGCTACCTGTTGCACCTGGCCCAGGGGGAGACCGGCTACCGCCTCGACGATCAGGACCATTTCGCCAACCGGAGGATCCGCTCCGTCGGCGAGCTGATCCAGAACCAGGTCCGAGTCGGGCTGTCGCGGATGGAGCGGGTGGTGCGCGAGCGCATGACCACCCAGGACGTCGAGGCGATCACACCCCAGACCCTGATCAACATCCGGCCGGTCGTCGCCGCCATCAAGGAGTTCTTCGGGACCTCCCAGCTGTCGCAGTTCATGGACCAGACCAACCCGCTGTCGGGCCTGACCCACAAGCGGCGCCTGTCGGCCATGGGCCCCGGCGGCCTGTCGCGCGAGCGGGCCGGCTTCGAGGTCCGTGACGTCCACACCTCCCACTACGGCCGCATGTGCCCGATCGAGACCCCCGAAGGTCCGAACATCGGCCTGATCGGCCACCTGGCCTCCTACGGGCGGATCAACTCCTACGGGTTCATCGAGACCCCGTACCGCAAGGTGGTCGACGGCGTGGTCTCGAAGGAGATCCAGTACTTCGCCGCCGACGAGGAGGAGCAGTACGTCATCGCCCAGGCCAACGCCAAGCTGGCCGAGGACGGCACCCTCACCGACGACCGGGTCCTGGTCCGCCGGGCGCCGCAGGGCCCCGGCGTGCGGGTCGGCGCCGGCGGGACGACGTACGGGACGACTTCGGAGGTGGACTTCGTGCCGCCGACCGAGGTGGACCTGATGGACGTCAGCCCGAAGCAGATGGTCTCCATCTCGACGGCGCTGATCCCCTTCGTCGAGCACGACGACGCCAACCGGGCCCTGATGGGCGCCAACATGCAGAAGCAGGCGGTGCCGCTGGTCAAGCCCGAGGCGCCGTTCATCGGCACCGGCGTGGAGGCCAGGGCTGCCCGGGATGCCGGCGATGTGCTGCTGGCCGAGGGCGATGGGCTGGTGATCGAGGTCGGCGGCGAGCACGTCACCGTCGACTACGCGCCCGGCCAGTCCGACTGGGCCGGGGTGACCCTAGGGCGCAAGGTCTACCGGCTGTCGAAGTTCCGCCGGTCCAACCAGAACACCTGCCTCAACCAGCGCATCCTCGTGGACGAGGGTGTGTCGGTCGTCAAGGGCGACGTCCTGGCCGACGGCCCCTCCACCGAGATGGGTGAGCTGGGGCTGGGCAAGAACCTCCTGGTGGCGTTCATGCCCTGGGAGGGCTACAACTACGAGGACGCCATCATCCTCTCGTCCCGCCTGGTGCGCGACGACGTCTTGACCTCGATCCACATCGAGGAGCACGAGGTCGACGCCCGTGACACCAAGCTCGGTGCCGAGGAGATCACCCGGGACATCCCGAACCTGTCGGAGGAGATCCTCAAGGATCTCGACGAGCGGGGCATCATCCGAGTCGGCGCCGAGGTGTCCGCCGGAGATGTCCTGGTCGGCAAGGTCACCCCCAAGGGTGAGACGGAGCTGACCCCCGAGGAACGCCTGCTGCGCGCCATCTTCGGGGAGAAGGCCCGTGAGGTGCGCGATACCTCGCTCAAGGTCCCTCACGGCGAGTCCGGCAAGGTCATCGACGTGCGGGTGTTCGCCCGTGAGGACGCCCACGAGCTGCCGCCCGGGGTCAACCAGTTGGTCCGGGTGTACGTGGCGCAGCGACGCAAGATCTCCGAGGGCGACAAGCTGGCGGGCCGCCACGGCAACAAGGGCGTCATCTCCAAGATCCTCCCGGTCGAGGACATGCCGTTCCTGGCTGATGGGACCCCCGTCGACATCATCCTCAACCCGCTCGGTGTCCCCTCCCGGATGAACGTCGGGCAGGTCCTCGAGTCCCATCTCGGGTGGGCGGCGCGCTGGGGCTGGGAAGGCAACGAGCTGGCGACGGTGCCCAAGCGCGGCACCGAGCGCAAGACCCGCCCGGTCGGGCAGCCGGCGGTCCACGTGGCCACCCCGGTGTTCGACGGCGCCCACTGGGACGAGGCGATCGAGTCGGGCAAGCACAAGACGATGCAGGACATCTTCGCCACCCTGACACCCGAGGCCCCGGGTACCTCCTACGGGGTGGACGGGCGCCTGATCGGCACCGACGGCAAGGCCACCTTGTACAACGGGCGGACCGGCGAGGCCTATGACAACCCGATCTCGGTCGGCTACGTCTACATCCTGAAGCTGGCCCACCTCGTGGACGACAAGATCCACGCCCGCTCGACCGGCCCGTACTCGATGATCACCCAGCAGCCCCTGGGCGGCAAAGCCCAGTTCGGTGGGCAGCGTTTCGGGGAGATGGAGGTGTGGGCCCTCGAGGCCTACGGCGCCGCCTACGCCCTGCAGGAGCTGCTGACCATCAAGTCCGACGACGTCCTCGGCCGGGTCAAGGTCTACGAGGCGATCGTCAAGGGGGAGAACATCCCCGAACCTGGCATCCCCGAGAGCTTCAAGGTGCTGATCAAGGAGATGCAGTCGCTCTGCCTCAACGTCGAGGTCCTCTCGCTCACCGGCGAGGAGATCGAGATGCGTGAGTTGGACGAAGACGTGTTCCGCACCGCGGAAGAACTGGGCATCGACATCTCACGTCCGGAGCGCGGCTCCGACGAAGAGGATGCCCGCCGAGCAGCAGAGAGAGGGTTCTGAGCCACATGCTCGATGTGAACAACTTCGACCAACTGAGGATCGGTCTGGCCACCGCCGACTCGATCCGCACCTGGTCCAACGGCGAGGTCAAGAAGCCCGAGACCATCAACTACCGGACCCTGCGCCCGGAGAAGGACGGGCTCTTCTGCGAGAAGATCTTCGGTCCGACCAAGGACTGGGAGTGCTACTGCGGCAAGTACAAGCGGGTCCGCTTCCGCGGGATCGTCTGCGAGCGCTGCGGCGTGGAGGTCACCCGCTCCAAGGTCCGCCGCGAGCGGATGGGCCACATCGAGCTGGCGGCGCCGGTGGTGCACATCTGGTACCTGCGCGGCACCCGTAGCTGGCTGGCGTACCTGCTCATGGGCACCGAGGCCCGCGAGGAGCTGAAGGCCAAGCAGCTGGAGAAGGTCATCTACTTCGCCGCCAACCTGGTCACCTTCGTCGACGAGGAGAAGCGCACCACCGAGCTGCCGAACCTCGAGGCCGAGCTGCTCGAAGAGGTTGGGGAAATAGAGCGCGACCGCGATCTCGCCCTCGACCGGCGCTTCAAGGCTCTCGAGGACGAGCTGGGCCAGATGGAGAAGGACGGGGCCAAGGACTCCGAGATCAAGGCCCGCCAGCGCCAGGTGGACAAGGAGCTGGCGGGTATCCGCGAGCGCGCCGACAGCGACATCGACCTGGTGCGGCGCGCCTTCGACGAGTTCCGCAACCTGCACAGCCGCAAGATCATCGAGGATGAGCTGCTGTGGCGTGAGCTGAAGGAGCGCTACGGCGACTACTTCCGTGGCGGCATGGGCGCCGAGGCGATCGCGCAGTTGATCGGCGAGATCGACTTCGACGAGGAGGAGATCAAGCTCCGCGACGCCATCGACCCCGTCGACGGCCGCCGGCCTCTGTCGGTGCAGCGCAAGCAGAAGGCCATCAAGCGCCTGAAGATCGTCACCGCCTTCAACCGCCGCGACGACAACGGCCGGCGGGCCAATGACCCGCGGGCGATGATCCTCGACGCGGTGCCGGTGATCCCGCCGGAGCTGCGCCCGATGGTGCAGCTCGACGGTGGCCGTTTTGCCACCTCCGACCTCAACGACCTGTACCGCCGCGTGATCAACCGCAACAACCGGCTGAAGCGCCTGCTCGATCTCGGGGCCCCCGAGATCATCGTCAACAACGAGAAGCGGATGCTCCAGGAGGCCGTCGACGCCCTGTTCGACAACGGCCGGCGCGGCCGCCCGGTCACCGGCCCGGGCAACCGTCCCCTCAAGAGCCTGTCGGACATGCTGAAGGGCAAGCAGGGACGGTTCCGCCAGAACCTGCTCGGGAAGCGTGTCGACTACTCGGGCCGTTCGGTCATCGTGGTCGGGCCGACCCTCAAGCTGCACCAGTGCGGCCTGCCGAAGCAGATGGCGGTGGAGCTGTTCAAGCCGTTCGTGATGAAGCGCCTGGTCGACTTGGAGCTGGCGCAGAACATCAAGTCGGCGAAGCGGATGGTCGAGCGCCGCCGCAGCCAGGTGTGGGATGTGCTGGAGGAGGTCATCAAGGAGCACCCCGTGTTCCTCAACCGTGCCCCCACCCTGCACCGTCTCGGCATCCAGGCCTTCGAGCCGGTGCTGGTCGAGGGCAAGGCGATCCAGATCCACCCGCTGGTGTGCACCGCCTTCAACGCTGACTTCGACGGCGACCAGATGGCCGTCCACCTCCCGCTCTCCGCGGAGGCCCAGGCCGAGGCCCGGATCCTCATGCTGTCGGCGAACAACATCCTCTCGCCGGCCACCGGCCGCCCGATCGTCACCCCGACCCAGGACATGGTGTTCGGCGCCTACTACCTGACCCTGGTCAAGGACGGCGGCAAGGGTGAAGGCCGGGTGTTCCGCCACCTCCACGAGGTGGAGCGGGCCTACGAGAACGGCGACCTCGACCTCCACGCCAAGATCATCTGGCGCCGGCCGCAGATCGTCGCCGGCGGCACCGAGGCCGGGGAGAACGTGGCGCTGGTCGACGCCGGCAACGACGTCGCCACCTCCGGCGATCCTGTCGCCGATGCCACCGAGGCGGAGCAGATCGAGACGACCGCCGGGCGGATCATCTTCAACACCACCCTCCCCGACGACTTTCCTTTCGTCAACGACATCGTCGGCAAGCGCAACCGCAGCATCGGCTCGATCGTCGAGATCCTCGCCGAGCGCTACCCGCGGGTGGCGGTGGCCGACAGCCTGGACCGGATCAAGGACCTGTGCTTCCGCTACGCCGCGCAGTCCGGGCTGACCATCTCCATCAACGACGTCCGCACCCCCGCCTCCAAGCGGGACATCATCGCCCGCTTCGAGTCCGAGGCCCAGAAGGCCGAGACGCAGTTCAAGCGGGGCATCATCACCGATGACGAGCGGCGCCAGAAGGAGATCGAGATCTGGACCTCCGCCAACTCCGAGGTCGGCAAGGCGATGGAGGAGTCCCTCCATGCGATCGCCTTCAACCCTCTCGACATGATGGTGGACTCCGGGGCTCGCGGCAACCCTCAGCAGGTGCGCCAGATCGCCGGAATGAAGGGACTGGTGTCCAACCCGCGAGGCGAGATGATCCCCCGCCCGATCCTGTCCTCGTTCCGTGAGGGCCTGTCGGTGCTCGAGTACTTCATCTCCACCCACGGCGCCCGCAAGGGCCTGGCCGACACCGCGCTGCGGACCGCCGACTCGGGTTACCTGACCCGGCGCCTGGTCGATGTCGCCCAGGAGCTGATCATCCGCGAGGACGATTGCGGTTCGACGCGCGGCATCTGGATCCGGGACGTGCACCCCGACGACGAGCGGGCCCGCACCTATCTGGAGACCCGCATGGACGGGCGGGTCATCGCACGCGACGTGACCCTCTCCGACGGCACGGTCCTGCCGGCGGGCCTCCAGATCTCACCTGAGACGATGGTGGCCCTTCGCGACGACCCGGCCGTCACCGAGGTGCTGTGCCGCTCGGTGCTCACCTGTGACGCCGAGCAGGGAATCTGCGCGGCCTGCTACGGCCGGTCGCTGGCCACCAACCTCGAGATCGAGCTCGGCGAGGCGGTCGGTGTCATCGCTGCCCAGTCGATCGGCGAGCCGGGGACGCAGCTGACCATGCGGACCTTCCACACCGGCGGCATCGCCGGCGAGGACATCACCCACGGCCTGCCGCGCGTCGTCGAGCTGTTCGAGGCCCGCACCCCGAAGGGGGCGGCGATCCTCTCGCCGGTCTCCGGCGTCGTACGCCTGGTCGACGAGGACAACGCCCGCCGGGTCACTGTCGTCTCCGACGACGGCGAGGAGTGGTCGGTCAACGTCAGCCTGCGGGCCAAGTTGGCGGACGGGGTGCACGAGGGCGGGGAGATCGCCGCCGGCGACGCCATCGTCGACGGGCCGAAGGACCCCAAGGCGCTGCTCGAGATCAAGGGCATCCGGGAGACCCAGCAGTACCTGGTCTCCGAGGTCCAGCAGGTGTACCGGGACCAGGGCGTGTCGATCCACGACAAGCACATCGAGCTCATCGTCCGCCAGATGTTGCGCCGGGTGCTCGTGGCCGAGCAGGGCGAGTCGCCGTTCCTGCCCGGTGAGCGGGTCGACTCCCGCAACTACGCGGAGGCCAACCGGCAGCTGGTCACCGAGGGTAAGCGTCCCGCCGAGGGCCGTCCCGAGCTGATGGGGATCACCAAGGCCAGCCTCGCCACCGAGAGCTGGCTGTCGGCGGCCTCCTTCCAGGAGACCACCCGGGTGCTCACCGAGGCGGCCATCGAGGGCAAGTCGGACCACCTGTACGGCTTGAAGGAGAACATCATCATCGGGAAGCTGATCCCCGCCGGCACCGGCATGACCCGGTACCGGGACCTGGTGATGGACGCCCCCGAAGCGGAGCACATGACGTTCTGGAGCTCCGAGGAGGAGACCGGCACCGAGGACCTGGCTGCCTGGCTGGCGTCGATCGGTCCCGCCGACGACGGCGCCGACTTGATCGGCTCGCTCGGGGACTTCGGTCCTGACACCTCCCCCGGCTTCGGGGCCAGCGGTGAGGAGAGCGCCGGCTAGCGCTCGACCAGTGTGTGGGAGCGCCGGCTAGCGCTCGACCAATGTGATTGTTCGGTGGCCGCCTTTCGGGGCGGCCACCGGCGCGCTCGGAGCGGCGCGCTCGGAGCCGAGGACCCCAACCACTCCAAAACTTCCAGCCCGCTCCGTTTGGAGTGGTCTGCTGTCTTCTCGTCTGGGGGTGCCCTCGTCGCAAGCCACTCCAAACTGCTGGTACTACTCCAGGATTTTGGAGTGAGATGGAGCCGACCGGCGACTCCTCGGACCAGTTGCGCCAGGCCTGTAATCATCCAGGTGGCCCGACGCCACCGCCACCCAGGAGGTACGACCAATGACGATCGATTTGAGCGGGGGCTTGAGCGAGGACCGGGAATACGTCTTCGCTAAGCAGCCGGACGACCCGGAGATGCGCGAATCGGTCAACGTGTGGGTCTGGGACGACGGCGACGAGTTCGGCATGCCGCGCATCGGCGTGGAGGCTGTCGCCGACCAATGGGATACCCACGACCTCCAGGTGAACATCTCCTTCGCCAGCGGGCGGGTGCTCGGCATCTTCGACTCAGGCGAGGTGCACGACCCACTCGGCGCCGACGGCAAGGCGCGCGTCCTCGGCGCAGGTCCGCTCTCCTTCGAGCTCATCGAGCCCTTCCGTCACTGGCGCTGCCACCTGGAAGGCATGGCCGTCGATACAACGGTGGAAGCGCAGCTCAGCGGGTCGAAGCCCGAGCCAGGGGGCGGCCCGTTCGTGGCGGTCGAGTTGGACATGGAGATCAAGTCAGCCGTCCCTCCGGCCGAGTGGGGCACTTTGAGGGAAGAGGCCGCCCACGTCCTGGCCACCCAGGACGAAGGCGCCCTGATGGGCGGACCGCGCTTCGAGCAGCTCTTCCGCGCTACCGGCGCTCTACGCGTCGGTG
>JAKBAM010000013.1 GCA_021809105.1 Actinomycetes bacterium
CGAGAGCGGCGATGAGGTCGGCCACAGTGGCGGCGGGGTCGTCGGCCTTTGTGACGGCGCCCATGACCGCCACGCCCGCCGCGCCGGCGGAGATGCACAAAGGTGCGTTGTCAGGGGTGATGCCGCCGAGGGCCCAGACTGGCAGCGGGTGGCCTGCGAGTGCTTCGGGGCCGAGGGCAGGACCGTAACCGGGCTTCGAGGCCGTCAGGAAGATCGGTGAAAGCGTGGCATAGGCGCAACCGTCCCGGGCGGCGCGGGCCACGTCGTCGCCGTCGTGACAGGATCGTCCGAGTCGAGCGGGGGCGGGTCTAGGGAGGGGATCGCCGGCGGCTAGGTGCAGGCCGTCGGCAGGGATGGAAGGATCCGAGGCGACAAGAAGGAGGCCTCCCACCGGGTCGAGGACGCCCCTCAGTCGTGCGGCGAGCGCCGCTCGCTCGGGTCGGGAAAGGTGCTTCTCCCGCAGCAGCACGGCCCGGGCCCCACCCTCCACGGCTGCGGCAACGATGTCGATCAGCGGCCGCCCGCGGGGGCTCGCCCCGTCGGTGAGGACGACAAGCGACGGCAGCGGGGGAGCTGGCCCCGGGTGGTTCACAACTCGGGCAGGCCCACGCTGGTAGTGCTGGCTTCAGCGTAGAGACGTCGCGGGATGCGGCCACCCAGATGAGCCAGGCGCCCCGAGCGCACCGCCAGCCCTATGGCCTCGGCCATGATCTCGGGATGGCGGGCCCGGGTGACCGCCGAAGCGGCCAGCACTGCGTCGCATCCGAGCTCCATTGCCAGGGCAGCATCCGACGCCGTGCCGATGCCAGCGTCGAGGATGACCGGTACGGTCAGCTGCTCCCTGATCATGGCCAGGTTGTAAGGGTTGCGGATACCCATCCCGCTGCCGATGGGAGACCCGAGCGGCATCACAGCCGCGCAGCCCAGGGCTGCCAGGCGCATAGCGATCACCGGGTCGTCGTTGGTGTAGGCCAGCACGATGAAGCCGAGGTCCGCCAGCGCCTCCACCGCGTCCACCAGCTCGACGGTGTCGGGGAGGAGCGTGCGGTCGTCGGCAACCACCTCGACCTTGACCCAGTCGGTCTCGAAGGCCTCGCGAGCGGCCTGGGCCGTGAGGACCGCCTCGCGTGCCGTCCGGCATCCTGCAGTGTTGGGCAGAACCCGCACGCCGGCGCGCTCGCACACGTCGAGGACCGAACCGGCGACGCCGGGGACGACCCGCCGCAGCGCGACCGTCACCATATCGGTCCCGGATGCTCGGATCGCCGACTCCAGGATGTCCATGCTCGGCGCGCCGCCGGTCCCGAGGATGAGACGCGAGCTGAGCGTCGTGCCGCCGATCTCGAAAGGGTCATCCATGTCAACAGCCTCCCTGTGCAGCCCTGAGAACCTCGACCTGATCGCCAGCGGCGAGCCAAGTCGTCGCCCAGCTGCTCCGGGCGACGACCTCAGAGTTGATCGCCACCGCTACGCCCCGCCGCCCGCAACCGAGCAACTCGACGAGCGATTCGATCGTCGACTCAGGCGCGACCTCGAGCGGGTCCCCGTTGACAGTTACCAGCATCATCGGAACCGTCCCGCGCCGAGCGAGGCGGCTTCTGCCGGAAGGGCGCCTGTCGTCAGGACCTCCAGCATGGCGTCTGCGGTGAAAGGGGCCAGGAGTACACCGTTGCGGTGGTGGCCGGTCGCGAAGAGCAGCCCGGGCGTCGATGACGGGCCGAGTACGGGAGCGTTGTCAGGGGTGCCGGGTCGGAGTGCCGCCAGGGTCTCCTCTATGGGTAGCTCCTCGATTGCCGGAACGAGGTCGATGGCCGCGTGGAGCAGATCGTGCACCGCCCCTGACCTGACTGTCGTGTCGAAGCCGGCCTCCTGCATGGTCGCTCCGACCACCACCTCGCCGCTGGAGCGGGCAACCAGGTAAACCGACCGGCCTCGCGCGGTGCCCCTGATGGTCCTGGTGAAGGGCAGATCTTCAGGGTCTGCACGAAGCCGCAGGATCTCGCCCTTGATCGGGCGAACTGGAGGGGTGGCCTCAGGCGGCAGCCCGCCGAGAACCGCCGAGTGGGCGCCAGCCGCGATGACTACGGCGCCGGCGGCCAGGACCTGCCCGCCGGCGAGCTCCACCCCGCCGACAGAGTTGCGGGCGTCGAAGTGCAGGCGTCGCGCAGAGGAACGACACAGCCGGCCTCCTCGGTTAGCGAAGGCTCGGATGAGGGCGGTCACCACCACCCGAGGGTCGATCTGCCAGTCACCCGGAGCGAACAGCCCTCCACGTATGCGAGGGCTGAGGAGCGGCTCGAGCTCGCGGCACTGGCGCGATGCACGCCACTGGCTATCCAGCCCGAGCCTCCGGTGTACTGCTAGCAGTTCATCCAGGGCGCGGCGGTCGTCGCCGTCGAAGGCCACCTGGAGCGTGCCGTCCTGGCGTAGCTCTACATCGACTCCGGCGTCGGCGGCCAGATCGGCGGCGAACCTCGGCCACCGTGTGAGGGATGCCAACCCCACACGGGTCAGCTCCGACTCCTCTGCTGTCGCTTCGGTGACCGGGGCGAGCATCCCGGCTGCCGCCCACGACGCCCCTCGTCCCGGCGCGGGGTCGCACACCACCACCCGCAGGCCGGCGGCGGCTGCCTTCCATCCTACGGTCAGTCCGATGATCCCGCCGCCGACGATCACGGCATCCAGCCGACTCATTGTTCGAGCGCGGTGGCGAGTGCGGCCAGCAGCTCCCGCACCGCAGAAGCCGGGTCGTCGGCGCCGGAGACAGCGTCGACCACGGCAATCCCGTGCGCCCCGGCTTTGACCAGAGCCGGAACGCGGTCGGCGCAGATGCCGCCGATGGCGATCACGGGCACCGACACAACCGCGCACACTGCACCTACCCCCGCCGCACCGATCGGCGCCGGCAGCCCTGCCTTGGTGGCGGTAGCGAAGCTCGGCCCGACGCCCAGGTACGAGGCGCCGGCAGCGGCGGCGGCGATCGCCCCAGGGGGGTCGCGCACGGTTGCGCCGATGACGAAGCCATCTCCAGCGAACTTCCGGGCGGCAGCCACGGGGAGATCCTCGGCTCCGAGGTGCACGCCCGAAGCCCCGGCTGTCAACGCGACGTCGAGACGGTCGTCGACGACACAGGTGGCGCCGGTCTGCGCGCACATTTCCACGACCCGCTCGGTCATGGCGTGCACGTCGCGATCGCAGAGGTCCTTGATCCTCACCTGCACGACATCTACCCCGGCATCGAGCGCAGCAGGCAATATCGCCAGGGGATCGCGGCCGAACCTGGTGTCGGTGATTAGATGCAGACGACCAGGCACTCCACTCTCCCTTCGGCGGCATTACCCGCATCAGGTCCGACGGTCGGGCGCTTCGAACGCCCCTCTCAGTCCGGTGTCACCGGACTCCCGCGTGTCACGATGGGTCTACCGGCCGGAGCCAGCGATGTCAAACCCAGGTACCCAGAGCCGCCGCGCCCCCGCAGCTTCGGCGTTGCGGGAACATGGGGTGGTGAGTGACACGTCGAAGCTGACCCTGCTGGGCGCGGGAGCCACCGCTTGCTCGTACCAGGACCCAAACGCTGCCATGCTCGAGGTCTTCGACAACCGCCACCCGCGGTCGCCGTGGGTCGTCGAGCTGGACTGCACGGAGTTCACCAGCCTCTGCCCGATGACCGGGCAGCCCGACTTCGGACATATCCACGTGCATTACGTCCCGGCGGGCCTCTGCATCGAGAGCAAGAGCCTCAAGCTGTACCTCGGCGCCTACCGCAATCACGGATCTTTCCACGAGGACTGCGTGAACCGCATCGCAGACGACATCTATGCGCGGGCGGAGCCGCTATACCTCCGGGTATTCGGTGACTTCAACGTGCGCGGCGGGATCGCGATCAAGCCGCTCGCGGTCCGTGCTGCGCCCTCGCTCGCCGATCAGGAGCGCGCCGCAGTGATGGAGCTGCTCGCTCATCACGACGCGCTCACCCGGCGGCCCCGCGATAGTTGACGCCGGAGGTGCAGGTTTCTCGCACGACGACTCCTGCCAGGGGCAAAGGGCCCGAGAGCCGGTCCCAGATCCAGGCGGCGAGGTTCTCGCTCGTCGGGTTTTGCAGTCCCTCTACCTCGTTCAGGTAGTAATGGTCGAGCCGGGCCCGTAACGGCTCGAAAGCATCTGCGATCACGGCGAAGTCAATGACCATCCCCGTCTCCGGATCGACGTCGCCGACCACGTGGATCTCGACCTGGTAGGAGTGGCCGTGGAGCCGGCGGCATTTGTGGCCGGCAGGGACGTTGGGAAGGTGGTGCGCAGCTTCGAAGGTGAAGGACCGGAACAGCTCCATCACGGGATACCGAGAAACTTGTGGGTCTGGAGGCTCAGCTTCCACTGCGGGTGTGCCAGGCAGTACTGCACAGCGAGCTGCGTGTTCCGGTCGCGTTCGGGACCATCCATGGGTTGCAAGAGCAGCCGAGGGCAGTCGAAACCTTCGAAGGACGCCGGGTCGGTGTCGGCCTGGGGGAACACCAGCTTCAGCTCGTCGGCCCGCTCCAACGCGAGCGGTGCCCCGGCTTTCGGGCTGACGCAGACCCAGTCGATCCCCAGAGGCGTAGCCTGGGTCCCGTTGGTTTCGACAGCGACCACGAAGCCAGACTGGTGCAGGGCGTCGATCACCGGCTCATCCAGCTGCAGCAACGGCTCGCCGCCAGTACAGACGACATACGGCTCGGATTTCGGATGGGGACCGGCTGGCCAGGCTGCGCTAATGGCGAGAACCAGCTCCCGAGCGGTCGCGAAGCGGCCGCCGCCGGGACCGTCGGTTCCCACGAAGTCCGTGTCGCAGAAGGTGCACGTCGCGGCTCCCCGATGGCGCTCCTGGCCGCTCCACAGGTTGCAGCCAGCGAAGCGGCAGAAGACGGCGGCGCGCCCGGCGTGGGTCCCCTCCCCCTGCAAGGTGTAGAAGATTTCCTTTACCCGATAGGCCATCAGCCGGGGGCGGCTGCAGCGGGGTCGTCGAGTCCGAGCTCGGCGAAACCTCTGCGGCGGAAGAGACAGGAATCGCACGTGCCGCACGCCGCACCGGAGGGCTCGGGGTCGTAGCAGCTGTGGGTCAAGCTGTAGTCCACGCCGAGCGACCGGCCCAGCTCGATGATGGCCGCTTTGGAGAGAGCGATCAGAGGCGCGTGGATGCGGAGGTGCTGGTTTCCCAGGACTCCGGCCTTGGTGGCCAGGTTGGCCATCTGCTCGTAGGCCGCGATGTACTCGGGGCGGCAATCGGGGTACCCGCTGTAGTCCATCGCGTTCACCCCGATGAAGATGTCCTCTGCTCCCAAGGTCTCGGCCCACGCCAGCGCGAACGACAAGAAGATCGTGTTGCGGGCCGGCACATAGGTGTCGGGTATCTGATTGCCGAGATCCTCAGGTCGGTCATGGTGGGGTACGGCTAGGTCGCCGGTAAGTGCCGAGCCGCCGAACACCCGCAGGTCGATGTCGGCGATGACATGGCGCTCGACGCCGATTGCGTCGGCGACCCGTCGGGCGGCAGCCAACTCGACCTCGTGACGCTGTCCATAGCGGAAGCTCAGCGCGTATGTCCGGAAGCCCTCGTGGCGCGCCACTGCCAAGGCAGTGGCTGAGTCGAGTCCACCACTCAGCAGGATCACCGCAGGTGTGTCGCCCACCTCAACCAAGGGTCGACGTCAGCATTTCAATTGCTGCTGACGGGCAGGTAGATCCGGCCGCCGCCCGCGTTGAAGTCTGCCGCCTTCTCCGCCAGGCCGACACGGACCGCTTCCTCCGCTTCGAGGCCATGGTCCTCTGCGTAGCGACGGACATCTTTGCTTATCCGCATGGAACAGAAGTGGGGTCCGCACATCGAGCAGAAGTGCGCGGTCTTGGCGGCGGAGGCAGGCAGTGTCTCGTCGTGGTAGGACCGGGCCGTCTCAGGGTCGAGCGCCAGGTTGAACTGGTCCTCCCAGCGGAAGTCGAACCGGGCGTCGGAGAGCGCGTCGTCCCATGTCTGGGCCCCGGCGTGGCCCTTGGCCAGATCGGCTGCGTGCGCGGCGATCTTGTAGGCGATCACCCCGGCTTTGACATCGTCCCGGTTGGGAAGGCCCAGATGCTCCTTGGGCGTGACATAACAGAGCATTGCCGTGCCGTACCAGCCGATCATGGCGGCACCGATGGCCGAGGTGATGTGGTCATAGCCGGGGGCGATGTCGGTGGTGAGGGGCCCCAAGGTGTAGAACGGCGCTTCGTCGCACAGCTCCAGCTGCAGGTCCATGTTCTCCTTGATCTTGTGCATCGGGACATGCCCGGGCCCTTCGATCATGACCTGGACGTCACGTTCCCGGGCCAGCCGGCCCAGCTCTCCCAAGGTACGCAGCTCGGCGAGCTGGGCTTCGTCGTTGGCATCAGCGATCGACCCCGGGCGGAGGCCATCTCCCAGGGAGAAGGTTACGTCGTAGCTGCGGAGGATGTCGCAGAGCTCGGCGAAGTGGGTGTAGAGGAAGTTCTCCTCATGATGGGCCAGGCACCAAGCGGCCAGGATCGAGCCGCCCCTGCTCACTATGCCGGTCTTGCGGCGGGCGGTGAGCGGGACGTAGCGCAGCAACACCCCTGCGTGGACGGTCATGTAGTCGACGCCCTGCTCGCACTGCTCGATGATGGTGTCGCGGTAGGCATCCCAGGTGAGCTCCTCCGCCTTGCCGTTGACTTTCTCCAAGGCCTGGTAGATCGGGACCGTGCCAACTGGCACAGCGCTGTTGCGGATGATCCACTCGCGAGTCGTGTGGATGTTGCGGCCGGTCGACAGGTCCATGACCGTGTCCGCTCCCCAACGGGTCGCCCAGGTCATCTTGTCGACCTCCTCCTCGATGGAAGAGGCCACCGCCGAGTTGCCGATGTTGGCGTTGATCTTCACCAAGAAGCGCCGGCCGATCACCATAGGCTCGAGCTCAGGGTGGTTGATGTTGGCGGGCAGCACCGCTCGGCCTGCAGCCACCTCTTCTCGTACCACCTCGGGGGCCACGCCCTCGCGGATCGCCACGAACTCCATCTCGGGGGTGACGTCGCCGCTCCTGGCATAGGACAGCTGGGTCACTGCACGGCCCGCCACGCTCCGGCGTGGGGGCCGTGACGATCCGGCGAACACCTCGTCCAGGTTTCGGCCTGACCGGGGGCGGCCATCGTCCTCCGGGCGCACGGTGCGCCCCTCGTACGCCTCGGTGTCCGCCCGGTCCTGGATCCACCCGTCCCGGATCAGGGGCAGCCCGGCGCGGACATCCGCCTCGAAGCCAGACTCGGTCCAAGGACCGCTCGTGTCGTAGAGCACCAGCGCATCACCCGTGGAGAGTCGCACCTCGCGCATCGGGACCCGCAGGTCGGGACGGGAGCCACTCAGGTAGGTCTTGGCGCTCCATGTGGTGGCAACGCCTGCGGTCGGATCGCTCATCGGTTGTCCTCCCTACGCCGGCATTACCCGGTCAGGTTCATTCGGTCGACGGCCCTAGCCGCCCTCTCAGCCCACTCTGTGCAAGCTCCCGATCCTCTTCCCGATCACCCTACCAACCGCGAGTCCCGGCGATCGGACCGGACCCTGGCTCCCCCGCCTAGTCGGTTGCGTCCCGCAGGGCGCCCGGATAGCGGCCCTGGAGGGTGCGCCGCATGCCCTCACGCCAAGAGACCTCGCACGGTCCCGTGATCGATCGACGCTTGGTGACGTCATACACGGAGCTCGGATAGGTTCCGGCCGTCGAGCCGGCAACCAGGTCGACTGGCTTGCCGGTGAGCTCGCCGAAGTACACGCACCAGTCCTCGGGACCGACTACATCGTCTCCTCCCCAGTTGACGACGGTGGCGGGCACGGTCGCCGCAGCGAGCAGCGGCTCGATCTGGACGCCGATGTCGTCTTGGTGGATGGCGCTGTACTTGGGCCCGGGGGAGCGAAGGGGGACTGGCCGACCGGCCATGATGGCGTCGAGGTGCCACGCCGGCATGCCTCCGTTCGACCCGTACCCACAGTTCATCCGGGTGATGATCATCGGCAGGTCGTAGAGACGCGCGCATGCCCTGGAAACGGCCTCCGCCGCGATCTTCGTGATGGAGTAGGTGGGAATGCTGGGCACGCTGCCCTCACCCAGAGGGTCGCCCTCAACGTAGGCGTGGTACGGGTCCTCCGCCGGGCGGTACACCGAGCCCGCCGACATGACCAGCGCGGCACGGGCATGACGGCAGTGGGCGAGTAGCAGTGCAGTTCCCTCTGCGTCCGTCCTGAGTGCCCCGTCGTAGTCGACCACGCCACCTCTGAACGTCGCCAAGTGGACCACGTAGTCGAAGTCGTCGGGCAGGTCGGCGAGATCACCCGACGCCAGATCGACGGCCCGCGTGGTCGCACCGGCAGCCTCGACCTTGTCCCTGGCGCGCGGATCGCTGAACCTAGCTACTCCCCAGACGTCGTTGGCGGGAGCGAGGTGCTCGACGAGCGGCAAGCCGAGGTTCCCGGCTGCCCCGGTTACGAGGATCTTGGCACCCTGCATGGCGATCAGTCTCCCAGCCCGCCCCATGCGAGCGCTACCGGGCCTAGGCCGCATGGGCCACGCCAGCGGGGGAGGGCGTCCCGGTTGGCAGGCGAGGCGACAGGGTGGCGGCCCAGTTCGAGCCAACCGGCGCCTCGTTTCGACTGAGCACGGTGGTCCCGCCCAAAAGGGATGAACTCGCCTGCAGGAGCGCAGGAGCCGAAACGTCGGCGGCACTTATCGCGACGCGCAGTTTGTGGAACCCCTCATCCAGGGAAAGACCTGGTTACTCGGGAAGGGCCCGGGATCGGGAGGTTCGTAGCAGATGCTTGGGGACATACTCGTTGCCCTGTTGATCACAGTCGTTGCCATCGTCCTCGGGGTAGCTGTCCACCCCGTCCTCTTCTTCTTGGTGGTACTGGCCATCGTCTGGCTGGTCGTGCGGCGTCGCAGCGGGGCTCGGCTCTGAACCACGCTCGCAGGTCAGGAGCGCCCACGCTGCAAGTCAGACGCCTGAGGCCGGGGCGGGGACAATATCCGAGCAGGCGATTTTCAATCTACTTATCACAAAGAGGTATAAGAAATGGTTAGTGACATCCTGATAGCGCTCGTGATCACTGTGATTGCCATAGTGCTCGGCATCGCGGTTCATCCGCTACTGTTTTTCTTGGTCGTCTTCGCGATCTTGTGGCTGGTGATGCGGCGCCGCAGCGGGTCCAGGGTTTAGGCATCCGTGACCGTTCTGATCGTCATCGTCATCGTCATCCTTGTCCTTGCGCTCGCGTTGGCCGGCATTCTCTGGGTCATGCCCCGTGTCCGGGGACGCAAGGCCGAAGCGAGGCGAGCTGAGGCCCAGGACCATCTGACCGAGTCCCGGCGATCAGCTGCCAGGGCTGATGCGGCGCGCGCTGCCGCCGAGGAAGAGGTCGCGCGAGCACGGAGGGACCGGGCTGAGGCTGAGCTGCGAGCTTCGGAGAGGGAACAGGCCGCCGAGGAACGACTCGCCGAAGCGGATCAGCACCGGGCCGAAGCCGACGATCACCAGGAGCGAGCTGGCGAGCTCGACCCCGGGTTGCGAGGTGGGGCGCAGACCTCAGCCCCCCAGCGTGCGGACGGCGGGGGGGCTGACGGAATCCCGGCTGAACTGCCGGGAGGCGGTCTCGGGGCTTAGCTTAGAGCTGTGCTCCCCGCCTCGGTTCTAGCGTACCTGCCCAGCCCTCCAGCTAATGGGATCAGCATCGGGCCGCTGCGGCTGCACGTGTATGGCCTACTTATCGCCATCGGTGTGGTGGCGGCGATTTGGCTGGCGCAGCGACGATGGGAAGCCAGAGGTGGTCAACCCGGGACCATGAGCCGTCTCGCCATATGGGGTGTGCCGGCTGGGCTCGTTGGGGCGCGGGTCTATAGCGTGATCACGAGCTGGCAGGCGGACACGGCCGGCCATTGGTACCGCGCCTTCGCTATCTGGGAGGGCGGCCTGGGGATCTGGGGCGGTGTTGCCGTCGGGGTGGCGTTCGGGCTCTACGGCGCTCGGCGCATGCAACTCGATTGGCGGGTAGCAATCGACTGTGCGGCCCCTGCGCTGGCCCTCGGACAGGCCATCGGACGTTGGGGGAACTACTTCAACCAGGAGCTCTATGGCGCACCGAGTGGTCTACCGTGGGCGGTGAAAATCGCCCATCCGGTGCATTGCAGCTCGGTCACCCACTGCGTCGCCTACCCGGCGGGCGTGACCACGTTCCAGCCGACCTTCCTCTACGAGTCGATCTGGGACCTGGCTTGCGTGGGCCTCGTACTGCTTGCGGAACGGCATCTCCGCATCCGTAAGGGTTACCTGTTCTTCGTGTATGCCGCGGTCTACACGCCAGGGCGCTTCGTCACCGAACATCTCCGCGTCGACGAGGCCCATCGCTATCTCGGCCTTCGGCTCAACGACTGGGTCAGTATCGCCGTGTTCGTGGTTTCCGTCGCCATCCTTGTGATCTTCGGTAGGGTCCGCCCCACAGACCCCAACCGGCCCCTGGCCGGGGAGGCCCTACGACCCGAGGATGCGAATCCCTCCTCCGGCGCCGCGGGGACTCTCAATGGCTGAAATGCACTTCAGGGATGATGCGGCCTAGCCAGGCCGGGCGCCGCCAGATGCGGTGGCCGCCGATCTGCAGGATCACCGGGAGCAGGAGTAGACGGACCAGTACGGCGTCGGCAGCGACCGCCACGGCGAGGATCACTCCCATCTCCTTGGGGGCCAGAGGGCCTGAAAGCGCGAATGTCAAGAAGACGGCGACCATGATTGCGGCCGCTGAGACAACGACGCGCCCCGAGCTGCGCATCGAGCCGATCATGGCCCGTTGAGGATCGGTGTGGATCTCGTAGTGCTCCTTGGCGGAGGAGAGGAGGAACAAGGTGTAGTCCATCGCCACCCCGGTGACCATGGCCCCGAAGAAGATCGGGCCCCAGGCGTCGACGAAACCCTGAGGTGTGAAACCGAGTAGGCCCGACAGGTCACCATTTTGGAACACCAGCCGAGCCACCCCGAACGCGGCCGCTACCGACAGGCCCGTCACGGTGATCCCAGCCAGCGCCAGCAGCGGTGACCCGAGGGCGATCAGCAGCAGGAGGAAGCCGATGACTGCCAGAAGCCCGAAGACGACGGGCGTGCGGGATGAAAGGGCGGTGGACAGATCGTGGTTCTCCGCGGCTGCTCCACCCACCAGGGAACCAGAGGGCAGCGCCGAGCGGAGCCGGTCGATGGTGGCGCCCGTGGCGGCCGTGGAGGGTCCGGTGGCGGGGATCGCCTGGTCGAGCACGTAACCATGACTGCGGGGCCCCGGAATGGCGCCGGCAAGGCCGGGGAGGTGCTCCATCGCTGCTATGGCCGCGGATTGCTCACCGGCGGGCACGAGGACCTGCAAAGTGCCCGTTGCGCCGGGCCCGAACGCCTGGGTGACCTGCCGATAGCCGGTTGCCGCCGTTGTCGAAGGCGGGATGATGGTGATCGACGGCATCGAGGTGCGCAGCCCGAACACTGGGAATATCAGGGCAGCGACCACCACGAGGCCGCCGACACCAACGACGAATGGGCGCCGGACGATCAGTTGGGCCCAGCCTTGCAAGTGTCGCTCGAGCCCGCGCGGCTCGCCGTTAGCGGGTAGGTTTCGCTTGGAGAGGCGGACCTTTCCGGCGTTGACTTTGGTGCCGAGCTTGCCGAGCACCGCCGGGAGCAGGGTCAGCGTGGCGGCTAGGACGGCGAGCACCGCCAGCATGATCCCGAGAGCCATGCTGCGGAAAGCGGGGCTCGGCACGAGCAGCACTGCGGAGAGCGACAACAGCACGGTAACGGCGCTGAAGGCAACAGCCTTCCCGGCCGTGGCCATGGTCTCGGCAACAGCCCGGGCGGAGGCCCCCCGATCCCCCGGGACGACGTCACGACGGGACAGGGCGTCCCGGAAGCGGACAACCAGGAACAAGGCGTAGTCGATGCCGAGGGCGAGTGCGAACATGAGAGCGAAGTTGAGGGCCCATATAGAGACTGGCGCGATGTGGTTCGCCAACACCAAGGCGCCGGCGGCGACTAGCAGTCCGGCCATGGTCAACATCAGCGGTAGCCCCGCGGCCACGAGGCTGCCGAAGGCGACCACGAGGATGATCATCGTGACCGGCCACGACACCACCTCTGAGCGGAGCATGGCCGAGCGGTTGGCCGAGTTGAACTGCGACCACAAGGCGCTGTCACCGGTGAGGTTGACGCTGATACCCGGACGCGCGAGGGCCGAGAGTGGCTTGGCGAGGGAGTCGGCGGCGCGGACCATTGCGTTGGGGTCGGCAGCCGCCCCCGCCACGACCACGGCCGTGCGGCCGTCCCTGGAAAGGGTCGCGCCGGGCTGGGGCATGACCACCGTCGAGACCCGCTGGTCGGATCGCAGCGTGTTCGCCACACTGGCGAGGGTGGCTTGAGCGGCGGGGTCCGTGGCGATGGGCGCGTTGTGATCGACCACCACAACCTGGAGAGCCGAGGAGCCCAGGCCGGCGAAGTCCTTGCCGATCAGGTTGCGAGCCGTCACTGACTGGCTCGTCGAGTCCTGCCAGCCAGCTCCGGCCAGGGCGGTCTCGACACTCGGCGCGAAGAACCCGAACACCACGAGCACGATCGCCCATCCGAGCAACACGAGGCGGAGGTGGGTGGCTGCCCAAGCTCCCAGCTGGGCCAGCGTCCCGCTGCGGCGCTGCCGCTGGGTGCCGGGTGGGGTGTCGGGCCGAATAGGGACGCCGGCAAGGTCAACCACGGGAATTCTCCTAACTTCTTGTACTATACGGGGTAGGGTACCTACGTCGAAGAGGTAGGATGCTGCCGGGATGGACCTCTCCCTGGGCTCAGGCCAGGGAGAGGAAGAGACGCTCCATGCGCGAGATCTCGGCAGCGGAGAGGAGGCCGTCTTCCTTCGCCACCAAGCACGACTTCATGCCTGATGCGACGATCTTGAAGCCGGCCCGGTCGAGGGCCTTGCTAGCCGCGGCCAACTGGGTAACCACGTCCTCGCAGTCGCGGCCCTCTTCGATCATCCGGACGAGGCCGCCCATCTGTCCCTCGATGCGCCGCAGCCGCTTCACCACATCTCCAACGGTGTCATCGTCGATCTTCACATCCATACCCTACCATACCCCCTAGGGCATCTGCACCTACCTGTGCCAGCAGGCAGTCTGGGGTCGCTGGGGACCGCCGCGCTCGCGCCGAAAGGAGAAACCCGGGTGGGCTCCGTGAGCGGCGGATGGACCAACCCTGAAGCTTGCATCACCCGAACCATCCAGGGCGCTAGCCTGGACCGATATGAAATTTACTCATCTCGGGCGGACCGGTCTACGCGTCAGCCGGCTCTGCTTGGGCACCATGAACTTCGGGCCGGAGACCGACGAGACCCAATCGTTCGCGATCATGGACCGTGCGCACGCGGTTGGCATCAATTTCTTCGACACGGCGAACGTTTACGGTCGGTCGAAGGGGCGGGGCGCGACGGAGGAGATCGTCGGCCGTTGGTTCGAGAAAGGTGAAGGCCGCAGGGAGCGCACGGTCCTGGCCACCAAGCTGTATGCGGATATGGGTGACTGGCCCAATGAGGGCCGCCTTTCCGCTCTGAACATCCGCAGAGCGTGCGAGGCCTCGCTGCGCCGTCTCCAGACGGACTACATCGACCTGTACCAGATGCACCACATCGACCGGCAAACACCATGGGAAGAGATCTGGGAGGCGATGGAGGTGTTGAGAGCGCAAGGCAAGGTCCTCTACGTAGGCTCATCGAACTTTGCAGGTTGGCACATCGCCAAGGCCCAGGGCGTAGCGAATCAACGGAACCTCCTGGGCTTGGTCAGTGAGCAGTCGCTCTACAACCTGCTGGCCCGGCAGGTTGAGCTCGAGGTGCTGCCGGCGGCCATCGATTTCGGGGTTGGCGTAATCCCCTGGTCTCCGCTACAGGGCGGGTTATTGGGCGGCGTGGTCCGCAAGGAGCGTGAAGGCAGCCGCCGGAACCAGCGGTGGGCAGCCGCCGACGACGCCCTGCGCACCCAGTTAGAGGCGTACGAGGACCTCTGCGAGTCCCTCGCCGAAGAGCCCGCAACGGTGGCGCTGGCCTGGCTGCTCAGCCGACCCGGTGTCACCGGACCGATCATCGGTCCTCGCACGGTCGACCAGTTCGACGGCGCCCTGCGAGCGCTCGAAATCACCCTTGAATCAAAGGTCCTCGAAGAATTGGACAGGTTGTTTCCCGGACATCGCCCAGCCCCGGAGGATTACGCCTGGTGAACGCTTGGGTCCCGCCGAAGGCTCCGGTCAGCCCTGCGTAGCGACTCGCTCGAGGTTTTCCACCGACTTCTCGAGCATCTGGACCGGGACGACTGGCCACGCACGTCGCGTCCGCATCTCGTCAGGAATGTTAGTCCAGTCGCAGTAGTTCGTGACGTCGCACTCATCGTCGCCAACCGGGTCGATCTGCCAGCCGTAGACGTGCCCGAGAGGCGGCCGGTCCACTCCGCCGATACCCCATTCGAAAAGTCGGTCCGGGATGATTTGCGTGACTGTGTTACGAACCTCGTATTTACCCATGTCCGGAATGTCCCCGAGAGGCGCCCGATCCATCGCCATGTCGAAGGTCTCGCCTACCGCCGTCAATTGCCCGGCTCGGGATGTGGCTTCGAGCATACCCGAGCCGTCGATGTCCACGTGGCCGGCGGGGTTGGAGACAATTTCAAAAATCTTGCTGGCCGGGGCGGCTATACGCCTGCTGGCAGACACACGGTCAGTCGACACCGCAATCTCCTGTCTTCGAGGGCTTCGGACGACACCCTAGCGCCGGCGCCAAGCGGGACGTGGGTTGGCTCCGTCGGAACCTCAGGGTTGGTGGGCGGCGGTCGAAGGACTACTAGAAATAGTTGCGGTGGCAGAATTGGGCCGAGGGCAGGCGATGCTTACTCCGATGACTTCTCCGTCGCAGCCAGAGCAGCGTGCAGATGCGGTCGCAGCACCTCTACCCATTGCCGGTAGCCGGCGTTGGTGAAATGGATGCCCTCCACCGTTAGTTCTGCCCGCAGGGCTCCGTCGGGCGCCGCCATCGTAGGCCAAAGGTCGACGTAGGTCGCGTTCACCCTCTCGGCTGTCTGGCGATAACGGTCGTTGAGTCTCCTTATGCGGTCAGCGAAATAAGCCGAACGCGGCGCGACACTGTTGATGAGCAGCGGTGCCGAGGGGGCCATCTCCTGTATCCGATCGACCAGATCTGACAGCTGCGCAGCGATCGCCCGGATGTCCCGTGATGTGCCCAACCCGGAAAGGTCATTGGTGCCGATCATCAGCGACACCAGAAGCGGTGCGTCGATGGCCGATCCCAATCGCGCCTTGACCTCGCCGATGGTGTCCCCACTTATTCCTCTGTTGGTGGTGGGTAGCTCGGGAAACCAACCGTCCCACATGGCTCGCTCGGTGATGCTGTCACCGAGGAAGAGCACGCGCCCGGGCGCAGGCGGTAGTGCGTCGAACTGGGCTTGGCGCGCCGCCTTGGTCCGCCTCATGACGGGCCCGAGGACCGGCGCGAGGACTGGAAGGACGCGATCGAAGTTTACCATGGACGGGTATTCTGCCCGACAGGCGTCGACGCTGGGATATCGAGCGAGGCCGCGGTACCGACGAAGAGTCGGCGCGCTCATGCCGTGTTGTCACGACTCTCGGGCGCATGCACTGCGCCGGTACATGCCCCTTCGTCCTCCTTGCCCAGCTGGGACGACTGCCCGCGGTGAATTCCAGTGGGATTGCCACTTCTTCCTTTTGAGTGGCCACCCAAGGCGCCGAGTCACAAGCCGGCCGAGGCGACAGTGACGCCTTCGGAATCGACGAGCTGTACGGCACGAATCGAGCTGGGAGTGACGCTTACCAACGATCCCCACGCAGAATATCCCGTCGAGGTGGAAAAGGTGCCCAAATCGAGCGTCGCGCCGCCGTCCGTTTTGACTTCGCACACCACGGGGGTTGCCGATACAGGGGCATCGACGGTCATGAAGACCCAGGAGGGTCGCCCGTCGTAGACGAACACCTGGCCGACAGTCCGACCGCCGGTTTGCAGCGAGGCCACTTGCAGCAAGCGTCCACTCGGTGTGGCCGCGGCATCGGGGTGGGGGACCTGGGAGCTGGCGGGCCCCAGGGCGTAGACACCCAAAGCGATGACAGCGATGACAGCGATGACAGCAGCGCCAGCGGCGAGGGAGACGAGACGAACCCGGGGCTTGCGGGGGTGCGCGGCGTCGGCGGCGCGATGGCGTGCGAGGACCCGGTGGGCGAACCCGGGAGGGGGCACGGCATCGGGGACGAGGGTGAGCAGGGCGTCGCTGACCTCAGCCATCTCCTCGACCGCCCGGGTGCACGAGGCGCAGCCCTCGAGGTGGGCCAGCACCTTGGCGCGCTCCAGCCCTACGAGTACACCGAGCCCGGCCTCCGCTGCGGTCTCCTGCGTGCGGGCGCATGACGGGGGAAGCTCGGCTCGCCCGCTCACGGTGTCGCCTCTCCCACCAGGCTGGCACGCATCTTGGTCATCCCGGAGCGGATGCGGGTCTTCGCCGTACCCAGCGGGATGCCCTCGGCGTAGGCTGTTTCCGCCGCGGTGAAACCATAGAAGGTGGCGAGGATCAGCGCCCGGCGCTGATCCTCGGGAAGCGCTGCCAACGCGGCGCGGACCCGCCCGGCGGTGTTTGATCTCATCGCGGTGTCTTCGGGCCCAGAGGTATCGCTCAACAGGTTGACCAGGGGTGCGGAGGAAGGATCAATCGGCTGGGCCCGGCGCACCCGCAGGACGTCGATGGCCAGGTTGCGGGTAATGGAAAGGAGCCAGGTCGCCACCGACCCCCGCCTGGGATCGAACATCGGTGCGTGGCGCCATGCCCGCAGTAGGGCCTCCTGTGCGATGTCTTCGGCCAAGTGCGCATCGCCGAGCATCGAGATGGCCAGGCCGTAGACGCGACGCTCGAATCGAGCCACGAACGCCGCCTCGAGCTGGCGGTCCCCGGTGGCGAGTCCGGCCATGAGCGCCTCATCGGGCAGGGTGTCGATGCTCACCCGGCGGCGAAGCACACCCAAGCGTACGCTCTTGGCTCCCACTGGAGCCGGCCCCATCTCAGATATCGCCGTCTGTGTCGCTCGGTCCGCCGCTGTTGTCGCCGTCCTGGTCGCCACCGCCGTGTTGCGGGCTTCCGCCGCTGGTGCTTGGCGGCGACATGGTCGGAACGGAGGTGTGCGACGGCCGGGAGGATGTCGCAGGCGCTGTGGTGGCGGGCGCGGGCGCGGGTGCGGGCGCGGGCGCGGGCGCGGCGTTGCTCGGAAGCGATGGCGAGACCGGAGGCCGGGCCGACGGAGTCGCCGCCGGGGCGCGCATCAGTAGCCGTAACCACTAGTGGTCGGAGCCGGGCTGGGGCTAGCCGCCGGCGCCGCTGCGGCCGGCTGGCCCGACGGTGCCACGGCGGACCAGGTGCCCCCGAAGCTGTGCAGCCCCTGGCCATTGGCCACGCCGGCTCGGGAGTCGCCGGCGAAGAGGTAAAGGGGCCAGCCGTCGTAGGTGAGCTGCGGACCGCTGGGCGTGTGGATGGTGGCGAGGAGCGAGGCGCGGGCCCCCAGGGCTGCCGAGAGGTGGCCGCCGGCGGGCGGCCGAAGCGGCGGCCAGGTCGTCGTGCAGCCCCCGACGGGCGTACAGGTCGGGGTGGCCCGGTGGTCGGAGCTGAGCAAGTAGAGGGTGCGGCCGCCCGATCCCACCAACACCTGGCCCAGCGAACCGATAGTGGCGGTGCTCACCGTGGATATCGAGGTCGGCGCCGGGGCGGCCGATGGGGAGGAGGTCGCCGCTTTGGCGGCGCTCCCGCAAGCGGAGATGGCGATGGCGCAGACGAGCGCCAGACCGATCAGAAGCGGTGGCTTGTGCGACTTCTGCCGGATCCGACCGGGGCGGACCAGGTCGGTCGTGGGTGCTGAAGCCGACGGGCGTGCCGAGGGCAGACGAATCATGGGAGTACCTCCTGAGGACCGATCGGTACTACGAGAGAAGGGCGGGCGCGGATTGCCTACTTCCACCAAACTCCGGGCGCGGAGTGCTTCTGACGACACGAGATGGAACCGTCTTCGGAAGTCTGCTCGCCCGCGGTGACGTGGGCCACGGGCCTGGGCGGGGTACTGACGATCTGTAAGCCTTCAGGTGGCAGTTGGATACCGCATGTGTCATCCAACTGGCCGCTGGCCGCTGGCCGCTGGCCGCTGGCCGCTGGCCGCTGGCCGCTGGCCGCTGGCCCGGACGAGGCGAGCCCGAGGTCGGATTCGAACCGACGACCTGACGCTTACAAGGCGCCTGCTCTGACCAACTGAGCTACTCGGGCGAGCGAGCGGTCACGTTACAGGGGCCTTCGGAGGGGATGCCTGCCCGCTAGGCGCTGCCGTCGGCCATGGCGTCGATGGCGCCGGCAATCGGGCGTTTCAAGATCAGTTGATCGGCGACCGCTGTCACGAGCTCCCACCCGTCGTTCCCCAGTCGATTGAGGAGCAGGGTGAGGTCGTGTCCCTCGGGTAGCCCTTTTTTCCGAGGCTCCTCCGGTTCCAGGTCCGACACGAACCAGCCTGAGCCGATCCGCCTACTGGCGGTGATGTATTGCCACTTTGCCACCGTGGCAGCCTTGCATAGGCAGCCATGCTTCGGCGGTTACCGGTCGGCGCGCGTGGTCGTCCTCACGGGTTACGACCCGCTGCCTGGAGGTTTGCGGCTGCCTCGGGGGATAGTTCTCAGCGAAATCTCAGTGCTGTCAGAGCCGATGCAGAGGTTGCTCTTCCACTCTGGTTACGTCGAGCCGCCGTCGGCGGCCGCAGCCAGGAGGACGAAGTTGCCTACCCCCGTCGCTACCCGTGGGACCCACGAGAACCTTGTCAGGATGACGGCGCCACGCCTCCTCGGCGGCCTGAGCCCCGACGGAGAGGCAGTTGACTTGCGGACCCACCGGGCCGCCTATGCCGAGCCGCCTATATCCAGGCGAGGGCGCGGCGACGCGGCGATCATCGATGCCGTGGAGGCGGCTGGCCTGCGCGGCAGAGGCGGGGCCGGGTTCCCGACCGCTCGGAAGATGCGCACCGTGGCCGGCGCGGCGCGCCCTCCAGTGGTGCTCGCCAACGGCACTGAGGGCGAGCCTGCCAGCGGCAAGGATGCCGTCCTCCTAAGCCGGTTACCGCACTTGGTGATCGACGGGGCACTCTGGGCTGCTGCGGCTGTAGGGGCGGACCGTGTGGTCATCGCCGTCGACCGGTCGAACGGGGTTGCCGCCGAGGCGGTCGCTCATGCCTTGGCCGAGCGCGAGCGCCACGAACCCTCAGCTGTGGCCATCGAGGTGTCGTGGACCCCCCCGCGCTACGTGGCGGGGGAGGAGAGCGCGTTGGTCCAGTTCGTGAACAAGGGAGTGGCCAAGCCTACGGTCGGAGCTGGGCGGCCTTTCCAACGCGGCATCGACGGACGCCCGACTCTGGTCCAAAACGTCGAGACCTTGGCCCATGTCGCCCAGATCGCTGCATGGGGGCCCGACTGGTTCCGCCTGGATGGTACGGCCGGCGAGGCAGGGACGGCCCTCTACACGGTCACCGGCGCCGTCACCCGTCCTGGGATCGTGGAAGCTCCCATGGGAGCAACGACGATGGAGATTCTCGCCATGGCTGGTGGTCCGAGCGTCCCCCTCCAAGCGGCGCTCGTCGGCGGCTTCTTCGGGGCGTGGGTGCCGACGGAAGCCCTGTGGCGCAGCCACACACGCGCCGGACTGGAGCCCTACGGGGCCAGTCCTGGCTGCGGGGTGATCGTCGCCCTCCCGGCCGGCGCCTGCGGACTGTCCGAGACGGCGCGCCTGGTGGCGTGGTATTCGGCCCAGAGCGCTGGTCAATGCGGGCCATGCGTTCACGGTCTGGCTGACCTCGCCGCCGGCTGCACCGACCTGGCGCACGGCGGCGGTCCCGGACTCGTCGAACAACTGCGGAGGTGGGGATCGATGATCGAGGGACGAGGTGGCTGCCACCATCCGGACGGAGCTGTCCGCCTGTTGCGGAGCGCTTTTGCCGTGTTCGCCGACGACGTAGCGGCCCACAGCGCGGGCCGACCGTGTCGGGCTTCGGCCTCCGTCCCATTCATTTACGTCCCGGACGCGGCACACGGATGGCGTTGAGGTGATGCTGGCGCCTCGGGGTCCGGGTGGTCCCGCCACGCCTACAGCGGCACGGTCTCCTCAGAGCGACCGCACGAGCGCCGCCGGCGTAGCGCCTGGCGGCCAGCGTTTACGGGTCGACATGATCTCTTGCGAGGGTCACGGTGTTTGCGCTGACCTGGTGCCCGAATGGATCGCTCTCGACGACTGGGGTTACCCGCTCATCCGGGAAGGGGCGGTCCCGGTCCCGCTCCTCGCCCGGGTTCGCTGGGCGGTGAGCAACTGCCCCGCTCTAGCCCTGAGGCTGGCCGACACGTAACAGCCGAGGGGAGGCAGGTAGACCCCCTGGTCAGGCGAGGCCAGCGGCGTCGCGGGCCGGTGACGAGGAGGGCTTCCCCCGGACCCCGGGGCGGGGATGCTTGAACCGCCGGGGGAGGAGTGGCAGGCTCCACGGGATGGCACTCTCCGATCGCGACCGAGCGATCCTAGATTTCGAGCGCTCCTGGTGGACGCAGTCCGGTCCGAAGGAGGAGGCCATACGTAGCGAACTGGGCCTTTCCTCGACGCGCTACTACCAGCTGATCGGTGGCCTGATGGACACCAAGGAAGCCGAGATCTACGATCCACTGGTGGTGCGCCGCCTCCGTCGGGGTCGCAACCTTCGCCGGCGAGCTCGCTTCGAGGGCCGCTCCGTCGGCGGCCGGCCGGCCCGTTGAGCCGGCGTGCGCCTGAGCCCGCCGCTGGGCGAGACGGCGGTACGCAAACCGGCCGGGCCCTCGTGCTCCTCGCCGTGGTGCTCGTCATTGCAGTGCTTGTGTTGAAGCACGTCGGATCGTCGAAGGCCCCCGCCGTCGCCGGTGGGCCGACCACGACCGCTACCTCGACAGCCGCTGGGCGGGGGGCGAGCACCACCACTTCGACCACCATCGCCGCGCTGCCTCCCGGTCAGGTGAAGGTGCTGGTGCTCAACGGGACGCTGGCTGGCAACCTGGCCGGTACCGCAGCCAGGAGGCTGGCAGCAAGCCCGGGATTCTCCACGCTGGCCCCGGACAACACCACCTCGAAGGTGCTGACCTCCAACGTCTACGCAGCATCCGCCCAGTACGTGCCGTCGGCGCAGGCCATCGCCGCCCTCTATGGGCTGCCGGCAAGTGCCGTCGTCGACCCGATCCCGACGACTGCGCCGATTCTGGCGTCGGAGCGAGCACTGGCCAACGTGGTGTTGGTTATCGGGCCGGACATCGCCGGCAAGGTCGCAGCGGGCTGAGCACGACGGGGGCGGAGCTGGGCCGCCGGCTGGCTCCGTGGCGCTCCGAGGGATCGGGAATTCTCACCGATTTCGACGGCACGCTGGCCCCGATCGTCGACGATCCAGATGCCGCCCGGGCGCTGCCGGGGACCGCCGAGGTGCTCACCGCCCTGGCTGAAAGGCTGTCGGTCGTCGCAGTCGTCTCAGGCCGCCCAGCCGCCTACCTGAGCCGCCAGTTGCCCGCCGCCCACGGCGTCGTGCTTGCCGGCCTCTACGGTCTAGAGCGGGTAGTGAACGGTCAGGTCGTCGAGAGCGACGAGGCCCGCCGGTGGCGGCCCGCCGTGTCCGAAGTGGCAGACCAGGCCGCTCGAGAAGCCCCGGGCGGTGTGCTCGTCGAGCGGAAGGGCTCCTCGGTCGCCCTCCACGTCCGGACTGCCCCGGAGTATGCGGGGTGGGTCGAGCGCTTCGCCGAGGCAGCTGCGGCGCGGACAGGCCTGGTGTCCCACCCGGGTCGCATGTCGGTCGAGCTGCGGCCGCCCGGCGGTGGGGACAAGGGGAGCGTCGTCGAGGAGCTCGGCGCCCCGCTGCGCCGGGTGGCGTACATCGGTGACGACAGCGGAGATCTACCGGCCTTCGCCGCCCTGGCGCGGCTCCGAGCAGGCGGATGTACCACGCTTGCCGTGGCGGTCGACAGCGAGGAGGCGCCCCCCGAGCTACTGACCGCCGCCGACGTGGTTGTCTACGGCCCGGCCGATGTCCTCGAGGCCCTCCGGACACTTCTCCCCTGAGGGGTGATGCGCTGGCTCACCTGCGCTCCGCTGCATCCCTCAGCTGATCCCACCACCGCAGCGGTGAACTGTCCTCGAGCACCTTGACTAGGCGCTCGGCGGCGCCGACGCGTAGGGCGCGCGGGCGATCGAGCCCTGCTGCCATTGCCTCGGCGGTGGCGCTGACATCGAAGGGGTTGACGCCGAGGACGTGAGGCTCGAGGGCGTCCCAGGCACCGGCTTGCCTGCTCAGAACTACGGTCCCGTGACGATCGTTGACGAGCGGCCCCTCCTGCGCGACCAGGTTCAGCCCGTCGCGCACCGGGTTGACCAACAAGACGTCGTAGCGACGTAGCGCTGCTACCGATCGGTGGTAACGGTCGTCGGGGTCGAGAACGATCGGCGTCCAAGCGTCTGTGCTCCACTTGGAATTCAGCAGGTCGACGACCGTCCGGACCTCCTGGCCGTAGGCCAGATAGTCGCTCAAGCCTTGGCGGGAGGGGTATACGAAAGCCCCGAACACCACCTTGCCTCGCAGGTCGGGACGGGTTTCGAGCATCTCGTCGAAGGCCCAGAAGCCTCGCAGGATGTTCTTCGACAGCTCGATGCGATCGACCCGGACGATGAGCTGGCGGTCACCGACGAGGCGCTCCAGCTCGTCGAGCTCCCTCTGGCAGGCGGCTGAGGCGGCCGTGGCGCGCAGATCCCCGACATCAGCGACAGCAGGGGCCACGAAGGTCGGCGGCGCCGCGTCCGACCCGAGCACCGCACGGCAGCAGTCCGAGAATGCGGACGCCCACCGCGCGGAGTGGAAGCCGACCGCTCCTGCGCCGGTCATCCCATCCAGTAGCTCGGACGCGGCCTCGTCGGGCAGGACGGCCAGCTCAGAGGGGCCGCACCACGACGTGTGCACGAACAGCGATGTCCGCAGGTCCGGACGCCGCCCCGCCAACATCCTGCCGACCAGGGCCAGGTGGTAGTCCTGCAGCAGCACTGTGGCGCCCGGCTCGGCGGTGTCGGCGACGGCGTCGGCGAAAGCGGCGTTGACCGCCCGGTACGACTTCCACGCGTCGCGCCACCACCGGTCGAAACGGGGGCGGCGAGAAAGGTCCCACAAACCGTGGAGGCAGTACCAGAGCGCCCCGTTGGCCACTACGTCGTAGTAAGCCTGGTATTGGCCGCGGTCGACGAGCACGGGGCGCCATCGGAACCCGTCCTCTACTACCGCCCCGCCGTGGGCACCGTTGGTGACGCCCCGAGCGGCTTCCCGGTCGGAGTCGTCGAGGGCGGCTGCAACCCAGACGGCGCCGTCTCGCTGAGCTCCCGGTCCTAGGGTGACAACCAAGCCGCCGGCCCCTCGTCTGGCTACGAGTGAGCCGTCGGCGCCGCGAGCGAATCCGAGCGGCCCCCGGTTGGAGACCACGACGGGTGAAGGCATCGGGCAGGACCCTACTCACCGCTGGCGGGCCAGCGGCACGCCCCCTCGTCCGGGACTAGAAGCGCTTGGCAACGCGAGGGCGTCGCAGGCGGCACGATGGTCGGATGCATGTGGTCGCAGCACCCGACAAGTACCGCTCGACCGCCACGGCCCGGGAAGTGGCCAGTGCCATCGCAGAGGCGGCGCACGGGGCCGGGTGGACGTGTGACCAGGTGCCGGTATCCGACGGCGGAGAGGGCTTTCTCGACGTTTTCTCCGGACGCGTCCGCACCGCTGTGGTTCGCGGACCGCTAGGAGGGCTGGTCGAGGCACCCTGGCGGATGCTCGAAGACGACCGCACGGCAGTGGTGGAGACAGCGTTGGCGTCGGGATTGAGCCTGGCTGGGGGAGCGGAGGGCAACGATCCGATTGCGGCCGACACCACCGGCACGGGTCAGCTGATCGCCGAAGCGGTGAAGGCGGGAGCGCGGCGGGTGCTGGTGGGCGTAGGCGGCTCGGCCACGACCGACGGCGGGACGGGTGCGCTGGAGGCATTGGAGCCTCACAGCCGGCTGAGGGGGGTCGAGATCGTCGTCGCGTGCGATGTCGAGACTCGCTTCCTGGAGGCTGCCTCTGTCTTCGCCCCCCAAAAGGGCGCATCTCCCAAGCAGGTGGCGCTCCTCACCCGCCGGCTGCAGAGACTCGCCGACCTGTACGGCCCGACGATCACCGAGCGTCCAGGCTCGGGGGCGGCCGGAGGACTGGCAGGCGGCCTGGCGACCGTGGGAGCCACGCTGGTGTCGGGGTTCGACGTCGTGGCTGACGTGCTCGACTTGGCGGCCTACCTAGAGCAGGCGGACCTGGTGGTCACGGGCGAGGGCTACCTCGATGAGCAGTCGTTCGCCGGCAAGGTGGTCGGAGGCGTGGTCGCGCTGGCCGCAGAGGTCGGCGTGCCCGTCGTCGTCATCGCGGGAGACGGTGAAGAGCCCCAGCCGGTGCGTTGGTACAGCTTGGTCGCCCGGGCCGGGACGCAGCGCGCCTGGGCGCAGCCGTTGGATGTGATCGCAGAGCTCGTCGGCGAGGAGCTGAGGGATCGGGGCAGCTGAGGGCACGAGAAAGGGAGGTGTTGCCGGCTGGTTTTCGCATCAGGCTGTCTCGAGGCGAGCCGAGATCTCCGCAAGGGGTGGCCTTTCGCTGAAGCGCAGTGTGAGTGGATCGTTGCCCGGACGCTCCAGGACCACCGGCTGATCGCCGGGTATGAGCCCGGCGCGCTCCATGCCCAGCTGCCAGATGGCCAAGGACTGAGCGGACAGCTGGCTGAGGGGGCGGTTGCGGTGGATCCGTCGGCCAAGGTCCGCCTGGATGATCGCGTCGCGCCCGAACCGGGCCGTGATGTCGATAAGCAGCCCCAAGTCCACCCCGTAGCCGCCCACGAACGGGACGGCCTCGAGTACCTCCCGCCGCCCGGCGCATTCGCCGGCAAGGGGTTGCACCAGCGGTCCGAGGTGTGGGAAGAGCAAGGCGATCAGGGGACGCGCCGTCAGCTCCGTGACTCGACCTCCCTCGCCGTCGCGTCCGTCGAGAGGCCGGGCGTAGAAGCCCTTGGCGAAAGCCGGCTGGTCGCTGGCCAGCAGCGGCCCCACCACCCCGAGCACGAACTCGGGCCCGAACGATCGGATGTCCGCATCGCAGTAGGCGACGATGTCGCCGGAGGTGACATGCAGGCCTCGCCACATGGCCTGACCCTTGCCGTGCTCGGTGCCGTGCTCGGGCAGGACGGATGCAGCATCGACCACCTCTGCGCCTGCGGCTTTGGCTACCGCCGCCGTGGCGTCACTCGAACCGTCATCGACGACGACCAGTTCGTCGACGACGTGGTGGCGCTCCATGAGCTCTTGGCGGATGGTGGCGACGACGGCGCCGATGGTGTCTTCCTCGTCGCGGGCTGGCACGATGACGGAGATCCGCCGGCCTTTGCGGTCAGCCTCCACCCGCTCCGCGGGGAAGTCGCGGGCAGTGACGGTCCCGGGCACGAGGCGCATCCTGCCACGCCTTCCCCGCTTCGCGCGACGCCGTGTACGATGGGTACGTCATTCATCAAGAGCGGCTGAGGGACGGGCCCTGCGACGCCGCGGCAACCAGACCAGCTCCGCCATATCGGCGGCTGGGCAAGGTGCCAATGCCCGGTGCGATGAGGAGGAAACTTGCCGTTCGTCGAAGGTCTCAGGTGCCGTGAGTGCGCGCGCCCCTATCCCGCCGAAGCCCTGCACGTGTGCGAGTGGTGCTTCGGCCCCCTCGAGGTGGTCTACGACTACGAGGCCATCGCCGCCACGGTGAGCCGGGAGCGCATCGCCGCCGGCCCGCTCACCATCTGGCGCTATGCCGATCTGCTCCCCGCCCGACCCGAGGGTGCCGTGGACCTCGGCGCCGGCTTCACCCCACTGGTGCGGGCCGACCGCTTGGCGGCCGAGCTCGGCCTGGGTGAGCTGTGGCTCAAGAACGACACGCTCAACCCGACCGGCTCCTTCAAGGACCGGGTCGTCTCGGTGGCCCTCACCAAGGCCAGGGAATTAGGGTTCAAGGTGGCTGCATGTGCTTCCACTGGCAACCTTGCCAATTCCGTGGCCGCCCATGCGGCCCGCGCGGGCATGGCGTCGGTGGTGTGCATCCCTTCTGACCTGGAGCCCGGCAAGGTGGTAACCACCGCCGTCTTCGGCGGCCACCTGATCGCCATCGACGGGACCTACGACGAGGTCAACCGGCTCTGCGCCGAGCTGGCCGGCGAGCATACTGATTGGGCCTTTGTGAACGTCAACGTCCGCACTTACTACGCCGAGGGCTCCAAGACCCTGGCCTACGAGGTCGCCGAGCAGCTGGGCTGGCAGATCCCCGACCACGTCGTGGTGCCCGTTGCGTCGGGCAGCCAGCTCACCAAGATCGCCAAAGGCTTCTCCGAGCTTGCCGCCGTCGGTTTGATCGGTGAAGCACCGGCGGTGAGGATCTCTGGGGCGCAGGCCGCTGGCTGCTCGCCGGTGGCCACCGCCTTCGAGTCGGGAGCCGACTTCATCACTCCGGTGCGCCCCGCGACCATCGCCAAATCCTTGGCCATCGGGAACCCGGCTGACGGCGTGTACGCGCTCGACACCGTTCGCTCCTCCGGGGGTGCCCTGGCGTCGGTGAGCGACGAGGAGATAGTCGAGGGAATCCGCCTCCTCGCCAGGACCGAGGGCATCTTCGCCGAGACCGCCGGCGGAGTCACTGTGGCGACGCTGGGCCGGTTGGCTGCCCAGGGTGTCGTCCGCTCCGACGAGCGCGTCGTCGCCTATATCACCGGCAACGGTCTGAAGACCATAGAGGCCGTGGCTGACAGCGCCCGGCCCACCGCCACCATCGCTCCCACCCTGGCTGCCTTCGAGGCCGCCGTCGACGTCGCAGAGGTCTACTGATGGCCGTCATCGTCCGCATCCCCACCCAGCTGCGCCCCCTCGCCGGGGGAAGCAGCGAGATCAGCGTCGAGGCGACCACCGTCGCCGAAGCGTTGAAGGCTCTCGACTCGGCCCACCCGGGCTTCCAGGACCGCCTCTTCGACGAGAAGGGGATCCTCCGTCGCTTCGTCAACGTGTTCGTGGCTGACGAGGACATCCGTTTCCTGTCGGGGGTCGACTCGCCGGTGCCATCCGGCACCACCATCTCCATCGTGCCCGCGGTGGCCGGCGGCTAGCTGCCGCGCGAGTGGCTACGGGGGCCAGCCGCCAGATGCGGTTGCGTTAGCGGCGCACAGGCGGTTAACTGTTAGCACTCGACCCATGAGAGTGCTAACAGAGGGAACTACTGACCGATGCCCAAGCTGATTGCCTTCGATGAGAACGCCCGCCGGGCGCTCGAGAGCGGTATGAACCAGCTCGCCGATGCCGTGCGAGTGACACTGGGCCCCAAGGGCCGCAACGTGGTCCTCGACAAGAAGTGGGGCGCCCCCACCATCACCAACGACGGTGTCTCGATCGCCAAGGAGATCGACCTCGAGGATCCTTATGAGCGGATCGGCGCCGAGCTGGTCAAGGAAGTAGCCAAGAAGACCGACGATGTAGCCGGTGACGGCACCACGACTGCGACCGTGCTGGCCTGGGCGCTGGTGCGCGAAGGCCTCCGCAACGTCGCTGCCGGCGCCAACCCGATGTCCCTCAAGAAGGGCATCGAGGCAGCCGTCGAGGCGGCGGTTGCTTCGCTCAAGGCCATCTCCAAGGAGACCGAGACCAGGGAGCAGATCGCCCAGGTTGCCTCCATCTCCGCCGCTGACCCCGAGATCGGCGGCCTCATCTCCGAGGCCATCGACAAGGTCGGCAAGGATGGCGTGATCACCGTCGAAGAGTCCCAGACCTTCGGCATGGACCTGGACCTGGTCGAGGGCATGCGCTTCGACAAGGGTTACATTTCACCGTATTTCTCCACCGACACCGAGCGGATGGAGGCGTCGTTGGACGACCCCTACATCCTGTTCGTCGGCTCCAAGATCACCGCGGTACGGGATCTGCTGCCCCTCCTCGAGAAGGTCATGCAGTCCTCCAAGCCGCTCGTGATCATCGCCGAGGACATCGAGGGAGAGGCCCTCGCCACCCTGGTGGTCAACAAGATCCGCGGCACGTTCAAGAGCGTTGCCGTGAAGGCTCCCGGGTTCGGTGAGCGCCGCAAGGCGATGCTGCAGGACATGGCCATCCTCACCGGCGGCCAGGTCGTCACCGAGGAGGTCGGCCTGAAGCTCGAGAACACGACGCTCGACCTCCTGGGCCGGGCCCGCAAGGTCGTGGTGACCAAGGACGAGACCACCATCGTCGAGGGCGCCGGCAGCGATTCCGACATCAAGGGACGGGTCAACCAGATCAAGACCGAGATCGACAACACCGACTCGGACTACGACAGGGAGAAGCTCCAGGAGCGCTTGGCCAAGCTCTCCGGCGGCGTGGCGGTCATCAAGGTCGGGGCAGCCACCGAGGTGGAGCTGAAGGAGAAGAAGCACCGCATCGAGGACGCCGTGTCCACCACCAAGGCGGCGGTGGAGGAGGGCGTCGTGCCCGGCGGCGGCGTGGCACTGCTGCGCTCACAGGCTGCCATCTTGGATCGGGCCGAGAAGCTGGAAGGCGACGAGGCCACCGGAGCGCGGATCGTGGCCCGGGCCGTCGAGGAGCCGCTCAAGCAGATCGCCATCAACGCCGGCCTCGAGGGCGGCGTGATCGTGGAGCGTGTCCGTAACCTGAAGAACCCGGCGGAAGGGCTCAACGCCGCCACGGGCGAGTACGAGGACCTTTTCAAGGCGGGTGTCATCGACGCCGGCAAGGTGACCCGTTCGGCGCTGCAGAACGCTGCGTCGATCGCCGCTTTGTTCCTCACCACCGAAGCCGTCATCGTGGACAAGCCCGAAGAGAGCGGTTCCGCGATGCCCGGCGGCGGCATGGACGACTTCTAGGTCCATCGCACTCACTATTCGACTCGATGGCGGCCCTCCGGGGCCGCCATCGTCGCGCCGGGGGTCTAGCGTTGAGGACATGGACGTGATCACCGGGGCGTTGCATCCCCCGACCTTCGCCACCGCCGGAGAAGAGCGACTGCACCGCAAGCAGAAGCTTGCCGGCGCCCTCCGGATATTCGGTCGTCTCGGCTTCTCAGAAGGTGTCGCAGGTCATATCACTGCTCGCGACCCCGAGAGGCCCGACCACTTCTGGGTCAACCCGTTCGGTCTGAGCTTCCGTCACATGCGGGTCTCGGACCTGATCCTGGTCAATCATCTAGGTGAGGTCGTGGAGGGTGCCCGCCCGGTCAACCCGGCGGCGTTCGCCATCCATTCAGCCATCCACTCGGCTCGGCCCGACGTCGTCGCCGCTGCGCACAGCCATTCGATCTACGGCAAGGCCTGGGCTTCGCTCGGGCGCCCCCTCGATCCGATCACCCAGGACGCGTGCATGTTCTACGACGACCACGTGGTGATCACCGAAGGAGCCGGTGTCGTGGCCTTCGATCCGCAGGGGGGCAAGGACATCGCCGCCGGGCTGGGACCTCACAAGGCCGCCATCCATCAGAACCACGGCCTGTTCACCGTCGGCCAATCGGTCGACGAGGCGGCCTGGTGGTTCGTGACCATGGAGCGCTCCTGCCAGGCTCAGCTGCTGGCCGAGGCCGCAGGTTCGCCCAAGCTGATCCCGGCCGAGTCAGCCCGCTACACCCGCGACCAGACCGGGTTCCCGCAGGCTGGGTGGTTCTCCTTCCAGCCACTGTGGGACGACATCGTGCTGAGCGACCCGGATCTGTTCGAGTGACCGAGGCTTTCACGTCTGAGGTGGGCTGGGGAGTCCTCCATCTGTTCTGCAAGCTTCGAGCGGACACGGACGGGGAGGCGGTGATCATGGCCGTCAAGGCTGCTGCCGAGGGCCAACAGGTCGTGCCGTTCTCCGTGTTCGGACACAAGGCGGACATGGGGGTCATGGCGGTAGGAGCCGATTGGATCCGCCTCCGCGCACTGCAGGCCGCCCTGCAGGCGGCCCGTTTGGAGGTAGTCGACTCCTATGTGTCGATGACCGAGGTCTCTGAGTACTCCCAGGGGATGCCGGCCGAGCACCTTGACGCCCGGCTGCACCCGGTCCTGCCGCCAACCGGCAAGCGGGCCATCTGCTTCTACCCCATGTCGAAGCGACGGGGCGAGCAGGACAACTGGTACGCCCTCGGCTACGAGGCTCGCAAAGCTCTGATGATGGACCACGGCAAGTCCGGGCGCACCTTCGCAGGGCGGATCGTACAGCTGATCACCGGTTCGACCGGGCTCGACGACTATGAGTGGGGCGTCACCCTCTTCGGGGTCGGGCTCGACGACCTCAAGGACTGCGTGTACACCATGCGCTTCGACGAGGCGTCCACCCGGTATGCCGAGTTCGGGGCCTTTTACGCCGGGATCGTAGGTGACATAGAGGAGGTTGCGGCGCAGGTGGGTCTCCAGGTCGCCGATGCTTGATGCACTGAGAGAGCCACGGGCGGCCGGCACCCTCGATGCTTTGCGAGGGTCGTTGCTGCAGCTGGGTGCCGTGGTCGTGGCCTTTTCGGGAGGGGTCGACTCCGCCCTTTTGGCCCGCGTCGCCCACGACACGCTCGGCGAGGACGCGGTCCTGTCGGTGACGGCCGTGTCGCCGTCCCTGGCCCCCTCCGAACTGGTGGACTGCCGGCGCCTGGCGTCCGAATGGGGCCTGCGTTGGGCGGCGGTAGAGACCCACGAGGTGTCCCGGCCCGGTTACACCGCCAACGGGGGCGACCGCTGCTATCACTGCAAGTCCGAGCTGATGGCTGCGCTCGCCCCGCTGGCCGCCGCCCGAGCGGCGACCATCGTCCTTGGCGTCAACCTCGACGATCTCGGCGACCACCGTCCCGGACAGCGGGCCGCCACCGAGGCGGGAGCCCGATTCCCATACGTCGAGGCCGGCTTCACCAAGGATGCGGTCCGAAACGCCGCGAAGTCATTAGGTCTGGACGTCTGGGACAAGCCAGCAGCCGCCTGCCTGGCATCACGGGTGCCGTACGGGACCCCGGTGACCTTGGGGACTTTGGGCCGGGTCGCCGACGCCGAGGAGCGGCTCCATTCCCTCGGCTTCCGCCAGGTCCGGGTACGCCACTACGGCGAACTGGCCCGCCTCGAGTTCGATATCGGCGAGCTCGAGCGCGCCGTCGCAACGCGCATGGCGATCGTCGACGCGGTGCACGCTGCCGGCTACGCCTACGTAACCCTGGACCTCGAAGGCTTCCGCTCGGGCAACCTCAACCAGGCCCTGGTCCCAAGGCCCTAGCCACCTGTCGGTGTCGGTGTCGGTGTCGGTGTCGGTGTCGGTGCAGTAGTGCCCGCTTGCGCCACCATGGTGGACGTGGAGGACTACACCCGGGCACTGGCCGACTACGGGGAGGCCCTCGCAGATGGGGTCGAGGCCGCGATGCCGGGCTGGGTGACCGCCTCGGTGGTCCGCGTGTTGTCGGCTTGGGCGGGCGCCTCCTGGACAGGGGGCCTCGACGAAGGCACCGCAGCGGCGGCCGCTGCGGCCGGCCAGGCCGCGGCGCAGGAAGCGGGCACGGCGATGCGGACACTCGTGCGGGCCGACGTCGATGCCCAGACCAGCACCCCGCTCGCCGTGGTGCGCCGAGCGGTGCGATGGCCGACCGGCGTGCTGCGAGCTGCCGGCGTCCCCGCCGTGCAGCGCGACGACTTCGAATCGTCGGTCTTCCCCGGCGACGACTACGGGCTGACGCCTGCGACAATGGCCGACCTGGCCCCGGAGCTGGCCGAAGCAGCCATCGCGTGGGGAGCAGCCAAAGCCTGGGAGCACAAGCGCCGCCACGGGCGACAGTCCTGACCGCCGGGCTACGAGCGCCGCTTGCGCTGCTTCTTGCGCTTGGCCGGGGGGAGGTCGATGAGGCCGTCCGCAGTGTTGCTCATCGGCTGGCTGGGGGCCTGTGTCCATCCTGCCCCGGACAACGATCGGCCCTCGAAGAACAAGCACCCGTCCGGGCAGGTGAAAGGATCCTCGGCGTTGGCCCCGAGCCGACAACGTTGCACGACGTCGCCGGCACGGGTGCTGCGGGCCAGGTAATGACGGCAGTCCTGGCGGACGGCCGCAGCATCGGTTGCCATACGCCATGATCTCACGCGGCGGACCGTAGGCTCTGCCAGATGGGACAGCGCCTGCTGGTCGTCGGCGGAGACGGAGCCGGGATGGCGGCGGCCTCCGTGGCGCGCCGTCGCCGACCAGACATGGAGATCGTTGCCGTCGAACGCGGGCCGTGGACCAGCTACTCCGCCTGCGGTATCCCCTACCTGATCGGTGGATCGGTCCGATCGGTAGACGACCTGGTGGCGAGACGGCCCGAGCAGTTCCGGGCCATGCGGATCGACATGCGCGTCGAGCATGAGGTGAAATCTGTCGACCTCGAGGCCCGGACCGCCGAGGTGCACAACCTGGCCCACGGCCGGACTTTCACACTGGGTTTCGACCTGCTGCACCTAGCGACCGGCGCGTCGCCGATCCGCCCACCCGTACCGGGCATCGACGCGAGCCACGTCCATGGCGTTCAGACGCTCACCGACGCGCAGGGCCTGCTCGACGACCTGGCCGACCGCCGGCCCGAGCACGTTGTGGTCATCGGGGGTGGCTACATCGGACTGGAACTGGCTGAAGCTTTCGTATCGAAGGGAGCCCCTGTCACCGTCATCGACTCGGCACCCGAGGTCATGCACACCCTCGACCCGGACATGGGTGCCCTGGTCGGGAGGGCCCTTCGCTCGATCGGTGTCAAACTTGAGGTCAACGCGTCCCTGATCGGCATCGACGTCGGGGAGGTCGTCACCACCCAGGGCTCCCTTCCTGCCGATTTGGTCGTGCTCGGCACCGGGGTCCGCCCCAACAGCGATTTGGCCGCAGCGGCAGGTGTGGCCCTAGGTGTCCACGACGCCATCGTCGTCGACCGTCAACAGCGCACTTCTGCGGAAGGGGTGTGGGCCGCTGGCGACTGCTGCCAGTCCCTCCACCGCGTCTCCGGCCGACCCGTGCACGAGGCGCTCGGCACCGTGGCCAACAAGCAAGGGCGAGTGGCCGGGATCACCCTCTCGGGCGGCTATGCCACCTTCCCTGGCGTCGTAGGTACGGCGATGACTCGGCTTTGCGACATGGAGATCGGCCGCACCGGATTGAACGTCACGGAGGCGGCAGCCGCCGGTTTCGAGGTCGTGACCGCCCGCATCGAGACCACCACGACAAGCGCCTACCTGCCCTCGGCCCGCCCGATGACTGTGAAGGTGATCGCCGAAGCCCGCACCGGACGGCTGCTCGGCGCCCAGATCGTAGGCGGCCCCGGCGCGGCGAAGCGGGTCGACGTGATGGCAGTGGCAGCGGCGGCCGGGATGGACGCGGAGGAGCTCCTGATGGCCGACCTCGGCTACGCGCCGCCCTTCTCCTCGGTGTGGGACCCCCTTCAGGTCGCCGCACGGGAAATCGTGGCCCAGTTGGCAACCTGACGGACGCGTCGCATGTCAGACCCGAGCCCGAGGGATAGCCTCACGCCGATGGCAGATCTTCACGCGACCGAAGCGGACCTGGTCCGTTGGAGCGAGACGCTGGCCGCCATCGCCCGCACAGGTCTCGGCTTCACAAAGAGCCTCTACGAGCAGGAGCGCTTCGAGGAAGTGCTCAACGTTGCCGCCGACATACGGATGGCGGCCGGGCGCGACGACCATCGCAACGGCCCCGCCGACCTGGTGGAGGGTTGGCTGGAAAGCGTCGGCCAAGGTGTCGCCGGCTACGTCACACCAAAAGTGGCCGTCGGTGCCGTGGTAGGCAACGAGGCAGGCGAGATGCTGCTCATCCAGCGCGGTGACTCCGGGGTCTGGCTGTACCCGACGGGCTGGGCCGACGTCGGCTACTCCGCAGCAGAGGTGGTGGTCAAAGAGGTGCTGGAGGAGACGGGCATCAAAGCTGAGCCGCTCCGCGTCATAGCCATTCTCGACGGGCTGCAACTAGGGGCGACAGGTTTGCCGTTCTACTCCTTGGTGTTCCACTGCCGGGCCGTCGGCGGCCGCCTCCGACCGCACCCACTCGAGGTCCACGACGTCGGATGGTTCGCCGAGGACGCCCTACCCTCTCCGCTCGCCGGCGCGGAACGCTGGAAGGAGCAAGCCTTCGCCGCCATCCGTGGCGAGCCTCTCGACGTCCTCTACGATGCTCCTCGCAGTCCGGCATGGCGACCCGAGTAAGCACCGCCTGGGGTGCGGGATCCGGGACTCTGGGCAGCGCGTGCTGAGCGCCCAGGGGTCTGCGCCGTGTTGAAGCGCCGACGAGCGGCGCCGCCGGCCGAGGACGCCGAGCGCGGGCAGGCGCTCGATACGGCCGCGCAGCAAGTTGTTGCCGGGTTGTCGTCGCTGAGCGACCTCACGGCGCCGCTGGCCATCGCCTACCTGGACCGGATCGGCAGGCCGACGCCATCGCTCACAGCGGGCGCCGGGGCGCGCACGACCTCCGCCGGCTACGCAGCCCACATGGCAGTAGAGGCCGACCCCGCAGCCTTCGGGGTCACCACGCTGCCGGTGCTCGGTACGCTGCCCGACCTGCGCCGCGGCCGGCCGCCCCAGGACCTGCTACTGCGGGTGGTCAAGGCGACGAAGAAGCCTTTCCCCGTAGTCCGGGCCGTCGACGACCTCACGTGGGAGGGCTTCGTCAGCCGCCAGCTGCAGCGGCTCGACGTCGAGCTGGACCGGGCGCTGATCGACGGGCTCCTGCGATTCGGATGGGTCCTCCGCCAAGTAGACCTCCGCTACGAGCTGGAACCCGAGCGAGCCAGCTGAGCTACACGTTTCGCAGAGCGCCGCCGCTCAAGTCCGAAGCTGAGCCAACAGATCGTCGATGACCGACACCGCCCTGCCGGAGCGCTCCCACTGGTCCCCGATCGGTCCGTGGTCGACCAGCCCGACCGCGTCGGGCGCGATGCCGACCGAGGCAGTGACCGCCGCCGCCAACGGCGCCGGCTCGATCGCCGGAGCGTCGGAAACGTATGCGACGAACGCCTCCAGTCCCTCCCAAAGGGCGTCGAGGGGAGCCGGTGGCGAGCCACCGGTCGCGAATGCCAGCGAAGTAGCGGAGAACACCTCGTAGGTGCCGACCTCCGGGGGCCGGCGGTAGCGGGGTACGGGGTGGAGCCGCCATTCCAACGTGATGTCGTTCGGACCGTCGTCGCGTAGCCAAACCTGCGATCCGTTGACGTAGGCGTCGACCGGCTCACCGAATCGATCGTCGAGAGCCACGATCAACTCTGGCGTGGCTCTCCACACGCAGCTGGCGACCAGCGCGGGGAAGCGGCCCGACGCGTCCGCCCCCACGGGACCGTTACCCATGGCCGTACCCTCCACGGCGGTTACCCGGCGTCGTCGTGCCCTCGGAGGAAGCGCTCCACCTCGTCGGCCAGGCGGCCGGCATCCACCGGTAGGGCAGCGTTGGCCTCGTCGCGGCGCTCGTCGTCGTCGGCTTCCTCGAGCTGGGCGACGTAGGCCGCGGCGTCCTCGTCGTCGGCCACCCGCTCGCTCACCTGACGCTCGTATTCTTCGGCCGCGACCCGAAGTTCGAGCGGATTGACCCGCGCGCCGACCAGGCTGGCGGATCGCTCTACCAGGGCCAGCGCCGCCTTGGGCGAAGGTACCTGGTGCACGTAGTGGGGTACAGCAGCCCAAAAGCTGGCGGTGCGCATGCCGGCCTTGTCGAAGGCGTCGTGGAGCACGCCGACGATCCCGGTGGGACCCTCGTAGGTCGAGGACGACAGCCCGAGGCGGCCCGCCAGCTCGGCGTCGTCAGTGGTACCGGTGACTTTCACCGGGCGGGTGTGGGGGACATCGGCCAGGAGGGCCCCCAGCGTCGCCGCCATCTCGACGCCGAGGGAGGCCGCCACCTCCACGATCGAATTGCAGAACGTCCGCCACTTGAGCTGCGGCTCGACACCTCGAACCAGCACGACGTCCCGCCCGGTCCCCGGGACCTGGGCATGGAGGAACTCCGTCAATGGCCATTCGACCGCCCGGGTGGCGCCGTCGACGATCTTGACCTGGGGGCGCGTCTCGGTGAAGTCGAAGAACTCTTCGGGATCCAGCTCGGCGAACGGCGTGGCGTCCCATGCCTGGGCGAGGTAGGACAGCGCAAGTGATGCGGCGTCACCCGCATCGTTCCACCCCTCGAACGCCACTACGAGCAAGGGTCGGCGCAACTGCGGATGGCGCTCCCAACGGACGGGCTCCATCTATCGAAGGTACCGCCGGGAGCGGCCCTTGGTGCGGGCACGGGCGGTGGCTGACGAGCCGCGGGCCCCGCGCGGCGTGGATCAGGGCCGCGGGGATGTCGCATGTCCGCCGTACGCTTCCGAGGGCATGGACTTCTCGGCGCCCACCTCTGCTTGGTTCGCGGCGGCCTTCGAGGCTCCCACGGCCGCGCAGGAGCAGGGTTGGGCTGCCATCGGCAGGGGCGAGCACACTCTGATCCTGGCTCCCACCGGTTCGGGCAAGACTTTGGCCGCCTTCCTGTGGGCCATCGATCGGTTGATCGCCGCCCCCGCCGTTCGCGGCGCCCCCAAGCGTGGTAGCCGAGTCCTCTATGTAAGCCCCCTGAAAGCCCTGACCTACGACGTCGAGCGCAACCTCCGGGCGCCACTGACCGGTATCGCCCGGGAAGCCGGCCGCTTGGGCGTGGAAGTGCCAGAGATCCGGGTTGCCACTCGCACCGGCGACACCCCCGCCGAGGAGCGCCGGTCCATGGCCAGGCGCCCGCCAGACATCCTCATCACCACCCCGGAGTCCCTCTACCTCCTGCTCACCTCACAGGCTGCCGCCATCCTCGAAGGTGTCCAGCACGTGATCGTGGACGAGATACACGCGATGGCCGCCACCAAGCGCGGCGCCCACCTGGCCCTGTCTCTCGAACGGCTGGAGCAGCTCACGGAGGAGCCGCCCCAGCGCATCGGCCTGTCGGCCACCCAGCGCCCACTCGAGGAGCTGGCCCGCTTCCTCGGTGGCCAGTCGCAGGCGGGCGACCGCAGGCCGGTCACGATTGTCGACGCGGGGGTCCGCAAGCCCCTCGAGCTGTCGATCGTCGTGCCAGTCGAAGACATGGGTGAGCTGGGAAGATCCCTTTCTGGGCCCTCTGACGAGGAGGACGGCGGAGACCTGCTCATGCGGGGCGCCGCCGCAGGGACCCCAGAAGTCCGTTCGTCGATCTGGCCGGCGATCTACCCTAAGCTGCTCGAACTGATCAGGGCGCACCGCTCGACCCTGATCTTCGTCAACTCCCGCCGCCTGGCCGAACGCCTGGCGGCGCGGCTCAACGAGCTGGCCGCTGAGGGGGAGGAGGGCGCCGACGAGCAGTTCGGCTACACCCGGTCCGGTAGCGGTTACCACGGCGCCGGCGCCCCCGCAGAGATGGTGCGGGCTCACCACGGGTCGATCGCCCGAGAGCAGCGCCTCGAGATCGAGGACGCCCTCAAGGCGGGGAGGCTGCCGGCCCTGGTCGCCACCTCCAGCCTGGAGCTTGGTATCGACATGGGGGCCATCGATCTGGTCATCCAGGTGGAGGCGCCGACCTCGGTGGCGTCGGGCCTGCAGCGCATCGGCCGGGCCGGCCACAACGTGGGCGAGGTGTCCCGAGGTCGGATCTTCCCGAAGTTCCGGCACGACTTGCTGGTGTCGGCGGTCGTCGCGCAGCGGATGCACGCTGGGCTGGTCGAGGAGACCAGGGTGCCGCGCAACCCGCTCGACGTGCTGGCGCAGCAGATCGTGGCCATGGTGGCCGCCGCCGACGCGCCGGTAGCCGTGGTGGAGGTGGCCGGCGTGGTCAGGAGGGCTTACCCGTTCTCTGAGCTGGGGACCGCGGCGTTCGAAGGTGTACTCGACATGCTGGCGGGGCGCTACCCGAGCGACGAGTTCGCCGAGCTCCGGCCCCGGCTGGTGTGGGATCGCGTCGGAGGGACCCTGACCGCCAGGCCGGGGGCCAAGATGCTGGCGGTCACCAGCGGGGGGACCATCCCTGACCGCGGCCTGTTCGGTGTGTTCACCCCTAATGGCGGGAGGGTGGGCGAGCTCGACGAGGAGATGGTTTACGAGAGCAGGGTGGGGGAGACGTTCCTGCTCGGCGCCACGACGTGGCGCATCGAAGACATCACGCGCGACCGGGTGGTCGTCACGCCGGCACCGGGGGTGCCCGGCAAGATGCCGTTCTGGCACGGAGAGGTTCTTGGTCGCCCTTACGAGCTCGGGGTCGCCGTCGGCGCCTTCACCCGGAAGTTGGCGCGGACCGACGATGCCGTGCTGCGAGCTGACCACGACCTCGACGAGTTGGCGGTGCGCAACCTTCGCGCCTACGTGGCCGAGGAGCTCGAGGCCACAGGCGGGCTCTTGCCGACTGATCGCCAGATCGTCGTCGAGCGGTTCCGCGACGAGCTTGGCGACTGGCGGGTCGCTGTCCTGTCGCCCTTCGGCGCCCGGGTCCACGCACCCTGGGCGATGGCCATCGAAGCCCGGCTCCGACACACCCAAGGGGCGGGCGTGCAGGCGGTTTGGAGCGACGACGGCATCATCGTGAGGTTGCCCGAAGCGGAGGACGTACCGCCGACCGAGGCAGTCATGATCGACCCCGACGAGATCGAGGAGCTGGTCGTCGGGGCCACCGGCGACTCCGCGCTCTTTGCCGCGCGCTTCAGGGAGAACGCCGCCCGTAGCCTGCTGTTGCCTCGGCGTCGGCCCGGAGCGCGCACCCCTTTGTGGCAGCTGCGCCAGCGTGCAGCCGACCTGTTGGCGGTGGCATCCAAGCACGGGCAGTTCCCGGTCCTCCTGGAAACCTATCGCGAGTGCCTGCGAGACGCTTTCGACCTGCCGGCGCTGACCTCGCTGTTGCGGGATGTGGCGGCCCGCAAGGTCCGGGTGGCGACAGTCGAACTTCCGAGTCCGTCGCCCTTCGCCAGCGGCCTGGCCTTCGCCTACGTCGCCCAGTTCATGTACGAGGGAGACGCCCCCCTGGCCGAGCGCCGGGCCCAGGCCTTGACCCTCGACCGGCGGATGCTCGCCGAGCTGCTCGGCACCGACGAGCTCCGGGACCTTCTCGACGCCGGAGTCCTGACCGCGCTCGAGGCCGAGCTGCAGGCCCTCGACGAGCGGCGGCTGGCTACCTCGATCGACCAGGCTGCTGACCTTCTCCGGCGCCTGGGCGACCTTTCGGCTTCGGAGTTGGAGGAGCGCTGCGCCCCGGGGGTCGCTGCGCTGGCGGCGTCGGCTCTGGTGGAAGACCGAAGGGCGGTCCCCGTGCGCATCGCCGGGGAGCTTCGCCTGATCGCATCCGAGGATGCCGGCCGCTACCGCGATGGGCTCGGGGTGGTGCCCCCCCCTGGTGTGGCCGACGCCTTCCTCGAACCGGTGCCCGACGGGCTCCTCCAGATCGTTCGCCGGTGGTCCCGGGTGCACGGGCCGTTCGTCGTCAGCGAGCCGGCCGCCCGCTTGGGGATCTCCGCCGCGGCGGTCGGCGCCGTAATCCAGCAGCTGGCCGGCGAGGGACGCCTGGAGCGGGGTGCGTTCCGACCTGGGGGAAGTGGCCGGGACGAGTGGTGTGACACCGAGGTGCTACGCATCCTGCGCCAGCGCTCCCTGGCGGCCCTGCGCAAGGAGGTGGCGCCTGCTGACGCCGGCGCCCTGGTGCGTTTCCTTCCCGCCTGGCACGGGGTGGCGGCGGTGGGGCACACACCAGCCGCCGGCGGTCTCGAACGTCTCTTCGAAGTCATCGGCCAGCTCCAGGGGTTTGCCATCCCGGCGAGCGCCCTGGAGGCCGACATGCTCCCCTCGCGCGTCCGGGGCTACCAACCCCGGATGCTCGATGAGCTGATGGCTGCCGGCGAGGTCATGTGGGTCGGAGCGGGTGCGATCGGACGCACGGACGGGCGTATCGTGCTCGGACTGCGGCACCAGGCTCCGCTGCTCTGGCGGCGGCTGGGCTTCGCCGGTGGGGTGCTGGCGGGGATGCCGGAACGCGCTCCCACAGCCGAGGCCCAGGCCGGCGGCCCGGAGGTGACCGCTGGTGTGGTGCCTGGAGAAGGGGTTGGCGGTGAGCTCACCGGCGAGCTGCACCATCACCTTCGGCGGGTGCTGGCGGAACGCGGTGCCTGCTTCTTCCGTGAGCTCGGAGCGCCCGGTGCGACCGACCAGGACACGTTGGAGGCGCTTTGGGACCTGGTGTGGGCGGGCGAGGTCACCGGCGATGCCTTCGCCGCGGTGAGGGCCAGCGCAGGTGGCGCAGGCGGCGGTCGACGCGGATCCTCACTGCGCGGAGGGACCCGGCCCGGCGGGGGTCGCATGCGTCCGCGCCTCGGCGTCCTGGGTGCCCTCGGGCCACCTCGCGGGCAGGGCCGCTGGTCGCTGGTCGAGCGGGAACTGGGTCCTCATCTGCCCACGCCGACCGAGACCGGAGTGGCGGTCGCCGGGTTACTGCTCGAGCGGCACGGCGTTCTCACCCGGGAGGCCGTCCGCGGCGAGGGGATCCCCGGCGGCTTCGCCGGGGTGTACCCAGTGCTGCGCACGATGGAGGACGCCGGACGCATCCGGCGTGGCTACTTCGTGTCTGGAATGGGAGGAGCACAGTTCGCGCTGCCGGGGGCGGTCGACCGGCTGCGGTCCGTGCGTCAGTGGTCAGCGGAGGAGGCCGGAGAGCCGGCGACCGTCGGCGGGTGGAATCCTCCAGCGGTGCCTGACCAGATCATCACCTTCCCAACGACCCGGCCCGCAGTGCAGGCGCCGGGGACCGACGGATCGGTTCTGGTCCTGGCGGCGACCGACCCCGCCAACCCCTTCGGGCTCGGCCTTCCCTGGCCGGTACGGGGTCCGGCGAGGCACGCCGGCTCTTACGTAGTGCTGGTCGACGGCGAGCTCAGCCTTTACGTCGAGCGGGGTGGCAAGGGGCTCGTCGCCACCCGGGAACTCGATGGCGGCTGGGAGGAGCGAGCCGTGGGAGCCCTGTCGCATCTGGTGACCTCCGGCCGTTGGGGGCGCCTGGCATTGCAGCGCTGGCCTGAGGGGCTGGGCGCAACGCTGCGCGACGCCCATTTCACCCCAACACCCAGGGGCCTCGTGCTCTACGGGACGTAAGAGGGTTTCAGGCGATGCCCGAGGGCGACACCATCTACCGCACCGCCGAGTCGCTACGGAAGTGGCTGGGCGGCCGTACCATCACGGCGGCGACCGCAGCTCGGGGGATTGGTGTCGAGCGCCTGGTGGGCTGCCGAGTGGACGCCGTCGATGCCCACGGCAAGCACCTCCTGCTTCGCTTCTCCGAAGGTCTGGTCCTCCACACCCACATGCGAATGACCGGGTCATGGCACGTCTATCCGGCCGGCGAGCGGTGGGGGAGGCCCGCCTCGCAGGCCCGAGTGGCCCTCCATGCCGCCCACCGGGTGGCGGTCTGCTTCAACGCCCCGGTGATCGAGGTGCTCTCCGAGCGCGAGGTGGGTATCCACCCCACGCTGAGGCGACTGGGGCCTGATGTTCTCGTACCCGCTGCCCTCGATCCGCCCGTGGTGCGGGCCAGGGCCCGAGCCCGGGCCGGCGCGTCTCCCACCGCAGGAGAGCTGCTGCTCGACCAGCAGGTGGTCGCCGGGATCGGCAACATCTACCGTTGCGAGGCGCTCTTCCTCTGCGGCGTCTCACCGTGGGCGGCATCCACTGCTCTGGGCGACGGGTCCATCGACGCTTTGGTCGCCACCGCGTCGCAGCTGATGGCGGCCAACGCTACGGCCGGTCCTTCGGTGTCTCGCTCTTTTGGGGGCCGGCGGGGCGACACGTGGGTCTACCGGCGGGCCGGCAGGCCCTGCCGTCGCTGCGGCGCCATGGTCCGGCGGGCCCTGCTCGGCCGCCAGCCCCGCTCCGTCTACTGGTGCCCCTGCTGTCAGGCGGACCCGCTCTCACCGCCGTCAGGGCGACCGGGAGAGCTCTAGCGCTGGCGGGTAGGCGGTACTTTCACTAGCTTCCCGGGATCGTGCTGTGCGTCTCCAGGGTCATCGAGGCTGACGAAGAGCTGGTCGAAGCCATCGTCCGGCTCCTGCCGCAACTGTCGGCCAGCGCGCCCGCACCCAGCGTCGGGGATCTCAGTGAGATCGTGGGTTCGCCGGCGACGGTGTTCTTCGTGCTGCGCAACGGGGAGGGAGGCACGATCGTCGGGGCGCTCACGCTGGCCATATTCCGTATCCCGACAGGGGTGCGGGCGTGGATCGAGGATGTCATCGTCGACCAGGCCGTTCGAGGCCAGGGAGGCGGCGAACTGCTGACCCGCGCCGCCCTCGACGCCGCCCGCGCCGCAGGCGCGCGCACCGTCGAGCTCACGTCCCGGCCCACCAGGCAGGCAGCCAACCGGCTGTACCAGAGGCTGGGCTTCGTCACCCGACAAACCAACCTCTACCGCTACGACCTGCTCTGAACGCCTTCAGGCGATGTGGTCGGGTCCCAGCTCCTCGGCCTCGAGCAAGGTGAACCCGTCGATAATCGTACGCAGGACCTGTTGGGCCACTCGGGGATCGAGGCCCGCCTCCCGCGCCGTCTCGGCGATGCGCGCCAGCATGTCGTCCTCGCGTCCGCGGTCGACGACCGGCATGTGATGAGCCCGCTTGTAGTGGACCACCTGCCTGACCAAGCGCCCCCGCTCGGCGAGCAGGGTCACCAGGCGCCGATCGACATCGTCGATGCCGTCCCGGATCGCCGGGAGGTCCACGTCGGGCTTGGGGGCGGGAGAGTCCACCGCCAGATCATGCCCCAAGGGGGGGACTCACGCCACGCCCCGCCTCGGTTCCGGGCCGCCGTTTGGTGGGAGGCGGCTGGGCGGTACGATCATGAGCGAATGCAACGAATCCCATCCCGACAGGGGGAGTAGTGACCGAATCGATCACCGTCACCGACAACCGCAGCGGCGAGGTCGTCGAGATCCCCATCGTCGATGGCGGTGTCTCAGCCGATGACTTCCGCAAGCTGCTCCCCGGGATCTGGTTTCGCGACCCAGCCTTCTTGACGACTGCGGTGGCGTCCAGCGCTATCACCTACCTCGACGGCGACAACGGCATCCTTCGCTACCGCGGCTACCCCATCGAGCAGCTAGCGGAGAAGTCCTCGTTCCTCGAGGTGGCCTTCCTGCTCCTCAACGGTGACCTGCCGAGTGCCCGGCAGCTGTCGGTGTGGACCGACGAGATCACCAACCACACCTACATTCACGAGAACTTTCGCAAGCGCTTCCTGGACGGCTTCCACTACGACGCCCATCCGATGGGGATGCTCGTGTCGGGCCTGGCTGCCTTCTCCACCTTCTACCCCGAGGCCAAGGATGTCACCGATCCCGAGGTACGCCAGCGCCAGATCGTGCGCCTGATCGCCAAAACCCCGACCCTCGCAGCTGCTGCACACCGCTTCAGCCTGGGTATGCCCTTCGTATACCCGGACAACAGCCTTAGCTTCACCGAGAACTTCCTGGCCATGATGTGGAAGATTGCCGAGCCACGCTACGAGGCCGACCCGGTCCTGGCGCGCGCTCTCGATGTGCTCTTCATCCTCCACGCCGACCACGAGCAGAACTGCGGGACGCTGGCGATGCGCACGGTGGGGTCTTCACACGCCGATCCCTACTCGGCGGCCTCGGCGGCCGCCGCTGCGCTATACGGCCCCCGCCACGGGGGGGCCAACGAAGCCGTCCTTCGGATGCTCACGCAGATCGGATCGATCGACAACGTCGGCGCCTTCATCGCCGACGTCAAGGCCGGCAAGGGCAAGCTCCAGGGCTTCGGGCATCGGGTCTACAAGAATTACGATCCGCGGGCCAAGATCATCAAGAAGACAGCCGAGGAGGTCTTCTCCGTCACCGGCAAGAACCCCCTCCTCGACATCGCCCTCAAGCTGGAAGAGGTCGCCCTCTCGGACGACTACTTCGTCTCCCGGAAGCTGTACCCCAACGTCGACTTCTACTCCGGCCTGATCTACCAGGCGATGGGGTTCCCGACCGAGATGTTCACAGTGCTCTTCGCCATTCCCCGTACCGCGGGGTGGCTGTCGCACTGGCAGGAGCTGCTCGAGCAGGACAGCAAGATCTACCGTCCACGCCAGATCTGGACCGGCTCCGACGAGCGCGATTACATCGCCATCGACGAGCGGGGGTAACCCGCTGCCCGTGGGCTGCCTCAGGTGTCGGTGCTGAGCGACTTCGCAGCCTCCGAAGCCGTAGTGGGCCGGTGAGTGCGTAGCAGGCCCTCTTGGACCACTGTCACCGCCAGGTCGCCGGTTCGGGTGAAGATGGTGCCCACAGCCAGGCCGCGACCGCCTGCGGCGATCGGGCTGCGCTGGTTGTAGAGCAGCCAGTCGTCGGCCCGCAAGGGCCGGTGGAACCACATCGCGTGATCCAGGCTCACCTGCTGGGCATCCGGGTCGTCCCATATGAGCCCGTGGGGGAGCATGATCGTGTCGAGCAGCGTTAGGTCACTCGCATAGGCCACGATGCACGCGTGCTGCATCGGATCGTCGTCCAGCTTCCCGTCGGCGCGGAACCACATGGAGTGCTCCGGCGCTCGGGGTGGCGAATCGGGGCCGTTTCGCACTGGATCCCCTATGTATCGGACGTCGACCGGCCGAGGGCGGTCGTGCCAGCCCCCCAATCGGTCACCGTGGCGGTCCCGCCAGTCAGGGAGCGTCTCGGGGTCGGGCACGGGCGGCATCGGTGTCTGGTGGGCTACACCCTCCTCGGGGACATGGAACGACGCGGAGAGGTGGAAGATGGCTTCGCCGCGTTGGATAGCAGCGACCCGACGGGTCGTGAAAGACCGACCGTCCCGGATGCGGTCTACCTCGAAGAGGATCGGGATCGTCGGGTCCCCGGGCCGTAGGAAGTACGCCTGCAGCGAGTGCACCGATCTGTCGTCGTAACGGGGGACCGTACGCCCGGCGGCTACCAGGGCCTGAGCAGCGACCTGGCCGCCGAAGACCCGCAAGCCCGGGCCCGCCGGACTCGAGCCGCGGTAGATGTCGACCTCCACCGCCTCGAGGTCGAGCGTTGCGACGAGTTCGTCGAGGGCAGCGGTCACCCCGCCATTGTGGCTGACGTCGGGCCGTGGGCGGACCTGGATGGCGCGCGGCCCCCGGACGGATGCCGGCGGGTATCGTGTCGGCAATGGCATCGAGCGTGCATGATGTGCGCGAGCGCCTACGCAGCCCGGAAGGGCAAAAGCTGCTGAAGTACTCGGCGGCCTCGGTGGTCTCTGTGATCGTCAGCGTGGTGTTCCTCGTCACTTTCGACGGTCTCCTCGGCTGGCCCGCCGTGCTCTCCAGCACCCTGGCCACGGCGATCGCCACGGTCCCGTCCTACGAGCTGAACCGCAAGTGGGCGTGGGGCAAGTCTGGCAAGGGTCATCTGTGGAAAGAAGTCGTGCCGTTCTGGGCGCTCGCCTTCCTCGGGTGGGGCATCTCCACCTTCTGCGTGGACGTGGCCGAGTCGTTCGCGCAGCACCATCACTTCGCCCACCTGGTCAAGACCGGGCTGGTGACGGTGGTCTACGTGGCAGCCTTCGGCGTCCTCTGGATCGCCAAGTTCGTGATCTTCAACAAGGTGCTCTTCGTGCACGACCACCACCGCGACACGATCAACACCATAAGTGCCCCCGTATGGACGGCCGACCGGGATCAGGCAGGAGCATTCGACTGACTCCTTCGGTCCTCGAGGTCGCCCGGGTGACCAAGGGGTTCATGCCCGATGACGAGGGGATTGCGCTTCACGCAGCAGGGCAAGTGGCAGCCTCCACCGGCCTCGGACCGCTGCTGGAGGTCGGTACCTACTGCGGCAAGTCAGCGTTGTACCTGGGCGATGCGGCGCGAAATGGGGGCCAGGTGCTGTTCAGCGTCGACCACCACAGAGGCTCCGAGGAAAACCAGGAGGGTTGGGAACACCACGACCCCGACGTCGTGGACGCCAACGGCCGCATGGACACGCTGCCCTTCGCTCGGCAAGCGCTGGCGGCTGCCAAGCTCGAAGAGCACGTGGTCCTAGTCGTCGGCGCCTCGACGAGTGTGGCGCGGGTGTGGGGAGCCCCGCTCAGCTTGCTGTTCATCGACGGTGGGCACGGGGCGGAGGTGGCGTGGGCCGACTACGACGCGTGGACACCCAAGTTGGCGCCTGGCGGAATCCTCGCCATCCACGACGTGTTCGAGGACCCGAGCGCCGGCGGCCGGCCTCCTTTCGAGCTGTACTGCGAGGCAGTGGCGTCGGGTTGCTACGTCGAGGAGGCTGAAGCGGGCTGCGGGAGCCTGAGGGTCCTGCGGCGGGTCTGAATACCCCCGTGCGGCTCTGATGCCCAAGCGGTCGGCGGGAGGTGATTCAGCCGAGCCGAGCCCTCTCGGGCCCCGGCGGAAGGGCCTGATCCATCGACGAGGCGAACCCGCCGGGCAGGAAGAAGCCCGAGGCCGGCCCTTGGCCGAACAGCACGTGGTCGGCCATCAGCACCGCGGCTGCGGTGTAGGTCGAACGCTCTCCGCCGGGGTAGCGGACGCACTGCGGGTGGACGCACCCCGTGCCGTACGCTCCGTCCTCGTCGCGTAGGTGGCGTGTCCATGACAGGAGGGTGGCGGCCCGCTCGTGCCAGCCAACGGCTGCCGCCGCCATGACGCACTCGGCGGTCTCGGCTGCAGTCACCCACGGGTTGCTCGCGACGCAACGTACGCCGAGGCCTTCCATGATGAATACCGGCCAGCCGGACTCCATCCGCGCCGTGGCGGCCTCGCCCGTCAGCGCGCCGCTCAACACGGGGTAGTACCAGTCCATCGCCCACCTGTCCTTCGGCAAGAAGACGGAGGGACGGTCGGCGATGCTCTCCCCGACCCGCTCGGCGGCCAGGTCCCACCCGGGCCGCTCGCGACCGGTTGCCTCTGCGACTGCCACCGCACACCGGAGGCTGTGGTAGATCGACGCGTTGGCGGTGAGGAGGGCAAATTGTCCAGGGGCGCCGTCCACGTCGCGTGACCAAGCGATCTCTCCGCCTGGGCGCTGCAGGCCGACCACGAAGCCGATGGCGGCCTCGACGACGGGCCACATGGTGTCGAGGAAACCGCGGTCGCCGGTCTCCAGGTAGTGCCACCAGACCCCGGCCGCGACATAGGCGCAGACGTTCGGATCCCTGCGGGGCTCCTCTATCCCCTCCGCCAGGTAATACAGGCACCAGCTCCCGTCGGCAAGCTGCGTCGAGCGCAGCCATTCGTAGGCTGCCTCGGCCTCGCTGAGCCGGCCTGCCAGGGCTAGAGCCATCGCCGCCTCCGTGTGGTTCCACGGATCGGCATGGCCCCCGGGGAACCAGGGGATCATGCCGCCCGGCAACTGCACCGACGCGATCCAGTCCCCCGTGCTGTTCAGCTGTGCTCGGGTCAGCTGCCCGCTCGTACCGCTCATGCCGGCTTGCGGAGGTACAGCACCGAGCTCTTGCCGAGCACCGGGTTGAGCAACGCCTCGGGCACCCGGGTCAGTGGTGTGTGGTGGGTGATGTCCCACACCAGCATGCGGTGGTAAGCACGGACCAAGCGGTGGTCATCGTTTCCAACCCCGACGGCGGCTTTCAACCACCAGTACGGCGTGTGGAGGGCGTGGGCGTGGTGCCGCGAGTAGACCTCCAAGCCCGCGCATTCCAGTCGCTCGATCAGCGCCGAGCGCCTGTAGATCCTCACGTGGCCGCCGGGTGTCATGTGGTACTCGTCGGAGATGGCCCAGGTGACCAGCTCTGGCAGCCACCGGGGCACGGTGACAGCCATCGTCCCCCCCGGGCGCAGGACCCTGACCAGCTCCAAGATGGCGCCACGGTCGTCGGGGATGTGCTCGAGGACCTCAGCGGCAATGATGCGGTCGAAGCTGTCCGACAGGAACGGAAGAGCCAGAGCATCAGCGACGGAGCTGCCACCGGTCCCCCCGGTCCATGCCTCCTCTGCGACGATTGCCTGCATCATGCCCGTCGCCGCCTTCACTTCGCCGGCATCGGCATCGACCGCCACGACGCGTGCGCCGTAGCGCATCGCCTCGAACGCGTGCCGCCCTCCTCCGCTGCCCATGTCCATCAGGCGGTCGCCGGGAGCCACCCGGAGCGTGTCGTACCTAACGGTGAGCATCAGCTGGCCGCCGCCAGGCGTTGGTGGTCTATGACCCAGCGGTAGTGCTCGGCAGTGGTCGCAGCACAGGCCTGCCAGGTGAAGCGTTCGAGGACCCGCGCCCGCCCGGCCGCCGATAGGCGAGCCGACAGGTCACGATCGTCCAGGAGCCGACCGATTGCCATCGCCAGCTCACCGGGATCGTTGGGTTCGACCAGGAGGCCGGTCTCTCCGCTGGTCCCGACGACCTCCGGCAGGGCGCCCCCCGTGGTGGCCACGAGGGGAACGCCGCACGCCATCGCCTCGACGGCGGGGAGCGAAAAGCCTTCGTACAGGGAAGGAACGACCGCCACCTGCGCCTCTGCGTAAAGCTCGACGAGCCGGTCGTCGCTCACGCCCGATGCGAAGGTCACGCAGCTCGACAGCCCGAGGCTTGCCAAAGTGGAGGCGACCGGGCTGTCGTCCCTCAGCCGTCCGACCACAACCAGGTGGGCATCAGGGTGTTCGACGCGGAGCTTGGCGAGCGCCTCCAGGAGCGGCGACAAGCCCTTCATCGGGACATCCGAGCTGGCGGTCGTCATTATTCGGCCGGGGACCCTGACGACGTCTGGTCGGGGCCTGAAGTGGGTGTGGTCGGCCCCGATCGGCACAACTGCGAGCTTCTCGGGCTCCACGCCCATCTGCTCGACGATGTGGTTCTTCGACGAGTGGGAAACCGTCACTATGCGAGGAAAGCGGCGGGCCACCCGCTTCTGCATCTCGACGAACCCGTACCAGCGCCTGAGCGTGACCTGGCGCTTGAGCCCCTGGGCGTGGGCGAGGTCGAGCCTCCGATCGACGGTGATCGGATGGTGACAGGTGCCGAGGACCGGCCACCCGTCGTCCATGACGCCGAGGAGCGCCCTACCGAACGTCTGGTTGTCGTGGACCACGTCGAACTCACCGCGCCGCTCGGCGAGGGCGCGCCGGACCCGGAGGCTGAAGGTCCTCGGCTCGGGGAAGCCGGCAGTACACATGAGTGCGAACTCGAGCGCATCCACCTTGGAGCGGAACTCACGGAGGCGTGGCACGCGGAAAGGGTCGCTGGCCCTGTACAGGTCGAGGCTCGGCACCGGTACGAAGCCCACGCCCGCGTCGAGGATCGGCCAGGGTTGACCGGAGAACACGGTGACCCGGTGGCCCAGCTCGGTCAGCTCTCGTGCCAGGTAACGGGTGTAGACGCCCTGGCCGCCGGAGTGCGGGTTGCCCCGGTAGACGAGCAATGCGATCCGGAGGGAGTCGTCGGGCATGAGCCACAAACTCTGACCGTTGGGCCGCTGACGGTCAAACCGGTGCAGCAGGCCCGACCGACCGGCCCGATGTCGTCCGGGCCATTGAATCGGCGAGGGCACCCACCTTCGCGGCGAGCTCGTTACGGGTTCGCTCATAGGCGCGTCGCCGCTGGCCCATCGGGTCGACGACATCTTGCCCGCCGTCCAGCGCCAGGATGTCCGCCGGCTTGCGCCCGGCATGGAGCCAGGACACCCAGGCGGCGAGGTCGGTACCCTGAAGCCGGTCCGCCACCTGTGTCGCCCTCTCCAGCACCTCGTGGAGCCGGAACACCTTCGGCCACGCCTGAGGGTGGTCCCCGACGACGCTGATGACGTGCTGGCGGGTCATGGCGACCACTAGGCCGGCCTCGTCCAGCAACGACTCGTCGAGCTGCTGGCTGCGGTGCCCGGACAGGTCTACGCCGATGTCGGCCATCACCGACACCACCTCGTCGGGGGCCGGCCATCCCCCCGCCAGCAGGCCGGCCGATGCCACCGACACGTCGAGCCCTACCCGAGCCGCGGCCGCAGCGAAGAGGCCGGCGGCCATCGGGGAGCGGCACTGGTTGGCGGTGCAGACGAAGAGTATGTCGATGGATCGAAGCTACAGCGGCGAGGATCACGGGCCGAGGCGGCCCGCTACCGTGGCAGCCCATCAGCCTTCTTCCCGGGGTGCCTGCACTGTCGGTGTCGATCGTGATGCCGGCACACAACGAAGCGTCCTACCTCGCCGACGCAGTCGAGCGGACGGTGCGCGGGCTACGGGACCGAGGCCTGCGCTTCGAGGTGCTCGTGGTCGAGAACGGGTCCACCGACCAGACCGTAGCGGTGGCTGATCGGGCGTCCCGCGAGTTCGAAGAGGTCCGCGTCCTGCGTAGGCCCGTGGCGGACTACGGCGCAGCACTGAGGGCCGGGTTCCTGGAGGCGTCCGGCGAGCAGGTGATCAACTTCGACGTGGACCTGGTGGACCTCGGGTTCTTGGAGACCGCCCGGAAGGTGGTCGAGCAACAGGCCGCGGTCGTCGTGGTGGGAAGCAAGCGCAGCTCCGGGGCCGAGGACAGCCGGCCGCGCGGGCGGCGCCTGGTCACCGCAGTCTTCTCGCTGCTACTCGAGGTGGCTTTCGGGCTCTGCGTGAGCGACACCCACGGGATGAAGCTCCTGGTGCGCGAGCCGTTGCTGCCAGTGGTCGACGCCAGTCGGTTCGGTGCCGACATCTTCGACACCGAAGTCGTCCTGCGCGCCGAGAGGGCCGGCCTGCTCGTCGTGGAGGTCCCCGTGGCGGTCACCGACGGGCGCCCGCCGCGCACCTCTATCCTGAGGCGTATACCCCGGTCCCTGGTGGGACTGAGCCGGTTGCGGCTGGCGCTGTGGGCCGAGCGCGGCCGGGCGTCACCCCACCCCTAGCCCGCGGTCCCTGCCGGGCGAGGTCATGGCGAGCAGGATCCCAGCCGCCCGGCGCCCCGAGCCTATGCACGCCGGGATCCCGGCCCCGCGATAGGCCGCGCCTGCCAGCGCAATGCCCGGCTGATCCGAGGCCAGCGCTGCGTCGATGGAGGCGACCCTGCGGGAGTGCCCGACCGAGTACTGGGGGAAGCTCCCCGCCCAGCGGGTCACCCGCGCGCTGTCCGGCGCCGGGAGCCGTTGGCTGAGGGCGATGCCGAGCTCTTCCGACAGGCGCTCGACCAGGGTGTCGTCACCTAGCCCGATGGCGCGTTCGTCCCCGGACCGTCCGGCCGATAGCCGGACCAGTGTCCTCCCCGCCGTACCCCAATGAGGCCACTTGGCGGAAGCGAACGAGCATGCGGTCATCAGGCGCCCCGCGGTTCGGGGGACCAGGAAACCGTTGACCCCTTCAGGCACCGGCACGGATCCCGCGGGAAAAGACATCGTCACCACGACGACCGATGCATGGTCGATCTCGCGCAGGCCGGTGGCGGCGGAGGGAGACACTGCATCCACGAGCCCGGCCGCGGCCGGGGCCGGCGCGGCCAGCACCACGCCGTCGTAGCGCTCCCCTCCGTCGACGGAAATGCCACCGCCTGCGGTGGGTGCCAATGGCCCGACCGCCCGGTCCGCGAACGTGGCCCCCCGCTCCTTCAGCTTGGATACCAGCACCTCGACCATCCGGCCCAGACCGAGACGCGGCGTGAGGAACACCGGGCCTGTCGGGCCGGCGGAGCCCATGGTCCGAAGCGCCAGGAGCAGGCTGCGAGACCTGCGCGCCGCCGACACGAGCTGAGGCACCGTGGCAGACGCGCTCAGCTCGTCGGTGCGCCCGGCGTGTATCCCGCCGACGAGGGGGTCGACCAGGCGGGTGGCCACTTCCTTGCCGAAGCGGGCCGCGACCAAGTCGTACACCGAGAGGTCGTCCGGGATCTCCGTGCGAGGCAGCAGGAGGTCGAGCCCTGCTCTCAGGGCGCCGAACGGGGACAGGATCCCGCTCCGGGCGATGGCCGACAGCCGCCCGGGCACCCCAAGCACCAAGCCGTCCGGAAGGGGTCGCAGGCGGCCACCCCACCAGACCATCGACGATCCGGCCGCCGGCCCCACCAACTCGCCTGTGATCCCGAGCTCTGCGCAGAGCTGCACCGCCTCGGGCACCCGGGTCAGGAAGGCATCCGGGCCCTCGTCCACCGCTCGACCCTCGAATTGCGTGGTGCGGATCTTGCCCCCAGGCGGTCCTGGGTCGAACACCGTCACTGACGCATCGGAGGAGCGGGAGGTCAGTTCCCAGGCTGCGGCCAGCCCGGCTATCCCGCTGCCCACCACGGCGTACCTCACAGCGACGGATGAACGGTGGTGTGCACCAGTTCGACCAGGCGGCTCAGCACCGACGGGTCGGTCGTGGGCAGGACGCCGTGGCCGAGGTTGAAGATGTGACCACTTAGATCGGCGGCTGCTGACAAGACCTCCAGGGCTTTGACCTCGGTGGCCTCCCAGCCAGCGCCGACCGCAGCCGGGTCCAAATTGCCCTGCAGCGCTACGCGACCGCCGGTTCGCTCGGCCGCAGTCGCCAGTGGCACCCGCCAGTCGACGCCGACGACATCCGCGCCGGCCTCAGCCAGGAGCCCGAGCAGCTCGCCGGTCGTGACCCCGAAGTGGATGCGCGGCACGCCAAGGTCGGCGACGCCGGCGAATACCTTGGTGCTGGCGGGCAGCACGTAGCGGCGGTAGTCGTCGGGGGCCAGGGCGCCGGCCCAGCTGTCGAACACCTGAACCGCCGAAGCACCCGCGCCGACCTGGGAGCGCAAGGAGGCGATGGCATAATCGGCGAGGCGATCGAGCAGAGCGACCCAGAGCAGCGGGTCGTTGTACATGAGCGTCTTGGTGAGGACGTAGTCCTTGGACGGGCGACCCTCGATCAGGTAACTGGCAACCGTGAACGGGGCACCGGCAAATCCGATGAGGGGCACCTCCAACTCCTTGGCGAGGATCCGCACGGTTTCCGCGACGTATGGTGTGTGCTCGTCGGCGTTGAAAGGCGGCAACCGGTCAAGGTCGGCTGCGGTCCGGAACGGGTCTGCCACCACGGGTCCCACACCGGGAGCGATGTCGACGCCGAAGCCGGCGCCGTGCACCGGGACGACGATGTCGGAGTACAGGATGGCTGCGTCCACCCCGTAACGCCGCACCGGCTGCAGGGTGATCTCAGCCGCGAGCTCCGGCCTGGCGATGGCCTCCAGGATGCTGCCCGATCCTCGGACGGCCCGATACTCCGGGAGGTGCCGGCCGGCCTGGCGCATGAACCAGACAGGGGTGTGGGACACCGGCTGGCGCCGGCAGGCGTCGAGGAAAGGGCTCGGATCGGGCTGGATCACCGGCCCGACGCTAACTGGGGCATGGGCCCGATGGGCCCCGGTGGCTTGCAATGGCGCTCCCCGACCAACAAAGCTTGCTCCTTCCCGATATGGCACACCCCGATCTCCCGGCGGAGCAGGCCCACGTGGACCACGCGTACACACGTCTGGAAGCCATGCGTGGCGCGGCCACGGGAATGCTGCAGGAGGCGTTCGGGGAGCGGGGTGGCACGTTCCAGTCCTTCACCGAGCGCGACATCAGGGTCCGCACCAGCCTCAGCCGCCTCGAGCAGTTACAGATCGGTGACGAGGCACTCGTGTTCGGAAGAATCGACAGAATCGGATCCGACAGCGGCCAACCGGCCGAGACCTTCCACATCGGCCGGCTGGCGATCTCCGACGCCGACCAGGAGCCGCTGGTGGTGGACTGGCGGGCTCCGGTGGTGGAGCCCTTTTACCGGGCCACCGGCGCTCACCCGATGGGCCTGCGCCGCCGCCGGCACTTCCTCGTGGAGGGGCGTGAGCTGCTCGACCTCGAGGACGAGCTGTTCGACGAAGAGGGCAGTGACGAGGGAGTGGGGCTCGGCCTCTCCGGCTCCCACGTGCTCCTCGCGGCCCTCTCGCGGGCTCGCACAGGGCGGATGCGCGACATCGTCGCCACGGTGCAACGGGAGCAGGACGAGATCATCCGGGGCCCGCTCGGGGGGATCCTCGTCGTCCAAGGCGGCCCGGGCACGGGCAAGACCGCGGTGGCTCTCCACCGCGCTGCCTATCTGCTCTACACCCATCGCTTCCCGCTCGAGAGCCAGGGTGTGTTGGTCGTGGGGCCGAACCCGACCTTCTTGCGCTACATCGCACACGTGTTGCCCTCGCTCGGGGAGACCGGCGTCGAGCTCTCGACCATTGCCGGACTGTACGGCCGCCCGCAGAGCCGCCGACCCGAGGATCTTGGCACCGCCCGGCTCAAGGGCTCGGGCCGGATGGCAAAGGTGATCGCGCGCGCTGTCGCTGACCGCCAGCGGCCCTTGCGCCGTCCCCTGGAAGTCCCCTACGGCCGGGCGGTGTTGCGCCTCAGCCCGGATACCAGCGCCCAGATCGTCGCGGCGGCCAAGCGGCGCCCAGGCACCCACAACGCCCGGCGGCGGACCGTCGAGAACCTCCTTTGGCGCCACCTACTCGAGGAGGTCCACAGGCGCATTCCGCCGGGATCGGAGCCGGCAGCCGAGATCCCCGACGAGGTGCTGCTCGGCTCGGAGAGCACCCGCCCCGGCGATGTAGCCGCCAACGGCGCAGTGGGCGGCGGGGCAGCGGGGGCCGTGCTGCCCTTCCGCCGGACCACTCCGCCGACGTCCGCGGCGCCACCCGTGCCCGGCTCGGCGCCCGCCGCCGGCTCGGCGCCCCCTGAGGACGAGGGGCTCACTGCGGCCGAGCTGGGATCCGAGCTACGTCGCCAGCCGGACGTCGCCGCTGCCCTGGATCGCATGTGGCCCATCCTCACCGCAGAAGAGCTGCTCCACGACCTCTTCGGTGCTCGCCCGCTCGTGGAGCTCGCCGCCAGGACCACACTCTCCGAGACCGAACGGCTGGCGCTCCTCCGGCCCCGTTCCACGTCGCTCAATGAGGTGCAGTGGACCGATGCCGACATCCCACTCCTCGACGAGGCCAGGGCCCTCCTCGGGCCGCCCAAGCGGCGCGGCGGCGCTGACGAGCCCGAAGACATCCGCAGATACGGCCACATCGTCGTCGACGAGACCCAGGACCTGTCGCCGATGCAGCTGCGGATGCTCGGCCGGCGCTCCCTGGGCGGATCGATGACCGTCGTCGGCGACATCGCCCAGGCCACCGGCCCCTGGGCCCCCGAGGCCTGGTCCGAGGTGGTCGTCCACCTCCCGTCAGATCGTGGCTGGCGGCAGGTGGACCTAACGGTGAACTACCGCACGCCGGTAGAGATCATGGACCTGGCCAGGCGGGTCCTGGCGGCAGCCGAACCGGGGATGGTCGCGCCGGCGGCTGTGCGAGAAAGCGGCGAGCCCGTCCGTTGGGTGACCGCCAGCGGGCCCTCCCCCTCGCCGGCAGGGGCAGGAAGCGACAGCCACCCCCGGAAGGTCGGCGACCCATTGGTAGTCGGCGACCCACTGGTAGATGCCGTCGTCGACACTGCCCGCTCTGAGCTCGAAGCCCTCTCCGGGGGAGCGGGAGGTGACGGGCGGCTGGCCGTCATCGCCCCGCGGTCGCTGCTCGCCGCCATCGCCGGCGGTCTGCGGGCCGCCGGCATCGACGCCGGCAGCGGCTACGGAGCGCTGCTCGACGCGCCGGCCGCACTGCTGGCCGTCGAGGAGGCCAAAGGGCTGGAGTTCGACGGTGTGGTGGTGGTCGAGCCTGCCCGTATAGAGCGAGACTCGGCTCAGGGGCTGCGGGCGGTCTACGTAGCGCTGACGCGTGCCACCCGCCGCCTCGCCGTCGTCCATGCCGAAGACCTTCCCGGTTCGCTGCAGACCGAGGCCGCGGCGGCGAACGACGGTCTCGGCTGACTCCCTCACGAGCGCTGTACCGGGGTCCGCTCAGCGGCCGGTGAGCGTCCGGCCCCTCCAAGCCAGATCCCGTCCCAGCCCGATCTTTGCTACCGAGCGGGCGAAGCACACGAGGAACGTCACGAGCGGGACCGGGAAGGCGGCTGCCGTCAGAGGCGCGAATCGACCGGCGCGCCGGAACTGCCAGCCCATCTGTGCAGCCCAGAGAACATAGGTGGCCGCGTCGCCAGCCAGCCCGAGCTCCCCACCCGGGGGAGACGGCGTCTGGCGGCGGAAAGCTGGCATCGGGAGGAGTGCTGCACCCGCCCGGGCGCCGGACATGGCGGCGACGGTTGCGCCGGCGATCCACCACCCCACCGCAGCCGTGATCCACGGAGCTCCCCCTCTAGCCCCCGTGGCCAACACCTTGGTCCAACCGTCCACGAGCTGGCGCACCCCGCCGGGGTACATGCGAAACGACACGGCGTCACCGCCGGCGAACACGCCCACCGGAACGCCGGCCCGGTGGGCGAGCTGGGCTAGAGCCAGGTCCTCGGTGATCTTCGACCGCACGCCTCGATGGGCATGGCCGCCGACCCGGTCGTAGGTGGCCCGGTCGATGATCAGGCACGCCCCGAAGGCCATCGGCCGCGGCTCGGCCGGGCGGGGGCACACGAAGGCCCCGGTCCCCATGAGGGCTACCACGTTGGCCACAGCGGAGAGCTGCTCGTAGCGCCGGACGGCGCGATGGTAAGGCTCTGCCGACACGATCCCGGCCCCCCCGAGACGATCGTGCTCGGCAATCATCCGCTCCAGCCCATCGGGGGCGAGCGTGACGTCGGCATCGAGGAAGACCAGCAACTCGCCCGTAGCAGCGGCCTGGCCGTGGTGGAGGGCCCAGCACTTACCCGACCAGCCCGCGGGAGGACCCGCCACGGCGAGGACGGTCGCGCCGGCGGCGCGGGCCAGGGCAGCCGTCCCGTCGGTCGAGGCATCGTCGATGACGATCACCTCCTCGGCCGCAGTGGTCTGCGCTCGTAGGGACATCAAGAGATGGGGCAGGGCCGCCGACTCGTCGCGCGCCGGTACCAGCACCGTCACCCGCCGGCGGCCCCGGCGCCCGGCGGGTGACGGACCGGGTACGCGCAGGCGGCCCAACAGCCAGACGCCCGTGACCCACTGTGAGGCGGATGCGGCATACCGCCAGGCCGGTCGCATCCCGGCAGTGTCGCACGCCTCGGCCGGCGATCACGGCCGCTGCGGCCGTGGATCGCGCTCGACAAGGGGCGCCGGCGTGCCCCCGGTGCCGGTCGACTTGTGTGTTGATCAACCCAGGGAATCGCTGGGTTGATCAACATGAAATGGTGCCCGCCACGGACGGCCCCAGTACGATCGCCCGCAGATGACCATCGACGCGCCGACTCGCCGGTCCCTGGCGGAGCTGGTAAGGGCCCGGGGTTACGAACACCGCGATCCGCCCTTCCAGCTGACGTCTGGAGGATGGAGCCACGACTACGTGGACGGCAAGCACGCGGTGGCGGCTGGGTGCGACCTACGAACCGTGGCCGAGGCCGCCTTGGAGCAGGTCGGCACCGACTTCGACGCGGTGGGTGGTCCGACGATGGGAGCCGATGCCCTGTCCCATGCCATGGCCTTGCTGAGCGGCAAGGGGTGGTATTCGATACGCAAGGAGCCCAAAGGTCACGGCAGGGCCGCCTGGGTCGAGGGCACTCGCCTCGAGGAGGGCCACAGGGTGGTCGTAGTCGAGGACGTGGTATCCACTGGCGGATCGCTGTTGAAGGGCGTCGACCGGTTGAAGGAGCTGGGGGCCGAGGTGGTCGCAGCTACCGCGATCCTCGACCGCAGCCCTAGGGTCGCCGAGCGCTTTGCCGCCGCCGGAATCCTCTGGCGACCCCTCCTCACGTGGGAGGACCTGGCTATCGCTCCGCTCTGACGACTCGAGTCCGGCGCGCGCAGCGTTAGCGTCGGTCCGGTGGCCGAACGCTCCTTCTCCGAGTCCGACCTCGTCCCCAACCCTCTGGCCCTCTTCTCCGCCTGGTTCGGCGAGGCTGTGCGGGCAGGAGAGCGCCAACCCGAAGCCATGGCACTGGCCACAACCGATGGATCCGGTCATCCGGCGGTGCGCTTCGTTCTACTCAAGTCCTGGGACGATCGAGGCTTCGTCTTCTACACCAACGCCGAGAGCCGTAAGGGCGTCGAGCTGCGGGCCAACCCGAGCACCGCACTTGCGCTGCGCTGGGAACGGCTGGAGCGCCAGGTACGCGTCGAGGGTCGCGCCAGCCCGGTGGACCCGGCGGAGTCCGACGCCTACTTCGCCACGCGTGGCCGTCCTTCGCAGGTGTCAGCCTGGGCGTCGGATCAGAGCCGGCCCCTCAGCGGACGCGGCGAGTTGGAGCGCCAGGCCGCCGAGGCCGAGGCACGCTATGCGGGCTCCCACGTGCCACGGCCCCCGCATTGGTACGGCTGGCGAGTCCGACCGGAGGCCATCGAGTTCTGGCAGGGCCGCGACAACCGGTTGCATGACCGCTTCGCTTACCTGCGTGCGAGCGACGGGTGGTCCATTACCCGCCTGTCGCCGTAGGGCGCCCTGCTGCCCGACCAACGGGTGGAGAGAAAGGAGCGACCGCGGTCCACAATGGGGGCATGCCTGAAACCCGCCCTCCCGAAGTCGATCTCGCCACCTTTGCCACCGCCCACGGCAAGGGTGCTGCGATCCTCGACGTCCGCAACCCCGACGAGTACGCCACGGCGCATGTCCCAGGGGCGGTCTTGATCCCTCTCGACCAGCTCGAGGCGCGGACGCGGGAGATCCCGGCCGGCGACCCCTTGTACGTGATCTGCGCTGCCGGTGGCCGCAGCCTCTCGGCGGCAAGGGCCCTGGTCGAGGCCGGCTATCCCGCCGTCTCGGTGGCAGGGGGCACCAACGGGTGGATTGATCGCGGCGGGCCTGTGGTCGCCGGCGACTCCCCCCACTGACGCGGCAGGCCGCCAGAGCGGGTGATCAGGGTACGCGCGAATGTCCGTACCCACCTCGCCCCTTCACGAACCGGTGAACCTCCGGTATCATTCAATTCGCTGACTCGTACCGACTGGCGCTTCCCTGGCGCCTTGGCGGGGCCGGTCGGTCTGAGGATCCGGGAGTCCCGGGTCTCGGCGCAGCGAGAGGACCATAGTGCCCAACAATCACGCCGCTCAGCCGGAGGAGGACCTAGTCCGCCTCTATCTGAACGACATCGGGAAGCACGCCCTCCTGACCAAGGACGACGAGGCCCGCCTGGCGCAGGCCATCGAAGCCGGACGGGAGGCGCGCACCGAGTTGGCCTCGGGCAAGACCATCACGGCGGCACGTAAGCGGGAGCTCCGGCGCCTGACCCGTGCCGGGGACGAGGCGGCGGAGACCTTCGTCAAGGCGAACCTTCGCCTGGTCGTGTCGATCGCCAAGAAGTATCAGGCAGCCGAGCTCCCGCTCCTCGACCTGGTCCAAGAGGGCAACTTGGGCCTGATGCACGCGGTCGAGAAGTTCGACTGGCGCAAGGGCTTCAAGTTCTCGACCTACGCCACCTGGTGGATCCGCCAGGCGATCACCAGGGGCATCGCCAACACGGGCCGCACGGTGCGCCTGCCCGTGCATGCTGGTGACCTGTTGACTCGGGTCACCAAGGCTCGTGGTCGCTTGGAGGGGCAGTTGGGGCGCCGGCCGACCGTCGCAGAGCTCGCGGCCGACCTCGAGCTGGAGGAGGAGAAGGTCACCGAGATCCTCCGCCACGCCGCTGAGCCGCTCTCGCTTTCCGAACCGCTCCGCGAGGACGGTGACGCCGAGTTGGGGGATGTGGTCGAGGACCGCTCGGCTGTCAGCCCGTTCGAGGCTGCGGCCGCCTCGCTGCTCTCGGGTGAGGTAAACAAGATGCTCATCGCCCTTGATGAGCGCGAGCGCGAGATCCTGCGCCTGCGCTTCGGGCTCGACCGGGGCGAGCCTCGGACCCTTGACGAGGTCGGCGAACACTTCAGCCTGACCCGTGAGCGGATCCGCCAGATCGAGGCACGGGCCATGTCCAAGTTGCGCCACCCGTCCACCGACCGGGGGGCCCGGGAGCTTCTGACCGGCTGAGGCGGCTCTGACCGGCTGAGGCGGTGGCTCCGGGCACTTGGCTAGACAATGCGGCCTCTGAGGTTGTGTGGCAGGTGGTCGCCGACGTAGCTGGCGAGCACGACCAGCTTCTTCTCGCTTACCAGCACCACTGCGTAGGTGCCGGCGGCCCCGGGCCGGGCGCCGGTGACCTGCCCGGCGCCGAACGGACCCTTGAACGCCACCGCGCACACGGTCGTGTCGGCCTCACCGGGAAGTGCGGGTTGGGTGTTCAGCCGGCTCGGGACTTGATCGGCGGCCAGCCGGTGAACGCCTATGAGATGGGCGTGGGGGTCGTGCACCGCAGCGCGCGCGGCAGGCAAAGACTTGAAGCAGCCGCTCACTGCGCCGTTGGTGATGCCCGGCTGGGCCACCCCGCACCCAGCCACGCCCCCGGCCAGAGCGGCTGCGAGCATTACGATGCGGGCCCTCATGAGGCCGGGAGCTTTCGCAGGAGAGCGGCGGGGCCGCGCTCAGCGCCGGCGGCGTCCTGCCGGCGGGCCTTCAGGGCCAGCACACCCCAGGCTCCCCAGCCGATCGGGATCATGGCCCAGAAGTTGAACAGCCGGTACACGAGCACTGCAGCAACAGTCGATGCCTCCCCGCCGCCGAAGGCCACCAGAGCGATGGTCAACGAGCCCTCCACCACGCCGAGGCCGCCGGGCGTGATGGGTAGGTTGGTCGCCAGTTGCGCCGCGGCATAGGCCAGCAGCATGCCTCGCCAGGGGATGCTGGCGTTAACGGCCAAAAAGGCTGCGATCAGGCATGCCAGGTCGAACACCCAGTTGCCGGCGGCCATGGCCCCGGCCACCGCCCAGTCCCGCCTGCTGGGGCTGATGGCACTAACCCGGGCCCGGGCCGCGTGGACGACGTGGTGGGGGTCTCCGGCCGGCCGGTGAAGCGCCCACTGGCTCAGGCGGACAGCCCGCACAGCGTGTCCCAGGAACCATTCGCGCCTGCTCCACAGCACGACTAGAACCACCATGATGCCGACCAGGCCGAGGATCACGCCGACCAAGTCGAGGGCGCTTCCGGTACTGGCCGCCATCGCCAGGCCGGCTGCGGCCAGCACCGACAGGCTCATGAGCGACAGCACAGTCATGGCGACGACCACCCACCCGGAGAGGACGTCGTCAGCTCCGAAGCGGCGGTACTGGCGAAAGGCGTAGGCGGCGGCCAGCACCACCCCGGCTGGGAGCGAATTTTGGATGGCGTTGCCGGCCAGGGTGATGCCGGTCATCGGCGCGAGGCCCGCGCTCACATCGCCAGCTTGCAGCAGCCGGCGCTGCATCGCTGCGAACGCCACATACGACACGAGCTCTGTCGCGGCTGCGAAGGCCAGCCAAGCCCAGTCGAGGTGGGCGAGGTAAGCGCCGGCACCGGTGAGCTCGCCGGACTTTCCGGAGACGGCCCACGCCGCGAGCCCGGCCAGTCCCAGGGCCACCACCACCTTGCCGACCCGCCACCAAGCGGGACGCCGGGCCGCCGCGGGCGCCGCAGCCGCGGAGGCGGAAAGATCGGCCATGATTCCCGCATGATCGCACGGCTGCGGCACGCGGCTGGGGGCGCGGTGCGCATCGATGCCCGTCGTCGGTGCTCACCCGAGACCCAAGCCCAGCTCGGCGGACGCTGGCGACACCCGACTCATGGGAGCCCGATCCCATTCCCGCAGCCCGGCCCGCCACACGGCCAGATCCGCCATCCGGTCGGGATGCCCTCCCGAACGCAGTGGGCGCCCACCCATCTCGTGGGTCCGGGCCAGCGCATCGCCACGCAGGTCGATGGCGGCACCCAATAGCCGCCACGAGGCCAGGTCGGCGGCGTGGACCTGGACCCATAGGTCGGTGGATCTGCAGGCGGCGTGTGACGCTCGGTCGAGGGGTGACCACTGCCGTCGCTCCTCCGCGAGCCGTGCCGCGGTCGCCGGCTGCGGAGGCGCAGCGGCCATTAGGCGCGCCGTGAGCCGCCGGAAGTCGCGATCAAGCGTCCCCACGGCTGCGGCTGCGGCCGTGGCCAGCGCGGCCGGATCGGGTGGTGGGAGCCTCGCGGCGAGGATGTCGAGGGATTCGGGGAGGCGACGACGCCCGGTGGGGGTGACCAGGGCTATCGCGATCACCGAGGTGCGCAGGTGGCGTACCGTCCCTGGGTCGCCGAGCAGCAGCAATTCCATGCCCGTCGTGGCGACCCGACTAGGGGTGGCCGCGTAGCCGTGACCTATGCGACGGGCGTCGTGGCGGTCGATCCTGGCGGTTCCCTTTGGCCACTCGACGTGCAGGCGCGCTCGCTGGCTATCGACGGCTACCACTGTCCCGAAGGTTCCCGCGCCCACCCCTAGGCGCCGTAGGGCCATGACTCGGTCACCGGCCTGATACACCCGCCCGTCCGCCCGCAGCTCAGGTCCGTGCACCTCACCTCTGTCTGCGAGCCGTGAGCGAGCCTCGGCGTTGAGGGCTTCGACCTCGGCGGGACCGAGGCCGACCAGCATGGGGCGGCCACCGGGGGGGGTGTCCGCCCAACGGTCCACGAGAGCCCCGATGGCGTCGGTCGTACCGACGCCCAGACTGCATGCCAGCGCTGCGCCCGACACGGCGGGGGGATGGCATGTCACTGTGACGGCGCACGCCCGTCCCGGGTGTGCCATGGCCGCTTCGTGGCCCGGGCCTCGCGCGCCCAGCAGCTCGGGTAGAGCGCCGCTGGCTGGCTGATGGCGAGCCGGGAGGGTGCCCCCTTCGACCAACACCAGCCGGGTTCCCGTCGCGCCGGCCTGCGCGATCAGGGTGCGCAGCTCGGGCGAGGGCCGGCGGTCGGCTCGGTCGACCACCAGCACCGAGGGCACCTCGCCGGGGCCGGGCGGCCGCAGCGCGCTCAGCGCCTCCCAACGCCGTAGCGCCGACGTGGGCGCCAGTACCCGGACGCGGTGGCCCGATGCCTCCCATGCCGAGCGAGCTGCGGCCAGGATGGCCGCCTGCGAGATCAGTCGGTTCGACCCCGGGCTGCCGGCGAGGACGACGACGCCGCCGTCCCCGGAGAGGATCCGCCGCGCCTCCGCCGCGCCTTGTGGGCCCAAGCGGTGCGACTGTACGAGCGCAGTAGCCACGCCGGCGTCCAAATCCCAACAGCCGTCATCCCTCGCTCCCTCATGGCGGCTGCCAGCGGCAGCGGTGAGCACCTCCACGACATCTCGCTCCGCGGCCGGGGTCGTCCACCGGCCTGCGCCGGCGTAGGGGTCAGGGTCCGCGCAGAACCGTTCCACCCAGCGGTCGAGGTCCGAGGGGGATATGCCTGCGTCGCAGGTAGACACCAAGGCTCGTACGACGTCCAGCGCGGTGAACGTGGTGGACCGCTCCCGCAGCCACTCTGTGACGGCCTCATGCAGCTCGTGCGATTGACGGGGACGGCTCAGTGCGGCCCGGCTTCGAGCCTCGGCGCAGATTGCGGCTGCTTCGGTCGATCCGAATCCGGCCGATCCGACTCGACTCTCCCATCCCGGGGCGGCCCCGGGAAGGTCCGGCTCCGACCGGCCCCGTGACGCCGCCCTCACCGCCCGGCGCGCCGAACGGCGGCCAAGCTCCGGCTCCTCCCAGCCGCTGAGCACGCTGGTCACATCTCGGCTCCGGTAGCTGGCAACAGCTACGGCGGAAGGTGGAACCCCGTCGACATCTACCAGTCCAGTGCGGGCGCCACGGAGGCCGGCGTTCGCTCCGCCTCCGATCGGTAGCGTTCCACTGGGCGCTTCCACCGGTCGCCAACCAAAGGCGAGCCCGGCTTCGACCAACCGCTCCCGCAGGGCCAGGCGGTAGACGCCGCCCAGCGGGCGCATCGTCGGCCAGAGAGGGCTGCTCGCCAGTGCCGACCAGCGCTCGCCCCCGGTGAAGGCCAGGTTGGCCAAGATGACGTGGCTGTGCAGGTGCGGATCTCCCCCGTCGCTGACCCCGTGCTCGTAGCGAGCCAGAAGGATCCCTCGTACCGGCTCCAGATGGCCAGCCTGCCGAGCCCGGCAGCCATGCGCGCCGAGCCACGCCATGGCGTCAGCTACCGCGGCCTGGTGGGCACCGGCGATGGCAGAGGCATCGGTCCGTTCGGCCAGTGCGGCCACTAGCGACAGCGACTTCGGCGCAGCGAAGGTGAGGTCCCAACCGGCGCGGCGGTGCGCCATCCGCCGCAGCGGTAGCGGGCGACCGGTCGTCGGATGGCGTCCATCCAGGACCCGCCGCAACGGTGCCGCTCCGACCGGGCCTTCGAGGCCGAGTGCCTCGGCGGCACCCCCGGACCACCTCCCGGGCTTCTCCCCCTGCAGGAAGTAGGTGGCGGCGGCGGGGGACAGCGGGGTCACAACGAGCATGCCCAACTCTGATCGAGAAACCACTGGCGCACAATGAAAAATCATGAAATTATCAAACCGCCCGCTCTGCTGAGGAGGACCCCGTGATCCGATCGCCCATGATCCCTGCCCTGGTTGCCCATCACGCTCTTGCCCGACCCGTCGCCGCGGTACTGGTGGCTACGCCGACGCAGGCCCCCTCGACCACCGTCGTCCGGCTGCCCGCCCTCGGCCCGATCGATCCCGGCAGTGGCCAGAGCACCGTGGTCCCCGGCGTCAAGTTCCTCGACAGCCTGGCCAGCGGGCTCGGCACCTGGGCGCTCATCGCCTCGGTCATAGGCATCTTCGCCGGCGGCGTGATCTGGGCCTTCGGCAGCTATTCCCAGAACTATCAGCAGGCTTACAACGGTCGGAAGGGCGTCCTCGTGTCGGGTCTGGCGGCGCTCTTGGTCGGGGCAGGCCCCTACCTGGTCGGGTTCTTCTACTCGCAGGGAGGCGGGATCAGGTGACAGGCAGCGTTCTCCTCTCCCCGCTCCTCCCGCCCGGTGCGCCCTGCGCCACATTGGTGCTTTGCGACCCGCTGCCTGGTCTCGGCTCGGTCGCCGGTCACCTCGCCGGATCGGCAGCTCGAAGCGCCACCACCAGCGCGGCCTCTGCCGTCTTCCATGCCCTCGAGAGCGGGTTGGCGACAGGCGCGGCACAGGCCACCGCCCACATGCTGGCGGCGCTGTTCCACAAGGCGGACGCCCTGCCGCTAACCAGTTCGTGGTTCCTCCAGGAACTGGGTGCCATGGCTCGGGTGACCGCGCTTGTCGTGGTGCCACTGCTCATGGCTGCCACCATCGGTGCCTTGGTGCACCAGGATCCGGCGCGCCTTGCCAGGACCTGGTTGGTCTGGTTGCCACTGGCCGGGATCCTGACCCTGCTGATGCTTCCCCTCGTCCAGGCCGCTCTGAGGGCGTGCGACGACATGACCGCGGTCGTGACCCAAGGCGTAGGACCCCAGATCCAGGCGGAGGCGCTCCACTTGGCGCCGACGGCGGCTGCGGTCGGAGGCGGTTTCCTGGCCGCGCTCATCGGAGGCCTCGTCCTACTGGGAGCGCTGGCAATCTGGCTCGAGATGGTCATGCGATCGTCGGCCATCATCGTCACGGTCTTCTTCTTGCCGCTCATCCTGGCCGGGATGGTTTGGCCGGCCACCGTCCACATGGTGCGCCGCGCCATCGAGGTGCTGGTAGCCCTGATCCTGTCGAAATTCGTGGTTGCGGCAGTGCTCTGCCTCGGCGTCGCGGCGATGGATCCTGCCCGGGGACCCAACGGCCAGCCCGACGTCCTCGCCGGCGTGGCGATCCTGCTGCTGGCGGCCTTCGCCCCGATGGCCGTCCTCCGCCTGGTCCCCGTGGTAGAGGCGGCTGCCATCGGCCACCTGGAGGGGCGGGCTCGCCAGCCCCTCCGCGCAATGAGCGACGCGGCAGGCCGTGCCCACCGGCAGCTGCCCTTGATGGCCAGGATGCTGGGTTCGGACGACGGTGCGGAAGGGGGCGGGGGAAAGCCTGTTCTCCAAGGGGCCGGACTCGCCGGCGAGACGGCGCGTGGCGGTGAGGGCGCCCCCCTCGACCGCGGGGGTGCTGGTGCTGCGGCTGTTGGCGGTGCCGAGTGGCTGGCCGGATATGCAGCAGGCGGGCCCGACGGCATCCCGGGCACCGGAGCCGGAGTCGGAGATGTGCCGGCGGAGGGACCTTCTCCGGGTGACGCCGACGCAGCCGAAGCCGCGGAGAGGCCCCCGATGCGCCCCTGGGCGTCGGTCGCGCCGGCTGGCGAGGATGTCGGTTGAGCGCCGGCAGCGGCGAGGTCCGCTTCAACTTCCCGCCGCTCGAGCGCCGTGGCGTGATCCTCGGGCTCCGGGGTGGCCCCCTGGCGACCATGGTCGGCGGGGCCGTCGCGGCGGTCGGCGCATTGCGGGTGCTACACGGCGTACCTGGCGTGGTTGCGGCGCTGGTGCTGCTCGCAGGCGTAACCGCCATTGCGTGTTGGCCGCTTGGAGGGCAGGCGCTCGTGTGCTGGATCCCAACCGTCACCGCGTGGTTGCACCGGCGACAGGGGCAGCCTCACCTCGATCGGGCGCCACTGGATGGCGCCATCTCAGTGCCTGCGACCGTCGCCGTCGCGCCCCCCACCGCCGGAGGTCGCGCGTGTCGGTCCGCTTCTGTCAGGGGGCAAGGCGGCCGACCAGCCGAGGGGCGATCGGAGTGGCGGAGGAGCCCCACCGCGCCCGCCGGCCTCCGGCTGATGGCCGCGCCGAGCTTCCCTGGGGAGCCGGAGATCGGGGTCGTCGAGGACTTGGTTGCCCGTAGCTGGGCCGCCGTCCTCCCGGTTAAAGGGAGCGGGCTCAGCCTGCTCGGAGCTCACGAGCAGCGCCGGCGACTGGGAGCTTGGGGCGCGGCACTGGCGGGAGCGGCTCGCGCTGGGAGCGCGGTCAGGCGGCTCCAGTGGGTCGAGCAGAGCAGACCTGCAGATCCGGTCGCGCTCCAGCGTTCCGCCTTGATGGCTGCCGGCCCCGAGGCCGCAAGGGACAGCTATCTCGCAGTGGTCGACGCCGAGGCCCCCAGTGCCCTCGATCGCCGCGCCTACCTGGTCGTCAGCGTTCGGTCACCGGGCGCCCTTCGGCTCCGGCCGATGCCGATGTCCCTCCTAAACGACATGCTCCGCCGCGAAGTCAGGCTTCTACGGGGCCAGATGTGCGCCGCCGAGCTCGAGGTGGGCGAAGCCCTCGATCCCGGAGCCTTGAGCGCGACGCTGCGCGCCGCGTGCGACCCAACACGCCCTGCGCGAGCGGGGACAGGGCCGGGACTGGCTTCCCCTCTCGGCGCGTGGCCCGCTGCGGTCGACGAGCGATGGGCCGCGCTTCGGGTGGATGGCGCCTGGCAGGCCACCTACTGGGTGTCCGAATGGCCGCGCCTCCCCGTCGGACCCGACGTACTCGGCCCGCTGCTGCTGGGCGGGACCGCGAGGACGGTGGCTGTCACGATGGCCCCGATCCAGGCGGACCGAGCGGTGCGCGAGGTGCAGTCGGCCCGGACCGCTGCCTTGGCCGACGAAGCGCTCCGGTCACGTGCTGGCTTTATCGACACTGTGCAGCGGCGGCGGGAAGCCGAGGGCATCCGCCGCCGGGAATCCGAGCTCGCAGAGGGTCATGCCGACTATCGCTACTCGGGCTATGTGGCGGTGTGGGGGGCCACACCCGACCTCCTGGCGGAGGCGTGCGCGGAGGTCGAGCAGGCCGCGCGGCAATCACACCTCGTGCTGCGCCGACTCTACGGTCGCCAGGCGGAAGCCCGAGCCTGGACACTACCGGTCGGGCGGGGACTGTCGTGAGAACACCGCCGGCGCACCGTGCCACCACGGCTCATTTGCAGGCCGCCTACCCTTTCGTGACCGGCACCGGCAGGACGGCGAATGGACCTGTGCTCGGGCGGGACCTCCTCGGAGGTGCCTTCTGCTTCGATCCCTGGGAGCGCTATGCGGCGGGCGAGCTGACAGGGCCCAATATGGTGATTGTCGGGCAGATCGGTCGCGGCAAGTCCAGCTTTGTCAAGACGTTCCTCTGGCGGGAGGTGGCCTTCGGGCGACGGGCATGGATCATCGATCCCAAAGGCGAGTACGGCAGGCTGGCAGAGGCCTGCGGCACCGAAGCGGTTCGCCTCGAGCCCGGCGGCACCGTGCGTCTGAACCCGCTGGATCTCGTGGGCCGCAACCGGGGGGTTGGCGAGGAGGGTAAGGCGCTCCCCGGCTGGAGGCCGGGCGCAGAGCTCTTGGCGTCGGTAGCTTCTGCATCGCTCGGACGCGCCCTGATGCCGGCTGAGCGGGTAGCGATCGATCTGGCGGTGAGAGCCGCCGCCGGGTCCCCTGAGCCGGAGAGTGCCTCAGGGTCGGATCCCGTGACCGTCGGAGCGGTCATCGCCTCGTTGCTGGCGCCCACCACGGCATCCGCTAGCGAGGTCCGCACCGATCCCGCTGGGCTGGCCGCCGACGGGCGACAGATCGCGCTCGAGCTACGACGACTGGTCGAGGGGGACCTGGCCGGAATGTTCGACGGGCCGACGACCGTCGACTTGGACCCGGGCTCGTCCGTCGTGGTACTGGACCTCTCCGAGCTCTACCGCTCCCCGGCGCTGGGCATCGTGATGATTTGCGCCACCGCCTGGTTGCACTCGATCATGACTCCCGCGGACGGCGTCAAGCGGATCGTCGTCGTCGACGAGGCATGGGCGGTGCTCCACGATCTGGCAACAGCCCGTTGGCTGCAGGCCAGCTTCAAACTCGCCCGCGCCCTCGGGGTTGCCCACATCGCTGTCCTCCACCGCCTGTCGGACCTCCAGGCGGCGGGCTCAGCGGGATCCGAGCAGC
>JAKBAM010000106.1 GCA_021809105.1 Actinomycetes bacterium
GCGGACGCCGCGTACACCACGGCAGCTGCCTCGTTGGGGTCCTTGCTCGCAAGACAAGACATTCGAGTCGTGTACGGAGGCGGACGTGTCGGTTTGATGGGTGTGCTCGCCGACGCTGCCATTGCCGAAGGCGGCCGGGTCGTAGGTGTCATCACCAGAGCACTCCTGGCCAAGGAAGTCGCACATCGAGGGCTTCAGCAGCTCGTCGTGGTTGACACGATGCATGAACGCAAGGCGGCAATGTCCGACATGGCCGACGGCTTTGTCATGCTGCCTGGAGGATTCGGTACGTTGGACGAGTTCTTCGAGGCTGTCACGTGGACCCAACTCGGAGTGCACTCGAAGCCCTGCGGCATCCTCGACGTCAACGGCTTTTTCACACCCCTGTTGGATCTACTGGATGAGGCCGTGAGACAGAGGTTCATCCGTATCGAGCACCGACAGATGTTGATTATCGAATCGACCCCCGATTTGCTGCTAGGGCGGTTTGATTCATGGCGGCCGACGGTGGCCGAGAAATGGCTCGACCGCACCGATCGCTGACAAAAGGTGGCGTCGCACTGATAGGCCGTAGCGTCGATGCGGCGGCCTTCAGTCGGGAGACGCCGTCAGCGAGTCGGTCGGCGCTCCGTGCGACCAATGCCAGGGAGTAACCCTCGCGCGCGAATCGTTCCGCGGTCCCGTGTGTGAAATTCCAGGACAGTAACCAAAGATGATCAACACCCGCATGATAGAGCGGGAGGCCGACGACGTCGTCAGCGTCGCCGACGTGGCGGCGTTATAGCCATTGTCAGCTTCGCGTATCGCTTTGCCGACACTGCTGGTACGATGTCAGCCATGAGCGCGACGAGCGTGGCGCCGGAGGTCCGCAAGCGGGTCCTTGCCTCGCGGGACCGTTTCTGGCGTCCCGAGGACTTCGCCGGCTCCCCCGACGCGGTCGCCCAAGCTCTGTCGCGGATGGCCCGTTCCGGGGATGTTCGCCGTGTACGGCGTGGCCTGTACTGGCGCGGCGCGCCGACCCGGCTTGGCATGGCTCCCCCGCCGGCGGGCAGCCTCGCCAGCGCGGTCGTGGGCGGCACCGGCTTCGGTCCGGCCGGATGGAGCGCCGCCGTGGCGCTCGGCCTGTCGACCCAGGTGCCTCGTCGGGAGGCGGTTGCGGTTCCGGGCCGGTCACCTCGCAGTCCCGGCTCTGTCCGCTACGTCAGCCGAGTGGCGAGCACCAAGCGTCGCGACGAGCGGCTGCGCCCGGCCGAGGTCGCGCTGCTGGAAGTGCTGCGGGACTGGGACGGCCTCGTCGAGGTCCCCCCCGGCGACGCCGTCGCGCGGATCGCTCGGCTCGCCAACGATGGCACGGTCCGCCTCGACCGGGTCGCTCGGGCGGCGGAGACCGAGCCGCCCCGGGTCCGCGAACGGCTGCGCCGCCTCCTCGTCGCGCTCGGACGGCCGGACATGACCGACGGCGTCCGCCCGGCGCGTAGCCGGTCCGTCCGCCGCGATCCAACGCTCGCCGGCTGAGTAAGCCGGTGGCCCGTTTCGCGGACCTGGGCGAGTTCGCCCCGACGCTCGATGCCGCCGCCGAGCGGCTCGGCATTAGCCCCACGGCGGTCGAGAAGGACTATTGGGTCAGCCAGGTCCTGCGTGTGCTTGGCCGTGACTACGGTAGCTATTTCATCTTCAAAGGCGGCACCAGCCTCTCCAAGGGCTACCGGCTGGTGGAGCGGTTCTCCGAAGACATCGACGTCCTCGTCCTGCCGGGAGAGCGGAGGCGTGGGTCGACCGACAGGCTCATGAAGGCCATGGCCGACGCCGCGGCCGCGGGTGTCGGCGGCTCGGCGGCTGGGGTCGGGGGGAGCGAGACCGGCCGGCACCGTTCCTACGAGATCGCCTACCCCGCCACCCGAGCGCCGACCGCGCTCGGCCGCACCGGCGTGCTCCTCGAGATGGGTGTCCGGGGCGGGGCCCACCCCCACGCGTCCGTGCCTATCAGCTCCCTTCTCGGCGACGTGCTCGAGGCCGCCGGTACCGATCTCGGCGAGTTCGAGGACCTGGAGCCGTTCGAGGTCGCCGTCCTGCATCCGGGGCGCACCCTCCTCGAGAAGCTCGTCCTCGTCCACACCCTGGCCCAGCAACTCGCCGCCGGCACCGGCGGGTCGATCGACCGGCGCAGCGGCCGGCACTTCTACGACGTCTACCAGCTCTTGGGGGACCGACAGGTGCTCGACCTGCTCGCGGATCGAGACCAGACCGAACAGGTCATGCGCAGCGTCGAGGAGATCAACCGCACCTTCTTCGCCGGCGACGGCATCGAGGTTCGCCCGGCCGGCGGCTTCGCCAGCTGCCCGGCATTCGACCCGACCAGCGACATCTCGACCCGGCTCCGAGCCGCCTACGAGTCCACCATGCCTGAGCTGTACTTCGGCACCGGACCGCTTCCTGCCTGGGATGAGATCTGCAGTCGTGTGGCAGAACAGCAAACGCTGCTATGACCGGCCCCGCCCGGTGGCGTACCAAGCCGGACCCCTCAACCGGCACCCGGCCACATGGAACCAGTTGTAGCCAACCGGGGTTCGTGGGTTGGGGTTCTTGTCCCAAAGCCCAGGGACGCCTCGTCAACCCATTCGTCCGGGATGCCAGCCGTCGGGCTGGGCTGGCCATCCCGGCATAAGGCGTGGGCGCAGCTCGAACTCTCGAAGACGACACTATCGCCGGAGTTGCTCCGCCGATTGCCAAGCCCACGGCGAGGCCATCAGGCTGGGCGGATGCCAACCACAAAGCGTGTGACCCGGCAGCGCATTGTGAACCCGGAACACGTCCGCTCCATGGTCGCAAGTCGCGTGCGCGATCGCGAAGCCGTCTCCCTCGGTGGCCGTGCGACGACGGCCACCTTCGCACCTGGCATCAAAAGTTGTCACAGCGACAGGATGTACTCCGTCAGGTAGACATGATGCCAACGACGACGTGGGATGTGGTGGTGATCGGTGGCGGCCTTGCCGGGCTGGCCGCTGGGGCAGAGGTGACCGCAACCGGGGGACGAGCTCTGGTGCTCGAGGGCCACCGGCCCGGCGGCCGGGCCCGGGTGACCGAACGTGACGGCTTCACGTTCAACCACGGCGGCCACGCCTTATACCTGGGGGGGCCGGGGATGGCGGTCCTTCGCGGCCACGGAATCGACCCCCAGGGGGCGCGCCCCCCGTTGCGTCGCTACCGGATGAGCAGCGGCGGCCGTCACCACCAGTTCCCCTCAGGACCTGACACCCTGCTGCGAACCACCATCCTTGGCGCCCGGGCCAAGGTCCAGGTGGGCCGGCTGCTCGGCGCCTTGTCCCGCACGGACCCCGCTTCCCTGGCCGGGACGTCTGTGTCGGCGTGGCTCGGCCACCTCGGTCTACGACCCGATGCCGAAGCGGTCCTCCGGGCGATAGTCCGCCAGACGACCTACAGCAACGACCTGGACGACCTCGACGCCGGCGCCGCCGTCACCCAACTGCAGTCCGGCGTCCGCCACGGTGTGAGTTACCTGCACGGCGGCTGGGGCCAGCTAGTCGACGGCCTGGCCGCCCGGACCCAGGTGCGCACCGGGTGCACGGTCCGGTCGCTGGAACCGGTCCCCGGCGGGATCGCGGTGACGACCGACGCCGGCACGGAACGGG
>JAKBAM010000014.1 GCA_021809105.1 Actinomycetes bacterium
GTCCTCGGTGAGCGGCTGATCTGCTGCGGCCGGCGGGCGACCCCATGCCGCCCGGTCGACGAGCAAGGCGGCGCCCGCCGCCTCTACCTGTTCGCGCAACGGTGCAGGTAGGGCGGCGACCAGCTTGCGTCGAGCGGCGGCGAGTGCCTCGGCCACGCTCGGTCCGAGGGTTGCGGCCGCGCTGGGGGCGGTTGTCAAGAAGAGTGCCTCCGCTTCGTCTGCGGTGAGGCCCGTCAGATCGGTGCGGTAGCCGCCGACCAGGGCCCAGCCGCCGCCCCGGCCCCGCTGCGGGTACAGCGGGACGCCGGCCATGCACAAAGCGTCCAGGTCGCGGCGGATCGTCCGCTCGGATGTCTCGAGCTGTTCGGCCAGCGCTGCCGCAGTCAACCGGCCGCGCGCCTGGAGCAGCACCACGATGGCGACCAGCCGATCGGCGCGCACAGGCACAAGGTAGTCAAGAAATAGGACAGGAGGTGGCCACTTAAGGGGTGCATGCTGCGTCGGAACCATCACTGCCATCCGCTAACCAGCACCGCGCAGACAGACTTCGACCAGGAGCGACCGTGACTGACATTGACCGCAGGCCCGCACTTTCTCGCGCTTACCAGCACGCAGCCGCCATCGTCGAAGGGGTCGGCGCCGACCAGCTCCGCGATCGCACGGCCTGCCCTCTCTATGACGTGGCCGCCCTCGTCGACCACTTGGTCGGGGCCGGGCATCGGGTAGTCGATCTCGGCCGTGGCGAGGTGGCGCCCCCCGGCGACGATTTCCCCCACGTAGAGCTGAGGGATGCTCCCGATGAGCTACGCCTGGCAGGCAAGGAGGCCGGCGAGGTCTGGTCCGACGATGCCCGTCTCGACGCGACCGTCACCATGCCGTGGGGTGAGGTGTATACGGGTTCGACGGTGGTCGACATGTACCTCGCCGAACTGGCCACCCACACCTGGGACCTGGCTGGGGCCACTGGCCAGTTGCACAACCTCGACGCCGGACTAGCTGCCTCCGCTCTGGAGGCTGCGCGCTCGATGCTCAAGCCCGAGTACCGCAACCTGGTGGAAGAGGGGTCGCCTTTCGGCTCGGAGGTCGCGGCGCCCGAAGACGCCACCGCCTGGGAAGCCCTGGCGGCCTTCATGGGCCGTGATCCCCGGCCGGCGTCTCCCCGACCTGGCTGACGTCTCCCCGACCTGGCCGACGTCTCCCCGACCCTGGCGGCGCGGGGCGTGCGGCGACGGATGGTGCCGGCTCATGGCGGTATTAGCCGGTAGCCGGCGCCTCGGACGGTTTGGATGAGTGGCGAGGCGCCGGGTACGTTGATCTTCCGGCGTAGGTAGCCGACATAGACGTCTACCACGTTGGAGCCGGGATCGAAGCTGTAGCTCCAGACGTTGCTGAGGATCTGCGTCCGGGAGAGGATCTGGTGCGGGTGGCGCATGAACAGTTCGAGGATCGCCCACTCGCGGGGGGCCAGATCGATCCGCCGTCCCGCTCGTTGTGCCACCTTGGTGAGCAAGTCGAGCCGGAGGTCGCCGACTACCAACTCGCTGGCTGTCGGTTGTTTCGTGCTGCGAAGAGCGGCCCGGATCCGGGCGAGCAGCTCGTCGAAGGCGAACGGTTTTGTGACGTAATCGTTGGCGCCGGCATCGAGACCGACGATCTTGTCGCTCAATTCTGCTTTCGCGGTGAGGATGATGACCGGCACGTCCAGTCCCTCGGAGCGGGTCCAGCGCAGGAGCCCTTCACCGGAGCCGTCGGGGAGCCGGAGGTCGAGTAGCACCAGGTCGAAGCCCGCGCCGTTAGCGGTCAGCCAGCGGCGGGCTTCGTCGGTGCTGGTGGCGACGGTGACGGCGTAGCCTTCGGCTCGCATCCCTTTTTCCAGGAATGACGCGATCCCGTGATCGTCTTCGACTACCAGCACCTGCATTTTGCTATGGCCTCTCGAAAAGGATCGGTCGCGCGATGCCGCCCTCCCTGTGTAGGCGGATGGTGGCCCGGCAGCCGCCGAGGGGTGATTCGCGGAGCGAAGTGCCTCCGCCATGCGCACGGGCTACGGCCTCGACTATCGCCAGGCCCAGCCCGGTGCCATAGCTGTCGGTTGCCGACGGACGGGCGAACCTGCCGAGCACCGCCTCGCGCTCCTCGGGCGGGATCCCCGGTCCGGAATCGTCGACCATGATGTCGACGAACTCACCTTCGATGGTGGCGGAGAGCCGTATGGTGTCGTCGGGGCCGGTGGCTTTGACGGCGTTGTCGATCAGGTTGAGGAGCGCCCCCCGCAGCTTTTCGAGATCGGCGCTCAACACGACGTCTGGTATCGCGCCCACCTGCCATTGCCGGGGCGCCAGTACCTGTGCTGCCGCCGCGACGTCGGCAAGCGTGGCGCGCAGGTCGACAGGTGCCATGTCGGCGAAGTCGGCCTCGAGCGACCGTCCGAGCAGTAGTAGGCGTTCGACGAGGTTCCGCATGTGGTCGAGCTGATCGACGACCACGCCGATGGTAGCCCTGGTTTCCACGGGATCGTCGAGTCGTCCCCGGGCCATTACCTCGAGGTGGCCGCGCATGACCGTGAGGGGGGTGCGTAACTGGTGGGAGACATCCGCCAGCAGCCGGCGTTGTACCGAAACGGCATGGTCGATCTTGCTGATCATTGCGTCGAAGGTCTCGGCCATCTCGCCGACCTCGTCGCCGGTGCGCTTGTCGCTGAGGCGGACGTCGAGCTGGCCCCGCAATCCGATGTCGCGGGCGGCGTGGGTCAGGCGGTACACGGACCGGAGCAGCCGGCGGAGCAGGAGGTAGACGCTGACGATAGCTGCCAGCAACGTGATGATGCCTTCGCCGACGGCCAGCTGCAGCACCCGGCGCCTGGTGTGCTCGTAGCCGGTAAGGCTGCCGGCGGTGACGAAGGTCCCGACGGTGTGGCCCTTCTCGACGATCGGGGTGGCCAAGATCTGCTCCGGTTCGCCGCTCAGGGTGATCTGGGCCAGGACGCTGCGGGCCGGTGCGTGTACGAGGAGGGCCGAGACTCGCGGCACCGCGGCCAGGGCGCCCGACCCGCGGGTGCCGAGTGCGGGGGGCGTGAAAGGTAGCGAGATGATGATCAGGTCGCCCACGATGTTCCCCCGGTTGCTGAGGAAGCTGCGGGCGAATACCAGGAGCGGCTGGTTGGCGGGCCGGGCGGCGGCTCCCTGGGTGAAGGCGGTCACGTTTTCGGTGAGGTCGCGGGTGATCGTCGAGCGGTACTGGTTGGAGAAAGCCCGGGTGAATTGCACCACGACGATGCCGAGCACGGTGGCGATAACCAGCGCATGGAAGGCCGCAAGGCGGGTGGCAGTACCGAAGCGCAGGTACCGTCGCATCCGGGACGGCCTGCCCGGGGCGGTCACGGGCCCCGACGGCGCCGTGCCATCCCTCCGTCCGAACCCATCCCCCCGTCCGAACCCATCCGAGGGGCTGATCCCATCCGAGGGGCTGGTCCCGGCCGCCGAGCTGGATCCGTCCGCTCGGTGAGGGGAGGCGGTCCGGCTGGCGTCGAAGCCCCCGATGCGGTGCACCGGTCTAGCTACCGCTTGGTGATGTGGTGCTCGTCGTGGTCTTGTCGCCCGATGAGGAGGAAGACGACGATGAGTCCGGGCTGGCAGAGCTCGAAGACGAGTCGGGCGACGTGGGGGCCGTGATTGCCACCACCGTGCCGGTGGATGCGACGGTCTGAGGACGGACCGGGGCGGGCGTTGGGACGACCCGGGCGGGTGCAGGGACGGCCGCCGCAGTTGTGGGGCTCGGGGCGGTGGTGGCCGGCGTCGTCACGGGCGCGGGGGGAGCCGTGACGGTCGTGGACGGGGTCGGGGCCGCGGTCGCGGCGGGCGCAGGCAGCGCCGCTGGATGCGTGCCCAGGGTGGTGGGCGGAAGCACCTGAGCCCCCCGGTCGACTTTCGCAGCCGCGGGCAGAGGCGGGCTACCGCTGCCCAGCCCGATCGACGCCACTGCGGCGAGCAGCACCGCGCAGGCCGCGACCGTCGCATAGAGAAGCGCTGGGCGGAGGTTGCGTCGGCGCCAGTCAGGTCGGGCCATGGTGATCCTCCTCGGCGCCTTCGGAAGGTCTGGGCTTGGCGCTCGTCGCTTCGACCGGTCGGCTCACGGCCGGCTCTGTGCGTCTATCAGTTTGCCTGGTCATGAGGCAGGAGCGCCGACGGGATGCGCCCAGCGCAGCGGGGACCAGACGATGGCGTGGAATTCGGTGGGCGCGCCGCGACCGACGCCGTAGAGGGTGAGTCCCGCAGCCGTGCACGAGGTGATGTCCAATGCACCAGCTGCGTCGAAGACGATGCGCCCGCGCATCTTCGACGCCAGTTCGCCGGGCTCGATCGACGAGAGCTCCTCGGCCAGGGTGGTCACCACCACTGCGTCAGCGTCCACGACCGCCTCCGCCAGCGTCCGTTCCCGGGTCCCGCACGTGTCGTCCGGCCAGGCCAGGGGATCGTAACAGTGCACCTCAGCGCCTCCGGTGACGAGTTGCCGGGCGATATGGCGACCCGGCGAGTCGCGGGTGTCGTCGGTGCCCCCCTTGAAAGCCAGCCCGAGCACCGCGACACGCTTGCCTCTGACACCGGAGAGCACCACCTCCAGCTTGGACACGACCGCCTGCCGGGCGTCGGCGTTTTGAGCTACGGCGGCGTCCGCCAGGCGCGTCTCGGCGGAGAGAGCGTCGCCGACCGAGCGGAAGCCGTCGACGTCCTTCGGTAGGCACGAGCCGCCGTAGCCGGGACCGGGCCGCAAGAAGGCGGTGCCGATCCTGCTGTCGAGCCCGACCCCGGCCAGAACTGTGGTGGCGTCGGTGCCGAGCGCCTCGCACAGGGCGGCGACCTCGTTGGCGAAGGAGATCTTGATGGCCAGGAACGTGTTGGCGGCGTACTTGACCAGCTCCGCGCCCCGACGATCGCAGCGGACGACCGCGCTCCCTGGCGGGTAGAGGCTGGCCACCAGGTCCGAGACGTCGACGTGGTCAGTACCGACCACCACCCGATCGGGGGCCAAGAAGTCCGCGACCGCCCTGGACTCCCGCAGGAACTCCGGGCTCGACGCCACGCGAATCAGGATCCCGGGTGCGGCCTCCTCGGCGCAGATCAACTCGAGCGCCTCGCAGCTGCCGGGGGGCACCGTGCTCTTGACGACGACGACCAGATCCCCGTTGGCGGCCCGCGCCACCTGCCTGGCGGCGGCGGCCAGGAAGCCGAGGTCGGGTTCACCGCTCGGCTGCGGTGGCGTCCCGACACAGAGCAGGGCGATCTGGGCGCCTGCTAGCGCGGGGCCTGCCTCTGCGTGGAAATCCAAGCGCCCTGCGGCGCGGCCGGCCACGACGAGCTCGTCGAGGCCGGGTTCGTGGATGGGGATCCCCCCTGCGACGAGGGTGGCGAGACGATCCGGGTCGGATTCGACGCAGTGCACACGGTGGCCCAGGTGTGACAGGCATGCCGCAGCGGTGAGCCCGACGTAGCCCGCGCCCACGACGCACACGTCCCGGGAGACGGCCGTGACGGTTCTGGTGGCGCCGGTGGTGTTCGGTTTCATGGCTTCTTCTCCAGGTGCTGGGTTGGGGGCGGCGACAGGCAGGTCACAGCGGCCTCAGCCGGCCGATGTTGCGCGGACGGCGAGTCGGCCGTTGGTCGTGGATCGCTCCAGAGAAACGATGCAGGCGCGAGTAGGCCTTCCCGGCTGCGAGGAGCTCGCCGTGAGTTCCTTGCTCCACGACCCTCCCGTTGGACAACACCGTGATGGCATCGGCATTGCGGACAGCTTTGAGCTGGTGGCTGACCATCAACGTCGTACGCCCCTCGCACAGCCGCTCCAGGGCGGCGAGGACAACCGACTCGGTGGCCGCGTCGAGGCCGGTGGTCGGCTCGTCGAGCAAAAGTATCGGAGCGTCGCGCACCATCGCCCGGGCCATCGACACGCATTGGCGCTGCCCGCCCGACAAGCCGGTGCCGCCCTCCCCGACCTCGGTCTCGTAGCCGTCGCGCAAAGCGCTGAGCACCTCGTGCACTCCAACCGCGCGGGCAGCCGCGACGGCATCCGAACGGCTGGCGGCGGGGGAGCCGTAGGCGATGTTCTCCCAGACCGTCGGGCGCAGCAGGGCCATCTCCTGGGGGACCAGCGCGACGTGACGGCGGAGCCACTCGAGATCCAGGTCGCGCAGGTCGGTGCCGTCGAGGACCACGGCGCCGGCGTCAGGGTCGGCGAAACGGGCGACGAGACGCAACATCGTGCTCTTGCCCGAACCGGTAGCCCCGACCAGGGCATGCTGCTCGCCGGGGGCGATCACCAGGTCTATGCGTTCGAGGGTCGCCTCGGTGCCGGGATGGGCGAACGACACGCCGTCGAAGACGATCGAGCCTCGGACCTGATCGGGGCGGCGGGCGCCGGGACGCTGCGGCACCCGCTCGTCGGCCGCCAATATTTCCGCGACCCGCTCGGCCGAGGCGTTGCCCCGTCCCACCATCCCGGCCAGCTTGGCCAGCTGCCGGGCCGGGCTGTACATGCCCCGGAAGTACGCACTGAACACCAACAGGTCCCCGGCGGTGAGGTGCCCGCTGACCACCCGGCGGGCCCCGAAGAACATGACCATGGCTGTTGACAGGGTCATCAAAGCCGTCACGATCGGAGTGAAGCGGGACTGGAGCAGAACGGCGCGCCGGTTGGCGGTGAGTCCTTGGCGAGCCAGCTCGGCGTAGCGGCCCGCTTCGGTGTCCTCGGTCCCGAACGCTTGCACCACCGGCAGGGCGACGAGGGTCTGCTGCGCGGTGGCCGTCGCCAGGCCCTCGTTGCGTCGTGCCCCCCGCTGGGCGCCCTTTATGGCAGCCAGGTAGTGGCGCACCACCCACCACAGACCGGGCAGCAGCGCCAGGGCCAAGAGGCTGAACTGCCAGTCGAGGAACATCATGATCACCAGCATCCCCGCGACGGTGAAGGTGTTCTCCACCGCGACCGGCAAGACGTTGACCACGACGCTCTGCATCGCTTGGACGTCCCCTCCGAGACGGGACAGCAGGTCCCCGATCGGGCGGCTCTGGTGGAAGCGCGCCGACTGGGCCTCGATGTGACGGAACAGGCGGCAACGAAGGTCGTAGACCACCCGCTGGCCGGCGCCGGCGAGCAGGGCGTTGGTGCCGTAGGACGTCAAGCCGAGCAGCAGGGCGATCATGACCATCGCCAGGCAGAAGATGTACAGCCGGGAGCTGCGGCCGGCGGGCAGCCACGCCAGCAGCGCCGGCAGCCGGTGGTTGGACAAGACGTTGTCGAAGATGAGCTTGAGGGGCAACGGGGCGAGCCACTGCATGACGGCTCGCAGCACCGAGCAGGTGACCCCGCCGATGATCGCCATCCGCACCGGGCGCAGGTCCAGCCCCCAGCTCAGGAAGCCGACCCGCCGCTCGAGGAAGCGCCGAGGCGCCCGCATCCGGCCCCCGTGCTCCCGGGATGACCGCTCGACGGCCTTGCTGGCCGCTCTCACCGGGCGTCTTTCCCCGTGCCGGGACAGGCCCCGGGCGCCGCGAACGACAGGGTGCGCCCCGCCACAGCATCCCAGTCCAAGTAGCGCACGGCTCGGGCTCTCGCGGCGGCGCCGAGACGGGCACGGGCGAGGGCGTCGACGACGAGCCCCTCGATGGCCGCGCCGAGCTGCGCCACGTGGCCCGGCTCGACCAGGACGCCGGTCGGGCCGAGAAGCTCGCGCACCGGGGCGAAGTCCGACGCCACCACGGGCCGGGCGGCGGCCATGCCCTCGGCCACCTTCAGGGGGGAAAAATAGAAGGTGTCGGAGGGCAGGTACGGGGCGACACAGATGTCCATTGCCGCCAGGTAGCCCCCCATCTGGGAAAAGGGGACAGCTCCGGTCACCACCGCGGCGACCGACGGGGGCATCGCCGCCGCTGCGCGCTCGGTCGCGGCCCGACCGGGGCCGTCCCCGACTATCAGCACCCCGATGTCGGGCTGCGCCATGGTCGTGACCGCGCGGAACAGCAGCTCGACGCCATGCCACGGCTTGAGGCTGCCGGCGAAGCCCACCACCACGCGACCGTCCAGGCCGAGGCCGCTTCGCAATCGGGCGCCGCGAGCAGCCCACAAGCGCGGATCCAGACCTTTGGTGTCCGCACCGTTGGGCACCACGGAAGCCTCGGCTGCACCCACCGCGACCGCCCAGTCCGCCAGCGGCTGTGACACCGCCAACACCCGAGCCCCGCCCAGCGCGGCCCGCTCGGCGTCATGCGCCTCCGCTGCCATCTCCAGACCGAAATGTCGTACCCGTTCGTCGGCCACGGGGGCGTTTACCTCTACGACCCGGCCGATGCCGGCAGCGGCGCACAGGTCACTCCCTGATCCGGCGAACAGGCTCAACCGTTCGTGCGCCCAGTCGGGGCGGTCGGCCGCGAAGGACCGCCCGATCACGTCGAAGAAACGCGCCGCGGCGGCCATGCGCGATACCTCGGCGCCGGGACCGCTGCGCACATGCCCCACCTCGACGGGTACCACCGTGACCGCGTCGGCGCCGGGCGCTGCGAGCGGTCCTGTGACGTTGGCTGCGTAGAGGGTGACCCGGGCACCGGACCTGGCCATGGCGGCGCACAGCGACTCGACGTGCACCGAAGCCCCTTTCGTGCCCCCGACGGGGATCCCGGGGTCAGGCAGCAGGTAGGCGATCTTCGGCGCGTCGGCGGAAGCCATCTCAAGCCCCGGTTGTGGGGCCGGCGCCGGCCGGTACCCGGCCGAGGGTAGCGAGGAACCTGGCCGCCACCGGCTCGAGGCATCCCCGGCGTGACAGACGCTCGTTGGCGAAGAGACTGGCGTCGCGACCCAGGCGCCGGCGCCGGTCCCCTTCGCCGGCCAGTTCCCGCAGGGCCTTGGCCAGGGCGGGGGCATCGCCGGGGGCGACGAGAATGCCGGTGACGTCGTGGCGGACCACCTCGGGGATGCCGGCCACCGCCGAGGCCACTACCGCCACGCCGCTCGCCATCGCCTCCATCACCGAGTTGGGGATCCCGTCCCGGTCGCCGTCGGGGTTGACCACACTGGCCTGGACGAAGACATCGGCCCAGTGATATTCGGCCACGATCTGCGGCTGGGCCCGCGAACCGAGGAAGGTCACCTTGTCGGCCACGCCGGCGGCGGCCGCCCGTCGCGCTAGTTGCTCCCGCAGCTCCCCGCCGCCCACGATGCGACACTCGAATGCCACACCGGCCGCCGCCATATCGGCCAGGGCGTCGATGAGGACAGGGATCCCCTTCTTGGGGACGAGGCGGCCGACAGCCAGGATCCGCAACGGCGCCGTGGCGCCGCGTCCCACGCGCCCGGCTACCGGCGCGAAGCGGTCGGTGTCCACACCGTGGGGTGAGAGCACGATCTTGCCGGCTTCGGCCCGCACGGTCGCCTCGTCGCTCGTCTCGACGATCCGGGTCAGCTCGGAGGCTGCGCTAGCCGAACACACCAGTACGAACGTGGAAGCGGCCACCTTCATGCCGAGGATGCTGGGCGCCGAGAGGTACAGGTCCTTGGCGTGAGCGGCGAAGCTGAAAGGCATGCCTGTGAGCAGGTGGACGAAATGGGCGATGCTCGCCGGCCCATGGGCGAAGGCGGCGTGGATGTGCTGCGCGTTGGCTCGTTCCAACTCGAGGGCGAGGGCCCCGGCGGCCATGAAGTGCTTAATCGTCGATGCGTGCCGGCGGTGCAAGGCGATGTGGCCGACTACGCCGCACCAGCGGCGGGGGTCGCGGCGCGCCAGGACGAGGTGTGACGTGGCGAAGCGGAGGTAGTCGCTGACCGCCCCGGCCCGGCCCGGCCCGGATCGGAGATATCGCACGGGGCTTCGGACCCTGCCGACGTCGGGTTGGACAAGGGACTCTCGGGGGTCGGCGATGGAGTACAGCCGCAGGGGGACGCCGGCGGCCTCCAAGCCGAGGATCTCGTCGAGGATGAACGTCTCGGAGAGCCGCGGGAACCTCTTGGTCAGGTAGCCGACGGTCGGGGGCCGTGGCGGCGGGCAGGCATCCTCGTGTTTCGACGGGATCGTCTCCACTCTCATGCCGGGATCCTGGAAGTCAGGGTCTGAGAGGTGGTGAGCCGCGGGGCATTCGTCGTGTCGAGTGCCCTGACCAGCGAGGCGACGACACGCTGGGCGCCTCCCAGGTCGAGGTCGGCACGGGGGCCGCCCGCCGAGTTGATGGCGTCGGCGACGGCCCTGGCCACGCTGGAGTCGAGGCCTTCGCAGCTACCGCCTTGCCGGCCGTCCTCCCCTGACTCCCCGGCCCGAGACGCCTCCACCAGGCGGACGAGCCCCCGCCCGGCGAAGGCACGCGCCCTAAGGAGCTGCTCCCGGCGGGGCCACACCCTCGGCACGACGACGGTGGGGACCGCCAGGTTGACCAGCTCGCACAGCGAGTTGTAGCCGCCGCGGGTCACGACACACTCCGCTCCTGCGGCCACAGCCGCCACGTCCTGGAGGTGCTCGACCACCACGACCCCCCCCATCCGGTCGGTGGCCTCGGCCAGGAACCGGCGATCCGATCCACCCATGAGCGGCCCCGAGCACAGCACAGCCTGGAGGCCCGCCGACCTGGCTGCATGCGCCGTGGCGATCAACACGTCGACCCCGTCACCGCCGCCGCCAACGGTGCCCAGGACATATCCGACGCCGTCGGACAGCCCGGGCGGCCGGATCGAGTGTCCGGGCCGGTGACCTGTGACGTAACCGCAGTACTCGATGCTCGACGCCAGCGGTTCGGGGATCCCGTAGCCCGCGACGAGGTCGAACACGTCCCGGTCGCCGTAGACCACGATCCGGTCGTAGACGTCGTTGAGGGTCTCGTAGACGCCATGGTTGGCCCAGGTGGCCCTCACCAGCGCCGGCTCGTCGAGGATGTCGCGCAGGCCCAAGACGATCTTGGTGCCGGGGCTCGAGTCGCCGATGGTGTCGAACACCGGCAGCAGCTCGCCCTTCATGCCCTGCGCCGCGTGGTCGACGAGGAACACATCGGGCTGCCAACGGGCGATGATGTCGGCGAGGACGGCGCTTCGGGCCCGGCTGACCAGCGACAAGCTGATGTCGGTACCCAACGACCGGTACTCGTCAGGTCCGGTCTTTACGACCGGTGGGAGCTGGACGCTGATCAGGCCCTCCGGTTGGGCGACGCGGTCGAGGACCGGCGAACCCGAGGCCAGCACCACCCGGATCCCCTGCCCGATCAGCTGACGAGCGATGACCAGGTTCCGGCGGAGGTGACCCAGTCCGTAGGTGTCGTGCGAATACAGCAGAACCTTGGAGAGCGAGCGGGGACGGCTCATGCCGACCGCACCTCAGCGCCCTCGAAGCGGTCCCGGACCCATGCAACCTCGCGCGCGAAGCCGACCTCGAAGGGAACCGCAGCGCGAAATCCGAGCAGCGTCGCGGCCCGCGTCAGATCCGCAGCCGTAACCCTCACGTCACCTCGCGCGAACGGTTGCACGTCCACCTCGAAGTCGTAGGCCGTCAAACTCCTGAGCAGTTCCAGGACATCGAGCAGGCTGACACTGCTACCTCCCCCGACGTTTACCGCCAGACCCGACACCGGCGCATCGGCGGCAGCCACGGTGGCGGCTATGACGTCATCGACGAAGGTGAAATCCCTCCGTTGGCTCCCGTCGCCCAGAAGCGTGATGGGTCGCGCGGACAGGGCGGCCTCAGCGAAGATCCGCAAACCCATGTCGGGTCGCTGCCCCGGGCCGTAGACCGTGAAGTAACGCAACGCCACCGCCTCGAGCCCGGCCGCCGTGGAATCCAGGCAGCAGCGCTCGGCCTGCAGCTTGGTCCGGCCGTAAGGGGAGATCGGCGACGGCGTCGCCTCCTCCCGGAACGGCGTGTCGCCGTCGCCGTACACCGACGACGAGGACGCATAGACGATGCGTCGTACCCCCGAGTTGAGGCAGGCCGCCACCACGCGCTCAGTGGCGGTCACGTTGTCGTGCACGTAGCGGCCCTCTATCGAGAAGCTCGGCCTGACCCCAGCGCGCCCGGCCAGGTGGAACACCACATCGGCGGTATCCATAACCGGCTCCAGATCCAAATCGACCAGATCGCCCGTCACGAGTGACGTCGCGGTACTTCTCGTCAGATGGGCGGCCCGGACCAGCTTCTCGGAAGGGTCATAGCTGTCGGTGAAGCCGTCCACGCCGACCACTGACCAGCCGTCAGCTGCCAAGCGATGGCAAAGCGCCGATCCGATGAATCCAGCCGCCCCGGTTACCACGCACCTTCGCGGCGGCCTCGGCGACGGAAGTGCCTGCGGGATTGATGGTTGCATCATCATCCTTCCTCGACAAGAGCCCGATCATCCCGAGATCGGTGCCGGAAGGCATCCGGTGCCCTCACCCTGGCGGGCGGGCGTGAGCCCAACGTGACCCGCCCGTGAGAGTTCTCTCATCGCAGCCTGATGCTGTAGTTCCACCGGTCGGGGTGGGCGTGCGCGCTACTCTCCTGGCCAAAACGTTGGTGAAAGATGAGAAGGGGTCCATCGCATGAGCCAGCCTCCCAATCCCGAGTATCCCGGCGGGCCTGGTCAGCAGCCACCTCCGCCATGGGGACCCCCGCCGGCCGGATACTCCCAGGCGCCACCCGGATACGCACCGCCGCCGCCCTACGGCTCGCCGCTCCCCTCGGCCAGGCCCGGTTTCTACACCGACCAGGGCAGCGGCTTGATGCTGCCCGAAGGCACGCAGCTGGCCAGCATCGGCCGGCGCATCGGTGCGTACTTCCTGGCGATACCCCTGGCCATCGTCACTCTCGGTATCGGCTACCTGATCTGGGGGCTGGTCGTGTGGGGCCGCGGCCAGACGCCGGCTCTCCAAGTGCTCGGAATGCGTTGCTACCGTCCCACTGAGGGCAAGCCGGCAGGCTGGGGCTCGATGGCCTTGCGGGAGGTGGTCGGCCGATTCCTGGAGGGCATTCTCAGCGTCATCACCTACCTCATTTCTTTCGTCCTGTTCCTCACCCGCAGCGACCGGCGCGCCCTGCACGACCTCGTCGCCGGCACCGTTGTCCTCTACGACCCCGCCAAGACCCTGTCGCGCTGAGGGTACGCTCGCCATCGAAAGCTTCTTTGACAGGCCCGCGGGCTTTCCCTACGATCCCTCGGCAAGCAACCGGGGGGACGCTATGAGAACAGTTGTCCAAGGCATGGATCGAGCGGGGCACCGCCCCCGGACGCGCTCCAAGCGGCTACTGGCAGGGGGTATTGCGGCGTGCGCCGCCCTGGCCGGATGTGGCTCCGCTGCGAAGTCGACATCGACTTCGCCTTCCTCTGGCCGCCCGACATACAACATCGGCGTGCTCACCGCCCTGACCGGCCCGGCATCTGCCTCCAACCCGAACATCCTCTACGCCGTCAAGGCCGGCGACGCGCTGGCGGCCGCGGAGGGATACAACCTCAAGTACTTCGTCGCCGACGACACGTCGAGTCCCAGCGGGGCTCTGTCTGCCGCCCAACGCCTGGTGCAGCAGGATCACGTCTTGGCCGTCATCGCCATCTCGGACCTGACTTTCGGCGCGGCTCCCTACCTGAAGGCTCAGGGCATACCGGTCATCGGAGGTGCTGTGGACAGCACCGAGTGGACTACCGACGACAACATGTTCTCCGTGTTCGGTTTCCCGGATTACACCAAGGTCACGTCCACCGTCGGCAAGTTCTTCAAGCTGGTGGGCGCCACCAATGTCGGAGCCGTCGGGTACGGGATCGTTCCGAGCGCGGCGGATTCGGCCAAGGGGACCGCCGTGTCGGCTGAGGCGGCCGGACTGCGAGCCGGGTATATCAACGCCCAATTCCCGCTCGGCAGCACGAATGTAGGCCCCATCGTCTTGGCGATGAAAAGCGCCGGCATCGACGGCCTGAATATCCTCCTACAGCAGAACACCGCGTTTGCCATCACCACCGCGCTCAGCCAGCAGGGCGTCCATTTGAAGGCCGCCCTGCTGAGCGACGGATACGGCCAGGCTCTCCTCTCGGCCGGTCCGGGTGCCATCCAGGCAGCACAGAACGCCTATTTCGAGGTGGGCTGGGAGCCGGTCGAGATGCACACAGCTGCGACGAAGAAGTTCCAGAGCTACCTGCGTGGTGCCGGGTTCGACGGAGGACCCGGGCTTCCCGAGTACTTGGCATACACGTCTTTCGACGCACTGGTGAAGGGTCTCCGGGCGGCGGGTTCGAATCCCACTCACGCTTCCCTCATCAGCGCCATGTTGAAGATGTCGAGCTATGACGGGGCAGGACTTTTCGGAGGTCACACCGTCGGTTTCGAGATGAGCCAGCGCGGCATAGGTTCGTCGGGGGCGGACGGCTGCGTGTGGATCACCCGCTTCGAGAACAAGTCGTTCACGCTGGTCAAGGGCGCCGATCCGATCTGCGGAGGAGTCCTGCCAGGAAAGACTGTCTCCGCCTCGTCCTGATAGGCGACTTCGACAAGGCGCAGGGGATCAGTCGGGGAGCGTGACGCCGAGCTGTTCGGCTCGGGCGCGGGACTCGTCGGGGAAGAGGTTGCGCACGAGGAAGAGGTCGCGCGCCAGCACGTAGGCGGGGGCCAGCACCTTCGAGTAGCCCTCGAAGTACACCAGCTGCTTGGTGACCAGCAGCATCTCCTGGGGCGTGCCTATGCCGAACTGCTGGAGGACGGTGAAGAGCGACTTGAGCACCTCGCCGAGGCCCACGTCGGACAAGCCGCGGTCGAGCAGGGGGGCGAACATGGCTTGGACCACCACCGCCAGCTGCGCTTCGTCGGCCTCCTCCGGAAGTACACCGACCTCCTTGAACGCCCTGACCACCGCTACGTAGTCGGCGTCGATCATCGACGTGCGGAAGACGGTCCGAAACAGGTCCCGCCACCGCGGGGAAAGCTCGCCGACGATCCCGAAGTCGAGGAACGAAGCTCGCCCGTCCTCGAGAAGCCACACGTTGCCGCCGTGCACGTCTCCGTGGAAGGGTCCGTGGACTGTCAGCGCCTCCAACCACACTTTGCACACCCGCCTGATCACCAGCTCGGTGTCTATACCGGCGCCTGGGTCCACGCGGTCGAAGGGCTGGCCGTACATCCGCTCCATGCAGATGGTGCGCGGTCCGCACCACGGCTCGTACACCTCGGGCGCGGTCACCTGCAGGTTGTCGCCGAAGGCGTGGATGTTCGCCCTGAACTCGCGCTGCTGGCGCGCCTCGAGGCGGGAGTCCAGCTCTCTTGCGGTGACGCGGGCCAGGTCGATCACGGCTCCCTTGGCATTGGCTGTCCGGCCGAGGGCGCTTCGCTCGGCCAGGCGGGCCAGGACGTACATGATCCTCAGGTCGCGGCGCATCTGGCGGGCGATGCCCGGACGCTGGATCTTGAGCACCGCCTCCCTGCCGTCGGGGAGAACGCAGGCGTGGACCTGGGCGATGGAAGCCGCGGCCAGCGGCTGGTCGTCGAAGGACCGGAAAAGGTCGGCGACGGCGCCGCCGAGATCCTCCTCGACCACCCGGCGGGCTTCGGTGGCGGAGATCGGCGGCACCTGGTCCAGGCAACGCTCGCAGGCGGAGGTGAGCGCGGGGGGGAACACGGTAGGTGACGACGCGATCAGCTGCCCCAGCTTCACGAAGGTCGGGCCCAGCTCGATGAAGCCGTCGACCAGGCCGGCGTAGGCCTCGCCCGCCCACACCGTGGTGGCCATGGCGGGCGACGCGTCCCGCCTTCTCGCCGAGCGCAGAGCCCAGCCGGTCATGGATCGGCGGGCGGGCGTCCCGAGCCGCCGGAGGACCGCCAGCACCAGGACCACCCCGATTGCCACCGCTCGGGTTGCCTCCCGGATGCCGCCCCGGTCGAGCCGGATCGGCGCCACGCTGGGGCCAGGAACCTCGGTCCCGAGCCCGGGCCGGTCACGGCGAGCACGCGGCCCCTCAGGCGGCCCCGAAGACGTCAGTCCGAGACGGGAGAGGGGAACTCCGAGGCGGTCGAGCGGTGGTCCGAGGCGGGGCAGGGGGACCCTGGCGGCTACGGGTGGGCCGGGGCGTCGGTGTCCGCGATGTCCGCGGGATCGATGTTGGTGTCCTGGCGGCGGGCCGCCTCCACCTCGTCGGGTACGTCCTCGGGAGCCTCTGACTCCACCGACCAGCCGATCACCGAGCCGAGGATGAGAGGCAGCGCGATGACCCAGTACCAGTTGCCGAAGATCATGGCCACGCCGACGAAGATCCCGCCGAGGCCCATGCCGGCCGGCCAGATCGAAGCGGCCGGGAAGAAGCCGAGGTGCTCGCCGGCGGTCTCCGCGTAAGTGGCATCCTCCTTGTCCTCCGAGCGAGGTATGCCGTGGCGGCGCTTCCACTGCAGAAGCAGGTATCCCCCGAGCATGAGATAGGCGGCGAAGCCGAACAGCAGCAGGGCGGTGCCGGTGTCCTCGGTGCTCCAGAACCAGTAGATGGCGCAGATGATCCCCAGGAACAGCGATGCACCGAGGATGGTCCTCCACTCGATCTTCATCGCAAGGCCCCGCCGGGGCAAAGGCGCTTGGCCGTCGCCGCCATCAGTGGCCGACCCTGGTGAGCTCGTCGGGGTGGTTGGCGTCCCACAGGGGCCGTTCGGAGCGGATCGGCGGCAGCGACTCGAAGTTGTGGTCCGGCGGGGGTGAGGACGTGGCCCACTCGAGCGTCTGGCCGTCCCACGGGTTGTCGCCGGCGATGGCTCCGGTGCGCATGGACTTGAAGATGTTGATCAGCGTGGGGATGACACCGATGCCGGTGATGTAGGCGCCGGTGGTCGACAAGGCATTGAGGAAGTTGTAGCCCAGGTTGGAGTCGTACACCGCGATACGCCGGGACATGCCCCGCAGCCCGAGGTCGTGCTGGGGGAAGAAGGTCAGGTTGAACCCGATGAACAAGAGGGCGAAGCTGAGCTTGCCCAGCCGCTCGTCGAGCATCCGCCCGGTGTACTTGGGGAACCAGTAGTAGATCGACGCGAACACCGCGAATACCGAGCCGCCGAACATCACGTAGTGGAAGTGGGCGACCACGAAGTAGGTGTTGTGCAGCTGGAAGTCGAGCGGCGGCTGCGCCAGGACGACCCCGGTGATCCCGCCGAAGAGGAACATCGCCAAGAAGCCCACCGTGAAGAGCATCGCCGTGTTGAGGGTGATGGTGCCCCTCCACATGGTGCCGATCCAGTTGAAGAACTTGATACCGGTCGGCACGGCGATCAGCAGCGACAGGGCGGCGAAGAAGGGCAGCAGCACCGCACCGGTGGTGTACATGTGGTGGGCCCACACTCCCATCGAAAGGCCGCCGATCGAAAGGGTGGCCCCGATCATGCCCTTGTAGCCGAACACCGGCTTTTTCGACATCGTGGCGATGACCTCGGTGACCACGCCGAAGTACGGCAAGGCCAGGATGTACACCTCCGGGTGGCCGAAGAACCAGAAGAGGTGCTGCCACAGGATCGGCTGGCCGCCGCCGCCGGGTTCGTAGAAGTGGGTGTTGAGATGCCGGTCGGCCCACAAGAGCCCGAGGGCGGAGGTCAGCACCGGGAAGGCCAGCAGCACCAGGAACATGGTTACGAGCTGGTTCCAGACGAAGATCGGCATGCGGAACATGACCATGCCGGGAGCCCGGAGGCAGAAGACCGTCGTGATGGTGTTGACGGCGGTGAAGATGCCGGAGAAACCGGTGAGGGCTATACCGATGAGCCACATGTCAGCGCCGGGGCCGGGGGCGTGGATGGCGTTGGTCAGCGGCGCGTAGCCGAACCAGCCGAAGTTGGCCGCCCCGTTGTTGGTCAAGAAGCCGCCGGTCATCACGATGAAGCCGCCCAGGTACAGCCAGTACGACAGGTTGTTGAACCGGGGGAACGCCATGTCCGGCGCCCCGATCTGCAGCGGGACGATGTAGTTGGCCAGGCCGAAGGCGAACGGCCCTAGGAAGACGAACAGCATGATCGTGCCGTGCATGGTGAGTAGCTGGTCGTAGATGTCGGGCGTCACGAAGTGGTTGTTGGGGGCGATCAGCTGCGTCCGCATCCCCTCGGCCATCAAGCCGGCGGTGAGGAACCCGATGAACGCAGTCACCATGTAGTTGAGCCCGATCTGCTTGTGATCGGTGCTGGTGATGAACTTCACCCACCCCCGCGGGCGCGGGCCGGGGACGAACTCGGTGAGCGGCTCCTCGACGAGAGTGCCGTGAGGAGCTCCGGGCTGGGGCCCCGGGCGGTCCTGGATGATGGTCACTGGTGCACTCCGGCGTTGGTGATCGAGTGGGGAGCCTGGCTGCTCATCCAGCTGTTGAACGTGCTGGGAGGCATGACGTCAACCTTGAAGCGCATGTAGGAGTGGTAGACGCCGCACAACTGGTCGCACTCCCCGAGGTACGTGCCGGTCTTGGTCACGTTGAGGTCCACGACGTTGTTGACCCCTGGGATCATGTCCCGCTGGAACAGGAACGCCGGGATGTAGAAGCCGTGGTCCACGTCGTCGCTGATCAGCCTGATCTGCACCGTCTCGTTGGCAGGCATGTACAGCACGGGGAGGTTGGCCACGCTGTTGATGTTGGTCTCCGCCTGGTACGTGCCTTGCTCCTGGTGCCCGTTGGGATAGGTGAAACGCCACCCCCACTGGAATCCCTCGGCGGTGATCTTGATCGCCGGGTTCTTCGACACGTTGGTGATCTTGTCCTCGCCGCCGTAGAGGAAGCCGAAGATCACCGCCACCAGGATCAGCGGGATGATGGTGTAGGCCACCTCGAGGGGGATGTGGTACTGGAATTGGGCGGGGACCCGGTGCTCCTCGCCGGGCTTGACCCGGTACCGGACCAGGCACCAGATGATCAGTCCCACGACCAACGCCGCGAGGGGCGTCCCGATGTAGTACGTGATGTGCCACAGGCTTCGGACATACTTGTCGCCGACGGTGACACCGGGGGGGGACCCGAAGTTGGTGGCCAGCAGTCGGCCGGAGAGGCTGCTCACTGGCCCAACATTACGGTTGGCCGGCGGGCGGCACCAAACGCAGCCTCTGGGGACCAACGGTGTACACCGGATCAGCCGCCGATGCCCTGCCGGCGTGGAAGATGGCGAAGCGCTGCAGGGCCGCGCCCGACAGCACCGACAGCGCCCCGGCGCCGGCGATCAGGCGGGTCCGGGGGCGGTCGCGCCGCCCCGCGAGTGCCACAGCCGCCGCCCCCCCCACGGTGCAGGCCCGGGCGGCCCGGGCCAGCCGTCGGGGCTGCCCGGTGGCGTAGGCGGAGTCCACGCTGGGCTTGGCGACGTCGCCGGTGTTGATGGAGCGCAGGCGGCGGTGCATCGCCTCGTCGGCCCCCACCTCCACGAGCGCCCCGGCGACGGCCATGCGGCGAGGACCTGCGGCGAACGCCCCGCCACCGCAGGGCGCTAGCGCGGCGGACAGCACCACGCCCATGGCGCCGCCCGACGCGGTGGCCGACCCGGCGAACAGCCACGGCAGCTGGCGGCGGGCGTCGTGCCACGCCGGGACCGCCGTGTCGGACACCAAGACCGCGGTGTAAGTGGCCAGCGCCGGGGCCACCAGCGCCGAGCCAACCTGCGCGACGGCCGCGGCCGGGCGGGCGACGCGTTCTGGAACTCCGGCTCTTTCACCGACCTCGGCGGCGGCCGACGCTCCGGCGAGCGCGGAGAACAGCGAGAAGATCCAGGTGCCCACGCTCATCGGAGATGTGACCTTGACCACCCGCAGCATGTGGTGGAAGCGCGACGGGCGCCCCAGGTCCTCGATCAGGAACGCCGACGAAGCGCCGAGCGCGCACAGGGTGGCTGCCGACGCCGCCGAGGCCAGGCGGCGGTCGCGGCGGATGCGGGCGGAGGCACCGACCAGGCTGGTGCCTGCGGCCAGGCCGCCGGTGAAGAGGTAGCCGGCGATCGGCCACTTCCACGTCGGCGCCTTGAGCACCGGCTGGCCGTAGTACGACATGGGCGTCACATCGGGGACCATCCGGCGCTCGGCTCTAGGCACGCCGGCCCCCTTCGAGCAGCGAGCCGGCAGCCAAGCCGAGCATCCCGAGGGCGGCGGCCCCGGCCATCCTCCACATGCCCGGGAGGTCCCGGGTCGTCGAAACCGGGTCCGGTGGGAGCCCGTAGACCTCGGGACGGTCGAGCAGCAAGAAGAAGGCACCGAATCCGCCCACCCCGTCGGCCGGATCCTCACCGTAGAGCCGGGCGTCGGCCACCCCCTGCTGATGCAGCGCGTCGACCCGGGTGGCCGCCCGCTCCCGCAGCTGCTCGAGGGGGCCGAACTGGATCGATTGCGTCGGGCAGGCCTGGGCGCACGCCGGGGTCTGGCCGCCGCGGAGGCGGTCGTAGCAAAGGGTGCACTTCCACACCCGCCCGTCGCCCTTGCGCTGGTCGATGACCCCGAACGGGCACGCCGAAACGCAGTAGCCGCAGCCGTTGCAGATGTCCTGCTGCACTACGACGGTTTCGAACTCGGTGCGGAACAAGGCCCCTGTCGGGCACACCTCCAGGCAAGCCGCAGACGTGCAGTGCTTGCACACGTCCGAGCTCATCAGCCACCGCATCCCGCTCACCGCCTGGGTTTCGGGGGTGGCCACCGGCTGCTCCACGAACGCCACGTGGCGCCACGTGTCGGCGGAAAGCCGGCCCGTGTTGTCGTAGCTGCGGCCGAGGAACTCGAGCCCGTCGGCGGGGACGTCGTTCCACTCCTTGCAGGCCACCTCGCAGGCCTTGCAACCGATGCACACAGAGGTGTCGGTGAAAAAGCCGACGCGCTGTTCCCGGTCGTACGCGGGGGTCCCGACCCCGGCGAGGGTCACGTCGGTGCCCGTCGAGCTCCTGTCGATGATGGTCAACGGACCTGTCCCTGCGGGGCGTCGGGGCGAGCGGGGGCGGAGATGGAGGCCTGGTAATGATCGTCGACCATCCGGCGCAGCTCGGGCCCGCGCGGGCGGCGCCCGGGGCGGATGTCGCAGCTGGCCACCTTGGCCTCGGGGATGTGGACGTTGGAGTCGAGGACCCCCACCATCAAGTCGTTGGCCGAGTCGCCCTTGGACAAGCCTCTCCAGCCCCAGTGGTAGGGGAGGCCGATCTGGTGGACTGTCCGCTCGCCCAGGCGGAGCGGCCGCACCCGGTCGGTGATCATGACCCTCGCCTCGATGGCGCTGCGAGCAGTGATGATCGTGGCCCAGTCGCCGTGGGTCAGGTGGCGTTCGGCCGCCAGCTCCGGGCTGACCTCGCAGAAGAACTCCGGCTGCAGCTCGGAGAGGTAAGCAAGGTTGCGGCTCATCGCCCCCGCGGTGTGGTGCTCGGTCAGCCGGTAGGTGGTGAACACGTAGGGGTAGCCGTCGTTGACCGGCGGGTTGGACCGGTTGAGCTGCAGGTCGAACACCTGCCGGGTCGGGTTGGACTGCTGGGAGTAGAAGGGATTGGGCACCGGCGACTCGTGGGGCTCGTAGTGCGCCGGCAACGGGCCATCGGTCAGGCCGTTGGGGGCGAAAAGCCAGCCGAGGCCGTCGGCCTGCATGACGAAAGGGGCGTCACCGCGCAGCTTGTCCTCCGCCTCGTCGTCGGGTCCGGGCCGGTGGTCAGGGCGCATCGTCGCCTTGAAGTCGGGTACGTCGTGGCCGGTCCATTTGCCGGCCTCCTCGTCCCACCACACGTACTTCTTGCGCTCCGACCAGGGTGTCCCGTCGGGGCGGGCCGACGCCCGGTTGTAGAGCATCCGGCGGTTGAGTGGCCACGCCCATCCCCAGTCCGGCGCCACCCAGGTCTGCTCGGAGCCGGGCCGCCGGCGGGCTGCCTGGTTGACCCCGTCCGCGTACACGCCGGCGTAGATCCAACAACCGCTGGCAGTCGAGCCGTCCGCCTTCAAGGCGGTATAGCCAGAGACCGGCTTGTGGTCCGTGTGCGTGGGGTCAGGGTCGTCCCCGAGCGTCCAGCCGTTGATCTCCGCCAGCACCGCCTCCGCACTGGGGTCGCCGTGCGCCCCGATGGTCGGGTAATCCCACGTGAGGTGGCGGATCGGCTCGTCGCGATCGTCGGTGCCGGCGGCGAGGCGCTCCTTGATGATCCGGCCGAGGTGGAAGTAGAACCACAGGTCCGAGCGGGTGTCGCCCTCCGGCTCCACCGCCTTGTGATGCCACTGGAGGAGCCGCTGGGTGTTGGTAAAGCTGCCGTCCTTCTCGGTATGGGCCGCCGCCGGCATCCAGAACACCTCGGTCCCGATGTCCTCCGGCTTCAGCTCGCCGGATTCGATCTCGGGGCTGTCGTACCAGAACGCCGAGGTCTCGATGTCGGTGAAGTCCCGCACCACCAGCCACTCGAGGTTGGCCAGTCCCGCCCGCTGCAGGCGGCCGTTGGCGGTGCCGGAGGCCGGGTTCTCGCCGACGACGAAGTAGCCCTTCACGTCGCCACTGATCATCCCCAGGACCGACTGGTAGGTCGAGTGGTCGCCGGTGATCTTGGGCAGCCACTCGAAGCCGTAGTCGTTGGCGGCGGTGGCGGCGTCGCCCCACCATGCCTTCAGCAGCGAGACCGTGTAGGCATCCATGTGAGCCCAGAAGCCGGCGTCCGTGCCGTTGTTGTCCAGGTAGGTGGCGAGGTCGGTGTCGAGGCCTCCGTGGGGCATCGGCAGGTAGCCCGGCAGCAGGTCGTAGAGGGTCGGTATGTCGGTCGATCCCTGGATGCTGGCGTGGCCCCGAAGGGCCATGATGCCGCCACCGGGCCGGCCGATGTTCCCGAGCAGGAGCTGCAGGATCGACGCGGTGCGGATGTATTGCACGCCGACTGTGTGGTGGGTCCAGCCGACCGAGTAGACGATCGCCGAGGTCCGCTCCGGGTTGGAGTTGGACACCAGCGCCTCGGCCACCTCGCGGAACTGCGCCGGGCTGATCCCGCAGGTCTCCTCCACCATCTCCGGCGTATAACGGGCGAAGTGGCGCTTGAGGATCTGCCACACGCATTTGGGGTGCTGGAGGCTCGGATCGGTGTGGACCTCCCCGTCGTCGCCGATGCCGGCACCGCCTGACCCGTGCTGCTCGCCCCGGGCGGCGCCGTGTTCGCGCTGGCCGGCGGCGGCCGGTGCCGCACGGCCCTCGTACTGCCAGGATGCCGGGTCGTAGGTCTTGGTCTCGGGGTCGTAGCCGGAGAACAAGCCGTCGAGGTCCTCGGTGTCCTGGAAATCGCCCTCGATGATCACGGACGCGTTGGTGTAGGCCACCACGTACTCGTGGAACTCGTGGCCGCCTTGGAGGACGTAGTTGATCAAGCCGCCGAGGAAAGCGATGTCGGACCCAGCGCGAACCGGTACATGCAAGTCGGCGACCGCGCTCGTCCGGGTGAAGCGAGGGTCGACGTGTATGACCTTGGCTCCCCGCAGCTTGGCTTCCATGACCCACTGGAACCCGACCGGGTGGCACTCGGCCATGTTGGATCCCTGGATCAGGATGCAGTCGGCGTTGGCCATGTCCTGTAGGAACGTGGTGGCGGCGCCTCTACCGAAGGATGTCCCCAAACTGGGGACGCTGGCGGAGTGTCATATCCGCGCCTGGTTCTCGATCTGGATGGCGCCGAGGGCGGTGTACAGCTTCTTCATGAGGTAGTTCTCCTCGTTGTCGAGGGTCGCTCCTCCGAGGCTGGCTATCCCCATCGTGCGCCTGAGGCGTCCCCCTGCCGCGTCGTGCTCCTGCCACGTCTCGGCTCTGGTGCGCAAAACGCGGTCGGCGATCATCTCCATTGCCGTGTCGAGGTCGAGGTCCTCCCACTCGGTGCCGTGCGGCCGTCGGTAGCGGACCTTGGAGATCCGGCCCGAGTCGGTGACGAGCTGCTTGCTCGCCGAACCCTTGGGGCACAGCCGACCCCGCGATACCGGGCTGGCCGGATCCCCCTCGATCTGGGTTACCCGGCCGTCCTTAACGAACACCCGCTGCCCGCACCCGACGGCGCAGTACGGGCAGATCGACCCCACCACCGCGTCGGCGGTGTCGGTGCGAGGCTCCAGCGTCGCAGACCTCTCGGACTGCACCGCCCGTCCCATGCCGCCCCGGTCCGCACCGGTCGTAGCCTGGCGCACCGCCGGCCAGGACGCGATCAGCTTCCGCACGCTCACGGCAGCTTGCCTACCCCTGTCGGAGCGGGTTCTCCCAAACATGTCGGCTCGTGCCGGTTGGTGTCTCCCCACACGTCCCAGAAGTGGTGCACCGGCCCGTGACCCTCCCCGGATCCGACCTCGAGCCGGCTGGACTCGCGCAAGGCGCCGGTCAGGTACGCCTTGGCGCCCTCGACTGCGGTCCTCCATTGGTCTCGCTCGTCGCTCATCTGCGCCCGCGGCCGGGCTCGGGGCTGGGCTCGGGGCTGGTCGAGGCGCTGGCGGGCCATCAGCGCGGTGATCGCCGAGGAGAGGGCGCAGCCGGTGCCATGGTCGTTCCTGGTCGCTACCCGCGGTGCTCGCAACCTGACCGGGGCCGCGCCGGGCTGTAGGAGGACGTCGACGCTCTCTGCGGTGGCGGCCAAATGGCCCCCTTTGAGCAGGATCCGGCGCGCCCCCCCGTCCAGGAGTCGACGGGCCTGCTCCTCCATCCCCGCCTCGTCCTCGTCCTCACCGCCGGCCCGGCCGAGGAGGTCGGCCGCCTCGGGGAGGTTGGGGGTGACGAGGTCGACGAGCGGGATCAGCCGGGAGCGCACGGCCTCTACGGCCTCGGGGGCGAGCAGCCGATGTCCGCTCTTGGAGACCATGACCGGGTCGAGGACGACGCAGGACCAGCGGTGGCGTTCCAGCGCCGCAGCTACCGCCTCGACCACGCCGGCGTCCCCGAGCATGCCGATCTTCACCGCGTCGATACGGACGTCTGAGGCCAGGGAGTCGATCTGGGCTGCTACCCACTCCGCCGGCACCGGGCGTACCCCGGTCACACTGACCGTGGACTGGGCGGTCAGGGCCGTGATCACGGCCATCCCGTACACGCCCAGGGCGGAGAACACCTTGAGGTCGGCCTGGATGCCGGCTCCGCCGCTCGGGTCGGAGCCGGCAATGGAGAGCACGTTGGGGATCACCGGCTGGCACGGGGGCTGGTGGTCATGGCTGGCGCAAACGCTACCCCGCGGGCTCGGAGGGCAAGGCGCCCGGGAAACGTGAGGATGTCGCCCCTACCCAGAGGATGTCGCGCCGGCCGAAGGGATCGTGCCGCCCTCGGCGCGAGACCCGATTGCCACGGGCAGCTCCGAGGCTCTACGATGTCCAACCGGCCCGGCGGTCCGTCGCGGCCCGCCGGCGGTACCCCGACACGGGTGCCCCGCCCCGCTCGCTACAGCTTCACTCTCCCAAGGACTTCGCCGTGCGCACCTATGCTCCCAAGCCCGCCGACATCGAGCGTGTCTGGCACGAGGTCGACGCGGACGGGCTCGTCCTCGGCCGGCTGGCCACTGAGGTCGCCCGGGTGCTGCGAGGCAAGCACAAGCCGATGTTCGCTCCGAACGTCGACACCGGCGACCATGTCATCGTCCTCAACGCCTCCAAGGTGGTCATGACATCCGGAAAGGCCGAGAAGAAGCTGGCCTACCGCCACTCCGGCTACCCCGGTGGCCTGCGCTCCCGCACCTACCAGGAGCTGCTCGACACCAAGCCCGAAGAGGCGGTCCGCCGCGCCGTCAAGGGCATGCTGCCCAAAGGCCCGCTCGGCCGCTCGATGATCAACAAGCTGAAGATCTATTCCGGTCCCAGCCATCCCCACTCGGCGCAGCAGCCCAAGCCGCTCGCCATCGACCCCCGCGCACGCCGGGCGTCCTGAACCGTTTCCACGAGGAGATCCTGCACCGGATGCCCAAGCCGCTGATCCAGTCCACCGGACGCCGCAAGGCCGCCATCGCCCGTGTCCGGCTCCGCCCCGGTGCCGGCGAGGAGACCGTCGTCACGGTCAACAAGCGCCCCCTTGCCGACTACTTCCCGTCGGCGACGCACCAGATGATCATCACCGAGCCGCTGCGGCTGACCGAGAAGGATGGCGCCTACGACGTTGACGCCACCATGGGCGGAGGCGGTGTGTCCGGTCAGGCAGGTGCCCTCCGACTCGGGATCGCGCGGGCACTCGTCGAGCTGGAGCCCGAACTGCGCATACCGCTGAAGCGGGCGGGCTTCTTGACGCGCGACGCTCGCGAGAAGGAATCCAAGAAGTACGGCCTCAAGAAGGCTCGCAAGGCACCGCAGTACTCCAAGCGCTAGCCAGCCGTAGCCCCGGAGCGGTGTCGTGACCCTGCGGTTCGGCACCGACGGCGTTCGCGGGGTCGCGGGCCGCGAGCTGACACCTGAACTGGTGATGGCGCTCGGGCGGGTGACTGCCCGGTGGCTCGTCGCGTCCGGCCCCTCCGGATCCTGCAGTTTCGTCATGGGCCGGGACACCCGGCGGTCGGGGCCGATGCTGGCTGCGGCCCTGTCGGCCGGTCTGGCCGCCGAAGGGGTGGACGTGATCGACGTCGGCGTGTTGCCCACTCCCGGAGTGGCGGCCATCTGCGCGTCCCGGGGACTGGCCGGGGCGGTCATCTCTGCTTCCCACAACCCCTTCCCCGACAACGGGGTCAAGCTGTTCGCAGCGGACGGCCGCAAGCTCGACGATCTCACTGAGGCGCGCCTGGAGGCAGCCCTGCTGGAGGCGACCGGTGCGTCCCCCGCCTCTCTCGGGTCAGGGGCTGGACTCCTGCCGTCCGCCGCGGACCTCCTGCCGCCTGGCGGTGGCCTGGCGTCGCCTGGCGCTGCTCGCTCTGGTGCGGACCTCGGCACCTTGGAGGTGGATGGAAATGCCCTGAGCTGGTATCGCCAGCATGTGCTTTCGGCCCTCGATGGTCGCGGCCTCGACGGCCTCCGGGTGGCTTTGGACTGTGCCAACGGGGCGGCGTGGGCGGTAGCGGCGTCGGCGTTGCGCGACGCCGGAGCGGAGGTGGTGGCGGTGCTCGGCGCGGCACCGGACGGCACCAACATCAACCGGGGCGTGGGCAGCACCGAGCCCGGCCCGCTGGGAGAGGTGGTGGAGGCCGCCGGCGCCGACCTCGGGCTCGCTCTGGACGGCGACGCCGACCGGGTCATCGCAGTCGACGGGGCGGGACACGTCGTGGACGGCGACCGCCTGCTGGCCCTTTTCGCCGCCGACATGAAGGCCCGCGGGATCCTGGCCGGCGACACGGTGGTGGTCACCGTGATGACCAACCTCGGCTTCCACCAGGCCATGGCGGCCGCCGGTATCACCGTCCACCAGACCCAGGTGGGGGACCGGTACGTCCTCCAGGCGCTCGACTCCCACAGATGGTCGCTCGGCGGGGAGCAATCGGGGCACGTGATCTTCCGCGACCTTGCTACCACCGGCGATGGGCTCCTCTCGGGCCTCCTGCTCGCAGACCTGGTGGCGCGATCCGGGCGCGCATTGGAGGAGCTGGCCGTCGCCTCCATGGTCCGGCTGCCTCAAGTCCTGCGCAACGTGCCCGTTGCCGACCGTGACGGCCTGGCCGGTGCAGGGGCGGTGTGGGAGGCCGTCCGCCAGGCCGAGCGCGCCCTCGGCGGTCGGGGCAGGGTCCTCATCCGGCCGAGCGGCACCGAACGCCTGGTGCGGGTCATGGTCGAGGCGCCGAGCGAGGAAGAAGCCGACCGGGTCGCCCTAGAGCTGGTTGACGCGGTAACCGGGGCCCTCGGCAGTCGCTGAGCTGGGCCTGGCCGGCGGCCCGGAAGCGCAAGGCTGCCGAGGCCGGCGCGGGGCGCCCGGAATCCTCACTATTCGATGAACAGGCACCGGCCTTACGTTCTAGGAGGCGGACGCGGGGAATCATGGTGGCGTGCTCGATGCGTCTCCTGCCCCGGCACGAGTGCTGATCGTCGAGGACGACCCTAACGTCGGTGACGTCGTCAGCCGGTACCTGGCGAGGGAAGGCTACCGGGTCGAGGTGGTGCCCGACGGGGCTCTCGGGTTGCGCCGGGCCCTGGAGGATTGTCCCGACCTGGTGGTTCTCGACGTCATGCTGCCGTCCCTGGACGGCCTGGAGGTGTACCGGCGCCTGCGGGCGGTGCACCAGGTGCCGGTGATCCTCCTCACGGCCCGAGGGGGTGAGCAGGACAGGGTGGCCGGCCTCGAGATGGGGGCCGACGACTATGTCTCCAAGCCGTTCTCGCCGCGGGAGCTGACGGCGCGGGTAAAGGCGGTCCTCCGCCGTAGCGCCCAACAGGCTTCGGCCGGTCCGGTCGTGGAGGTCTTGACCGCAGGCGACCTGGAAGTCGACCTCAGGACCCACGAGGTGCGCCGTGCCGGCGACCTGGTGGCGGTGACCGCCAAGGAGTTCGAGTTGCTGGCCCACCTGATGGCTCATCCCCGGACGGCCTTCCGCCGCCAGCAGTTGCTGGAGGACGTCTGGGGATTCAGCTACGGCGACACCTCCACCGTGACCGTGCACGTCCGCCGCCTCCGGGAGAAGGTCGAGGCCGACCCGTCTTCGCCGCGCCACGTCTGCACGGTCTGGGGTGTCGGATACCGTTTCGAGCCGTGACGGCAAGGGCCCTCGGGACACGGCTTTGGTCGTGGTGGCCGCCGGCGGCGGTGACCCTTGCCGGGGCCGGGGCGACCGTGGTGGCGGTGTCGGCGTCGGGCATAGCTGCTCACGATGCCGTCAGGCTTGTCGGCGAGGCCACCGCCGCCGCGGCGCTGGCGGGAGTGGCGGCATGGGTGGTGCTGCTGGGCCTGCGTCGGGCGGCGATCGCCGCCCAGCTGGGGGTGGCCACCCTGGCCCCGGTCGTGGCCGTCGGGCTGGCCGTGTGGTGGGCCTCTTCCAACATGTTCATCAAGAGCCGGGATGTCTCGGTGCTGACCGTGGTGCTGGTGGTGTCGGGCACGGCCGGCCTGGTGGCCGCCCTGCTGCTAGGCCGGCGGGTGGCGAAGGCCAGCCGCCGGATAGAGGTGCTGGCCCGTCATATCGGTGACGGGGCGGCCGGCTCGAGCGGTGCGGTTGCCGATGCACGGGGGATGCGGGCCCCCGGCGAGCTGGCGGCTCTGGCCGCCGAGGTGCAGGCGACCGCCAGCCGCCTCACCGCGGCCAGGGCCGAGTCCGAGGCGCTCGACCGCAGCCGTCGGGAGCTGGTGGCATGGGTTTCCCACGATCTGCGCACGCCGCTGGCCGGCCTGCGGGCCATGGCGGAGGCCCTGGCCGACGGTGTGGTCGAGGACGAGGCGACAGTGGATCGTTATCACCGGGTGATGCGCCAGGAGAGTGAGCGCCTGGCCGGGCTGGTCGACGATCTCTTCGAGCTCTCGCGTATCCAGAGCGGGGTTCTGGACCTGCAGGTGCAGCCGGTGGCGCTCGACGAGCTTTTGACCGAGGCCACCGCCGGCGCCGCCATCGCCGCTTCCGGCAAGGGTGTCTCCCTCCGTGGCCCCGCCGGCTTGCACGCGCCCGTGATCAGCCTTGCTACGGGGGAGATGTCCCGGGTGGTGCACAATCTGCTCGACAACGCCATCCGGCACACCCCGCCGGGCGGGGTGGTGGAGGTCGGGTTCGGCCCGGACCTCGCTCGACCCAGCCTCTGGGTCCAGGACGGGTGCGGCGGGATCCCGGCGGAGGTGGCTGCGCGAGTGTTCGAGCCGGCCTACCGCGGCGACGAGGCCCGCACGCCGGGCGACGGTAGGGCGGGCCTGGGGCTGGCGGTCGCCAAGGGACTGGTCGAGGCCCACGGGGCGGACATCGCCGTTGCCAACCGGGGCGCCGGCTGCCGCTTCACTGTCACCTTCCCGCCTGCAGCTGGGCCTGGTTAGGCGGCTACGCTCCGGTAGGGAGTCAGGGGAGACACATGAAGGTGCACGTGGATCGTCAACGCTGCCAGGGCCACAGCCGCTGCTACGACCTGGCGCCCGAGCTGTTCGATGTGGACGATCTGGGCAATGGCTTCGAGCTGGGGGACGGGACGGTCCCTGCCGGGTTGGAGGACAAGGCCGCGCTGGCCCAGGCCAACTGCCCAGAGCACGCCATCGAGATCCGGGAGAGCTGATGACAGACAGCAAGGTGACCGACTGGGCGACCGACTTCGATCACACCGACCCGGCCTGGGTGCAGGATCCCTATCCGATCTGGGACGACCTGCGGTCCCGATGCCCCGTCGCCCACACCGACCGCTACGGGGGCGCTTGGCTGCCGGTCACCCACCGCGGGGTGGCGGCGGTGGCCTACGACACCGAGCACTTCACGTCCCGCTCGGTGGTGGTGAGCAACGTCAAGCCCGGGCCCGAGGATCTGCCTGCGCCCATCGGGTTGGCACCCCCGATCACCTCCGACCCGCCGTTTCACTCGCTGGCCCGTCGCCTGCTGCTGCCTGCCTTCTCGCCCAGAGCCATCGCCGCCCTGGAGCCGATGACGCGGGACCTGTGTCGAGAGCTGCTCGACGCCACCGGCGGGCGGAGCGAGATCGATGCCGCCGTCGATTACGCACAGCACATCCCGCTCAAGGTGATCGTCGGGATGCTCGGCTTCCCACAAGAGGACGCCGATATCTTCCGCCGGTTCATCCACATGGTGCTCGAGAGCGTGGACATGCCAGCCGAGGCCCGCATCGAGCAGGTGGAGCGGGGCGAGATAGTCGACTATCTCGAAGAGCAGATAGCCGATCACCAGGCTCACCCACGCGACGACTTGACCAGTTTCCTCATCGCGGCAGAGCTCGACGGCACCAGGTTGGCCCCAGAGATGGTGCGGGGCACTGTGCTGCTCCTCATGATCGCCGGCATCGACACCACCTGGTCCGCCATCGGCTCGGCGCTGTGGCATCTGGGCCTCCACCCTGGGGACCGGAAGCGCCTGAGCGCCGAGCCGGAGCTCCTGCCTTCCGCTGTCGAGGAGTTCCTCCGGGCCTACGCCCCGGTGACCATGGCTCGTATGGTGGCCCAGGACTTCGAGCTCGAAGGACGTTCGCTTCGTGAGGGAGACTGGCTGCTGCTCCCGTTCCCGTCGGCCAACCGTGATCCGAGCGTGTTCCCCGAGCCGGACCGGGTGATCCTCGACCGTGCCGACAACCGCCATGCCGCCTTCGGCCTCGGGATCCACCGCTGCCTCGGTTCCAACCTGGCCCGCATGGAGCTGCGGGTGGCGCTCGGCGAGTGGTTGGCCCGCTACCCCGACTTCGAGGTGAGCGATCCATCGGCTGTCACCTGGTCCGCCGGCCAGGTGCGGGGACCCCGCAGCATCCCGGTGCGCATCGCCAGCTGACCCGGCTGACAGCAGATCACCTGCCGCTCACCCTGGCAGCCGGTCACCCCGCCGGGCGGCTCGGATCCAGGCGCCGGCGGAGCTCGACGTAGACCTCGGTCCCGACCAGGGCTTCCAGCTCGGGGGCGAGGGACTCGACTACGGGACGGTCGCCGCGATAGGCGAGGTCCCCTTCGGTGCAGCACCAGGCCATGGTGCGGCCCTCCGCGCCCCAGTCCCGGCGGTTCCAGCCCCGCACGGTGGCGGTCTCGGTGCCGTTGGGTTGCGGCTCCCAATCGACCTTGATCGGGAGCTGCCAGCACACCGACGGCTTCCAGTCGACCGGCGACTCGCCGGCGTCGAGCGCCGCGAGGTGCAGGGCGCAGCCCTCCCCGCCGGCGAAGCCTCGCCGGTTGAGGAAGATGCAGGCTCCCTCGACGACCCGGGTGTTGGTACGGGTCCGGTCTTCGAACACCCCGCCGGCCTCGGCCTCGGCGTGGTGCTCGAAGCGGACAGGGTCGAGCGTGGCGCCGAGAGCGGCGATGGTCATGGCCTCCTCGACGTCGCCCATCTCCGCTCCGACCGAGCAACACCCGAGGTGCAGCTCGGGTGCCGCTTCATCTCCGATGCCGAGGCATCCGTGGCCCCAGATGCATTTCCAGTTGGAGGTCAGGAAAGTCCGGTCGAAACGCCACGTGGTGGCTCCGTCGGGGATCTCCTCGGTCCCGGGGATCTCCTCCCTCCCGGGGATCTCCCCGGTCCCGCCGGTCAAAGGCCGTCCGCTCCGACGGTGCTGATCGCAGCTGCGGACTCGGCGAGGGGCAGGGGCGAGCCTTCCCCGAGGGGATTGGCATGGGAGCCGTCGCGCAGCTTGACCTCCCGGAGCGCGAAGGAGAGCAGGAACGCCACCGCCGCGACCGGCACGGCGTAGAGGTACGCCCGATCCATGCCGTGGGTGAAAGCGTGGAGAGGGCCGGCGACCGATCCGTACTGAGCTATGTAATGGCCGACGGAGGTTTTCTCCTGGTCGATCAGCACCGCGCCGAGGACGGCCGACCCCATGGCGCCTCCCAGGTTGCGGAAGAACGTGACCGTCGACGTGCCCACTCCCATGTCTTTTGCTTGCACCGAGTTCTGCACCGCCAGCACCAGCGTCTGCATGAACATGCCCAGGCCGGCGCCAGCTACGAAGATGATCACCGAGAGCAGCCAGAAGCTGGTGTGGATGGTGATCTGGGTCAGCATGGCGAAGCCCACGGCTGTGATCGCGGTGCCGGCGACGACGAATGCCTTGTACCTGCCCGTCCGGGAGATGATCTGGCCGGATCCGATCGAGGTGAAGAGCATCCCGCCGAGGAGCGGCAGCAGTCGCATTCCCGACATGGTGGGGCTGACGTGGCGCACCGTCTGCATGTACTGCGGTAGGAAGATGATGGCGCCGAACATGACCGCACCGGTGACGAAGGCCAGCAGGTTGGCCACGGTGAAGACCCGATCTGAGAAGAGCCGGAGCGGCAGGATCGGCTCGGGTGACCGGCTCTCCCACAAGAAGAAGATGATGGTGAGGACCAGGCCTGCCGCACCGTAGGCCAGGGCGGAGGTTGTCACCGATGCCGTCTGGCCGGCCTCTTGCACCCCTACGAGGAGCAGCCCGACGCCGGCTACCAGCAACGCGGCGCCGACCCAGTCGATGTGGGCCCTGGAAGGGAAATGGTCGAGGTGCAGGACCCGGTTGACCACTAGGAGGGCCACGATGCCGATCGGCAGGTTGACATAGAACACCCAGCGCCACGATGCCTGGTCCACGAAGAAGCCGCCGATCAGCGGCCCGAGCACGCTCGATGCGCCGAATACCGCTCCGAAGTAGCCCTGGTAACGACCTCGGTCGCGCGGCGGGATGACGTCGCCGATGATGGCCATGGCCAGCGAGATCAAGCCTCCGGCGCCCAGCCCTTGAACACCGCGGAAGGCGATCAGCTCGTACATGTTCTGGCTGAGCCCGGAGAGGGCCGAGCCGATCAGGAAGATGACGATGGCCGCCTGGAAGATGCGCTTGCGCCCGAAGAGATCGCTGATCTTCCCGTAGAGCGGCGTGCTCGCCGTGGAGGCCAGGAGGTAAGAGGTGATCACCCAGCTGTAGAGGTCTGGCCGGTGGAAATCGCGGCTGATCGTGGTCAGTGCCGTCGAGACGATGGTCTGGTCGAGCGATGCCATGAGAAGGCCGAGCATGAGGCCCGACATGACCAGCAGGATCTGGCGATGGGTATAGGTGCGAAAGCCGGACGGGGCAGCGGCGGCGGTCGTGGCGGTGGCGGTCATCAGCGTGTTCCTAGAGATGGCTCGGACGTCAGGGGAGAGGTGGCAGGGCTCGGCAGCCCGGCCTTGACGACGGCGATGGCGTCGTCGATGAGCACGGGAAGGTCCTGTGACGGATGGTCGGCCCAATGCATCATTGCGGTGCGCGCCGCGGCGACCCCGACGTTGACGACGAGCTGCGGGTAGACGTCCGAGTCCATGTCGGCGCCGGTGGCGGCAGCTACGACCTTGGCCAGGCGCCGGCCCATGTCTTCCCACTGCGTGGCTGCCACCGAGAACAGGAGGGGCTCGTGGCGCAGGAGCTGGACGCGGCGGTGGAACTGTTCGGATGTCTGGTCCCGCCAGGTGTACTCGGAGTGCATGACTACGCGGACAGCATCGAGGGGAGAGTCGCCCGCGGCCAGGCGTTCGGCCATCAGGGCACAGGCGAGCTCAACACGCTCGTGGCCGCTGCCGAGCACGGCCTCCTCCTTCGACGAGTAGTAGTTGAAGAAAGTGCGGGCGGCCACGTCGACTCGGTCGGTGATGGCCTCCACGGTCACGTTGGCCAGGCCTCGTTCCTCTACCAGTGCCCAGGCGGCCTCGTGGAGCGCCTGCCGGGTGGCCTGTTTCTTGCGTTCCCGCCGCCCAGTGGGTTCGGCCAGGGTGTCGTTTGAAGTGCCCATCACGCAGAAGATCGTACCAGGCAACCGTGCAGTCACGGCAAGATTCTTCGGTTTGCAAGTTCGCAGACCTGGGCGGCCCGGTAGCCTCGGCCGCATGTGTGGCATCGTCGCTGTGCTCGCCCGGCCAGCGAGCCGCCCGGCTCCCGACGCCGGCCCGGTGTTGGAGGCCCTGGCGGAGGCGGCGGAGGCCCTGGCGGTCGCGACCGCCGACCTGAGGAGCGACCCATCACGGGCGCTCGCCGGGCTCGGGCGCTGCGCCGCCACCCTGGAGAAGGCCGACCGCACCCTCCGGGGGATAGCGGGAACGGCCTGCCTGCTCGGGGGTACCGGAATGTCGACGCTGGAGGCGGTAGGCGCCGCAGCAGGCAACGTGCAAGCGCGAATCTCGGCGTTGGAGGCCGATCTGGACGAAGCGGCGACCGGGGTGGCGGCCGGTGACCAGGAGTCGCTCAACGCGGCGATGATCCGGCTGAAAGACGCCTCGTGGGCCATCGCTCGCGACCGCGTCGGGGGCGCCCGGGGTGTCGCCGACCTGGCTGCGCTCCGTCCCTTCGACGACGCTCCGGGGTCGGCAGCCCTTGCCGGCTACTGGGCGATCCAGGTGGCACTGGCGTCGATCGACCGCCTGGAGGTGCGCGGCCGGGACTCCGCCGGCGTGCACGTCCTCGTCGCCGGCCACGGCCTAGACGTGGAGGCACCGGAGATCCAGGCGCTGCTCGGCGCCCGCGCCGCCGACCCGCTCTTCACCTCCCTCGGGGTGCGCACCAGGCCCGACTGCCTGAGCCTGGTGTACAAGGCGGCGGCTGAGATCGGTGAGCTGGGCGACAACGTGGTTGCGCTGCGCACCGCCATCCGCAGCGATCCGCTCTTGAGCGTGGCGCTGGCCCAACCCGGTGCTCGGGTCACCGTCGTCGGCCACACCCGCTGGGCCAGCGTCGGGATCATCTCCCAGGCCAATGCCCACCCTCTCAACTCCGAGGAGCTGGAGCGCAGCGACGGGCCCTACGTGATCGCCGCCCTCAACGGGGACGTCGACAACTATGTCGACCTCCGGCTGTCGGAGGCTCTCGCCCTCCCGGCGGAGGTGACCACCGATGCCAAGGTCATACCCACCCTGGTGTCGCGTCGGGCTGCTGGCGGCGAGGACATCGACGAGGCCTTTGCCCGCACGGTGGCCCGCTTCGAGGGATCGGTAGCCATCGCCGTGTCGGCTGCCGACAGCCCCGACCGCCTTCAACTGGCCCTGCGCGGATCGGGCCAGTCCCTCAACGTCGGGCTGGCCGAGGACGCCTTCGTGGTGGCCAGCGAGGCCTACGGCCTGGTGGAGGAGACGGCTCGCTACGTCCGCCTCGACGGGGAGGCCACCCGCGGCCAGACCGTCGTGTTGGACCGGGCTGGCGCTGGCACCCTGGAGGGGATGCGGGCTGCGACCTATGCCGGCGCGGCGATCCGGCTCAGCGAGGCCGACGTGGTGACTGCGGCCATCACCACCCGGGACATCGACCGGGCCGGCTTTCCCCACTTCCTCCTGAAGGAGATCGAGGAGGCTCCCCGCTCGTTCCGCAAGACCCTCCGGGGGCGCATCGTCACCGGCGAGGGCGGCTGGCTGGCCGCTCGCCTCGGCGAAGATTCCCTGCCGTCGGCCGTGGTCGAGGAGCTGGCGGCCGGCCGGTTGCGTCGCATCCTGGTGATCGGCCAGGGGACGGCTGCCATCGCCGGGCATGCCGTCGCCGCCGCTTTCGCTCGCGTGCTGCCCGCCCTCGCCACCACCGCAGTGCCCGCCACCGAGCTGTCAGGGTTCGGGCTGAGCGACGACATGTCCGCCACCCTGGTGGTCGCCGTCAGCCAATCCGGAACGACCACCGACACCAACCGGACCGTCGACTTGTGCCGCGGGCGCGGCGCCCACGTCATCTCTGTGGTCAACCGGCGCAACAGCGACCTGGCCTCGAAGTCCCACGGGACTCTCTACACCTCCGACGGGCGGGACGTGGAGATGAGCGTGGCGTCCACCAAGGCGTTCTACGCCCAGGTGGCCGCCGGTTGGGTGCTGGCTGTGGCCCTCGCCGACGCGGTCGGCGCGCTCGGTGCGGCTGAGGGGGACCTCATCCTGGGCGCGCTGCGCGACCTCCCCGATGCCATGGAGCGCGTGCTGGCGCAGCGTCCCGAGATCGCCCGCATCGCCGCCGCCGTCGGTCCACCGCGGCGCTATTGGGCGATGGTAGGTAGCGGGCCGGATCGTGTGGCGGCCCAAGAGATCCGGATCAAGCTGTCGGAGCTTTGCTACAAGGCCATCGCCTGCGACGCCACTGAGGACAAGAAGCACATCGACCTGTCCTCCGAGCCTCTGATCCTGGTTTGCGCCGGCGGCCTGTCGGGCCCCAACGCCGACGACGTGGCCAAGGAGGTGGCCATCTACCGGGCCCACAAGGCCGCCCCGGTCGTCATCGCCGCCGCCGGCGAGGGGGCCCGCTTCAAGGCTGCGCTCGAGGTCATAGAGGTACCGGCGTGCGCACCGGAGCTGGCGTTCGTCCTCTCGGCAATGGTCGGCCACCTCTTCGGCTACGAAGCGGCTCTGGCCATCGACGCCCAGGCCATCCCGTTGCGGGCGGCGCGCGCCGCGATCGAGGAGGCGGCGACCGGGGGCGCTGCTACCCCGGCCCTCCCGCTGTCACTCGAGCGCCTCGGCGCTCGGCTGCGGCAGGTGACCCGACCGTTTGTCGACGGGCTGCGCAGCGGCGCTTACAACGGTCACATGGAGGCCGCCACCGCGGTGCGCCTGGTTTCGCTGCTGCGCTACGCCACCGGCGACCTCCCCGTCGAAGGCTACGAGATCGAGTCGGGCAAGGTCGGCTCCCCGAGCGTGATCGTCGCCGACCTGCTCGACGCCCTCAGCACGGGTATCGACGAGCTGACCCGTCCCGTGGACGCCATCAAGCATCAGGCCAAGACCGTCACCGTCGGCATATCGCGCAGCGAGGACGCGCTGCTGACGAAGCTCCTCGTCAAAGAGACGCTCGCGGCCGGCGCCACCGCCGACCTCCTCGGCTACCGGGCCCTCCGAACCCTGGCCGCCCTGGACCCCGCCGTAGAGGCGGTCCTCGGCTACACCCGCTACCGCATCGACCCGGAACCGGCTCTGGTGCCGGCGCGGCCGGTTGCGGGCGGCCTGCGGGCCACCATTGCCGTCGTCGACCAAGGGGGCCTGGCTACTTCCCTGCCGTCGCGGACCGCCTCCGATCCCCGGCTGCGGGGCACCAAGCACCGCGCTGCCGACGAGCGAGAGGTGACCGTGGCCCGGGGCCGTAGCGACAACCGGACCGTGATCCTCGTCCCCGAGGCCAAAGGCAGCCAGGTGACCGGCATGACCCTCTTGCACGTGCAGTTCGCCTCCCACCTGCCCGCCCCGCTGGCGAGAGAGGTGCTCACCGGTTATCGGGGCCGCTACTCGGCGCTGTCGGACGCGGTCACCGAGACCGAGCCCAGTCTCGACGACGGCATATTGGCCGACGTGGCGTTGGTCGACCTGCTGACCGATCCCGTGTACGTGCTGGCCGAGCGCTGGCGCAGCCGGTGACCTCCTGATGGCCCTCCCGCCGGCCGCCGGGCGGCTCCTGGTTGGCCTCGGTATCGACTCGGTCGATATCTCCCGGTTGGCGCAGATGCTCGAGCGGCGCCGGTCCATGGCTGAGCGGCTCTTTACACCGGGGGAGCGGTCCTACGCGGCACGCCTGCGCAACCCCGCCCCGTCGCTGGCGGCGCGCTTCGCCGCCAAGGAGGCGACGATGAAGGCCCTCGGGGTTGGTCTGGGTGCCCTCGACCTCACCGATGTCGACGTGCGTCGGTCGGGTGTGGGGCCGCCGTCGCTGCACGTCACCGGTCGGGGGGGTTCGCTGGCGGCGTCGCTCGGCGTCACCGGTTGGATGGTGTCGCTCACCCACACCGAGACGGTCGCCTCCGCGGTCGTCGCCGCACTGGGATGAGGACGGTGTCGCCATGATGCCCGTCGTCACGCCCGAGGAGATGGCGGGTGTCGACCGGTCGGCACCCGAACCGGTGGGGGTGCTGGTGGGTCGGGCCGGTGCTGCGGTGGCCCGGGCCGCGTCCAGGATGCTGGTGGAGCGCACGGGCGGGGTCTACGGCCGCCGGGTGGTCGTCGTCGCCGGCAAGGGCAACAACGGCGCGGACGGCCGCGCCGCGGCGGCCCTGCTCCAGGCCCGCGGCGCCGGAGTCACGGTCCTCGACGCCGCCAGCCTCGACGCCGCCAGCCTCGACGCCGCCAAGGCGCTTCCCGCCGCCGACCTGGTGATCGACGCCGCCTACGGCACCGGCCTGACCCGCCCCTACGCCGCCCCCGATCCCGGGGGCGCACCGGTCCTGGCGGTCGACGTCCCTTCCGGCCTGTCGGGCCTCACCGGATCCGCTACCGCCGGCGCCGCGGCCGGGCCTGGCCCGGTGCGAGCCGATGCGACTGTGACCTTCGGCGCCTTGAAGCCGGGGCTGCTGCTGGGAGCCGAGTACGTCGGGACCGTCGAGGTGGCCGAGATCGGCCTCGGCCCGCTGGCGGCCGGAGCCGCCCACATGTGGCTGGTGACCGATGCCGATGTGGCGGCGGGCGTGCCCCCACGGCCGCGGGAGGCCCAGAAGTGGCAGTCGGCCGTGCAGGTGGTGGCCGGCTCGCCCGGGATGTCAGGCGCGCCTTGGATGGTCAGTCGGGCGGCGATGCGCGCCGGTGCGGGCTACGTGCGCCTCGGCATCCCCGGCATGAGCCCGATCGAGGCGGGCCTGCCTCCCGGTGAGCTGGTCAGCCGGCCACTCCCCGAGAAGGACTGGGCGGACGCCGCCTTGGAGGGCATCGACCGGGTGAAGTCGATCGTGGTCGGGCCGGGGCTCGCAGGCGCCGGCCGCGGGCCCGGCGGGACCACCGGTGCGGGCACCCCGGTGGCGGCGCTGCTCCGTGGTGCCCCTGGCACGCCGGCGGTGGTGGACGCCGACGGGCTCAACGCGCTCGGCGACCTCGAGGCGGTGGCGGCGGTGGTGGCGGGGCGGAAGGCGCCGCTGGTGTTGACGCCCCATGCCGGCGAGTTCACCCGCCTCACGGGGGAACCGCCTGGAGTGGACCGCGTGGCTTCGGTGCGGGCGGCCTCCGAGCGCTCCGGCGCGATCGTGCTCTTGAAGGGGGCGGTGACGATCGTGGCGTCCCCGGGTGGAGAGGTGCTCCTAGTGACGTCGGGCTCGGCGCGCCTGGCGACCGCCGGCACCGGCGACGTCCTTTCCGGCGTGATAGGAGCTCTGCTGGCCCGGGGGGTGCCGGCGCCGGAGGCGGCGGCCTTCGGGGCTCACATCCACGGCCGGGCCGCCGGTTGGGGCCTGCATGACGGGCTGGTCGCCACCGACCTGCCCGATCTCGTCGCCCGATGGATGTCCTCCTTACTGTCGCTCGCGCCCGCCCGGTAGCGTTGCGGCCCGTGTCGGAAGAAGCGGGGTTGCAGCCTCACGCCACCTCCCAGATCCCCGGCTCGACGGTGGAGGCCGGCCGGCTGCGGCCGGCGTGGGCCGAGATCGACCTGGCGGCCATCCGGGGCAATGTGGCGGTGCTCGCCGGCATCGCCGCACCCGCTGAGATGTGCGCAGTGGTCAAGGCGTGGGGTTACGGTCACGGGTCGGTGCCAGTGGCCGAGGCCGCCCTCGAAGGGGGAGCGAGGTGGCTGGCCGTAGCCCTGGTCGAGGAGGGCCGCCAGCTGCGCGACGGCGGGATCGACGCCCCGGTGCTCCTCCTGTCGGAGCCGGCGCCGGCGGCAATGCAGGAGGTGGTGGCCTCCCGCCTCACGCCCACGATCTACACCGCAGCAGGCCTGGCCGCGCTGAGCGCGGCCGCCCGCGCCGCCGGAACGGTCACCGACGTACACGTGAAGGTGGACACCGGCATGCATCGTGTCGGGACTGCCCCTGACCTGGCTGTGGCGCTGGCGGTCGAGGTGGAGCGCCGTGGCGAGCTGCGCCTGCAGGGATTCTGGACGCACCTGGCAGTAGCCGACGAGGTGCAAAACCCCTACACCGCGACGCAGCTGACTCTCTTCGATTCTGCGCTCGAGGAGCTCGCCCGGCGCGGCATCCGGCCGCCGTTGGTGCACGCCGCCAACTCGGCGGGCGCGATGTGGCATCCCGCTGCTCGCTACGACATGGTGCGCTGCGGAATCGCGCTCTATGGGTTGGCGCCGGCGGCCCACGAAGCGACCCGGCAGCCGGTGCCCCAGCTGCGCCCAGCCCTGTCGCTGGTGGCGCGGGTGTCGCACGTCAAGGAGGTGGCGGCCGGAGAGCGGTTGTCCTACGGCCTGCGCTACCAGGTCATCGAGCCGACCATGGTGGCCACCGTGCCTCTCGGTTACGCCGACGGGGTGACGAGATCGCTGTCTTCCACCGGCGGTGAGGTCCTCGTCGGCGGCCGTCGCCGCCCCATCGCCGGCACCGTCACGATGGACCAGACGTTGGTCGACTGCGGTCCGGACGCGGAGGTTTCGGTGGGCGACGAGGTGGTGCTCATCGGCCGGCAGGGCGACGAGTCCATAGATGCATGGGAATGGGCGGGGCGCACCGGGAGCATCGCCTACGAGGTGGTGTGCGGGGTCAGCGGTCGGGTGCCGCGCGCCTACCGCAGCACCTGATCCGGTCGATGGCTCGTCTTTCCCGCCGTTCGGTGGCCGGGGTCGGCATCGGAGCCGCCGGGCTCGCTGGCGCCGCCCTGGCTGGGAGGGTCCTCGTCCGCCGGAGGCTGCCCGCGCCGGAGGCCCGCACGGCCAGTGTCCTTCCGGGCGTCGTGCGCGAGCGGCGGTTGGAGATGGGCGACGGTGCCATCCTGCGGGTACTGGAGGCTGGCGCGCCGGAGGGTGGCGGGAAGCTGCCGGTGGTCCTCCTCCACGGCATCACCCTCGGCGCCGACATCTGGCACCGCCAGCTCGCCGATCTGGCTTCTGCCGGCCACCGCGTCGTGGCCTACGACATGCGGGGTCACGGCGGTTCCGACGCTCGGCAGCTGACCTTCGAACGGCTCGCTGCCGACCTGGTCGAGGTCCTGTCTCAGCTGGCGCTGGAGCGCGTGGTGCTGGTCGGCCACTCGATGGGCGGGATGGTCGCCATCAAGGCGCTCGCAAGCGATCCGCTGACCGCGAAAGGGGGAGGGCGGGTGGCGGCGCTCGGGCTGGTGGCGACGTCGGCCAGCCCGGTGAGCGGTTCGGGCGTGCCGGGCGCCCGGGTGGTGGCCCGGGCCCTCCAGCCGGTGATGGCCCGCACGGCGTGGTTGACGGCGCGCCTACCGGGGCCCACCCTGCCGAAGTCCGAGCTGGCCTACCTCCTGGCCCGGGCCAACTTCGGGGTGGACCCCGACCCGGCGGAGGTCGCCCTCACCCAGCAGCTGGTGACGGGCGTGCGGGCGCACGTGACCGGGGAGCTCGTCGTCGAGATCCTCAGGTTCGACGACCTGGTCGCGCTCGAAGCCGTGGATCTCCCCGCCACCGTGGTGGTCGGCACGCGGGATGTGGTGACGCCGGCGCGCCACGGCCGGGCGCTGGCAGGGGCCATCGGCGGGGCGGAGCTGGTCATCCTCAAGGGGTGCGGCCACATGGTCATGAACGAGCGCCCCCACGAGCTCGCAGCCGCCATCACCGCCCTGGCGGCGAGGGCGGCGGGAACGTGACGCTGGCCGAGGTGGCGGTCGGCCACTGGCAGGACCGCTCGGCGCGCACCGGCGTGACGGTCGTGCTGCTTCCGCCGGGCACGGTGGCCTCCGGCGAGATACGCGGGGGAGCGCCGGGCACCAGGGAGTGGGGTTTGCTCGACCCGGCTGCGACAGTTGACGCCGTCGATGCGGTGGTCCTGAGCGGGGGATCGGCATTCGGCTTGGCGGCGTGCGAGGGGGTCGTGCGGTGGTGCGAGGAGCACGCACGGGGCTGGCCCACGCCCGCCGGCGCCGTCCCGATCGTGGTCGGCATGGTCCTCTACGACCTGGCGGTCGGGGATCGGACGGTCAGGCCCGGCCCGGAGGAGGGTTACCGGGCCTGCAGGGATGCTGCGAGGGGACCGGTTGCCAGCGGTGCGATCGGAGCGGGGACGGGTGCAACAGTGGGCAAATGGCGCCCTGGTGGCGCCGGCCCCGGCGGGCTCGGCTCGGCGGAGGTGGTCGACGGGGCCGTGACGCTGCGCGCGTTGTTCGCCGTCAACGCCCTCGGCGACCTGCGAGGACCGGGCCCCGACCCGGACCTGCCGCCCGCGCTGCCCGTCGCGCCGGCAGGGACCAACACGACCATCGGCATCGTGCTCACCGACGCGGCCCTCACGAAGGGTGAGTGCCTGCTGCTGGCCCGCTCGGCCCACGACGGGATGGCCCGTGCGCTCGAGCCCGCCCACACCGCCTACGACGGGGACGCCGTCGTCGTGGCGGCCACCGGGTCCGCGGGGAGGGCCCCGGTGGACCGGCTGCGTGCTCTCACCCCGAGGGTCGTCGAGGCGGCCATCCGCCGCGGCGTGGAGACCGGGCGGGCGGCGTGGGCCGCAGAACAGTGAGGGTACGGCGCTCGCTCGGGGGCGGTGGGGCGATGGCGGACGCGCCGGTAGCATGCCTTGATGGGTTCTCCCGCCAGCGACCCGGTCCGCGCCGCCCTGGCAGTCCTGGCCGCTGAGGCATCTGGGTGCACCCGCTGCCCATTGGCCGCCACCCGCACGACCGTCGTGTTCGGTGAGGGCGACCCCCACGCCGGGATGATGGTGGTGGGCGAGGGGCCCGGGCGGGAGGAGGACCTCCAGGGACGCCCCTTCGTCGGTCGCTCCGGCCAGCTCCTCGACCGGCTGCTGGCCGAAGAGGCCGGGATGAGTCGCAATCAGGTCTACATCGCCAACGTCGTCAAGTGTCGCCCGCCGGGCAACCGGGACCCCGAGCCCGGGGAGATCGAGGCATGTCACTCGTACCTGGCCGGCCAGGTGGCCCAGATCCGCCCCCGGGTGGTGCTCACGCTCGGCAACTTCTCGACCCGCACCCTCCTTTCCACCAACGAGGGCATCACCAAGCTGCGAGGGCGGCCTCACCCGTGGGGCCCGGACGGGACGGTCGTGCTGCCCACCTTCCACCCCGCCGCGGCCTTGAGGGGTGGCGGCGAGGTACTGGCCCGGATGCGAGCGGACTTCGTGCGAGCCAAGGAGCTCCTCAGCGAGGGTGTCCAGTGACCTACGACGCTCCTGTGACCTACGACGCTCTTGTGACCGACGAGGTGGTGGTGGACACCGACGGCCCTGCGGCCACGCAGGCCGTCGCCGCCGCGCTGGTGGGTTTCATCGTCCCCGGCGACGTGGTCCTCCTCGGCGGCGACCTGGGAGCGGGAAAGACTGCTTTCACACAGGGCCTGGCGCGCGCTGCAGGTGTGGACGAGGTGGTGACCAGTCCAACCTTCACCCTCCTGCGCCCGTACCGCACTGCGATCGGACCGGATCTCCTCCACGCCGACGTCTACCGCCTCGAGCACCTCCGGGAGGTGGTCGACCTGGCCCTCCCCGAGCAGCTCGAGGACGGCGCCTTCGCGGTGATCGAGTGGGGCGAGCGGGCCGCTCCGGCCCTGGCCCCGGATGTCTTGTCGGTGACCATCGACTTCGGTTCCCGCGACGACGACCGGAGGCTGCACATCCGCCCAGAGGGCCCGAGCTGGGAGGTTCGCTGGCCCGACCTCCGCCAGGCCCTCCGCTCCGCCGGGGCGGGCGCGCGGTGATCGTCCTGGCCCTCGACACCGCCACCCCGCAGGTCGGGGTGGCCCTGGCCGGTCCCGAGGGGCCGCTGGCATCGCTGCATGTCAGGGATGCACGGCGCCACGGCGAGCTGCTGGCCCCCTCCGTGGAGGCGGTGTGCCGCATGGCCGGCATAGATCTCCACGAGGTCGGCCTGATCGCGGCCGACGTGGGCCCCGGCCTGTTCACGGGCCTGCGCGTCGGGCTGTCCACCGCCAAGGCGCTGGCCTCCGCCCTCGAGGTCCCGGCACTCGGGTGCACCTCCACCGAGATCCTGGCTGCGGCTCACGCCGGGGCCGACCGGCCCGTTGCCGCGGTCGTCGACATCCGCCGCGGTGAGGTGGCATGGGCCTGCTACGAGCCGTCGGCGACGGGGATGATCGAGGTTCGCGCCCTCGAACGGGCGGTCCCCGCGGCCCTCGCCGCCGCCCTGGCCGAGATGGGAGACGGGGTGCTGGCCGTCGGGGATGGCGCGCAGCGCTACGCCGGCGAGTTGGGCAAGGCCGCTCTGGGCGGTGCCCTGGCGGCGCATCCCTCGGCGGCGGTGCTCGCCGGGATGGCGGCGGCACGAGCAGGACAGGCCGGTCCCGCCGCCGCGCTGTCGCCGTGCTACCTGCGTGATGCCGACGTGCGTATCGGCTGGCAGCAGGCGGCCGGGCGTGGTTGACCCCGATGACCTCTCGATCGAGTCCGGAGAAGTGGAGGTCCAGCTCGTGCCGCTCCGGCGACGTCACTTGCGCGCCGTCATGCGGATCGAGTCGCAGGTGTACCCCCATCCCTGGACCCTCCCGCTTTTCATGAGCGAGTTGGCGCTGCGCACCAGCCGCACCTACGTCGGGGCGCGGGTGGACGGGTCCGTCGTCGGCTACGCAGGCGTTCTCTACACCGGGGACGAGTCCCACGTGACGACCATCGCAGTCGACCCGCGCTGGCAGCGCCACAAGATCGGCAGCCGGATGCTGGCCCACCTGGCCCGGGTCAGCCGGGAGCGCGACGTGAAGCACATGACCCTTGAGGTCAGGGTCGGCAATTCCGGCGCTCAGGCCATGTACCGCAAGTTCGGCTTCGAGGCGGCCGGGCTGCGCAAGAACTACTACGCCGAGAGTCACGAGGACGCCCTCGTCATGTGGGTCCATGACATCGATACCGATGAGTACCTGACCCGGCTGCTGCGCATCGAGGCTTCGATACCAGGCACGACGATCGTCGAGGACGGGCGCCGGTGACGCGGGTCCTGGCCATCGAGACTTCCTGTGACGAGACGGCGGCGGCGGTCGTGGACGACGGCCGCCTGGTGCGCTCGTCGGTCGTGTCCAGCCAGATCGACATACACGCCCGCTTCGGGGGCGTGGTCCCCGAGGTTGCCGGGCGCGCCCACCTGGAATCGCTCGGTGCGGTCGTCGACGAGGCCTTGGAGCGAGCCGGTACTAGCGGCGCCGGCATCGACGCCGTGGGGGCGACCATCGGCCCGGGCCTCATCGGCTCCCTCCTCGTCGGAGTCAGCGCAGCCAAGGCCTACTCGCTGGCGTGGGGCGTCCCCTTCGTCGGGGTCAATCACCTGGAGGGGCACCTCCACGCCGCCTTCTTGGAGGACCCCGACCTGGCGCTCCCGGCGGTGGTGCTGCTCGTCTCGGGAGGCCACACCATGCTCGTCCACATGGAGCGCGACGGCACTTACCGGCTCCTCGGCCAGACCATCGACGACGCCGCCGGAGAGGCTTTCGACAAGGTGGCTCGCTTCCTCGGGCTCGGATACCCGGGTGGCCCGGTCATCGACCGCCTGGCCGCCGAAGGCGACCGCGATGCCATCGCCTTCCCGCGCGGGCTGCGAGGCGTGGGCCTCGACTTCTCGTTCTCCGGCCTCAAGACAAGCGTCGTGACCTGGGTGCGCAAGCACCCCGACGCTCCAGTAGCGGACGTCGCCGCCTCGTTCCAGGAAGCCGTCGTCGACATCCTGGTCGAAAAGACCCGGCAGGCCGCGGCGCAGGTGGGGGCCAAGGCCATCGCCATCGGCGGTGGGGTGGCGGCGAACTCGGCGCTGCGGGAGCGCGTCGAAGCAGCCGCCGCCGAGGACGGCCGCATGGCCTTCATCCCCAGCCGTGCCATGTGCACCGACAACGCGGCGATGGTGGGCGCCACGGCTTGGTACCGCCTGCGAGCCGACGGCCCCACGCCGCTGAGCGCGGCGGCCGACCCCAACCTGCGCCTTCCGGTCGTCACCTCGCCGTGAGAAGGCCTTGCGGAAGGCCATGTGGCGGCAGCTCGGGGCTGCGGTTGATCTAGCGGCTCAACCCCGGTATCGTTAGCACTCGCATACCGCGAGTGCTAACGGCGCCGGAAGCCCTCCGACGTCCCCGAGTGCCAATGGAGGCCCAATGAGTCTGCAGCCGCTCGACGATCGTATCGTCGTCCGCCCGAGCGAGGCCGAGGAGACGACCGCGTCAGGTCTCGTCATCCCCGACACCGCAAAAGAGAAGCCCCAGCAGGGAGAGGTCCTCGCCGTGGGCCCCGGCCGCCGTGCCGAGAGCACCGGTGAGCTGATCCCCCTCGACATCACCGTGGGCGACAAGGTCGTCTACTCCAAGTACGGCGGGACCGAGATCACCGTCGAAGGTGAGGATCTCCTCATTCTCACCAGCCGTGACGTCCTGGCCAAGGTAGGTAAGTAGTGCCCAAGCAGCTCAAGTTCGACGAGCACGCCCGCCGAGGACTGGAGGCGGGCGTCAACAAGCTGGCGGACGCCGTCAAGGTCACCCTCGGGCCGAAGGGGCGCAACGTGGTGATCGACAAGAAGTTCGGTGCCCCCACGATCACCAACGACGGCGTGACCATCGCCCGGGAGATCGAGCTCGAGGACCCCTTCGAGAACATGGGCGCTCAGCTGGTCAAGGAGGTCGCCACCAAGACCAACGATGTGGCGGGTGACGGCACCACCACCGCCACCGTGCTGGCCCAGGCCCTGGTCCGCGAGGGACTCCGCAACGTTGCCGCCGGTGCCAGCCCCACCTCGCTCAAGCGGGGCATCGACAAGGCCGTGGCGGCTGCCGTCGAGGCGATCGCCGCCCAGGCCAAGGATGTCGACGACAAGAGCGAGATCGCCCAGGTGGCTTCCATCTCCGCCGCCGACGGCTCGATCGGCGAGGTCATCGCCGACGCTATCGACAAGGTCGGCAAGGACGGGGTCGTCACCGTCGAGGAGTCCAACACCTTCGGCCTGGAGCTCGAGTTCACCGAGGGCATGCAGTTCGACAAGGGCTACCTGTCCCCGTACTTCGTGACCGATCCGGAGCGCCAGGAGGCCGTCCTCGACGACCCCTACATCCTGATCGCCAACTCGAAGGTCTCCGCCGTGCACGATCTCGTGCCGGTGCTCGAGCGGGTCATGCAGTCCGCCAAGCCGCTGTTGATCATCGCCGAGGACGTCGAGGGCGAGGCGCTCGCCACCCTCGTGGTCAACAAGATCCGCGGCACCTTCACCTCCGTCGCGGTCAAGGCCCCCGGTTTCGGTGAGCGCCGCAAGGCCATGCTCGGCGACATCGCCGTCCTCACCGGCGGCCAGGTCGTCTCCGAGGAGGTCGGCCTGAAGTTGGAGAGCACCACCATCGATCTGCTCGGCCGGGCCCGCAAGGTCGTGGTCGACAAGGACAACACCACCATCATCGAGGGTGCCGGCTCCGAGGGCGACGTCAAGGGACGGATCTCCCAGATCAAGCGGGAGATCGACGACACGGACTCCGATTGGGACCGCGAGAAGCTGCAGGAACGGCTGGCCAAGCTGTCCGGTGGCGTGGCGGTCGTCAAGGTCGGCGCGGCCACAGAGGTCGAGCTCAAGGAGAAGAAGCACCGGATCGAGGACGCCCTGTCCGCGACCCGTGCTGCCATCGAAGAGGGTGTCGTCCCCGGCGGCGGTACGGCGCTGCTGCGCAGCCGTCCGGCGATCCAGAAGGTGATCGAGTCACTGACTGGTGACGAGGCCACCGGCGCCCGCATCGTGCTGCGGGCCGTCGAGGAACCCCTCAAGTGGATAGCCTTCAACGCCGGCCTCGAGGGCGCGGTCGTGATCCAGCGGGCCGAGTCGGAGTCCGGCAGCACCGGGCTCAACGCGGCTACGGGTGAGTTCGTCGACCTGGTCAAGGCCGGCGTCATCGATCCCGCCAAGGTGACACGTTCCGCCCTGCAGAATGCGGCATCGATCGCCGGCCTGCTCCTCACCACCGAGGCGCTGGTCGCCGACAAGCCCGAGAAGCCCAACCCGGCGGCTGCGGCCGCCGCGGCTGCCGCCGCCGGCGGTGGCATGGGTGGCATGGGCGGGATGGGCGGCATGGGGTTCTGAGCCCCACTCCCGTCTGACGGCTGTGAGCTGGAGGGCCCGGATCGCGCTTGCGGTCCGGGCCCTTACGCGTTCAGCTGACGACAGAGGATCCCGTACGCTGAGGGGCATGGAACGCCCTGCTCCCGATCCGGCCAAGCTGCTCGAGGCATGGATGGAGTGGGAGAGGGGAGAAGCCCTCCCCGGCCGCACGATGAGCACTTTCAAGACCGGCGGCCTGCGCGACATCCTCGAGGGCCTGGTGGCCGACCGTCCGGCGGTCGAAGGCGACGCCGCCGAAGCACCGGCCGAGGTGGCTGGCTGGACGCCGGTTGTCTGATCCGGCGACTGCCGGACCGTCGGTGACCGGCCGCCGAGGCGGCCCGCAGCGCATCCCCAGGCCATCCGCCTGGGAGCCGGGAGTTGGGCCGCCCTGGGCCCGACCCCACGCGAAGCGCCCTAGGCGAGTCGACACGGCGTTGCTCCGCGACGCCTTCACCCGTCCGCTTCCGACGACCCCGCACGACGCCACGCTGCCCGTCGAGCTGCCGAGCATGGCCCGGCCCGCGGCGGTGCTCTGTGCCCTCTACGACGAGGGGGGTGATGCGCGCGTGGTGCTGACCCGGCGGTCGGGGCGGATGCGGACCCACACCGGAGAGGTGTCCTTCCCCGGCGGCCGTCTCGAGGCGGGGGAGGACCCCTTCGCGGCAGCGCTGCGCGAGGCGGAGGAGGAGATCGCCCTGGACCCCGCGTCGGTCGAGCTCATCGGGCAGCTCTCGCCACTCGCAACCGTAAGCAGCCAGGCCGGCATAACACCCTTCGTCGGGGCTCTCGCCGGCCCTCCTGACCTCCGGCCCAACCCGGCGGAGGTGGAGGTGGTCCTGCTCGTCCCGGTCGTCGAGCTGTGGGACCCGGCCGTCTACCACGAGGAGCTGTGGGCCCTTCCCGGTGGTGGCCGCCACGCCGTCAATTTCTTCGACCTGGATGGCGACACAGTGTGGGGAGCGACGGGGGCAATGCTCCGCGAGCTGCTCGACCGCCTCTGGGCTGCCGTCGCCTGACCCGTTGGGCCGATACCCTGGGACGGCGATGATCTGTCCCCGCTGCGGCACCGTCCAGCCCGACGACGCAGAGCGCTGCGCCCGCTGCCGCGGCAGCCTGGCGCGTCCGGTCGCCGACCCGGCTCCCGTGGCCGTGGTCGGATCGCCGACTGCACGCGGGGCCCGCCGTCAGCGGGAGGCCGGCATCGCGGTCGACACACCTCGCATCAAGCCCCGCCGGCCCGCCGCTCTCCCTCCCTACGCTGGCCCGCAAGGCCCCGCCGGGCCGCCTCCGCCAGGAGGCGCACTCGGCGCTCCCGTTGCCGCCCCCTATCCCACCCCGGCACCGGCCGCCCCGCCGGCGGCCTACGGCCCTCCGCCGGCATACCCGGCCGCGCCGGCGGCCTACGGCCCTCCGCCGGCATACCCGGCCGCGCCGACCTACCCGCCCCCCGTCGCTGACCGGCCTCCCGTCGCTTACCCGCCCCCACCTGCCTACGCGCCCCCACCTGCTTATGCGCCCCCGGTCCCGCAGCAGGCGTATCCCAATCCGGGATCCCACCGGCCACCGGGCTATGCCTCGCCAGAGCAGCCGCCCCCCGCTCCACCGCCCTTCCCGCCCCCGGCCCAACCGACGTACGCCCCGCCCCCGTCCTTCGCGGCTCCCGGTGGGCCGTCCTACCCTCAGGGGCGCCCGTCGTCGCCGGCCGCGCAACCCGGGCACGGACCGCCGAGCGGTCATCCCCTACCCGGCGCCGAGCGGCCCCTCGCGCCCCCGCCGGCCGGTCCCGACCAGCATCCCGTTGATCGCGGCCTCGCAGGCGCCCCTCCCGGTCCGGGGGATCCAGGCTGGCCCCCGCCCCCGCGACCCTGGCAGGCCCCGGCGGTGTCGTCGCCGCAGGCGCGCTGGAGCGAACCGCACCGCAGCCAGGCGTCCACGACGGATCGGCCCGCCCCGGCCGCGTGGCCCTCCCCGCCGGCCTGGGTGGGCGCCCCCGCCGGATCTCGGCATGCGCCGTCGTGGTCCCCGCCGGCGGATCGCCGCCCTGGCGCGGACCCGCCCCCCGGTGAGGGTTGGTCCGAGGAGGGCCGGCGCAGCCACGACCGCGACCGGGATCACCCCGGTGACCCAACCCGAGCTTGGCCTTCGGCCCGCTGGGACGGGGCTGAAGACTAGCCACCCTCCCCTTTCCGCTTTCCTGTTGCGGTGGCCCCGCCAGTGCGCCAGGCGTCACTGACGGTGGCCTCTCGGAGCCCGTAGGCTGGCACCAGCCAACAGGGACGCGGACGCAAGGGAGATCACAGGTGGCCGAGGTCGAAATCGGACGTGGCAAGTCGGGACGCCGGGCCTACGGGTTCGACGACATCGCCATCGTCCCCAGCCGGCGGACCCGCGACCCCGAGGACGTGGACATCAGCTGGGAGATCGACGCCTACCGCTTCGACCTGCCGCTCATGGGCTCCGCCATGGACGGCGTGATCAGCCCGGCCACGGCCATCGAGATCGGCCGCCTCGGCGGCGTCGGCGTACTCAACTTGGAAGGCATCTGGACCCGCTACGAGGATCCCGAGGCCCTCCTGGAGGAGATCGCCCAGCTCGATACCGACAAGGCCACCGCCCGGATGCAGCAGATCTACTCCGAGCCGATCAAGCCGGAACTGGTCACCCAGCGAGTCCGCGAAGTCAAGGACGCCGGGGTGGTGTCCTGCGCCTCGTTGACGCCGCAGCGCACCGAGCAGTTTGCCCAGGCGCTGCTCGACGCCGAGCTGGACCTCTTCGTGATCCAAGGCACCGTGGTGTCGGCCGAGCACGTGTCCAAGACAGCGGAGCCTCTCAACCTCAAGCGCTTCATCCGCGAGTTCGACATCCCGGTGATCGTCGGCGGTTGCGCCTCTTACCAGGCGGCGCTGCACCTCATGCGCACCGGCGCGGTCGGTGTGCTGGTGGGCGTCGGCCCAGGCCACGCGTGCACCACCCGCGGAGTGCTCGGCCTGGGGGTCCCGCAGGCCACCGCCATCGCCGACGCCCGGGCGGCCCGAGCCCAGCATCTCGACGAGACCGGGGTGTACGTGCAGGTAATCGCCGACGGCGGGATGGGCACCGGCGGCGACATCGCCAAGGCCATCGTCTGTGGGGCCGACGCGGTGATGATCGGCTCGCCCCTCGCCGCCGCCCTCGAGGCGCCGGGGAAGGGATACCACTGGGGCATGGCGACCTTCCACCCCACCCTGCCTCGCGGCGCCCGGGTGAAGACCGCGACGCGCGGTTCGCTCCGGGAGATCCTGGTCGGGCCGGCCCACGAGAACGATGGGCGCCTCAACCTGTTCGGGGCCTTGCGCACGTCGATGGCCACGTGTGGCTACGAGACGGTCAAGGAGTTCCAGAAGGCCGAAGTGATGGTCGCGCCGGCGTTGCAAACCGAGGGCAAGCTGCTCCAGAAGGCCCAGGGCGTCGGGATGGGTCACTAGGACTATCGAGCGGCGGCGGCCTTGGGTCGCCGCCGGTCACGCCGGGCAGCGACAGCGGCGCTGTGCCACCGAGCATTCTTCGGTGACGCCGTCGAAGGCGGCGATCTCGTGGTTGCGGGGGTAGACCGTGCCAGGCGTGCCCCCGAGCATGCTGCGCATCACCGCCACGGCGGTGAGGGCCGCCACGTCGCACACCTCGCCGATGCGGAACAGCGACCGGGTCTCGGCGATGACCTCGTCCTCCCCTGCGCGCAGCACCACTCGCAGGTCGGGGGCGTCCGCCAGCGCGTTGATCGCCACCTCGATGTTGTCCAACTCGTCGGACCCCATCGCGGCGAGGGCGCGGGCGCGGTGGAGGCTCAGGCGGCGCAGCACGCCGCGGTCCTCGGCGTGGACGCTGAGCACAGGGATCCCCGAGGCGCGCGCCAGGCGCAGGTTGGCAGCCAACGGGTCTCGCTCGAGCACGACCACGGGCACCCCGAGGGCTTTGAGATGGAGGGCCAGGCGGAGCCCGACCTGCCCGAGTCCGACGACGACGACGTGGTGGCGGGCCGGGACAGTGCGCCGCCCGACGATGCCCACGCTCCGGCTGGACAGGAGGCGGTTGACCACGCCGGCGGTGAACATGGCGGTGAACGCGATGGTCAGCAGCATGGCGCCGCTGGAGAAGAGCAGGTACCAGTTGGACGTCTTCGGTGTGACGTTGTCGGGGCCGACGGTGGCGACCACTCGCGTCGCCAGGTACAGCGACTGCACGAACCGCTGGTGCAGTACGGTCTTGGTCAGCACGACGCTGGCGACGAGGACCGCCAGCAGACCGGTCATGCCGAGGAACAGGATCCTCGTGGCGTCGTCGTGGGGACGCAACGACGCAGCCGCCGAGCTGGCCACCGCCCGGAAGCTGGGCCGCCTTACGCTGTAAGGGATGACCTCCACCCCGACAGGCCCGTCCCGCAGCGCCCGGGCGCCCGCCCCGTCGCCGTAACGCTCGACAGCCAGGAGCCCATCGGCCAGGCAGGCGCCGGCGATGGAGGGCACCGACACCGCCGCCGGCGACGTCACCAGGCAGTTGGGCACGACCCGTACCAACTGGTCGGCCAGCGTGCGGTCGAACACCGTGGCGACCAGCCGGATACCGGGACGGACGTGCTCCACCAGCAGGCAATGGCGCAGCACCGACACGTCGTTTCGTATGAGGACGGCCACGGCGTCGACGTCGAGGGTGAGAGCCGACCGCACCTCCTCCTCGGTCGGGAGCGGAAGGTGCTCCACCAGATCGCCGCGCTCTTCGAGGCCGGCGCAGGTCAGCCGGGCAATCTCGGTGTCGCCGATCACCACGGCGTGCAGCCGTCGAACGCTCGCTGGACCATCCATGTGGGCAACCCCCTGCGGCAAGCTAGCGGCCGGCGGTGCCCCCCGCCGCTGATTTGCCGACCTTGCCCATCGCTACGATTGGGCAATGGCGGCCGGACGCGACCAGGCGGCGGTCGGGCGCGCCGCCGAGGGCGCCTCCACTCTCCCCGTCGGGGGCTGGCACTGGGCCGAGTGGACCTGTGAGCTGGTGGGGACCGCGCTCCTGCTGATCGGGGGGCTTTCGGCGGTGTGCCTGGATTTCGCGCCGGGGTCCCCGGTGGCGTCGGTCGTGCCTGATCACTCGGCCCGCCTCCTCATCACGGGCATCCTCTTCGCCGGGACTGGATCGCTGGTCGCGGTCAGCCCGATCGGGCGCCTGTCGGGCGCCCACCTGAACCCCTCGGTCACCGTGGCTTTCTGGCGTCGAGGCCATGTGCATCCCCACGACCTGATCGGTTACATCGCCGCTCAGGTCGCCGGGGCGTTCGCCGGCACGGCCTTGGTGCGGTGGTGGTGGGGAGCCGACGCCCGGGCGATCGGCTTCGGCGTGACCGAGCCGGGCCACGGCGCCGAGCCGTTGGCGGCAGCGGGCATCGAAGCAGTCATGACGATGCTGTTGGTGGTCGGCATCCTCGTCATGGTCTCGTCGCCGCGCACGGCGCGCTGGACGCCGCTCCTCGTCTGGGTGGTGGTAGCGGTCCTGGTCTGGCAGGGCGCGCCCTGGACCGGTACGTCGCTCAACCCGGCGCGCAGCATCGCCCCGGCCGTGCTGGCCCCCAACACAGCCAACCTGTGGGTGTACGTGGCCGGGCCGCTGGCCGGCTCCCTGCTGGCGGTGGCGATCTCCAGAGTGGTGCCCGGTATCGAAACGCGTACGGCGAAGCTCTTCCACGACCGGCGCTACCCCTCGACCCTGGCGACGTCCCTGCCCGTAGCCGCATCCCTGCCCGTGGCGAGGAGTTGACACCAGGTGGGGGGCTGTCGGTGGGGGCTGTCGGCCGCAGCTGTCGGTGGGGGCTCCGGCCGCGGTCGGAGGCCTCCGGTAGCCTGGGGCAGGCCATGCCGCCCGCCGACCCGTCTCCGAGCTCCGCCCATTTCTCCATTCCTGCGGCCGCCTCCGAGGGCCTGCGCGAGGGGCTCAACCCGGTCCAGGAGGAGGCCGTCACCCACCCAGGCGGTCCCCTGATGATCGTCGCCGGCGCCGGGTCGGGCAAGACCAGGGTGCTGACCCATCGCATCGCCTGGCTCATCGGGGAGCAGGGCGTGTCGCCCTTCGAGATCCTGGCCATCACTTTCACCAACAAGGCGGCCGACGAGATGCGCCGCCGGGTCGGCGACCTGGTCGGTCCCGTCGCCCTGCGGATGTGGGTGTCGACGTTCCACTCCGCATGCGTACGCATCCTGCGCCGTGACGCCGGCAGGCTCGGATACCGGACCAGCTTCAGCATCTACGACCAGGCCGATGCGGTCCGACTCACCGGCTACGTGACCCGGGACCTGGGGCTGGACAGCAAGAAGTTCCCCGCTCGCACGGTGCACGCGCTCATCTCCTCGGCCAAGAACGAGCTGATCGACTTCGAGGCCTACGCGTCGCGAGCTCGCACCATCCAGGAGCGGCGGGTGGCTGATGTGTACAAGGAGTACCAGGCACGGCTGCTCGCGGCGTCGGCCATGGACTTCGACGACTTGTTGCTGGTCACCGTCAACCTGCTCCATGCCTGCCCAGACGTGCTGTCCTACTACCAGCAGCGGTTCCGCCACGTCCTGGTGGACGAGTACCAGGACACCAACGCCGCCCAGAACGAGATCGTCCGCCTCATCGGAGACGGCCACCGCAACGTGTCGGTGGTCGGCGACGGCGACCAGTCGGTGTACCGCTGGCGCGGCGCTGACGTGCGCAACTTCCTCGGGTTCGAGGAGCGCTACCCCGACGCCACAGTGGTCGTCCTCGAGCAGAACTACCGCTCCACCCAGACCATCCTCGACGCCGCCAACGCAGTCATCGCCCACAACCTCCAGCGCAAACCGAAGGCGCTGTGGACCGAGCAGGTAGGCGGCGAGCTGATCACCGCCTACCACGCGGAGGACGAGCACGACGAGGCGGCCTGGGTGGCGAGCGAGATCGGGCGCCTGCACGCCGAGGACCACGCCGCCATCTCCCACACCTATCCGTGGGGGGACGTGGCCGTCTTCTACCGGGCCAACGCCCAGAGCCGGTCTGTCGAGGAGGAGCTGGTACGCCGCAGCATCCCGTACAAGGTCGTAGGAGGTACCCGTTTCTACGACCGGCGGGAGGTCAAAGACGTCCTCGCCTACCTCCGGGCGCTGGTCAACCCGGCCGACGAGGTGTCCCTCAAGCGGATCGTCAACGTGCCGAAACGGGGCATCGGCGACACCAGCATCGGCCGGCTAGACCGCTATGCCCGTGACCAGGGTGTCGGGTTCTGGGAGAGCCTGGCTTCGGCGGAGGATGCCGGCGTAGGCGGCCGGGCCCTGAGCGGTATACGCCAGCTGCTGGCCACCCTCGAGGAGCTGCGCGGGATGATCCCGCCGCCGGCCCCGCCGGCCCCGCCCCCCCCGCCGGCGGTCTCGCCGTCGCAATCGCCAGCGCCGGCGGTCTCGCCAGTGCCCGGCGAGGCGGTGCCCGGCGAGGCGGTGGATTTGGACACCGGTGAGCTGCAGGCACCCGCACCCCGTGCCCCTGAGGAATGGCTCGGTCCCGTGAGGGTGATCGAAGCGGTGCTCCAGCGGACCGGCTATCTGGCGGAGCTGCAAGCCGATCACACCGTCGAGGGCGCCGGACGCATCGAGAACATCGAGGAGCTGATCGGCGCCGCCGGGGAGACCGACAGCCTGGAGCAGTTCCTCGAGCAGGTCAGCCTGGTCGCCGACAGCGACGAGCTGGAGGACGCGGACGGGTCCAAGGTCGTACTCATGACGCTGCACACTGCGAAGGGGCTCGAATACCCGGTGGTGTTCGTGGTCGGCATGGAAGACGGTGTGTTCCCTCACCTTCGCTCCCTCGGCGAGCCCGACGAGCTGGAAGAGGAACGGCGTTTGGCTTATGTCGGGATCACTCGGGCCCGCGAGCGCCTGTATGTCTCCCACGCCTGGTGCCGCTCGTTGTGGGGTCAGACCCAGTACAACCCTCCCAGCCGCTTCCTCAGGGAGATCCCTGAGCACTTGGTGAGGGCGGCTCCAGGAAGCCGCCGCTCGACGCGCCGGGATGGCGGGGGGGCCGGCTCTGGCTGGATGGCCCGCGCCAACCGGGAGGAGATCGTCGAGGCGGCCCTCCGGCGGGGGCGCACGGCGCCGGTGGCGGGCACCGGTGCCGAAGGGCTTGGCCTCCGCACGGGCGAGACCGTGGTCCACTCCAAATGGGGAGAGGGCGTCGTGACCGAGCTACGCGGGGAGGGACCCGACGCGGAGGCCACGGTGCGCTTTCCGGGGCTCGGCGAGAAGCGCCTCCTACTCTCCATGGCGCCGATCAAGCGGGGGTGATCAGCGGTCCGAGTCCTTCAGGCATCAATAACCCGCACTCCTGCACGGGTTATTGATGTCTTAAGCGAGCGGAGCCGCCCGCCAGGACGGTGTCGTGGTCGGAGACCGCCATGTCGAGCACCTCGGCGAGCCGAGCCAGCGTCCCGTCGAGCAGCATTAGGTCCCGCACGGCCATCGCTCCCTGCGAGACGGACAAACCACTGGAGTCCGCGAGGGCTCTCACGACCCGGTCGAACAGCGCGGCGCTGCGGACGTAGGGACCGTGGGGGCGCAGCTCGAGGCGATCGATTATCGCGTCGAGCGAAGCCCGCATCTGAGCCGACGCCAGCTCGATCGCCGCCGCGACAGCGGGATCAGTCGACGGCCACGCCTCGAGGTCCGCCGAGAGGTTCCGGGCGTAGTTGCGAGCCGCCGCGGTCAGCTCGAGGATCGACTCCATCCGGTCCGAGCGGTCGCCGAAGGTCGTCGGGCGAGCGGGTCTGGCGGTGGCGACCAGAGCCTGGTACGAGGCGTCGAGAGCCCGCGCGTCGGAGCGGATCACGGCGCTCGACTCCGAGTTCGGGCCGGCCGCTCGGACCAAGTGGTCCAGGGCGTCGTCGGTCAGCTGGTGCAGCGCCACGAAGGTCTGGGCGAGGGCGGTGCGCAGCACCCGGCTGGGTCGGAGGGGGAGGACGAGCAACACGGTCGCCATGGCGATGCCGCCGCCGATCGCTGTCTCTTCGAGTCGTAGCAGCAGCAGGGCCCCTGAGTACTCGTCGAGCTGCACGTACAGCTGGGAGATCATGACGGTGATCCCGATGACCATGAACGTGTAATTGATGCGCATCAGGTACAAGCCGATGAAAAGGGCCACCAGGATCACGGCGATCGACCAGTTGGTGCGGTGGCCCACGACTCGCACGATCAGCGACCCGATGCCGATCCCCACCGCAGTGCCGAGCACCCGGTAAAAGGCCTTGTTGATCTGCTCGCCCACGTGGTTGGTTCCCATGAAGGCGAGGAACGCAGCGAGCACCGCCCAGTAGAAACGGCGGGGCGAGAGCATGTCACCGAACGCGATCGCCGCGCTGACTGCCACTCCTACCTGGATAGAGGAGCGTAGGTACGCCGCCATGGCGATACGGTCGCCGAGGCGGCGCCGGCTGGAGGTCAGCGAGGCGTCGGCGCTGACCGTCGCCGAGCCGGGCAGCCACCCGGCGAATAGTGAGACGGCGGGACGGAACGTCTGCTCCTCCTCGCTCTTGGCCGCGTTGTCGCCGAGCGCCAACCATTCCCTCTGGGCGACGGCCAGGTCGACCACCGACCCCGCGAAGCGGTGGAGGATGACGACCGTCAGCCGGTCATCTACGGCTTGCACGCTCGCCCTCTGGGCGTCGCGTCGCAGTTGCCAGGCGCTCATCTCGGCCGCCGCCAAGCTTCCGGTGCGCAGGTCGGCGAGGATGCGGCTGATCTGGTCCCTCTGTGCGATGGGGATCTCCATGGAGCGCAGCGCCAGGGCGAAGCGGGCAATGTTGGTCAGCGCCAGCTCCATGTCGAACATGCGCTCGTGGAGTGCCTGCGCCGTACTACCTGTAGGCAGGGCGTCGGGCGTCAGCAGGGCGTCGATCATCAAGGTGGACTCGTTGAGCCGGAGGAGCTGGCGGCGCGCCTTCTTCTCCAGGCCGGCCTCCTCGCCGGGTTGCACCGTGATCTGCCACGCCAGGTCGAGCAGCCTGCGGCTGCGGGCCACCCACGAGCGTTGGGCCCTCTTCAGGGCTTTGGCGTTGCCAGGCCGGAAGAAGGCGAAGCGCACCACGAGGGAGCAGGCGGCGCCCACGAACAGCTCGGCGGCCAGCCAGCCAGCGTCACCGACGGCGATCTCGGCGTGGATGAAGAACCCCATGAAGGAACCTATGAAAAGCACAGCGCCGATCAAGAAGCCGCGAGGACCGAACCGGCGCAGGTAGGTGCCGACGGTGACCGAGGCGGCGATGAGCACCAGGGCGGCCAGGCGATGGCCACCGATGGCCAGGCCGAGGGTGAGGGCCGACCCAAGGGCCACGGTCAACGCCAGCGTCGAGATGATCTGCCCCGAGGCATCGGTGTCGGCCACACCGAAGCCAGCCATCATGCAGACAATGGCGCCCAGCAGCATGGCGATGACGAGGATGCCATGGTGCTGGGCGGCTACCTGGGCCGCGCGGGCAGCAGGGAGGTGGGCGTCGTGGGTGTCGATCTGGAGGGCGCCGGTGAGGTGAACGAAGAGCCACTCCCCGCCGAGGGCCACCGCGATGCCGATGACTGCCAGCGCCGCGGTACGGAGCCGGTTGAGGCCCGGATCGGAACCGACCAGGGGGTCGATCAGCCGGCTCCACCTCCCGGTCTCCACGCGGGTGTCGCCTGCCGGCGAGACGGAGGGGGACGTCACTGCACCGGGCTATCACACGCATGGAGGTGATGCCCAAGCGCCGCCTGCAAGTGGCGCGCCGCTACCATCGAGCACCCGTGAACCTCGAACGCCTGCGGGACTTCGCCCGTAACCACACCAGTGCCGGGGCGATCTGGCAGCATCCGGCGTTCAAGGCCGTTTCCCCCGTAGTCGACCTGGCCGACGCCGCGGTCAGGTCCAGCCGCGGCCTCAGCCACCTGCCTAGCTTCTCGATGCGGTCGCGGGCAATGGGCCCCGCCCTCCAGTTCGGGGGCGTGCACTTCGTTGACTCGGGCAGGACCACCGCCCGCCAGATCTGCGAGATGGCAGCTCTGCGACCCGATGAGGACGTACTGGAGGTCGGTTGCAGCGTGGGACGGATCGCCCTGGCTATGGCCGAGCACCTGGAGCCGGGCCGCTACACCGGGACCGACGTGGACCGTAAGGCCATCGCGGTGTGCCTGACCAACCCGAAGCTGGCGAGCTTCCGCTTCCAGGCACAGGACGTCTTCAGCTTGGTGTACAACCCGGGCGGCAGGGCGAGGGGGTCGGAGTACGAGTTCCCGTTCCCGGATGGGAGCTTCGACGTCGTCTACCTGACATCGGTGTTCACCCACATGCTCCCCGAGGACATCGCCCAGTACGCGCGCGAGATCCGCCGGATGCTCCGACCTGCGGGCCGCCTGGTGTGCTCGGTGTTCACTGTCGAGCACCGGGACCTGGCGGCATTTCCGGTGGAGCGAACCGGGTATCGGCTGCGGTCCGCGGAGTTCCCCGAGAACGCCGTGGCCTATCCGATCGGCGAGGTCGATCGGATCATGTCCGAAGCGGGGTTGGCTCGCAGCGACGGGGCAGGAACCGCAGTGTGGGGTGCACCGGCCGATGGCCGGCTTCGCACCCTCGCCGATCAGGACCTACTGCTCTACGTGCCCCAGCCGGCGACAGCCGGCCGCCGGGCCGGGGGCTCAGCAGGCGGGAACGGAGCTGAGGGGCGGGTGAGGGGGAAGTAGGTAGGTGGGGGCAGGAGCCGCCGGGGTCGGTGCGGTCGTCGCTGCCGTGGTGGGCTGGGTGGCCGAGGAGCTCCCGGAGACGCCGGTGAAGCTGGTACCGGTGACGACCTCGACGTTGTAGGGCGATGCGGTCAGGGCGCTGTCCACCTGCACGGTCACGGCGCCGCTGATCTGGTGGGACAGCTGCTGGGCCGCCGCCGACGAATCGGGGGCGTAGAGGATCTGAGTCGTGGCCGTGGCAGGGGCAGGTTGGGCGATGACCGTGGTGTGATACCCGAGCTGGGTCAGGGCCGCCGCCGTCTGCGTCGCTTGGAGATTGACGCCGCTGCCATTGGCCACCTCGATGCTCACCGACGAAGGGGTCACCGGCGTGGCCGGCTGCGGGACAGTGGTGGTCGCGGCTTTCGAGGGAGAGTCGCCGAGGTTGTTGAACGTGGCGATCATCTGGGTGGCCAGCGGTTGCTGGAGGTTCAAGATGTCCTGGCCGTTCACCACCGCCGGCGTGGTGGGCAGGGTCTGTGTGGTGATGCCGCTCACGTTGACCGAGCGGAAGGTCGTCGCCAAGTTGATCAGGGCGGACGTGGACATCCCGCTGTCGATCTTGAGGTTCTTCGTGACTCCCCCGATGATCCCGTTGAGAGCGATCGGGTTGGTGAACTGCGTCTTCGCCTTCGAGATCAACTTCTTGACGAAGAACTGCTGGCGCTGGATCCGCGCCAGGTCGCTGCTCGGCTGGTTGTGCCAATAGCCGTTGAGGTAATACTCGTAAAAGCGGGACCGGGCGAAGTCCAAGGCGAGGTTGCCGGTGAGGTTGGTGCACCCGGCGGTGGGGATGTGGAAGGTCGACTCTTCCCCGTCGCGCACCGGGGTGGGGAAGTAGACCGGCACCCCGCCGACCGCGTCGGTGATCTGCTGGAACGAGTCGAAGTTGACCTCGATGTAATGGTCGATCGGGATGCCGACCTGGGACTCGATCGTCGAGACGAGCAGGTTTCCGCCGCTGTTGAACGCCGCGTTGATCTTCTGCATGCCCATGCCCTGAACGCTGACATAGAGGTCCCGGGGGATGGACAGGATCGAGAGGGTCTTGGTGGCAGGCACCACCCGCACCAGCATGATGGTGTCGGACCGCTGGCCTTGGGTGCCCTGGGGGCCGGTGGTGCCGCCGTAGGCAGCACCGTTGACCAGGTTGCGGGTGTCGCTGCCGACGAGCAGGAGGGTGAATGGCGAGCCGGCGGCGATGCGCTTGCCGCTGAGGCTCGGCAGGCTCACGGTCTTGATCTGGCCCAGACGCCAGTGGATGTACCCGAAGGCGCTCCCGGCGACCACGATGCTCAGGGCGACGATGATGTTGGTGCCCATCAAGATGCGCCGGGGCCATCTCCGATACGAGCCGGCGGCCAGCCGGGCCTCCCTGAGGCGTCCACGGCGCCCACGCCGCCCGCCACTGGGCCAGGCGGCGTGGCGGGCAGAGTACTGATCGGGCACAAGTGACCTCACGGGGTAGACGGTGTCACGGGGGCGCCTCCGCCCGCGACACCCGGACCGATCCCAAGGCTATAGCGGGGGGATCCGGAGTTGGCGGCAGCCGCCCCCGCCCCCAGCATTGGGGCCACAGGGTTGTGGTTGCCTAGTATCCACGCCCGATGCTTCGTCGCTACCGGGTGGTCGTCGCCAAACCGGGCCTGGACGGCCACGACCGGGGCGCCAAGGTCATAGCCAGAGCCCTTCGGGAGGCTGGGTTCGAGGTGATCTACACCGGCTTGCACCAGACTCCCGAGCAGATCGCCGAGACCGTGGTACAGGAGGACGCCGACGCTGTTGGATTGTCACTCCTCTCCGGCGCCCACATGACTCTGTTCCCCCGGGTGCTCGGACTCCTCGGGACCGCCGGGGTCGACGATGTGGTGGTCTTCGGAGGTGGCATCATCCCCGAGGCCGACATCCCGGAGCTCGAGCAGCTCGGGGTGGCGGCGATCTTCACCCCCGGTGCGCCCCTGCCCACCATCACGACCTGGCTGGAGCAGGCGCTCGACGCTCGGGAGAGCGCCGACGCGTCGTAACCGACCGCCCCTTTCCCTGACTGAGCCAAACCCCCGACGCGGAGGAGCAACAAGCGTGGACCTGTTCGAATATCAGGGCAAGCAGTACTTTGCCCGTTTTGGCATACCGGTATCCCTCGGCGGCGTCGCCGACACCGTGGAGCAGGCCGTGGCGGAAGCTGACAAGGCCGGCTACCCCGTGGTGGTCAAGGCCCAGGTGCAAGTCGGAGGCCGGGGTAAGGCGGGCGGCGTCAAGCTGGCGACCAACGAGGCAGAGGTGCGCGAGCACGCCGGCAATATCATCGGCCTCGACATCAAGGGTCACGTCGTGCGCCGGCTGTGGGTCGAGCACGCCTCGGACATCTCCAAGGAGTACTACGCCAGCTTCACCCTCGACCGGGGCGCCAAGCAGTACCTCGGCATGGTGTCGGCGCAGGGCGGCGTCGAGATCGAGACAGTCGCCGACGAGAACCCCGATGCCTTGGCCCGCATCTACATCGACCCGGCGATCGGCTTCACCGAGGCCCAGGCTCGCCAGTTGGTCGAGGAAGCCGGCCTCGACGCCGAAGCCCGAGACGGTGCCATCGGCATCCTGCTCAACCTGTACCGCGCCTACGTGGAAGGCGATGCCGACCTGGTCGAGATCAACCCGCTGATCCTCACCCCCGACGGCCGGGTCCACGCCCTCGACGCCAAGGTGACCCTGGACGACAACGCGTCTTTCCGCCACCCGGAGTGGGAGGACTTTCGCGACATCGACGAGTTCGACGAGCGGGAGCGGCTGGCCCGGTCCAAGGGGCTGCAGTACGTGGGCCTGGACGGTTATGTGGGGATCATCGCCAACGGTGCCGGCCTGGCGATGAGCACCTGCGACGTCGTCAACCAGGTCGGGGGCTCGCCCGCCAACTTCCTCGACATCGGTGGGGGGGCCAACGCCGAGGTGATGGCCAACGCTCTCGAGGTGATCACCTCCGACCCGAAGGTACGTTCGATCTTCATCAACATCTTCGGCGGCATCACCCGTGGCGAGGAGGTGGCCAATGGCATCAAGACGGCCCTCGGCCGCATCGACATCTCGATCCCCATGGTCATCCGCCTCGACGGGACCAACGCCGAGGAAGGCCGGGACATCCTGGCCACCGTGACCTCGGACAAGGTCCTGTCGTCCCCCACCATGCTCGAAGCGGCCCGCAAGGCCGTCGAGCTCGCCAACAGCTCCAACTGAGAGGACGTCGCAATGAGCATCTTCGTCGACGAGAGCACCACCGTCATCGTGCAAGGCCTGACCGGGGGCCAAGGTCGCTTCCACGGCCTCCGCAACAAGGCATACGGCACCAAGATCGTCGCCGGGGTCACTCCCGGCAAGGGAGGCCAGGACGTCGAGGGCATCCCGGTGTTCGATACGGTGGCCGAGGCGGTAGCGGCTACTGGGGGCAACGCCAGCTTCGTGTCGGTGCCCCCGAAGATGGCCGCCGGCGCCATCCTCGAGGCGGCCGCCGCCAGCATTCCCTTCATCGTGTGCATAACCGAGGGCATCCCGGCCCACGACGAGGCCCGCGTGTACAACACTCTGGCCTCGCAGTACCCGACGACCAGGCTCCTCGGCCCGAACTGCCCCGGCATCATCAGCCCGGGCAAGACCAACATCGGCATCACCGCCGGCGAGATCGCCCTACCCGGCGGCCCGGTCGGTATCGTTAGTCGCAGCGGGACCCTGACCTATCAGGCGCTCTACGAGCTCAAGCAGATGGGCGTCGGCGTGACGACCTGCGTAGGCATAGGCGGAGACCCGGTGCCGGGCACCAACTTCGTGGACTGCCTGGCGGCGTTCCAGGAGGATCCCGAAACCAAAGCCATCATCATGATGGGCGAGATCGGTGGCGCCGAGGAAGAGAAGGCGGCCGACTTCATCCGCTCCAGCGTGACCAAGCCCGTGGTGGCCTACATCGCCGGCGTCACCGCCCCCCCCGGCAAGAAGATGGGACATGCCGGAGCCATCGTCTCGGGAAACACCGGTACTGCCAAAGCCAAGATGGAAGCCCTGGCTGCCGCCGGCGCCCACGTCGTCAACAACCCGACCGAAGCCGGCGAGAAGATGGCGGAGATCGTCAAGGGGCTCTGAGGCGGGGCTCGGCGCGCAGCCTCAGCGCGCTCCGCAGGACCTAACGGGCCGGGGGGCTGTCCCCGCCGGCGCCCGGCGCCAGCTCGGCGATCACTTCGCTGGCTGCCGTCGCGCTGGTCACGTGCTGGGTGCCTGCGTCCACCGTCTGCTTGCGGAACCCTGGCATGGCTCGGGCCAGCACCAGCGCGCCGAGGATGCACGCGACCCCGCCGGAGACCACCGACACCTCGAGGCCGAGCCCGCTGGCGACCGCGCCCGACTCGAGGTCCCCGAGGCGGGGGCCGCCGGTGACGACGGCGATCTGCAAAGCCCCCAGCCGGCCCCGCAGGCGGTCGGGCACCAGCATCTGGATGATGGTGTTGCGGAACACCGCTGAGATGACATCCGCCCACCCGGCGACCGCCAGGAGCGCGAGGGCTGCAATCAGCCAGTGGACCAAGCCGAAGGCGGCGATGGCGGCGCCCCAGGCGATGACCGCCACTATGACTGCTCGACCCTGGCGGACCACCCGGCTGGCCCACCCGGTCGTGACCGCCCCGATCAACGCGCCGGCGCCCGGAGCGGCGTAGAGCAGGCCAACGGCGGTCGCCCCGCCCCCGAACACGGTGGTCCCGAGCGCAGGGAACAATGCCCGGGGCATCCCGAACACCATGGCGTTGATGTCGATCAGGTACGCGCCCTGGATCGGCTGGCGACCCCGCAGGAACACGAAGCCATCCCCGATGGACCGCAGGCCCGCCCGCTGGCCTCCGCCCGCCGGTCGCTGCGGCCCGATGAGGGCAGCGGCGGCCAGCGAGGCGCCGAAGCTGCCGACATCGATCCAGAACACCAACCTCACGCCCGCTCCGGCGAGGAGCACGCCGGCGAGCGCCGGGCCCACCACGCTGCCGATCTGGAACATGGCCTGGAACATGGCGTTCGCGCTGGTCAGCTCCTCCCTCCGCACCAGAGTGGGGATGATTGCCCCCCGAGCTGGCCCGTCGAACCCGGACAGGCCGGCGGTCAGGGCCGGGAAGAGATAGAGGGGCCATAGGACCGAGCCCAGGTCGGCATTCACCGCCAGGCCGGCACTGCATGCGGCCATGAGCGTCTCGACCACCAGCAGCAGCCGCCGGCGGTCGACTGCGTCGACGACCGAGCCACCGATGAGCGAACCGATTATCAGGGGCGCCAGTTGCGCCAGGCTGACCAAGCCCACCTGCAGCGATGAGTGGGTGAGGTGGTAGACCTCGTAGGGCACTGCGACCGCTGTCAGCTGCGTGCCGAGGATCGAGATCAGCTGGCCACCGGCGAGGTAGCGGAAGTCCCTGGAGCGCCGGAGCGGGCTCAGGTCGATCAACAGTCGGCGGGGGGCCACCGCCGCACCCTAGGAAACCCACGCAGCCACTGGGGGCCCCTGGCCGCAGACGTCCAGCGCAGGAGGAGGACGGCCGGGGGTCGGGTAGCCTTGACGGCCGTGCTCGCCCGAACCTCAGCCGGCCCCAAGCTGGGTGTCCTAGCCTCGGGGACGGGCACCATCTTGGAGGCAATCCTCGATGCTGGCCTCGACGTCGCCACGGTCGTGGTCGACCGGCCGTGCCGTGCCGAGGAGGTTGCGGAGCGCGCCGGCGTGGCATCAGAGGTGGTGGCGCGCAAGGACTTCGGAGCCGGTTTCGATCGTTCTGCCTACACCGCCTCGGTGGTCGAGGCGCTCGAACGCCACTCCGTCGAGGTGGTGGCCATGGCCGGCTTCGGCACCGTGTTGGCGTCGGCCATCTTCGAGCGCTACCCGGGTCGGGTCCTCAACACCCACCCGGCCCTCCTGCCGGCGTTCAAAGGCTGGCACGCCGTTCGCGACGCCCTCGCCGCCGGGGTGGCCGAGACCGGTTGCACCGTGCACATCGCCACCGAAGCCGTCGACGAGGGGCCGATCCTGGCCCAGGAGCCGATAGCCGTCCTGCCCGGGGACACCGAGGACACCCTGCACGAGCGCATCAAGGCGGTCGAGCGGCGGCTGTACCCAGCCACCATCGCTTCTTTCATGACCTCTATCGAAGATCACATGGAGACCCGCACGTGAGAGTGCTGCTGTCGGTGTATGACAAGACCGGGTTGGAGGGGTTCGCCCGTGACCTGGTAGCGATGGGCCACGAACTGGTGGCTAGCGGGGGGACCGCCCGCGCCCTGTCGGAGGCGGGGATCGCCCACCGTGACGTTGAGTCGGTGACCGAAGCTCCGGAGATGCTGGGTGGCCGGGTCAAGACGTTGCACCCCCGGCTGCACGGTGGGATCCTCGCCGACCGCTCCAAGCCGGAGCACCTGGCCGACCTCGAGGGCCAGGGGATAGAGCTGATCGGGATGGTGGTCTGCAACCTGTACCCCTTCAGCTCCGACCCGTCGATCGAGCTGATCGATGTGGGCGGCCCCAGCATGGTGCGTGCGGCGGCGAAGAATTGGGCCCACGTGGCGAGCGTCGTCGATCCCGCCGACTACCCGGCGGTAATCGAGGAGCTGGGTGCAGGGAATTTGACCGACGGCCTGCGCCGGCGGCTGGCGGCGAAGGCATTTGCCCACACCGCGACGTACGACGCCACCATCGCCAACTGGTTCGCTGATTCGGGTGAGTCTGCGACGCGGCTGCCAGAGACACTGCACCTATCCCTCGAGAAGGCTTCCACCCTGCGCTACGGGGAGAATCCCCACCAGCAAGGAGCCCGCTACCGGGAGATGGGGCAGCGAAGCTGGTGGGACGACGTCGTGCAGCACGGGGGGGTGGCCCTCTCGTACCTCAACCTGTACGACGCTGACGCAGCTTGGCGGCTGGTCCACCAGCTGGCCGACCTCGGCCCGGCGGCAGCCGTCGTCGTCAAGCACGCCAATCCGTGCGGGGCGGCGGTGGCGGCCGACCTGCAGTCGGCGTACGACCGGGCTTTCGAGTGCGACCCCATGTCGGCCTTTGGCGGCATCGTCGCGCTGTCGGAGCATGTCACCGAGGCGGTGGCGGCGGGGATGGTCGCCAACGCCAAGGCCGATGTCGTGATCGCTCCCGGCTATGACGACCCAGCACTGGCGCTGTTTGCGGCCAAGCGAAAGAACATGAGGGTGCTCACGGCCCCGGTCCCCTCCGACGACCCGCTCCACCTCCGCCAGATCTCCGGAGGATGGTTGGTGCAAGAGCCCTACCGTTTCGCCGCAGTACGCGACCAATGGCGGGTCGTGACCAAAGCTCAACCTACTGACGAGCAGTGGACCGACATGGAGCTGGCGTGGCGGGTCTGCGCTTTGGTGAAATCCAACGCCATCGTCCTGGCCGCCAACGGGATGGCTGTCGGGATTGGCGGCGGCCAGCAAAACCGTGTGACCCCGGGGGAGATCGCCTCGGCCCGAGCGGCCGGCCGGGCCAAAGGCGGGGCGGCAGCCAGCGACGCCTTCTTCCCTTTCCGCGATGGCCTGGACGCCTGTGCAGCAGCCGGTGTGGCGTCGGTTATCCAGCCTGGCGGATCGATGCGCGACGAGGAGGTCATCGCCGCAGCCGACGAGCACGGGCTGGTGATGGTGTTCACCGGCGAGCGGCAGTTCCAGCACTGATGGCTGCGATCCTCATGCCCGGCGCCCCGGTGGCAGAGGCGGTGCTGGGCGACGTCCGTGACCGCGTGGCGGCCCTGGCCAAGGACGGGGTGACCGTCGGGCTCGCCACCGTGCTGGTCGGTGACGACCCGGCCTCCACCGGCTATGTCCGCAAGAAGCACGAGACCTGCGAGTCGGTGGGGTTGGTCAGTTTCGACGTGCGTATCCCGGCCACCGCCGGGCAGGCCGATCTCCTCTCCGAGATTCGCCTGCTCAACTCTGATCCCGCCGTGCACGGCTTCATCATCCAGAACCCGGTTCCCCGGGGTTTCGACTTCAACGCGGCGATGAGCGCGGTCGACCCAACCAAGGATGCCGATGGCCTCCATCCCGCCAACCTCGGGCTCCTTGCCCTCGGTGTTGCCGGGGCTCCCCGTCCCTGCACGCCACTTGGGATCATCGCCCTCCTCGAGCACTACGAGGTGCCCGTGGCCGGTTGTCATGCCGTCATCGTCGGGCGCGGACCGACGCTTGGTCGCCCCCTCTCGATGATGTTGGCACTCAAGGAGCCCGGTGCCAACGCCGCGGTGACTGTCGTGCATACCGGGGTCCCGGACTGGGGTGCCATCACGCGTCAGGCCGACATCGTCGTCGGCGCAGCCGGCGTGCCCAACATGATCACCCCCGACGTGATCAAGCCAGGAGCGGCGGTCATCGGGGGCGGCCTCACCTGGGAGGGACGCAGGGTTCTCTCCGACGTCGATGAGGCCTGCGGCGACGTGGCGGGGTGGATCACCCCACGCTTGGGGGGAGTCGGGGTCACGACCGTAGCGATGCTGCTGCACAACACCGTGGCGGCCGCGGAGCGGGCTGCCGGCGCCTAAGCCGCCGCCAGCCAGCCAGCCGGCCGCCGCCGCCAGCCGACTCAGCAGCCAGTTGGATGACAGATGCGGTATCCAACTGGATGCTGTAGGCAGCAGCAGCCTCGGCGTGGGCGCCGGGTGCC
>JAKBAM010000015.1:0-35528 GCA_021809105.1 Actinomycetes bacterium
GCCGCAAGCCACACTCAGACCACATCCGTTGTGGTCCGTGACGGTCGCCACGGCGCAGCAGGGGTGGCTACAGGCCATCGCCGGGGACTTCGCTGGACCTCCGTTCGGGGCGACGGAGGCCTGCTTCGCCTGGCCGGAGTGCTGCCTCACCCCCGGCAGAGGGTGCCGGCCAGCCCCTTCCCGGGCTGAAGCTGTCCGGTGGCGCCTACCCCGCCGGCTCGCGGCCAGCGTCGCGGCCGCCGGCCGCCGGGACTGAGATCCCGCAAGCCGATCCGCGGGTCGTCAAACGGTGTCATGGCCAGCTGAGCACTTCCGGCCGATGATCAGGTAGCGAAGCTACGAGCGCGTGGAGGTCGTCGACGTCGCCGGTCAAGATCGGCTCTGAGAACCTAATGGCTAGGCTCACCAAGTGCGCATCCACGACATCCGCGGTACCGGAGCGAGCCAGGATCGCGCCTACCTCCCGGCCATCGTCGAAAGGGTGGACGGCGATGCCGCTCAAGAACTTGGTCAAGCGGGCCTGACGGGCGCCGTTGCGCCACACCTGGGCGACCACCGGATGGGTGGCACCCATCGGGGTCCGTTGTCGCAGAGCGGCCGTCAGGAACTCCTGAGCGGAGCGCTCCCCTCGGTCGAGCGAAACGAGGAACCCCGCGTCCAAGATCACAGGCCGTAACGGTCGACCATCGCTGCGACGGCCTCCTCGTCGACAGGCCCTGCCTCCACCTCCCAATCGCACAGCAGCTCGGCAAGCGCGGCCTGCTGTCGGGTGTTGGCTGCCAGCAACCTCAGCCCCTCCCGCAGGGCGTTCGACCGGCCACCGTGGATCTCGGCAAGCTGGTCCAACGTCCGCTCCTCGTCAGGACCCAGTCTCACTGTTGTTGTAGGCATCGCCCAATAGTGTAGCACACACGTGCTACACTATTGCGGCAGGATTGGAAATTGCGAACCCGTCGCGCTTGGGGATCGTACGAAGGCGGCAGCGTCGTCGGCTGGCAGGTCTCGGGGCCCGAAGCGCGACCCGGTCGCCCGAGGAGCGGCGACCCGGTCGAGGCGGAAGCTGCGCCAGTCGTGGCGGGTGAGGTCGTAAGCGATGAGCGTGTCCCCGTCGACGCTCTCCGCCAGCAGGCCCCATGTGGCCGGCGCGGTCGTGGCCCTCAAAGCGTCCACTCGCCGACGTAGTCGCTTGGGCATGACCTGGATGACTTTGCTCAGGGCGCGCACCGATGCCTCGGCCGCGACGACGAGACGATCGCCGGCGGGCGCGAGGCCTTCGACGAGGCCAAGGCGTCATACCTGGACGACGTGCGCTCCACCGACCCGGCCGCCTCGAGTAGGCGTCGGTCCGCCCGATGCGAAAACCGGGTCCTGATCGGCGACGAGGCGAACCAACACCAGGTGGACGGCGTCGCAGCCGCCCAATCCGGACTCCTCCGCCGCGGCACCGGCCCCGGTTCCTTCGCCGCTGCCAGGATGGGATGGCCCGAATCTGGCCTGAACAACCAATACGGCGGCCGCGGTATTGGGCACGCCGTTGACGTCATGCGGACCGTCGCAGGCATCTGCCCTGACCGGTCAGGGCAGATGCCTGGTTGCCTCCCTGCGAGACAGGCTGGAAAGAGTGGCCGCCCTGTCTTCGACAAACGCCCTCACCCACTCTGGGTCGGTCCGCGCATAGTCGCGCAGCACCCAGCCGATGGCTTTGCGCACAAAGAAGTCCCGGTGGCTGGCGTTGGCGTCGATGATCTCGGTCAGCAGGTCGACGTCGGTGCGACTCTTGCTGCCGACCTGGGCGAGGATGTCGGCCCGGCGCAGCCAACGGTCCGGCACACTCGACCAGGCCAGAAGAAGTCGGCCGACTCCAAGTGGATGGGCAGCCACTTTGGTGAGTGCCCGTACCTTGGGGACCGCGACCCCCAGGTACGGCATCTCCGACTTCATGTACGCCTGCATCCGGGGAGCGCGGCCGGGATCGGCGCCGGCCGCCAGGCCATCGGCCACGGCGGCCAGAAGGTCCCGGTCGGCCTCGACCGGCATGTCGCAGCAACCACCCCGAACGACCGTTCCCGCGCTCACGGCCCCGGACTGTAGGTGCGGCCGTGGAGCGCCCGTCGAATGCTGGGCATCTGTCCAATACAGAATGCTACGGTGCTCTTCATGAAAGGCTCCGATGATCGCTCTCCTGGTGGTGACTCGTTGTCAGACCGGGTCCTCGAGTACTCCGCCATCATCGAGCGATCAGTTCGGTCGGCCAAGGAGCCCGGGGCTAGTCAAGTGGATTGGGCGCCGCTGGCCGGACTCGTGGCAACAGACGAATTCCACAGGGTTGGAATCTGGCGCGAGGAGATGGACTGGCAGGAGTACGTCGCCTTCCTGAACAAGTTTGTCGGCGCCAAGGGCTTCGAAAGTACCGTGCGGCGCATCACCGAATGTCGCAATCTGGTCTTCTATGAGATCGAGGAACACCACATCAAAGACGGCAAGGTCAACGTGGTCAACTCGATGAACGCCTACGAGTTCAACGACGACGGCAAGATACGGCGTCTCGATGTTTACATTCAAGGAGTGGTCGACCCGTCCGTGCCGGTGGAGACTCTTCTTCGCCGATCGGCCAACTAGCAACGTGTTCGTTCGGGTCCATTCGCACCCACGCCGCCATGACCTCGCCGGGCGGCAGAACCAGCATTTCCCCGGGAGCCCGTCGGCCGCCCTCGCGCTGATGCCTGGACAGATCCGATGAGCCCGCGCGTACCTCCCGTGCCGTTCCGGGATTGGCCGGCGGAGCTGACCGGCGCACTCCCGTCGGTCAACCGGCCGGGCACCTCGACGGAGGAGAGCAGCCAGAAGGCCAAGGGACTGCTGGGCACGCTCGCCCATCATCCGGGCCTGGTCAGGGCGACCCTTCCGCTCAACGCCCACATCCTCCGTGCCACCTCGCTGACCGAACGCCAGCGCGAGCTACTCGTGCTGCGAGTGGCCGCCTTGCGGGAAGCCGCCTACATCTGGGTCGAGCACACGCCAATGGCTCGGCGAGCCGGACTGAGCGACGACGAGATCGCAGGAGTGGCGTTCGGCCCGGAGGCGGCCTGCTGGCAGGGAGTCGACTCGGCTCTCGTACGCGCGGTCGACGAGCTTGTCGACGACGGTGCCATCTCGGAATCCACCTGGATGGTGCTGGCCGAAAGCTTTGATGTGCGCCAGCTGCTCGACCTCATCTACACAGTGGGCGTCTACCAGATAAGCGCCTTCGTCGTCCGATCCTTCGCCCTGGACCCAGACGACCTCACGGCTGAGCAAAGTCCGATGCACCCTGACGGAGACGTGGGATGATCCAGCTGGGCCTCTCCTACGGAACCTACGACGAGGACAACTCGACTCTGTTCGACTCGGTGGTCGCTCAGGCATTGGCCGCCGAGCAATCCGGCTTCGACTCGGTGTGGGTCCCGGACCACCTCATGCAGGCGCCGGCTGTAGCTGCCGTCGGTGACCCGATGCTCGAGTGCTATACGACCCTGGGAGCCCTCGCCGCGGTCACGTCGAAGGTTCGCCTCGGCGCGTTCGTCGGATGCCCCGCCTACCGTAGCGCGGCTCTCGTCGCCAAGATCCTGACCACCCTCGACGTGATATCTCACGGACGGGCCATCTTCGGCATCGGCGCCGGCTGGTACGAAGAGGAGCACAAGGCGTACGGGTTCGAGATGGGCCGTCACGGTGAGCGATACGAACGCCTCGTCGAGACCGTCGAGATCGTCCGAGCCATGTTCACTCAGCAGTCGACCACTTACCACGGGAAGCACCACCGAGCCGACGGCGCCCTGAACTCCCCACCGCCTATCCAGTCGAGCGGGCCGCCGATCATGATCGCCGGCAACGGCGAGAAGAAGACCCTCCGGCTGGTGGCCCAGTACGCCGACATCTGCAACGTCGTCGGCTCCCCACAGGTGGTACGACATCTGATGGAAACGCTGGACCGTCACTGCACCGACTTAGGCCGTGACCCCGCCACCATCTGCCGCACTGTGACGAGCATGGTGATCGTCCGCCCGAGCCCCGAAGAAGCCGAGGCAGCGCTACCTCCCGCCTTCCGGAACAAACCATCGCCGTTCAAGCCCATCGCCGGGAGCCCCGCCCAGGTGGTGGCCACGATGCGAGACCTCCTCGCCGCCGGCATCGACGGCCTCATCCTCAGCTGTCCTTACGGCGACGGGACACCCGAGTACGTAGCCACCCTGGCCGACCTGGCCGCACAGGCCCGGGCCGAGGCGAGCCGATGACATCGAGTCCAGGGAGGAAACTTCCCGCAGCCGAAAGGAACGTCCATGCCCCGAGCCATCATGGTCACTTATTCAGACCCGGCGGACCCCTCCCGAGAGGAGGAGTACCGGGCCTGGTACGACCGCCACATCAAGGAGGCTCTCGAGGCAGTGCCGGGCATGCCTCGTGCCGTGCGATACAAGCTCTCGGCAAAACAGGGCCACCCGGTGAATGAGCCGTTCCGACACATGACGATCTACGAGATCGACACCGACGACGTGGACGAGCTCCACCGTAAACTGTCAGAAGCGTGGGAGCAGAACCGGCTGTCGAGAAGTGACGTAATCACGGCGGGACCGGTGGTCTACTGGGACTTCGATTCCGAGATATCCATCCTCTGAAAAGGTGTGCGGAGACTCCAGGAATCAGACCGGGCCGGTCAGGCGATCCACGACCTCGGGGAATGCAACCCCGTCGGCGAACGTGGGCATACCGGCCTCGGCGGCGCCAGCCAGCAGGGCGTCTCGGATCTTGGAAAACCACGGTGCCATCTCGAGGGCGCGGTTGTCGCGTTACTGGTAGGCGCGGAACATTTCGGAGGTTCCTCGTCGGTGTGGAGTTCGAGCCAGCCTCCGATTTCGTGCACGTTGTCGCTCCACATGTCGAGTATTCCGCTGGCGCCGATGACGGTCACCCTGTTTGGCCGCTCCAGGGGGCAGGGGCGACCTCGCAGCCCTCGGTTCCGGCGAACACCGGGGCGACCACCCGCGCCCCAAACCTGGTACCGATGACACCGAGTCTCAATGTCCTACGGCTCCCACCACCAGGCGAATGATCCATGACTAACCTCTGGCCACCACGGTGTCGCGCCATAACTCGCCGTCTTCGACGAATATCTCGCGTGCGTTCATCATGCGCACGGGACTGGCGGAGCGAGCACTCCCCGGGGGTGTCCCCCCTGATTCCACTGTGCTCAGCGCATCCAAGAGGATCCGCCGGGCATGTGCGACCGCAGCATCGCTGGCTGAGAGGTGCTCCTGGCTGCGATCGACGAGCGGTCCCATGCTCACCTGCACGGCCGCGTCCTCTTCGAGCAGGGTGCGCCCGAAGCCAGTCCAGTGCCCGGCCTTCATCAGCTCTCGGTCTTGACCCCACCGCTCGGCCCGGCCTCCCCGCATCCCTGTGAAGTCGTGCGGGTCGGCTACATAGTCCGGTGCCGCAGCTCCGAGCTCTTGGGGCGGCCGGGTCGGGCGGTCCGAGAAATAGCCATAGAAGAGGAGGTGGTGGGTGTCGTCGACGGGCGAGATGACAAACATAGATCCGTCGTCCGGTTGGCCCCTGCCGACCGGGACGACAGTCACCAGCGGAATGAAGTATTCGGTGATCCGGACGTAGGCGCCACCCGCTTCCTGCCTGCGCAGGGCCGCCGCTCGCATCCCGCACGCCGAGGATTCCGTCTCGTAGAGCGGCGGTTGTTCCAGGGCCAGACCGATGTTGCCGTAACCCTCGATCTTGGCCGACTGGCCCATCCAGGTCTGATGCAACAGCCCTAGATGCGATGAGTCGATGGTGCCCTCTACACCCTGCAACCAGTTGCAGGGGACCCGAGAGACGCACCAGAACGAGTTGATCTCATGGCCACCTGAGAAAGGAAGGTCCGGGAATGGAGGTGTAGTGCCATGCCCCAGCCAGACCCAGGCCAAACCCCCCGACTCGGCCACCGGGAAATGGGTGACGGGAACACGGCTTGCAAACTGCTCAGCCCGGACCGCCTGGGTCGGCGCCTCCAGCACGTCACCGCAGGCGCTGACCTTCCAGCCGTGATAGACGCAGCGCAGCCCATCGGGCTCCACCCGCCCCAGGAGCAGCGAGGCCCGTCGATGGGGGCACAGCTCGTCGAGGAAACCAACCCGACCGATCGAGTCCCGGAAAGCGACGAAGTTCTCGCCGAGCAACCTGACCGGCGTCGGCGGCTCGCCTGCAACGAGCTGGGACGACAGCGCGAAGGGCAGCCAGTAGTGCTCACGCATCATCTGTCCCATCGGGGCTTCCCCCTCGACGCGAGCCAGCTTGTCGTTCTCTTGGCGGGTCACCATTGTCGCGTTCCTTTGTCGATCAGATTTCGCTTAACGTACTCCGGGATACCCCGCTCATAGCGCAGCATGATTACGCCGTTGCCGAACGTCTCGGTCTCCATCAGGCGCAGGGGGACCTTCGCATCCGAGGGCCGGAGCATCGGCGTGCCGCGTCCTATCACTACGGGGTGGAGGTAGAGTCGGTATTCGTCGATCAAATCGTGGCGGACGAATTCCGCAGCCAGGTCGGAGCCCCCGAGGACGAGGTCCCCACCGGGCTGTGCTTTGAGGGCGAGCACCTCGGCCGGCACGACATCGTGGACGACCGTCGCGTGCCAATCTGCCCGCTCCAGGGTGCGGGAGTAGACGACCTTCGGCACGTCCCGCCATATCCGGGCAAACTCGACGACTGCCGGTGTAGCGGACGGATCCTGGTCGGCGCTCGGCCAGTAGTCGGCCATCAGCTCGTAGGTGGCACGACCTTCGAGGAAGCCGCCGGCGCCGGCCAGCCAGCCGTTCAGGTGGCGATGGAGTTCGTCATCGACCATGTGCCAGTCGATATCGCGGTTCGGCCCTTCCATGTAGCCATCGACGGATGCTGAGATCATCCAGATGAGTTTGCGCACCGTCAGCCCCGGGAGTGGACGATCATCTCGCCAGTCAGCCTCGTCACCCGGTCCCCTCCCTGGAGCGCGATATCGTCGGCCCGATAGGAACCCCGCGCTGCGAGGCTCAAGACTACGCCCTCGATCCACACCGAGGCGACAGTACAACCCGGCGAAGGCGACCACCCGGGTCACCCACCGCATCCCGCCCCACACGCGACGTTCCTATCTCGAGCTCGCGCCGACCTGCACCGAGTCGATCCGGTGGCGCGACGCGATGCTTGTCGGACGTGTAGCCTTTCCTGACTTCAATGAGGAAATGCATGACGTCTGCGGACGGATACGAGATCCACGCTCTCGCTCGCGCCACACCCGACGTTCGAGCCGGAGGATGATCTGAGCGACGACCGTTCGAGACAGCACCTTGCGCCGAACTTTCGCGGGGATCTTGCGGAAAACCTCGGCTTGGGTGGGTCGACCTGGGCGCAGGGGACCGGCTTGGCGACAGCTACGATCCGCTGCTCGCCCAACCAGGCGGAGTCCGACGGCAGCATCCCGTTCGGCTACCTGTCCGCCATTGCCGACAACAACAACGCCATGGCCAACATCAACACGGCCAGGTGGACCGACAACTCGATCCTGATCGAGGTTTCCTACCAAGTGACCCGCGCCGCGCGCGGCACCGTCGAGGTGCGAAGCCACAACTCCGCCCACAACGACACCTTCGGAGTCGCCCAGGGCCTGATGCTCGACGACGACGGCCCTTTCGGTCAGTCCCAGTGCACCAGCGTCACGGTGCCGGCCCGGCCCTTCGTAGCCGACCGGGGCGAGCTCCCCCAAGTCGACCACATCGCCTTTCCCTGGGAGGCGGACGCCGACCCGGCGCCGGTGGACCTGTATTTGAAGGGCGGTCTCCGGCTGGTCGAAGGAGGCGCGATCTACACCTCGCAGCTCGACTCGGGCTGGTCCTCGAATTACGGCTCCCTCCACGGCGGGGCGATCGGGCTGCTCATCACCCGGGCAATGCTCTACGCCGCCATCGCGGCCTCGCCGCCGAACGTCGAGCAGGTGCCGGTCTCTTTCAACATCAACTATGTCCGCCCGGCCATGGTCATCCCCGAGCCCATGGAGGCCAGGGCCCGGGTGATCGCAGTGACCACCCGTTTCTGCACCCTCGAGGGCGAGCTGCTCCTACCCTCCGGCAAGCCGGCGGCTCGATGCCGGGTCATCCACCAGCTGCTCCCGAGGGCCTGAGCCTTCGTGGGCCCGATCAGTGGACGGTGACGAGGGTACCGATCGGCGTCAGTGGATAGACCTGCTGTGCGGTCGCGTAGGGAAGCTCGGCACAGCCGAGGCTCTGCGGAGAGCCATAGGTGGCCCTGACGAAGCCGTGGATGGCGTCGCTGCCGTTGAAGTACGACACCCACTTGACTGGATCGGCGTACGTGCTGCCGTCGGGGTTGGTTCCGCGCATGACCTGGGCCGTATAGCGCAGGTACACCGCATAGGTCCCGTCAGCTGTCGGATCCTGAGGGATACCGGTGTTGGTCGGCGTGGTGATCACCGCTTGCCCGTTGTGCCACACGGTGAGGGTTTCAGGAAGCGTCTTGGAAACATCGACCCAGGTGTAGCCGTTGGGGTTCTGCTTGTTGGCGGCCAGCGCCTGTGCCAGATAGGGCCACAGCAGAGGGTTGGCATAGCCCACTGGATCCAGGCCGGAGACGTGCTCGAATGCCTTGACCGCCCCCTGGGTCAAGATGCCGTCCTGGCCCGGCTGCCACATCGCAGCCAGGAGGCTCGGAGGGGCCCACCGCCACGAGAAGCTGCCCTGAGGGGCGCTGTTGGCCACGGCCGCCGCGCTGTCCACGTTGGAAGGAGCCGCCGGCTGGCCTGCGGCAGGAGTCCAGTTGAAAGGCAGGTAGTTGAGCGCGGCGAGCTCCTGTTGGAGCCGGGCGACCGAGCCCTGGGCCAAGGAGTACGACAGGGTGGTCGTCGGCGCTCCTCCGTTGACTCGCACTGAGGCCGGCAGGTGCACCTGGACGTTCTGCCCAGGCCAGAGAGCGCCGGCGGCCGGCTGGAACCTGAGAGTGTAGGGATCGGGGGAACTCCACTTGCCGGCCGGCGGGGTGCTGAGTAAAGCCACGCTGACCGTCGGCAGGCTCCGACCGAACAGGGATGTGACCGGCCTCGAGAACGCCAGGGTGATCGGCGTGGAAGGTGACGGGTCGGCGCCGGGCGCCGGCGTCGCCGCCACCAGCGGTCCCGTACCCTGGAAGAAGGTGAGGGCGGCTGGGGCCGAGAGGGTCTCCCACTGGTATCGAGCAGCACTGATCTGCACGGTTCCGTACGCAGGATGCCCGCTCGGCAGGGCCAGGGCGACGGTGGTTGCCGGGGTCGTCAGCTGCTGGGTGTGGGTGGTGCCCGCATAGGTCCACGTGACCAGCCTGACCGGTTGTGCGAAGTGCACCGACGGGCTGCCGCCAGGCGGGAACTCATCGACCGAGGCGGAGAAGGTGGCGGTAGGGGCGTCGACAGACACTGTCTTGGTGATCCGCGATCCTGCCCACCATGACGCCCACCAGGGGCTGCGGGCCGTCACGGTGACCGAGACGGCGGTGCCAGCGGGCAGCGGAGAAGACGGTTGCAGCACCCCGCCGTGATCGACCAGCCCGACGGTCTTCGATCCGAGGTGGGCTCCAGCCGCCACGAGCGTGGTACCAGGACCGCGTAGCGATACGGTCGCCAGCTCGGGACCGCCGGCGCTGATCGACACGCTCGGACGGAGCAGGTACATCGCCAGCGCCCCGCCGCCGACGATCACAAGGAGGAACGCGCCGAAATACCACCATCCCCTGTGCCGCCTCGCACTGCCGGGGGCGCCGTGGGCCCCCAGCCTGCCGGGCGCACCCCTGATGACTTCAGGCGCCTCGATGCTCACCGCGATCTCCTAGCCGTCAGCGGGGCCTGCCTAGTATGAGCCCTGCTCGGGATCATGATGCCATGAGAATGGATCTAAGTGCCTTCAGGCATTCAGATTCCGACTTCGGGCCCCACCGCTACGAGCTCTCCCCCACGCCGGTGCGCTGATCCGGTGCGGCAGTCGGTGCCGTGGGCTCATCCGGTGCGGCAGTCGGTGCCGTGGGCTCATCCGGTGCGGCAGTCGGTGCCGTGAGCTCAGGTGGCAGTTGGGTTCGGAATGCGGTACCCAACTGCCACCTGAGACGGCGTCACGCCCCATATCGGGCCCCTGATCCGCCCTCGGCTGATCCGCCCTCGGCTGATCCGCCCTCCCTCCACTTGGGGAGTGGCCACCGCCACCCGTAGCATGCAGCACATGGACTTCGCCGAGCGGTATGGGCCGTGGGCCGTCGTGTGCGGCGCCTCCGAGGGAGTTGGGGCCTCAGTCGCTCGCCTGCTGGGCGCGCGCGGCGTCAATGTGGTCCTGATCGGGCGCCGCCAGGGACCACTCGAGGACGTGGCGGCGACCGTAGACCGCGACACCAGGTGCGTGGTGCTCGACCTGAGCGAAGCGGGAGCTGCCTCCGCCCTCGCCGGCGCGGTGGCCGGCCTGGAGGTCGGGCTGCTCGTGTACAACGCCGGAGCGGACCCGAACATGTCGCTCTTTCTAGGAAAGCCCGTCGAGGTTTGGGAGGGCATGGTCGCCCGCAACTGCACCACGGTTGTGGGTGCTACGCATCATTTCGGCGGCCAGATGGCGGCACGGGGCAAGGGGGGCATCGTCCTCGTTACATCCGGGGCGGCCTGGGCGGGCGGGTCCTACATTGCCGCCTACAGCGCGTCGAAGGCATTCGACCTCCTCCTCGCCGAGTCCCTTTGGGCTGAGCTCGGTCCGCAGGGGGTCGATGTGCTGGCCATGGTGCTGGGCCAGACCGATACTCCGGCCTTCCGGCGGGTCCTCAACGGCCGGGAGGTCGAGGACATCGCCCACCCCGACGACGTCGCCCGCGACATGCTCGACCACTTGGGCGAAGGTCCGACCTATCCTCCCGGGCCCTCCCCTCTCGGCGCTTTGGCCCGACGCCACGCCGTCGAGCTCATGACCGCGGGATCCGCCTTTCTCCAGGGCTGACCTCCCCCAGGCGCACCCCAGGCGCGGTGGTGGCAGGGGAGGGCTGGCGTTCGTACCTACCGTTAAGTGCCTCTCAGGCTGCAGGTTTTATCTCAGGGGGGTGCGACGACCTGCGACGGCTGAGGGCATATCCGCGGACAGCCGTCGGACCGCCCCCCTGCACGGCAAGGGGGAGCGGCGAGGGCGGCACCGCAAGGGGGTAGGCGTGGCGGCCGGCGGGGTCATCCTCGTGGGAGTGGCGCTCGTCGCGCTCGTCGGCCACCTCCTCGCCTCTCCGGTGCCCCGGACCGTCCGTCGGAGGCCTCCGCCTTCGCCGGCCCGTGCTGGTGTCGCTGTCCCTGCGACGCCGCACGCGGTGGCCCCCGGCCAGTTCAGTCCAGGTGCCTGCGTCTCCTATCCGCCCACCGCCGGCAACCGCCACCAGACGGTGTTCCTCGACGCCGGCCATGGCGGCATCGACCCCGGCGCCGTCGGCACGACCACAGCGGGCCAGGCGGTCCACGAGGCCAACCTGACCTTGCCCGTCGAGCTCGACACGATGCGACTGCTCACCGCCGAGGGGTACACGGTGGTCGTCTCCCGGACCGGCGCTGGCGCCGTTGCGCGGCTGACCCCGGCGGATGTGTCCAACGGGCTCCTCACCCCTCAGGGCGTCTACGACGACGTGGCTGCCAGGGACGTTTGTGCCAACCTGGCCAAGGCGTCGGTGCTCGTCGGGATCTACTTCGATGCGGGGCCCTCGCCCCAAAGCGCCGGCAGCCTCACCGGCTACGACGCGGCCCGTTCGTTTGCCGCCCAGAACCTGACGCTGGCCCAGCTCGTGCAGGGGGATGTGCTGGCGCAGCTGAACTCCCACGGGTGGCAGATCCCCGACGCCGGCGTCGTCTCCGACACGAGCCTCGGCGGTCCTCCGCTGAGCGCCTCCGCCCACGCCTACGGCCACCTCCTGCTGCTCGGACCGGCGCAGCCGGGACAGTTTTCCACGCCCAGCCAGATGCCCGGCGCCATCATCGAGCCGCTGTTCGTGACCGATCCGTTCGAGGCGACGATCGCGGCGAGCACCGCCGGCCAGCAGGCGATTGCCGTAGGCATGGCGCAAGCGGTCACCCAGGATCTGGCACCCCCGCCCACACCGACGCCCACCCTTCCCCCCGCCCCGGGCGCCTTTGCCCAGAGCTCGATCGGGTCCACCCATGTGGCCACCGCCTGGCGGGTCGCACCTGCGGGAGCCGGCCAAGGCGCGATCACTGTGGCGGAGTTCGATCCGGGGGTGACGCGCTTGGTGCTCCACGCCGGTAGCCTCCAGCCCGTCGCCGGCCAGACTTGGGTCAACGGCCCGCAGGTGGGGACCGCGGAGCGCGCCCGGCTGATCGCTGCCTTCAACGGCGGTTTCAAGCTCGCCGACTCTCGAGGTGGCTGGGTGTCGGAGGGCCGGACCGTCGCCAATCCGGTCAGCGGAGCGGCGAGCGTGGTGATCTACGCCGACGGTGGCTTCGACATCGGATCGTGGGGACAGGAGGTTCCCGCTCCGGGACGCGCCGTCGCCTCGGTGCGCCAGAACCTCCAGTTGCTGATAGACGGAGGGCGACCCCAGCTGCAGAACGCCAGCAGTGAGAACCAGCTGGAGCAGTGGTGGGGGATCGCCTACCGGGCGGCCCCCTTGATCTCGCGAAGCGCTCTCGGCATAACGGCCTCCGGCGCGCTGGTGTGGGCGGCAGGGACCGACGTGAGCATCCCCGCTCTCACCGACGCGCTCCTCTCCCACGGGGCGGTCAGGGCCATGGAGCTGGACATTAACGCCCCCCTGGTGCGGGGGTTCCTATATCCGGGGGTGGCCACCGTCAACTCGGCAGCGGCAACGGTGTCGGGGCTCCTTCCCCTCGTCGCCGGGCAGACCCAGACGGCCGCCGACCTGACCCCGGCGGGCAGCGGCTCCGGTGCGGTGCCTCACTGCACCTACGTCACGACCTGCAGCCGGGACTTCTTCACCGTCGTCGCCGCGCCGGCTCCCTGATGCAGTGCCCGAGGACATGCAACCCGCGAAGGGTGCCCGGGAGGCAGCGTCGGGCGGCCCTAAACTGGGGCGAACGATGCCTGCGGACGACCACGGTGCAACCTCGCTGCAGGTGCCTGCCACCGAAGCGGAGGCGGCTTTCGCTGCCGCGAGTCCCGGTAGCAGCTGGCGCTCACGGGAAGTCGCTGCGCTGGTGGTGGTCGCCGCCGGTTTGCTCGCGTGCTTCGGCTGGCTGCTCGGCGCCTTCGACCTAGAGTCGGGGCTGCGGGCCGGACAAGCCCTCCTCCACGGGCTGAGCCCGTACTCGCCGGTGACCTCGCCCGTGTTCAAGGCGGGCCACGCCTTCGTCTATCCCTACCTGGTCGCGTGGGCGTTCGTTCCTTTGGCCGCGTTGCCGCTCCCGGCGGCGGTCGGCATCTTCTTGTTCCTTTCCGTCGGCGCCATCGCCGCCGCCTGCCATCTCCTCGGCCGGACTGGCTGGCTCCCCACCGCGCTCGTCTTGAGCTCGTCGACGACGATCGTCGGCCTGCAGATGGGGACGGTCAACGCTTTGTTGCTCCTCGGCGTGGCGGTGGCCTGGTCGCAGCGCGACCGGTGGGTGCTGGCGGGCTCGGCCGTAGCAGCGGCTGCGGTGGCGAAGTTGTTCCTCATCCCCCTGCTGGCGTGGTTGGTGCTGGCCCGGCGCCTCCGGGCTGCCGCGCTGGCGGCAGGGGCGCTCTGCGTTGCCTTGGCCGCCGGGTGGACGCTAGGACCGCTAGGAGCGCACGCCTACACCGCCATGCTCGGGGACCTTCAGAGCCGCGAGGCCTCCAACAGCTGGTCGTTGACCTCTTTCTTCGACAGCCTCGGCGCATCTCCCGGACAGGCGGAGCTCCTGGCCATCGCCTTTGCCGGCGCGATCGTGGTGGCCGGCGCGGCGCGAGCACGGCGCACCGGCGACGAGCGGAACCTCTTCTCGGCATCGATCATCGCCTCGCTGCTCGCCACCCCGATCATGTGGAGCTCCTACCTCCTCGTCCTAGCAGCCGTGGTGCTGGTCGTGGCCACCGACGACCGGACCGTCGCAGCTTTGGCTGCCGCGAGTTGGCTCGTTGTGACGCCCGACGGCGCCTCCTACCCACGCGTTGCGGTGGGGATGGCCGTCACCGGCGCGCTGGCCGCCGTCGCTCAGTGGCACTCCCGCCGCGACCCACGGGCGCAGGTGAGCAGCGGGGCGTGGCCCCTTCCCCTGCGGCTGCGGATGGCGGCCATGGGCCGGCACGCTCTTGCCGCCAGCCGGTGGCTGGCACATGATCGCAAGGTCCTCACCGCGGCAAGCGTGGTCATTGTCACCGCAGCGATCCTCCTGCTGGTGCCGCCGGCGGTGCGCAGCGCCCTACCGTCCCTCCTGCTGATGGTCGCCGCCGCCATCGAGGTGGCCCGGCGGACTCGGAGCAGCGATAGGGCCCAGGCCGAAGGGCAGTAGCCGCCGCCCGATCAGCCGGATCGGGCCGTTGGCGGTGCGCTCGGCCATTGGCGTGCACCATCTCGTTCGTGGGTACTAGACGGTGGTGGCCACCAGATCGACATCCGCCCCCCGCAAGGCAACTTCTGGGCGGGCGCCCCAGCGGACCGGGAGAGCTGCTGCTCCTTCGGGCCCGTCACCCTCGCCCGGGATAAAGGGACCGTCGGAAGCGGCCCACGCGGCGGTGGATGATGGAACCGTGCGGCTCCATCTGCCGGTGATCGGCAAGGTCGTCCTCCCTCCGCCTGATCATTTGGTCTGGTATGGCGCCGTGGCGGCCATGACCGCCGTCGAGCTCATCGAGTGGCCGGTCGCGCTGGTATTGGGCGTTGGCAAGGTGCTCGCTGACAACCGCTCCAACCGGGCGATCCAGTCGTTCGGTCAGGCCCTCGAGGACGCCGGTTGAAGCGAGCCGTTGGAGCGGCACTGGGGACCGCTGGTCGCACTCTCTTCGCCGAGCGTTCACTTGGACTTCGCCCCAGCGCTGTCTCCCTGACGACCGGGGGTGGTCGTCTCTGGGGCGATGGCACCACCGCACCGCCATATCGACGGCATACAGGAGTACGAGCAGCGACTCACCCTGGCTCTGGAACTGCTGGCGTCGGGCGTGGCCGCCTTGACGGGGTGGATCGAGCCGGGCGATGGGCGGCAGCTGCGACACGCACTTCCCCGCCGACCCAACGACGCTGGCAATACGGTGGGGCGGGGTCAGCGCGCAGTTTGACAGGACTTTCGCCGAGCCCCGCGCGCTCCTGCTGAGGTGACGGCACTCGGTCGTCCGGGGGATCAGCGCAGCTCTCCGGGGCGACGCCGGCGGAGGTCGTGGTCGGGCAACGGGCGCTGGCACGTCGAGGTCCGGGGACTCGACGGACCTAGTGCGCCCGACGTTGTGGCGGCAGTCGAGCTATCGCTTCGCGCCCTGCCCGGCGTGGCGTGGGCCGAGGTGGACGTCGCTCTCGGCCGTGCGGTGGTTGCGCCCCGCAGCAGTGCACCTGAGTCCTTCGCTGAGGTGCTCGCCGCGGTGGGCGCGGCGGAGATCTCGTGCGGCGTCGACGAGGCACGCTTCCCCCTCGACGCCCCCGAGCATCCTGGCGACCGCGAAGCCGTGCTACGCCACTCACTGGCGCTCGCTGCCGACGTGGCAGGCCTGGGTTTCGGGCTGGCGGGGAGGGTCCTGCGAACGACGCCGCTACCCGTCGAGATCGCCTCGGTCGTCACCGTCGTCGACAACGAGCCTCGGATCCGCCACCTGCTCGAATCCCATCTCGGGACGCCTGCGACCGACCTGGGCCTCGCGGTGCTCAACGCTGCGGGCCAGAGCCTTTCCCAAGGGCCCCTCGGACTTCTCGCCGACGGCGCCCACCGTGCGAATCTCCTGCTGGAGTCGGTGGCGGGACGTGAGGCATTCGAGCGGGCCGAGGCCCGTCGCTGGGAGAGTGAGACGCCGACATCTACGGGACGGGTACTTACCTCCAGTCCCAAGGGTCGTGGACCCTCGAGCCGCCCTGTCCCGTTGCCCGATGGCCCAGTAGAGCGCTACGCCGACCGATCCTTGCTGGTCGGGGCGGCGGGGGCAGCGGCGACCCTGGCGGCAACTCGCAGCCCGCGTCGGTCGGCCGCGATGCTGCTGGCTGCTGTCCCCAAAGCGGCCAGGCTGGGGAGGGAGGCCTTCGCTGCTCACCTCGGTCGGACACTCAGCGCCCGCGATCTCCTCGTACTGGACAAGGGAGTTCTCCGTCGCCTCGACCGCGTCGACACCCTGGCCGTCGATGCCAGCCTGCTGATGACCGGTATGGCAGCTGTCGGCGGCGTGCAAATCGTCGAAGGAGGCGATGCCCCGGAGGTCCACCGCCATTTGAGCGCCCTGTTCGATCCGGCCGAACCATGTCGCGCCCGGCGCCGGGGCTCGTGGAGCCTAGGTCCCCCCGACGCGGCCGAGCGGCGCACGTCAGCTGTACGCCGATCGCGCGGGAAGGGCGCCGGCCGCCCTCCTTTGGTCCTCCGGCGGTCCGGGCGCCTCGTTGCGGTGATAACCGTCATCGAGGAGGCTTCGCCTGCCGGCATCGGCTTGTTGCGCCAGGCCCGATTGCAGGGGCTCATGGTCGCGGTGGCGGGTCCGCACGTCCCGCCCGGAGTCGACGCTGACCTCAGGCTTCCGGGGGGCAGCGGGTTGGCTGCCGATGTGAGCCAGCTCCAGGAGGACGGTTGTGTCGTCGCGTTGGTCGCTCCCGGCGGCGACGCGACCGCCGACGCCCTCCGGGGCGCGGACTGCGGGATCGAAGTGCCCGATCTGGATGGCAGCGTTTGGTCCGGCGACCTGTTGGTCAACGACCTCAGCGACGTCGCTGTCATCCTGGACGCCATTGCCTCGGCCCACGAGGTGAGCCGGCAGGGTGTGGCGCTCAGCATCACCGGCTCGGGTATCGGCTCCCTCCTCGCTTTGACCGGCCCCACCCGCCTCGCCGCCTCCCGAGCCAGCACGTCGATCAACGTCGCGGCACTGGCGGGTATCGGCAACGGGATCCGAGCGGCTCGCCACGTCCGCAGCCACGGGGGCGCGGCCGTAGGCGCGGCTGTGCGGTGGCACGAGATGACGGCCGAACAGACCCTGCGCCACGTCGGGAGCGCTGAGACTGGACTGGACGACCGGGAAGCCGCTCGGAGGGCAGCGCAGAGCGATGATGTCCGGGCACCGAGCCCGTCGCTGGCGCGAAGCATCGTCAGCGAGCTGGCGAACCCTCTCACTCCGGTCCTGGCGGGCGGAGCGATCGCCTCGGCGACGGTCGGGTCGGCGGCTGACGCGGGGATCGTGGCGGCGGTGACCGCACTCAACGCGGTGGCGGGAGGTGTCCAACGCTTCGGGGCGGAACGAGCGATCGCCTCGCTGAACGAGGGCACTCAGACGACCGTATCGGTCATACGCCAGGGACGCCGCTCGGCGGAAGCGTCCGACTCGGTCGTCCCGGGCGACATCGTCGTACTCGAGGCCGGCGACGCCGTGCCGGCGGACTGCCGGATCATCGCCTCCCGTCAGGCGGAGGTCGACGAGTCATCGTTGACCGGGGAATCCGAGGCCGTGCGCAAGGACGCGGCACCGGTCTTCACGGCCGTGCTGGCCGAGCGCAGCTCGATGCTCTACGAGGGCACGACCTTCGCCGCCGGCGAAGCGACCGCGGTGGTGGTCGCCGTCGGGGCAGACACCGTCGCCAACGAGATCCTGGCCGGCGTGGCCGCCGCGACGGCCCCCGCCGGCGTGGAGGCCAGGCTGCGAACGCTCACATCCCGCGCCCTGCCTCTGGCCGGGGGGGCGGGCGCCGCAGTGCTGGGGCTCGGATTGCTGCGGGGGAGGACCGTCGATCAGTCGATCGGCTCGGCCGTGGCGCTGGCTGTCGCCGCCGTGCCCGAAGGGTTGCCGCTGCTGTCGACGATGGCGCAGCTGGCCTCCGCCCGCCGGCTGTCGCAACGCGCCGCGCTGGTCCGCAACCCCCGGGCCATCGAGGCGATCGGGCGACTGGACGTGCTCTGTACTGACAAGACGGGCACCCTTACCGAGGGCCGCATGCAGCTGCGAGCTGTTTCCGACGGCGTCGCGCTCGTGGAGCGAGACCACTTCGACACATACAGCGAGGCAATCGTCGCCGCCGGATTGCGCGCCTGCCCGGCGATTCGACCCGGCGATGTCGCACCGCACCTCACTGATCGGGCCGTGATCGAGGGGGCGGCCCGGGCGGGCATGGAAACGGCCGCAGCCGCGCCCGGCTGGATCCCGCGCGCCGAACTGCCCTTCGAACCGGTCCGCAGCTACCACGCCGTCCTTGGGGCGACCGACCACACTTTCCTCATCGACGTCAAGGGGGCACCCGAGGTCGTCATACCGAGATGCCGCACCTGGAGGCGCCCGGCGTCCGACGTCGTCCTCGATCAGCGAGCTCGCCATCGCCTGGAGCGGGAAGTCGACGCCTTGGCCCGGAGAGGGATGCGGATACTTGCCGTGGCCGAGCGTGGGCACGACGGCGAGAGCAACCTCGACGACGCCGACGTCTCCGACTTGACTCTGCTCGGCTTCCTCGTCCTCTCGGATCCTGTGCGCCCGACCGCCGCCGCGGCAGTGCGCGACCTCCGGGCGGCGGGGGTCGATGTGCTGATGGTCACCGGCGATCATCCTTCAACGGCAGAGGGGATCGCGGCGGAGCTCGACATCCTCCGGGACGGGAAGGTGCTGACCGGCAGCCAGCTTGCGCTGATGAGCGACGCCGAGTTGGGGGAGGTCATCCCCGAGGTCTCGGTGGTGGCGCGCGTGACACCGTCGGACAAGGTCAGGGTGGTGGCTGCGCTCCAACGCCGCGGGCACACCGTCGCCATGACCGGCGACGGGGCCAATGACGCTCCGGCCATCCGCCTCGCCGATGTCGGGATCGCTATCGGCGACCGGGCCACGCCAGCCGCCCGACGGGCGGCAGATCTGGTCGTCACCGATGAGCGCATCGAAACCATCGTCGAAGCGGTTGTCGAAGGCCGCGGCATGTGGCGATCATTGCGGGAGGCGTTGGCCATCCTTCTCGGGGGCAACATGGGCGAGGTGGCTTTCACCGTTGGCGCTACTGCCGTCACCGGCGTGGCACCTCTGTCGGCGCGCCAGCTCCTGGTCGTCAACCTGATGACCGACGTCGCGCCTGCCCTGGCCATCGCTCTTCGCCCGCCACGCGCCACCACTCCGGAGGCGCTGCTCGCCGAGGGTCCCGACGCGTCGCTCGGAGCCAGCCTCGACCGGGCCATCAGGGTGCGGGCGGCCGCCACCGCGTCGGGTGCAGCCGCGGCATGGGCGGCCGCCCAGCTCACCGGACGCCGTCGGCGGGCGGGGACCGTGGCGCTGGTCGCACTGGTCGGCTGCCAGCTCGCCCAGACCGTCACCATCGCCGGCGCCGATCCTCTCGTCCTCGGGACCGCCCTCGCCTCGGCGGCCGCTCTGGCCGCCATCGTGCAGACACCGGGCCTCAGCCAGCTCTGCGGTTGCACGCCCCTCGGACCGTTGGCGTGGGGGCAAGCCCTCACCGGTACAGCCGTCGGCACCGTGGTGGCGGTGACCACAGGGCGCCGCCACCACGGTGCAGCAGCCGACGCGCCGCCGAAAGGCTCAGAGCCAGCCGACCCGGGCGTTGGTGAGAGCGACCGAACCGGCCGGGGCGACCCCCAGCTCACCGGCATGGACCCGGGCCAGGAGCCGGCGTGTCGACTCGACGATCTCCGGGACGGCGGCCCGTAGCTTGGGTCCGTCGGCGGGGTCGACCGAGCCATGGCCGATGCCGGCGTGGGCGAGTAGAGAGGGCAGGTCCTCCAGCCGCTCTCCCACCCATCCGACAGGGTCCGCGGACAGCTCGGGCACGAAGGTCCGCCGGCTCGGCTCCCAGCCGTCGAAGGCCGGGTGGTGGTGGGTGCGGTCGTAGCTGCCTGGTTCGGAGTCCACCGCTTCGAGCAGGTCGGCGCGCCATACCGGGCGGCCCACCCCGATCGGCTGGGCCGAGTAGATGGATCCGTGGAGAGGCTGTCGCTCGAGCAGCCGCACTTCGAGGCGAACCCCTCGCTCAGGGCTGTCCTGCCCGGGTCCGGGGTCGGGGTCGACGAAGTAAAGGTCGCTGATGGCAACGCAGACGGTCTCGAAGCCGAAGACTTGGAGCATGGCTCGAAGCCTACGGCGGCCGCACGCGCCCCGCCGGGCCGGGGGGCGGCGAGCTCAGGTACGGGCCGGCAGGCCTAGATCCCGGGCGATCAGCGTGCGCTGGACCTCCGATGTCCCCTCACCGATCTCGAGGATCTTGGCGTCACGGTAGAAGCGTCCTACGGGCGAGTCGTTGATAAACCCGTAGCCGCCGAAGATCTGCGTCGCCTCTCGGGCGTTCGCCATCGCCGCCTCCGACGCCACCAGCTTGGCGATGGCCGCTTCACGCTTGAAAGTCCGCCCGGCGAGAAGCTTGGCGGCGGCGTCGTGCCATGCGAGCCGGGCGGTGTGGGTGCGCGCCTCCATGTCGGCGATCTTGAACTGCAGCACCTGGTACTCGCTGATCTTGTGCCCGAACGCCGCGCGCTCGTCGACGTATCGGAGGCTTTCGTCGATGCAGCCCTGGGCCAGGCCCACCGACAGGGCGGCCAGCGCAATGCGTCCCTCGTCGAGGGTCCGCAGGAACTGCGCGTAGCCGCGCCCCTCCTCGCCGAGCAGGTTGGCCGCGGGGACCCGGCAGTCGGCGAAGGCCAGCTCATGGGTGTCCGACGAGAGCCACCCGACTTTGGAGTACGGCTTGGCTACGGTGAATCCGGGGGTGCCGGCGGGCACGATGATGGCGGAGATCCCGCGCGTAGCACCCTCGCTCGGGTCGCCGGTGACCGCAGTGACTGTCACCAGCGAGGTGATGCGGGTCCCGGAGTTGGTGATGAAGGCCTTGGAGCCGTTGATCACCCACTGATCTCCCTCTCTCCGGGCAGTGGTCCGGGTCCCGCCGGCGTCGCTGCCGCCGCTGGGCTCGGTCAGCCCAAAGGCCCCGAGGGCCCGCCCGGCGCACAGGTCGGGCAGCCACCGCTGCTTTTGGGCCTCGGTGCCGAAGCGGTAGATGGGCATGGCGCCGAGGCCGACGCCGGCCTCGAGGGTGATGGCGACCGACGAGTCAACCCGGGCCAGCTCCTCGAGGGCCACGCAGAAGGCGAAGTAGTCGCCGCCCATCCCGCCGTACTCGGTCGGGAACGGTAGGCCGAACAGGCCCATCTCCCCCATGGCGGCCACGATCTCGTAGGGGAACTGCTCCCGCTCGTAGAGGTCGGCGATGACCGGGGCGATCTCGCGCCGGGCGAAGCGCTCGACGGTGGCGCGCAGCTCCTCGTACTCGGCGTCCAGGCCGGTGCCGCTACTCACGGGGAATCCTCAGAACGGTTGGGCAAAGGAGCGGTGTGCCCGGCCGGCATGACGACAGCCAGAACCTCGTCCAAGGCCACGGGACGACCGACGGTGACGGGGATCGACGTCACCGTGCCAGCGGCGGGGGCGGCGACCACGTGCTCCATCTTCATGGCCTCGACGGTAACCAGGCGTTGCCCGGCCACGACCGGATCGCCGGCGGCGGCGTGCACGGCGAGGACGGTGCCGGGCATAGGGCTGGTGACCGGGCCGGCGGCGTCGGTGGCGGCTGCTGCGCCGGGGAGGAGCGCCGGATCGGGCACTACTCGCCACGCATCGCCTCCCCGGCCGAGCCACAGCTCGTTACCGGTGCGCCCGATCGTCCAGGTCTCGGTCGAGCCGCCGGCAGCGACCACCATCTCGCCCGACGCCGAGAAGCTGCCGCTGGCCGCCAGGCCCGGGGCGTCGGTGAGGCCAGAGCGTCCGGCGCCGACCCGGATCGTGGCGGCGCTGGCACGGCCGGTGACCCCGAGGGTGACGGATCGGCCGGAAAGCCGAACCTGCCACACCGTCTCGGCCGGTGTCCCGAGGCGCCACCCGCCGGGGACATCCCAGGAGTCGACAGCCTCACCGGGGCGGGCGCCCGGCTCGAGATCCAGGGCCAGTGCCAGTGCGGCGGCGACCGCGGCGGCGTGCTCGGCGGGGGCGCCCGGCTCTGCCAGCGCAGAGGCCACCCGGTCGACCAACTCGGTGTCCAGGCGGCCCGCGGCCACGTCGGGGTCGGCGAGCAGCCGGCCGAGGAACCCGACGTTGGACCTCACCCCGAGCACCGCGCTCGACGCCAGCGCAGCGCGCAGCCGGGCGAGGGCCGCTGATCGGTCGGGGCCCCAGGCGATGACCTTGGACAGCATGGGGTCGAAGCCGGTGCCGACAGTGCCGCCCTCGGCGATCCCCGAATCGACCCGCACGCCGGAACGGCGGGTGGGCTCCCGGAGGAGGAGGATCGGCCCGGCGGCGGGCAGGAAGCCACGAGCCGGGTCCTCGGCGTAGACGCGAGCCTCGATGGCGTGGCCGTCCAGGCGCACCCCGTCCTGCGCTAAAGGCAGCGCTTCTCCCGCCGCCACCCGCAGCTGCCACTCGACCAGGTCGATCCCGGTGACCATCTCGGTGACAGGGTGCTCGACTTGGAGGCGGGTGTTCATCTCCATGAAGTAGTAGTCCTCGGGGGCGTCGGCCGAGACGATGAACTCCACCGTCCCCGCGCCGACGTAACCGCAGCTGCGGGCGGCCGCCACGGCGCTGGCGCCCATGGCCGAGCGCTGCCGCGGCGACAGGAGGGTCGAGGGCGCCTCCTCCACGATCTTCTGGTGCCGCCGCTGCAGCGAGCACTCCCGCTCACCGAGGTGGACGGCTGCCCCGTGGCGGTCGGCGAACACCTGGATCTCTATGTGTCGGGGTCGGGTGACCCACCGCTCGACGAGGAGGGTGTCGTCACCGAACGCCCCGGCCGCTTCGCGCTGCGCGGCGGCGATCTCGTCGAGGAGGGCTCCGGCGTCGGTCACCCTGCGCATGCCTTTGCCCCCGCCACCGGCGGAAGGCTTGAGCAACACCGGGAGGCCCACGGCCAGAGCGGCCTCGGCGATTTCCGTGGCGCTCAGGCCGGCGCCGGAAGCCCCCGGGACGACGGGAACACCCGCGGCGGCGACGATCGCCTTGGCCCGGATCTTGTCACCCATCGCATCGATCGCAGCCGGCGGCGGACCGATCCAGGTGAGGCCGGCGGCCTCGACCGCGGACGCCAGCGATGCCCGCTCGGAGAGGAAGCCGTATCCGGGGTGGACCGCGTCGGCGCCGGCAGAGACGGCGGCGGCGACGATGTCGTCGACCGAGAGGTAGCTCCCGATGCGCACAGCTCGGTCACTGGCTGCTACGTGGGACGCGCCGGCGTCGGCGTCGGTATGGACTGCGACGGACTCGATACCGAGATTGGTGAGGGTGGAAAAGATCCGCCGCGCTATTTCGCCGCGATTGGCCACCACCACCGAGGTGAACATCACATCCGCCACACGCCGTAGCCGGTATCGCTCAACGGGGCGTTGGCGGCGGCGGAGAGGGCCAGGCCGAGGGCTGTGCGGGTCTGGGCCGGGTCGATGATCCCGTCGTCCCACAACCGGGCGGTCGAGTAGTACGGGTGGCCCTGCGCCTCGTACTGGGCCCGGATGGGGGACTTGAACGCTTCCTCGTCGGCGTCGTCCCACTCCCCCCCTTTGCCCTCGATCTGGTCGCGCCGAACCGTCGCCAATACCGACGCAGCCTGCTCGCCACCCATGACCGAGATCCGGGCGTTGGGCCACATCCAGAGGAAGCGAGGGGAGTAGGCCCGGCCGCACATCGAGTAATTGCCGGCACCGAAGCTGCCGCCGATCACCACGGTCATCTTGGGGACCCGGGCGCAGGCCACCGCCATCACCATCTTGGCCCCGTGCTTGGCAATCCCCCCCGCCTCGTAGTCTCGCCCGACCATGAAGCCGCTGATGTTCTGCAAGAACACCAGCGGGGTTCGGCGCTGGTCGCAGAGCTCGATGAAGTGGGCGCCCTTCATCGCCGACTCGGAGAAGAGCACGCCGTTGTTGGCGACGATCCCGACCGGGTGGCCGTGCAGTCGGGCGAAACCGCACACCAGGGTCGAGCCGTACTCGGCTTTGAACTCGAGCATCCGCGACCCGTCGACGAGGCGAGCGATGACCTCCCGCACGTCGTAGGGAGTCCTCGTGTCGGCGGGGATGATGCCGTAGAGGTCGGATGCACCGTAGGCCGGCTGCTCCGTCGGGGCCACCTCCCACGGCGCCGGGGGGCGAGGGGCTAGGGAGGACACGATGTCGCGGAGGATGCTCAGGGCGTGGCGGTCATCCTGCGCCAGGTGGTCCGTGACCCCGGAGCGGCGGGCGTGAAGGTCCCCACCGCCCAGCTCCTCGGCGCTGACCACCTCGCCGGTCGCGGCCTTCACCAGTGGTGGGCCCCCGAGGAAGATGGTGCCCTGGTTGCCGACGATGACCGCCTCGTCGCTCATGGCCGGCACGTAAGCGCCGCCTGCGGTGCAGCTGCCGAGGACGGCCGCCAGTTGTGGGATCCCCGCGGCGGACATCGTCGCCTGGTTGTAGAAGATCCGTCCAAAATGATCCCGGTCGGGGAACACTTCGTCCTGGGCCGGGAGGAACGCACCCCCCGAGTCGACCAGGTAGAGGCACGGCAGCCGGTTTTCCCGGGCCACCTCCTGCGCCCGCAGGTGCTTCTTCACCGTCAAGGGGTAGTAGGTGCCGCCCTTGACCGTAGCGTCGTTTACGACCACCAGGCACTCACGACCCGAAATCCGGCCCACGCCTGTGATGATCCCTGCCGCCGGGGCCTCGTCGCCATACAGGCCGTAAGCAGCCAGTGGGGACAGCTCGAGGAACGGAGACCCGGGATCGATCAGCGTGTCGATCCGCTCGCGTGGGAGCAGCTTGCCCCGTGACAGGTGACGTTCCCGGGCGGACTCGGGACCGCCGGCCGCCACGGCGGCCAACCGTTCGACGAGGTCTGCGGCCAAGGCCCGGTGGTGGGTCTCGTTGGCCTTCCACTGCCCGGAGCCGGGCTTCGAGGTCGTCTGGATGACAGGGAACGCCACCGTCAAACCACCAGCTTCCTCAGCACCACGTCGATGTTGAGGGCCCTCCAGGCCAGGTGGTCCCTGTAGGTGGCGGCCTTCGCCAAGTTGTGGGCGACGTGCTGCAGCCACGTGAGCAAGACCAGCGCCCGGCGCCCTGACGGGAGCATCTCGACCGACGCCCACAGCGGATCGAGGGCAGACGGTCCTCGCTCTCGCGCTACGTCCACCACAACGTGGCCGAGTGCTCGGCGCTGCCGGTAGGCGGCGCTGCTCAGCAGCAGCAGGTATGCGTCGACGGCAGCCACGCCGACCGGGCGGGCACTCCCCCAGTCGAGGATGCCGAGCACCTCCCCTCCGTCGGGGCTCAAGAAAATGTTGTCCCTCGTGTAGTCACCGTGGATCCAGGATGCTGGCGTGGAGGCGTTGATGCCGACGGCCTGTCTGAGCTCGTCGCCGAGGCATCCCAACTTCGAAAGTTGCCAGGCCCCGGCCGGGTACAGCGATGAGACTGCGGCCAGGGGACCATCCAGCCAAGCGGCGAGATGGTCTGCGGTGGTCACGACGCTCGCCGTCCGTGTGTGAAGCTCACCGATCACCTCGAGGCAGGCACTGATGGACCGTGCTGCCAGGTCGGGTTCCCGGCGCAGCATTCGGGTCAGGGGGATCCCGACCATGTAGCGCTCGACGACCGCTGCGGGCTCCGACGTCAGACCGAGGGCCAGGAAGTCGGGCAGATAACGACCCCAAGGGCCTATACGCGGGTCGCCCGACAGCGCCTGGACCGCACGGACATGGGCCCGCAGCTCCTCGACGACCTCCGGGGAGCGGGCGAGCTTTACCACGGCGGCCGGGGCCGCCCCCGGCGGCCCCAAGGGCGCGACGACGAGGGAACTGACGCCGATGGCCTCCCGGGCGACCACCCATGTCTCGGGTGAGGGAAGCCCCTCGACCGGCTGCATGGAGCTGATCAGTCGTGGCAGGGCCCCACCGAGCAGCTCGCGGATGTCGACGGAGCGGCGGGCCGCCAGCACTGATCGCGCCAGTCGCCCCAATGGTGCCAGCAACCGCGACCGGTAGAGCACCCTGATCGTGAGGCCCGCTATACCACCGAGCTGCCTCGGCATCTCGCGGCGCTCAGTCTTCATCGGCTGGCCAGCCGGACGAGTGACGCTGCGGTCAATGGAAGGGCCCTCCGGGCGACACCGAGGTTGCCCCCCTCACGTAGCGACAAGAGGTCGACGAGCAAGCGGATATCTGCGCTCATCGGCCGCGGACGGCAAGCACGACAGGTACCAGGTCGGTGACCCAGGAAGGCGCTCACGGCCTGGGCCAGACCCGCCTGGTACGGCGCGCGCAGGACGTCCACCCCGGGGCGCCGGAGCTCGGCGCTGGCGTTTGCCGGCGCAAAGGCCCGCCGGGCCTTGGCGAGCATCGGCAGGTCGCTGGACGAATCGCCGACCGCCAGCGCGATTTCAGGAGCGCCAGGAGCCAAGCGGGATGCCAGGTTTTCCAGTCCGGCGCCCTTGTCCACGCTGCGGGGCACGATGTCGGTCTGGTGAAGTCCGACCACAGTCCGCCATGGCGGCGGGCCTGGGCCCGCCGCTGGGGAGATCTCGGTGTCGGGCATCGGCCCACCTTTGCCACCTGCGACTTGTCTCACCCGCACCACATGCCTGAAGTGTGGGTCCACCTCGAGGTCGCTCCTCCGGTCCAGCTGCCCTCGCAAGTCCGCAAGTCCTTCCGCCTCCGATTCCGGAACGAGGATGTCCGCCTTCCGATCCGCATGGCTGTACGCGGCCGCACCGTACTCGGCGACCCCGCCGGCCAGCCCGTAGGCCGCGCAGCGGTCAATGACCTCGGGGAGGCTCCGGCCCGTGGCCAGCACCACCCGGTAGCCGTGGGCTCGTAGGGCCCGCACAGAGACCATCGAAGCCCTCGTCGGGGCGGACCACCCGAAGGTGGTGGACTCGCTCACGCCGTCGAGGTCGAGGGCGCAGAGGGGTCCGTCGTCCACGGCGGGTAGGTCCGCCAGGTACACCTCGGCGAAGAAGCGTTGCAGAGCGCGGGCACCGGCCAGCGAGGTTTCGGCCGGCACCAGGCGCCCGAGCCTCTTGCCATTCCACAGGTGCACCAGCTGGTAGAGCAGCCATCGCCCGTCGTCAACCGTGCTGGCGGTCAGCTCCTCGAAATGCGCTTTCACGCCAGCTACCGATCGCGGGTGATCCGCTCCGCGCCCAGCCTCCAAGGCCACAGCCGCCAGGTCGAACACGGCGTCGTAACACGACAGGTCGTGATGACTGAAGGCACCACTCGTCGGGTCGGTCTTCACCAGCCGATCGCCTGAACGAACCCATTTGTCGGCCTCCATCCGGCCGTCGACGACCGACGGGGCCGCTGGACGCAGCAACCTGCGCATCAGGGGATCCACGTACAAGGGCCGCACCGCGTCGCCGAGCGGCCCGAAGCAGGCCGCGACCAGTTCGGACGCCACCTCCCAGACGGCATGGTTGCCCACGATGCCGGCGCTCCGGTCGCTGCCGACTGCCAGCGCCGCGCGCCGGGAGGCGGCGTAGGCGACCATCCGTGCACGATCGTCCTCGGCGTTGGGGGCATCCTGCGGAACGATCTCGTCGATCCACAGCCGGTAGGCCAACCCGTGCTCCACGCCTAAAACCGGCGGCACCCAGCCATCCAGCCGGCTGGACACCGCCAAGTGGTGGCGACCGAAAAAGCCCAGCCCGACGCCCTCCACCACCACCTCGCATGCTCTTTCCCCGCCGCCATCTTCGAGCAACACCGTGTAGCGCCGTCGCACATGCGCCCGGGCTGTCGGTTCGGGCGCGGGGTGGGCCTTTACCTCGACCACCCGCGCGCCGGAGCCGAGCATGAGATCGAGTTGCTGCGCCACGGCGCTGGCCTCGAGTTGGCGCTGCACAGCCCATTCGCCGGCGGGGAGCAACACCGATTGGTAGCCGCGCAGCGGGGCATGGACACCGTCGGCGGCATCATCGGTACCGAGCATCACAACTATGTGGTCCGGGCTGATCCCGGCGCGCTCGACGCGGCGGGCGACGGCGGCGACCGAGCCACCCGACGTCGGTGGATCGTCGACGATGAGCACCATCCCGTCCTGCGCGGCGCATCGCTCCAGCAACGCCCGACTCCCGGCGTCGGTGGAGGCGCGGGGCCGGAGACTGATGCTGCTCACTGACCGATATCCCTCGAAGCGCAAGGCCGCGGCCAGCAAAGGTGCGAGGTAGCTGCCCGACGTCCGTACTCCTGCCACCAGGATCGAGGCGTCTTTCGATGGCCAGCGTTGGGCGTAGCGCTGAGCCATCAGGACCAGGTCGAGTGGCTGCTGGTCGAAGCTGCGGAAGCACGACGGCAACCGCAATGTGCTGGTCCTGCGACGCCCGGACAGGCCGGCGGTCGCCTTCGCCAGCTCTCCGGCCCGGTCACCGAAGCGCTGACGGTCCGTTGGTAAAGCTGCCGACGGGCGGAGCACGACGCCTGCCAGATCCGCGGCGAGGTCGCTGGCCAGCACGTGCGCCGCTCTGGCCTTGATGACGGGAGCGGTACGGGCCGCCGCCGCATCGGCCAGGTCGAGCGCAGCGAGCAAGACCCGCCCGACCGGCTGGGACCGGCGGCTCCTGGAAAGCACCTCTCCGACCCGGCGCCCCCATGCCCTCCCGCCGATCGACGGCCGTCCCCCCAAGCTGTCCTCGAGGATCTGGTCGACGCCGACGCTGAGCAGGTATGCATCCAGATCGTCTTCGCGCTCGATCCGCTCGACCAGCAGCGCTACAAGGGTGCCCAGATCTTGCAGGAGGTCGGGGAGGAGAAGGCGCGGGGAGTGGCCGGGCGCCGAATCGCTATCTGCGGGAAAGTATGACACCTGCTCTTCCGACGCTGACCCTTCCATGCACCACGCCTGCGACGCCCACCCGAGCCTTCAACGTCCTGTCCATCTGGGTGGCCGCTTCTCTATGAAGGCGACCAGACCCTCTTTGAAGTCATCGGAGCCTACAACTGCCAGCATCCCCTCGTCCGACATCCTCCAGCCGACCTCATCAGGCGCGTGGGTGGCCTCCAGGACGACCTTGCGGCTGGCAACCACGGCGGCTGGGGCATTTGCCTCGACTCGGCCCGCCAGGACCAGCGCCCGCTCGAGCGCGGTGCCCGCATCGGCCAGCTCGTTTACCAAGCCGAAGGAGTACGCCCGCTCGGCACTGATCGGATCACCGGTGAGGGCGCATTCCATCGCGACGTTGAGAGGAATCTTGCGCCCGAGGCGAAACAGGCCGCCCGCAGCTGCGACCAGGCTTCGCTTGACCTCGGGCAGGCCGAACGTAGCGGTGGACGACGCGACCACCAGATCGCACGACAGCACGATCTCGGTGCCGCCGGCCAGCGCTGGGCCGTCGACTGCGGCGATCAGCGGCTTGGACCTCGCACGCTTGACGATCCCGGCAAAGCCACCACCGGCTGTGTGGAGCTCGCTGCTCTTGCCGGCGTTGACCTCCTTCAGATCAGCACCGGCGCAGAAGACAGGCGGGACGCCCGTGATGATACCGAGCCAGATGCCGGCGTCACCCTCTAGGCGATCGATACCTTCCTCTATGCCTTTGGCCACCTCCCCGTTGACGGCGTTGCGAGCCTCGGGCCGGTTGATGGTGATGATCCCCACGCGCCCCTCGACGCGGTACTCCACGACAGGCATACCGGCTACTTCGGCGCCAGGCGGGCACCGCCGTCGAAGCGGATGGTCTCGCCGTTCATGTAGCTGTTGGTGATCAGCTCGACCGCCAGCGATGCGAACTCGGAGGGATAGCCAAGTCGATCGGGGAACAACACATCCTTTTTGAGCTTGGCCTTGAAATCGTCGGCATTGCCCCCGTAACCGTAGATCGGCGTATCGATCAGCCCCGGGGCGATCGTGTTGACGCGGATGCCGACGACGGCGAGGTCACGCGCCAGCGGCAGCGTCATGCCCACCACGCCCCCCTTCGACGAAGAGTAGGCGGCCTGGCCGATTTGCCCGTCGAAGGCCGCGAGGGATGCCACGTTGACGATGGCGCCGCGCTCGCTATCCGCCTGTGGTGCGTTCTGGCTCATTGCCGTGGCGGCCAGCCGAGCCACGTTGAAGGTGCCGACCAAGTTGACATTGATGACCTTCTTGTAGGACTCGAGGTCGTGAGCCGATGAGTAGGCGCCATCGCGGCCAATCGTGCGGGCGGCCCAGCCGATCCCGGCGCAGTTGACCACGCATCGAAGCGGCCCCATCTCCTTGGCGGCCTCGACCGCGGCGATGACATCCTCAGGGCTGGTCACGTCGGCTCGGGCGAATACCCCAGCAGTCTCCTTGGCGAGTGCTTCGCCTTTTTCTTCGTTCATGTCGAGCACCACAAGGTGCGCTCCACGCTGGGCGAGGAGGCGGACCGTCGCCTCACCTAACCCGGAAGCGCCACCAGTGACGATCGCCGAACTCCCCTGGATGTCCATGCCGCGACAGTAGGGCCATGCACAAGTGCCGTGCCAACGGGCTGGGACCGGAGTCTCGGTTGGCCATGAGCGGAGCTGGCGCTGGTCCCTTGCTACCGTTTGCCAGTGTCAGCCGACCTCCCGCTAACGCTTGAGCCGGCTGCCGTCGGGAGGCCCGACGGGCCGCCAACCGCAATTGCGGATGCGAGTGCGAGGCGCCCCCGGCGCCTCGAGGGCCGTCGGTGGCGCGAGTACCTGTACCTGAGTGGGACAGCCCTGCAGATGGCGGTGGCTGCCTGCGTCACGCCGATCGTCACCCGGCTTATCGGGCCGGGGCCGTTCGGGCGGGTGGCGGCGGGTATGGCCGTCATGCAGGTCCTGTACTGCTTCGAGAGCCTCGGGCTCGCCGTCGCCGTCCAGCGCGTCCACGCCGAAGGTCCTGACGGAGAGCGCCACAGCCGCAGCCTCTTGAGCGTGGCCCTCCTTTCCACCGCCGTCATGACGATCGTGCTGGTTGGCACCTCCAACGCGTGGGGCGGCGCGCTGGGCTTCTCCGGCACCATAACCACGCTACGGATCGCTCTGGCATGGGGCGGGACCGCCTCGGCCACTGCGGTGTTCAAAGCGCGCCTGCGCTCCGAGGACCGGGTGCTCTCCTTCAGTCTCGTCAGCGTGGTCGAAGGGCTCGTCGCCCAGCTCATGGCACTTGGGGCCGTCCTCATATGGCAGCGGACGGCGACGGTGTACCTCGGGGCGATAGTCGCGGGCCAAGCGCTCGCGCTGGTCTGCGGGGTGGTGGCAAGTCCACCGCGAATCGCCGGAGTCTTGGCCCATCGACGGAACCTGGCCATCCTCGCCTTCGCCCTGCCCCTGATACCCGAACAGCTGGCCAGCTTCGTCCTCAATACCAGCGATCGACTGATCGTCCAGAGCCGCCTGGGGCCGGTCGCCCTGGGGCGCTACTCCCTGGCTTACAACCTGGCCGGGACGGGTGCGGTGTTGCTGGTCATGTTCAACGTCGTCTGGCTGCCAGACATCTTCTCGGCGGCGCCGGGACGTCGGCGAGCGGAGGTGCTGGCCCGCACCCGGGACCGGCTATTGCGGATGGCGCTGCCGACGATGCTCGGGATCGCCCTCGGCGCCCCCGCGGTGTTGACGGTATGGGCCCCGTCGTCGTTCCGGCCCGACGGGCTGGTGACTACGACCACATTGGTGGCGCTGACGACCTTGCCCGCTTTGATCTACACGTCGGAGTACCGGGTGCTGGTAGCGGCCGGGCGCACGAAGACCGTCGCACTTGCCACCTGTGGCTGTGCGGTGCTCAACGTCTCGCTCAACCTGATCCTCGTCCCAGTCCTCGGGCTCAACGGCTCAGCTTTGGCCACTGTGGTGTCCTACGGGGCGCTGGCCGTCGTGGCCCATCTGCTGGCCCGCTCTGCCACGACGCTCCGTCCTGTTAGCCGTGGCCTGCGAGGCTGGGCTCTGGCGGCGTCGGGGCTCACCGCCGCCAGCGCCTTGGCCCCTGCCGGAGGAACGTGGTTCGCCGTCCGACTCCTCCTCGGCGCCTGCTGCCTCGGACCGCTCCTGCGGGCTCTGCGCCACGACCGGGCGCAGGAGAGCAGTCCTGCGATTGCCCTCCTGCGCTTCGTCCCGAGCCGTGCCCGCTTGGAGGCAATCCTGCGCGAGTCGGTTGTGCTACCTCTTGCGACCCTGGCAGCCGTGTTGTCGGTCACTCGTTCGTCGGGGATCGACAACGCTTATATCACCTACAGGTACAGCGCCAGCCTGCTTGCAGGTCACGGCCTGACGTTCAATCCGGCCCAGCGCGTCGAGGGCATCAGCGACCCGATTTGGGCGGTGCTGCTATCCGGGGCCCACCTCCTGGGACTGTCACTTCCAACTGCTGGGTCGGTGCTCGGCGTTGCGTGCCTCGTTGCGGTCGTTGTCATCGTCCGTGCCATCGGCCGCCAGATGGGTCTCGGCCCCAGTCGCAACACCCTCCTCGCCACCGGCGTGGCCGGGACCGTGCCGCTGGCCGCCAGCGCCACGATGGGACTGGAGGGCGGCTTGTTCGCAGCCGGCCTGCTCTTGCTGGTCTACACGTGGCACCGGCCCGGCTGGGCGGCGGCAGGCTTCGCGGCATCCACCGTCGTGCTGGCGGCCACTCGCCCCGAAGGTCTCATCATCGCCGTAGGGATCACGGCGCTCAACGCCGGGTTACGACCCCGGCGGAAGTCGGAAGTGCTTGCCGCCGGCGCCACGGCCTTGGGATTGATCGCTTTTGTCGCCTGGCAATGGGACTACTACGGCCACCCGATCGCTACCTCGGTCACCGCCAAGCGCGACCTCGGCTCATCGCCTTTGACGACGCTGGGAGCCAACGCGCCAGCAGGGATCAGATACGACGCCGAGGCTCTCGAGGCGTCGTTGCTGATCGCGGGGGTAGTGGTCATCGCCTACGGTTTGCAGTGGGCGCGGCACCGGCCCGCCCGGCGGGCATTGCCCCCCGAAGTTTTTCCGGCGACGCTCCTCACGCTGTTCGGTCTCGGCGTGCCGTTGTTCACCGGCGGCGACTGGATGCCCTACTCGCGCCTGGTCGCTCCATACCTCCCCGTGATGACCGTTGCTCTGGTCGGCACGGCCACGGTGATCGCCGGCCGGGTCGGACGGGCTGCGCCAGCCCTCCCTCTCCTGCTGGCAATCGGCGTGACACCTCTCTCGCTACCGCTGCAAGACGGGGGCTCCAACCCCGTCAACGCCGAGCGCGGGTTCGATTATGTCGGGAGGGCGCTGAGCCAAACCGGCCTGGGCAGGCAGGCAGTAGCCACCGACGTGCTGGGACGCGTGTCATTCTGGGCGCCACAAGTCACTTTCGAGGATATGTACGGCCTGACCGACCCCGTGCTCGCCGCCATGCCCGGACCCGGCGGCGTCTACGGCAAGCTCGACCTCCGCTATTCCGCCTCATTACAACCAGCAATCGTGGCTTCCAATGACTGGTGGCACGACCGGACCTTCCTCCGCTGGTCAGCTCCCGGCCGATACGTCGCTGTTACCGCGCCGGCTCTGACGGCCCAGCGTATCTTCCTGTTGGCGCGGCCTGGGGTGGCCGCTTCGTTCACCGCGCGGTTGCGTGAATGGTTCCCGGGTGCCGCGATCGAGCAGCCAGCGGCTGCGATCAGCGCCTGGCAAGCGCGGTATCCGACAGGCCAGTGAGCTTGCGCTGGCAGTTGATCCGAGCAGATGAGTTGGCCAGCCCAGAGGTCGGACGGTGGGAAGCAATACGCCACCGAACCCATGCTCTGGATAGCCCCTTCTTGTCGGCATACTTCGTACAGGCGGTCGGGTCGGTACGTTCCGACGTGCGGGTGGCGGTGATCGAGGACGGGCCCCGGATCGTCGGATTCCTCCCGTTCCAAAAGCATGGGCAGGTCGGCCGGGCGCTGGCGTGGGGGATCAACGACCGCCAAGGGATCGTCGCGGATCCCGAGTTGGTCGTGGACCGAAGGTCCCTCTTGGACGGTTGCGGGCTCTCGGTGCTGGCGTTCGACCACCTGGCGGTGGCCGACGTAGAGCGCCTGGGCGTCCATGCAACCATCCAGCCGAGCTGGACCGCGGAGCTATCGGGCGGCTCCGACCAGTACCTGGCCGAGCGGATGCGGGCCCACCCCGGCCACTTCCGCTCGCTGGAGCGGAAGCGGCGGAAGATGGAGCGCCATCACGAGACGGAGCTTCGTGTGAATGACAGCGACTCAGAGGCGATGCGACTCCTCGTGCGGTGGAAGGCGGCGCAGTACCGGCGTACAGGTAGGCGCGATCGCTTTGCGCAGAGATGGATCGTCGAGCTGATAGAGCTACTGCGCTCGTCGCAGGCACCGGGCTGTCGAGGCATGCTGTCCACCCTCCGGCTCGACGGGGAGGTGGCGGCCGCCCACTTCGGCATCGCCTCGGAGGAGACGCTGGCGTGCTGGTTCCCGGCCTACGCGTCGCGCCACGCCGCCTTCTCTCCCGGACTTCAGCTCTTCCTCGGGATCGCCCGCGCCGCCCCCGGCGGCGTGCACCGGCTCGATTTCGGCAAGGGTGACGAGAGCTTCAAGCCGATCCTTTCGAATCACGCCGACGCGGTGGCCGAGGCGGAGCTGATTAAGCCGTCGGTGGTGGCGACCGCGTACACCGCTGTTCGCCGCCCCGGCCAGTGGGCGGAGCGTCTGGTGCTCGAGCGCCCGCGCCTGAGATCGGGCGCCCGGGAGGCGCTCAAGGCTATCGGATGGATGCGCGGCGTGGCTCGCCCCCGGCACCCCGGAGACGACCTCGGAGATTGACGCCAGGGGGGCTTATGCGTCCTCCGGGAGACCGGGGGGCGATCCCCCAGAAGCTTTGAGGGGTACCCCCCAGGACGACGAAGATCGAGAACCAAGTAAGGGAGCTGGGCGCGCGTGCCGAGATATCCCGCATGCGACTCGCGTTGTGCTCGACCTCACGCAAGGTGCTGAGGCGCCGTACCACCAAGCGCCGGGTGATCGCGCTGGCGTCGACGGCCATGTGCTTCGCCGGCACTGTGGCCGCCGCGGGTATTCCAGGTGCATCAGCTGCGGCCGCCAGCCCAACCGTGGTCGGCAGTGCCAGCACGCCGGACGGGCAGGGTAGCTGGATGGTCACGAGCGACGGCCACATCGCCGTCTCCGGTGATGCCGGTTACTACGGTTCGCTGGCGACCGATCACCTCAACCAGCCCATAGTCGGCATGGCCTCCACCCCCGACGGCCACGGCTACTGGCTCGTCGCCTCCGACGGCGGGATCTTCGACTTCGGTGACGCCGCCTTCTACGGCTCCACCGGCAACGTCCACCTCAACCAGCCCATAGTCGGCATGGCCTCCACCCCCGACGGCCACGGCTACTGGCTCGTCGCCTCCGACGGCGGGATCTTCGACTTCGGTGACGCCGCCTTCTACGGCTCCACCGGCAACGTCC